>CAJEXI010000058.1 GCA_903994455.1 uncultured Chlorobiaceae bacterium | reverse complement strand
GTGCAGGATAATGTGACTCTTCATGTCACCCATGATACCGGCCCGCTGAACATAGGAAACTGCGTGACTATCGGTCATGGTGCTGTGCTGCATGCCTGTACGGTGAAAGACTATGTGCTGATCGGGATGGGTGCGGTGTTGCTTGATGACTGTGTTATTGAACCCTGGTCGATTGTTGCCGCAGGCTCTCTGGTCAGGCAAGGGTTTACCGTGCCTTCAGGGATGCTGGTTGCGGGCGTTCCTGCCAAAGTGATGCGCCCGATAACTGATGCCGAGCGTCAAAATATTGAGGAGTCACCGGAAAACTATGTGCGCTACTCGCAAAACTATCGGGAGGAGGAAAAACAGCTATAAATAGAAGCGGTCTTCTTCCTTGATTTCGCTAAATTGCGCCCGGAAGTTTATGATTGTACCTGGCCTGCGGGGGGACTGTTCTCTTGCCTTGCCAGTCCTGTTTTTTTTAACAGTTATTCCGTAATTCTTTGTCTCTTATGATGCAAAACGATGTTGTAGTTGTTGGCGGCGGTATAAGCGGCTTGAGCCTTGCCTTTTATTGTGTCGATGCAGGCTTTAAAACCACCCTGCTTGAAAAGAATGATACTCTCGGAGGCTCTTTTGCTTCTCCCCAGTACAACGGAAATGGAAAGAAATTTTGGTTGGAACTTGGAGCGCACACCTGTTACAGCTCGTATCAGAATCTGCTCGACATTGTTGAAGCTTGCGGGATCACAGAATCAATCATTCCTCGCGAAAAAGTACCGTTTACCCTGCTTGTGAATGACAAAATCAAGTCGATTGTCTCCCGGCTCAATATTCTGGAACTGCTTCTTTCAGCTCCGAATTTCTTTAAACTGAAGAAAGATGGCCTGAGTGTGAAATCATATTACTCAAAAATTGTGGGAGAGAAGAACTACAATGAGGTCATCAGCCATTTCTTCAATGCAGTGCCTTCACAGAAAACTGATGATTTTCCTGCCGACATGATGTTCAAAAGCAGGGAAAAAAGGAAGGATATGCTGAAGAACTACACGTTCAAAGGGGGAATGCAGAGCGTTGCACGGGTGATTGCGGCAAAAAGCGGCCTGAATATTTTTACCAGCCAGGATGTAAACTCCGTGAAGTATGAGAATGGGTTCTATGTGATCAGGAGCGCCAGTGGCGGAGAGTATTCTGCCAAAACTTTGGTTATGGCAACACCCTCATCGGTCGCCTCAAAGCTTCTGTGGGATATCAATCCTGATATTGCCAACCATCTTGGTCAGCTCAAGGCGGCTGAAGTTGATTCTGTCGGGGTTATTGTTCGCAAGGATACTATTAAACTCAAGCCGGTTGCTGCCATTATTTCACCAAACGACGTGTTTTTCTCGATAGTCTCCCGCGATACCGTTCTTGATGAAAACTATCGTGGTTTTACGTTTCATTTCAAGCCGGGTCTTGATGACAAGACGAAAAGAAGCCGGATAACCGAGGTGCTCGGGGTCAGCTTTTCAAAGATAGAACACACCGTTTCAAAGATCAATACGGTTCCCTCGCTGGGGATGGGGCATCATAAGTGGCTGGAAAAAACCGATATGTTGTTGAAGGGAAAAAAGAACCTTCTCCTGACCGGAAACTATTTTGGCGGAATGGCCATTGAGGATTGTGTGAGTCGCTCGAAAAGTGAAATGGCAAGGCTGAAGGCAGGGTAGGCTCTCAAAAGCCAGGATTCTGAGGTTCCATGTGTTTTTAAAGTTGAGGGTTAATACAGGTAAGTCGTTTTGATAAGCATAAAAAGGAGGAGTTGTATGGCGCAGGCAAAAAAAGGGGATACAGTAACCGTCCATTATACTGGCACCCTTGAGGACGGCACAATGTTCGATACATCGGCAGAGCGTGAACCGTTGAAATTTACGATCGGGGGTGGGCAGGTTATTTCCGGATTTGATATCGCAGTCATAGATATGATTCCTGGTGACAAGAAAGTATCTATTATTCCTGCTTCGGAAGCTTATGGCGAGCACAGTATAGATCTTGTAACCGATGTTGATCGTGACAGATTTCCCGCTGACATGGAGCTTGAAATCGGTCAACAGTTGCAGGTTGGGCTTGCTGATGGCGAGCAGGCGGTCGTGATGGTTGTTGACCTGACCGATACATTGGTGACGCTTGACGCAAACCATCCGCTTGCAGGCCAGCAACTCACCTTTGAGATTGAGCTTGTTGAGATTCTGTGAGTGTTGTAAGCAGGGAGGCACTCTTCGCTTCCCTGCACATTCAATGCACCGAGCATGAAATACAGGGGTCGTAAGAGCGTACCAACATCTCGCAAAGTTTTGTGATCTCTCCGTCATTTTTTCCTTCCCTGAGCGTCTGTTCAACGAGCGGCTGCAAATCACGATGGATGTTTCCATTATTTTGCGTCGTTGGAATGATGCAGTCCGCCTTTGCCACTTTGCCCCGCTCATCAATTTCAAGGTGGTGATAGAGAATCCCGCGTGGTGCCTCTACAGCTCCGGTTGCTGCCCCGGCTTTTGGTGTATAGGGAGTTTTTATCTCCGCAAGATCACTCTCAAGCAGAGAGTTGACAAGCTCCCCGGCATCCTCAAGAATATGAACACACTCGACAAGCTGGGCGATATTGTTCATGAAGGGATTGTGACACACCGGCTGAAGCCCGAAGCTTTCGGCGCACGCTCTTGCTTTTGGGTGCAAAAGGTGGTCGTTGTTGTTGAACCGTGCCAGCGCACCTGCCGCTGAGGATTCCCTGCTGAGTCGGGTGAATTTTGAGGTGGAGAACTCCTGAGTGTACTCGTTGGTCATCAGGAGATAGTCATTTTCCTCAAGGCTAACCCCGTCTGATGAAACAAGGCATCCGCCAATTGCGGGGTAGGTTAATCCGTTGGAGAGTGAGATAAATTCGGTTTCACGGCTGAAATCAGGGATAGTGAGCGTGCGGAAAAAAGAGCAGGCTTTGTCCAGCGCCGGTTTGCTCTCCTGAATCATTGAACGAAGGTGTAAGAGCCTCTCCTTTTCAGGGGCCTTGCTCAGCCCGCCGACCACAATGCTGACCGGGTGGGTGCAGCGTCCGGTTGTTACAATGCTGATTTCGTTGCCGAGTTCCTTGAGTTGAAGACCCGCCCTGACCAGATCGGGGTGAGACTGCATCAGCGGCAAAACACTGGAAGTGCCAGCAAAATCTGGGGCTATGAGAAAAAAGAGATGCAGGGCATGGCTCTGGAGAGTTTCGCCGTGCATGGCCAGCAGCCTTGTTTTCTCTGCCACGACCGGCGGCACAATCCCCATGGCTCGTTCAACCGCCCTGATGCTTGCCAGTGAGTGGCTGATGGAGCAGATTCCGCAGATTCTTGAGGTCAGAAAGGGGACCCGTTCAGCGCTCATTCCCTTGAGCATCACCTCAAAAAAGCGAGGAGTTTCCACAATGGCCCAGCGGGCATCAACAAGTTGCCCATCCCTGACCGTAATCTGGATATTGGCATGGCCTTCCACTCTGGTCAAGTGACGGAGATCAAGTGAGTAGTCACGTTTCATCGGTAGCGAGAGGTTCAAAGGCGTTATAAAAGGTCAGCTTTTCGTGGAGGTCGTCGAGGCTGAGCCCTCTTTCTTTTATGAGCTCGATAAAGGCTGGCATGTTGAGCTCCTCAGCCGGGCCACGACACCCCAGACAGGCGGTTTTTCCTGTTGTGCACACCGCATTGCAGCCTGCGCGGGTGATTGGCCCCAGGCAAATTTCGCCAAGGTCAAAGAGGCAGGTGTTGAGCTGCTGCTTGCACTCCACGCAGACTGGATATTTTGGAAACGTTATCAGTGAGTTGGTGGCCAGACTCACCATAATCCGTTCAACCTCCTCCTTGTCAACCGGGCATCCTGGAATAGCCAGGTCAACCGTTACAATATCGCTGATTTTTCTCACAGGAAGTGTCTCTATTGTCATCTCGCCATAGACATCCCTGATTGTTTCGTCCAAAGAAAATCTTTTTTTCAGGCTGTTGACACCACCAAAACAGGCGCAGGTGCCAAAAGCCACGAGCACTTTCGCCTGCTCTCGTATCTTCAGCAGCCGTTCCACCTCATCCTGGCGGCTGATGCTTCCCTCCACAAGCGCAATGTCGTAATCGCCAAGTCGTTCTGATGAAATCTCCCTGAAGTTTCTGATGTCAAGCAGCTCAAGAAAGTCGGTGAGTGTTGACTCCCGATTGGCAAGCTGCAACTGACACCCTTCACAGCAGGTAAAGTCGAACGAGGCAATTTTCAGCTTCATAAAAAAATTGAACATTTTGGTCACAAATAGTTGTAATAATGTAACGAAATTCAGAGCTTCTTGTTATAACAACTTTGCTGACACATCAAGCTCAATTCTTTTGGAGCCATATACTCGTGCCATGAAAACTACGGGTCTCTCATTTTTACCCTTGAACTTTGATTCACAGGATTTTTCATTAAAGTAATACGGGAAGGTTTGTTCTGCGAACCCATCTCAGGGAAGATTGTGGAGTGATATTGAACCAATCCAGAATCTGAGCAAGTGAGCGTTGCTCAAGCCACTATGAACCTGCCGAAATTGCTGATGGCGCATTTTTACGCCATTTCAGGGATATAATGTCGCTTTTGATGCCAAAAATACGGCAATTAGGGGATTGAGGCCTGCCCTCGAGGTGTTTTTAAACCGATGGTTTGTTCAGTAAGTCATATCTTGTTTATTAAGAACACGTTAAGGCGTTATGTGACGTTGTGGGGTTAGGGGTGCCGGTAAAGTTAATGTTCATGGTAAAAGGGGCTAATGTTGTTTTGAGAAATAGAAAATAAGTTCATACTTTGACTTTCCTGGTAAAGAACAGCTATTTATTTCAACGTAAAAAGATAACATTAAAAACATTAAAAACAGCGAAGAATAAGTGCTTGTGATGTTTTGTTGTTGTAAAAAGAGGAAAATGAAACATTCCTTTCAAGTGCTGCTCAGTGGCGATTAGGATCAAAAACATCGGTTGAAATTCTGGAAAGAGAAAGGAAACCAGGAGAGCAGGGGTCATAGCCAAGACGTGGTGTTATGCAAAACACCCATCATAGTTTTCGACAATTGCCGTAAAAATCGTATAATTACGGCAGGTGTACCGATTGCCCTGCTGCAGTCGTCCTAAACCTTGAACTTTGAACCCTGACACCATGACGACGCAAGAGCGCTACATCAACCCCTTCACCGACTTCGGCTTCAAGAAGATTTTTGGCTCGGAAGTGAACAAAGATCTTTTGATCGCTTTTCTGAACTCGTTGCTGCCTGATGATGCAGGCATTATTGCAGATCTCTCATTTATGCCGACAGAACAGACTGGCCGCAGCGCATACGATCGACGAGCTATTTTTGACCTGCACTGCAAAAATAAGCGTGGCGACACCTTTATTGTCGAGATGCAGAGGGCAAAGCAGAACTATTTCAAAGACCGTTCGGTCTTTTACGCATCTTTTCCTATTCAGCAGCAAGCTAAAAAAGGGGCATGGGATTTTTGCTTGAAACCGGTCTATATGGTTGGGATTCTTGACTTTATCTTTGATGAGGATCAAGCCTCGCGTGATGTTGTTCATCACGAAGTGAAGCTCATGGATCGTTCGACAGGCCAGGTATTCTACAATAAACTCACCTTCATCTACCTTGAACTGCCAAAGTTTCGCAAAAGTGTTGACGAGCTGGTAAATGATTTCGATAAATGGTGTTATCTGCTTCGTTACTTGCCGGAGCTCACTGATCGCCCAGAACGACTACAGGAAAAGGTATTCAGCAAAGTATTCGAAATAGCAGAGATAGCAAAATACTCACCTGCTGAAGCTGCGGCCTACGAGGAAAGCCTCAAGATATATCGTGACTTGAAAAATGTGATTGATACGGCCTATGATGAGGGCAAGGCTGAAGGCAAGCTTGAGGTTGCCCAGAGGTTGGTAGAGATCGGGATGGGTGCTGAACAAGCAGCAGAGATTGCTGGTGTGCCAGTTGCCCTGCTGCAATCTTCTTGAACCTTTATAGGATTTTTCATTAACGTAATACTGGACGGTTTGTTAATGCGAACAGTTTTGTAAAGCTCTCTGAACTTGCGGAGTATAACGCAGGAAAATCGGAAGAGCTTTGAAAAGGAGTTATAAACGAGGGTAGTCTGCCTTGGCCTGCGTTAAAAAGTTTGTACATGAGGTGTTTCTTTAAACTATTCGCAGCGAAATATTGCAACAAGAGGTTTGTTTTTGTATTCTTTGTGATGTAAAAACAACTGTATGGGTATATAGTCAATCGTAACAGGTCAATCGGAGGCACATTATGGCGAGCACAGTAAAAATAGGTATTGGTGCGGTAAGGCGTTTTAAGGAATATAGTTACGGTGGTGATCAAGTTGTCTGGCCATCATATAGCGGTTTAGCCAACAGTTTCGCTGCGACTATTCATGCCGTAGAACAGCATTATTATAAAGAAATTTCCGGTTCTGTTTCTGGAGTCACCCCACCTCATTCCTTTAAAAATTTAGCGTATACGTTCTGGAAATATGTTGTGGCGGCATCAGAGCCTTTGAACGCAGGTGATAACGATACAGCTCCTGTTATTACAACAGAATCCACGCAGTCGGTAGCTGAGAATACCACTCTGGTTGCAGCCCTGACATCCACAGATGCTGATGCAGTTGGCACGAATCCTGCGACATTCAGTATTACAGGAGGAGCAGATGGGGCGCTGTTTGAGATTGTGTTGGGCAATTTGCAGTTCACGACTGCACGTGACTACGAGACCAATGCGCATAGCTACGAAGTGACGGTAACTGCTTTTGATGGAACAAATAGCACAGCTAAAACCATGATGGTCAACCTGAGCGACATCAACGACGTAGCCCCTGTCGTTACAACCGAAGCCACGCAGTCGGTAGCTGAGAATACCACTCTGGTTGCAGCCCTGACATCTACAGATGCTGATGCGGTTGGCACAAATCCTGCGACATTCAGTATTACGGGAGGAGTCGATGCTGCGCTGTTTGAGATTGTGTCGGGCAACTTGCAGTTCACGAGTACCCCCAATTACGAGACTGATGCGTATAGTTACGAAGTGACGGTAACTGCGAATGATGGTATCAACAGCGCCGCAAGAACCCTCACAGTCAATCTGACTGATGTTATTGAAAATCTTCTTCGCGAAGGAACAAGTGGTGCAGACCGACTGACTGGGGATGCTGGGAACGATACGCTTATTGGTGGTGATGGCAACGATGTCTTGCGAGGTGGTGCGGGAACTGACTCAATGGATGGCGGTGCAGGTGATGATACCTTTGTTATTGTTGGTGATCTTAGCGCTGGCGGAAAAGTTGATTCTCCTGAAGATACTGATGCGCTTGGATATAATCTTTCAGATTTGAACGGCAGCGATTTGAATGATGATAACGATGGTGCAGTAGAAACTATTATTGGCGGAGAGGGTGACGATACGCTGTATGTTTATGGTACTGTTGATATATCAAATTATAATATAACAAGTGTTGAACATGTTGAAATCAGAAGCCATGTGACGTTTGGAAAAACCTTTTTTGAGCAGGTAAAAACAGTAACAGGTGATGGTTCGAGTAGCATTGTTATTACTGGAGGAACCGCAGGTGACCCGCTGATTGTTGATTTAACGGCAGTTGATGCTATTATTCTTGATCGTATCGGCCAGATTGATTTGGGTGAAAATGTTATTCTCAAAATCAATAGTTTTGACCAGCTTGGTGGCGCAAGAATTCTTACAGGAACCGGAACACTTGCATCGACAACAGGCACTCTTGATTTGCCATCTACCTATAGCGTAACCAATACACTTTTAGTGACAGATATCAATGTTGCTGCCGACTCAATTTTAAGCAATATTGTGAACGGTACGCATAACGATGGGAATCGAGATGGATTAATGGATACTGTTTTTGGTACAGATAATGATGACTACATCATTGGAACAGCGTTCAATGATATTATTGATGGTAAAAATGGCAATGATCTGTTATCTGGCAAAGATGGTAATGACATATTCAAGATTAATGGAAGTGGAGAAAAAATAATTCTTGACAGTGCAGGAAATGATACACTTGATTTTTCTGGCGCGGCATCTGGTGCAAGCGTTGATTTAACTGATGGAGGTGTTGTTGGTGGCGCTATCGTTCACCTTGGCAGCGGAAGTGATGCGACAACCAAGCAACCACTTGATCTGTTTATTGTTGAGGATTTGTCAGGGTCATTTACTGATGATGTCGCAACGGTAAGGGCTTTGCTTGATAATCTGATTGCTGAGGTCACAACTGTTCAGCCTAATACAACGTTTGGTGCAGGCAGCTTTGTTGATAAACCAGTCGAACCTTTTGGTGACGCGTGGGGGGATTATGTCTACAAAACTTGGTCAGGCCTTAGTTTTGATACACCGCTTGTGAAAACTGCATTTGACAGCATGGTTGTATTAGATGGAAATGATGGGCCAGAAGCGCAGCTTGAAGCATTGTATCAGATAGCATTACGCACCATTGAGGACGATAAAAGTAGTGGCGTAGATGAAATCGGTTTTCGCTCTGGAGCAGCGAGAATTGTTGTGCTGGCAACCGATGCTCCATATCATCAGGCAGGCAATAATCCGGTCGGAGTTAATAATGGGGATACTATTCTTGATGGTACTCCTCCAGGAACAGGCGAAGATTATCCGTCAGTAGCCCAAGTTATGGATGCTCTCATTAAGTCAAATATTATACCTGTATTTGCTGTTACGCCCGATCAAAATGGAACGTATCAGAGTCTCGTGGAGCAGTTAGGTGGGAGAGGCACAGTTGTTGACCTTTCATCAAGTAGCAGCAATCTTGTTGAATCTATTGTGGCTGGTTTGGGAAGTTATAAAAATGATTTCATCGAAAATGTCAAAGGCACTGCTTATGACGATATTCTTACAGGAAACACCCTTAATAACTACATTACCGGAATAGTCGGTAATGATACTTTAAAAGGGCTAGGTGGTGATGATATTATTTCTGGAGGTACGGGAGATGCTGATGTTGCTGTATACAGTGGTGCAGAAGGTGACTATATCATAACTCCTTCAGCATCTGGAAAGGTGTTGCAAGTTGAAGATCGTGTAAGCAACAGGGATGGTGTTGATACATTGTATGGCATTGAGTTTCTTCGTTTTGAGGGGGCTGCATCAGGAGCACCCGATACACCAACGACACTAATTGATCAACCGACAGATGGTCCAGTTGACATTACATCACCAATATTAACTAAGTTAAGTCCCACCAATGAAGCGTATAATATTGACACAAATAGCGATATTATATTGACTTTTAAAGAGGATGTAAAAGCCGGTACAGGCAATATTATAATTTTAAATGTAACAAAAAATGCATCGCGGACAATATCGATTACTGATCCAAGAATTGTGTTTGCAGGAACAGAGATAACGATTGATCCTGGCGACCCGATTGGAGCTGGCAATACATTTAATGTGCTCATTGACTCGGGAGCAATAACAGATTCTTCTGGAAATGCTTTTGCTGGCACAATTGCACGTGAGGTTGAGTTTACGACGTTAGGGGGACAAGTCCCTATAATAGTGACAACAACGCCAGTGGCAATACCGGTGACAAACTCTGAATATTACCAAGGCTATAATACGAAAGACACCCATAAAAAATATTCTGATACATATGATAGCAGGTGGTCAATTGATTTTTCAACACCAGGTAGTGAAGTGTATTCTGTCGCAGTAGGTAAAATAGCTGCAAAAGTAGCACTCTCCGATAATGAAGGAAATTATCTTACAGTTAATCATAATGGGTTCTATGCTACTTATGCGCATTTAGCATCTTTTGGACTAAGTAAAACTACTGGGAAGGAATTCGAAATTAATGATGATGTAGACATGAATGACATACTAGGCGTTCCTGGAAGTACTGGAAATTCTTCCGGAACTCATCTTCATTTTCAAGTTAGTAATGGCCTTGGTACAAATGATTTAGCATCAGCAGCTACGATAAAGCCTCCTATTTATTTTTCTCTATTTACTACTCATGATGATGATGTGCCTAATGATCTATCTATCCATATTCGTAGCTCAGATTTTTTTGGTACACCAGCCACAGGTACTGCTACCGATACAGAAAGGCTGATCGGCTCAACAGGAGGAGAAAGAATATTTGCTCTTGCAGGTAATGATTTACTGCAAGGTATTGATGGAAATGATGAGCTTTATGGAGGTCGAGGAAATGACACATTAGAGGGTGGTGATGGAGATGATCTTTTAGTTGGTGGAGTTGGATGTGATGAGCTTTATGGTGGTACAGGCAAAGATGTATTTTTATTTAATCACACTCCAGAAACCGATAATATCGATTCAATAAAAGACTTTAGGGCACCTCTATTTATTGACGAAAGATATATCTTTCGATAATTTAACAAATTAGCATTTTGAAGTCTGGCGAATATTTCGTACTTTCGCGATAATTACCTTATTTCATGTGCTTTTATGAAAAAAATCT
>CAJEXI010000057.1 GCA_903994455.1 uncultured Chlorobiaceae bacterium | reverse complement strand
CCATTAACATCGGCCGTTGTGAGTGATTCCGGATAGCTGACTGTAAGGTAATCAACGGCAGAAGCAAAGGTACCATCACCATTGTTCGTCAATATAGAAAGTGTATTACTGCTGCTTACGCTACCAGTCAAAACCAGCAAATCAACGTTACCATCTCCATTCACATCATCGCTGGTAATAAAATATGCGCCATGACCTGTAGTATACTCGACACTGAAAGCAAAGGTTCCATTGCCATTGTTTTTCAATACCGTGACGGTATTAGAACCATAGTTGGCGACGACAAGATCACTCTTTCCATCATTATCAATATCTGCAATGGTAACTGATGCAGGAGAAATGCCTGTGGCGTAATCAACTTTTGATGCAAAAGTACCATCACCATTGTTTATGAGTATTGAAACCGTGTTATCATTCTTGTTTACCACTATAAGATCCGCATTCCCGTCGGCATTGAGATCTGCGCTGACAACGGAAGAGGGATACCACCCTGTAGCGTAATCAACCCGCGCCGCAAAAGTACCATCTCCATTGTTTTCAAGCACCGAAACAGTATTGCTGTCGCTGTTTGTCACAATGAGGTCAGCTCTGGCATCCCCATTAACATCCTGGCTCACAACAGAAGAGGGATACCAACCTGTGATGTAGTCAACCCGGGCAGCAAAGGTGCCATCCCCATTGTTTTTCAGCACCGACAGTGTATTATTGTAACTGTTCGCAACAACAAGATCAATGTTGGCATCGCCATTGACATCAGCAGCAGTAGCCGATGAAGGGTAACAGCCTGTCATATAATCAACTTTGGCCGCAAAAGTACCGTCCCCATTGTTTTTCAGTACCGACACAGTATTGCTGCCACTGTTTGTGATGATAAGGTCAGTATGACCGTCGCCGTTGAGGTCGGCACTTGTCACAGAAGATGAGCCGTTGTATGTGGAATAATCACCGCCGGTAGCTAACATGCCATCGCCATTGACATCGGTACCGCTAACGACATACCGCATGTTCCCTGTTGCATAATCGACCTTTGAGGCAAAGGAAAGCTCCACTGGCGGATAAACGATTGGCGCATCATTCACCCCGATTACGCTTACTGTCGCCTGAACATCGGTGAGCGACTCAGCTCCACTGTTGTCTCTGGCAACTGCTATGAATGCACCCAATACCCCAGTCTCATTATGCTCAGGTGCCCAATAGGCATGGTGCGTCGCATCGATCGTGTTATTGGTTGCCCAGGCAAATACTGTAGCAGTTTCAGCGCTGCTGCCAATTTTGAGGGAACCGCTGCTCACTTTTTTTGATGACGAATGCATCAACCACTCCATCAATATCCGATTCATTACCTTGAGCCTTTAGCTCTTCAACGGTAATTTCAACTTGAGTATCTTCATTGGTCGCATCAACAGCTCCGCTGAAAAAGGTCATTATCGGAGAATCATTTACCGTTTCTACTGTTACCGTCTGCTCTATTGACACTGCAACACCCTTATTGTCGATTACCGTGAAGCTTATCCCACGATTGGCAATTCCCGGCGTATCGCTGCTGTTGTTGAAGAGCACTGCACGAGCAACATCCTGCACCAATGCATTGGTAGCAAAAGAATTAAACATCAAATTCCATGCAACATTATTGCTCACGGAAGCCGCATCTGCTGTACCAATTACAGTACTGCCTGCCATCAGCTTGTTGCCTGCTGCTCTATCCAGCCAGATACCACTCCCGCCGGGATTCGATGCCGCAAGTCTCAGTGTGTCGGCAGCTTCAGCATTCGCAGTAATTTGAAGCTTCAGTGATCCACCACTCCAGCTTGCATCACCATCCGGGTGATTAATGATAACGCCACTGACGATTTGAACAGATATTTGTTCGGTGAAAGAGGTAAAAGCACCTTGTGAAATATTGGCAAAAACCGACACGGTACCGCTGCCACTGTTGGCAACGACAAGATCCGACTTACCGTCGCCATTTACATCAGCGATGGCAACGGATTCAGGACTTGAACCTGTAGCATAATCAACTTTCGGAGCAAAGGTTCCATCACCCCTGTTTTTCAGCACCGAAACCAGAGCACCGTCCGAGTTGGTAACGATCAGATCCAGATGACCATCACCATCAAGATCCGAGCTGACAATCGACTGGGGATTTTGGTCTGCGATATAATCAATTTTCGTGCCAAAAGTACCATCACCATTGTTTTTCAGTACTGAAACCGTATCACTTCCACTGTTCACCACAACAAGATCTGCCTTACCATCTCCGTTGACATCGGCGCTCGTCACCAGGGAAGGCGCAATACCCGTAGCGTAATCAACTCTGTCAGCAAAGGTACCATCACCATTGTTTTTCAGGACCGAAACCGTATTGCCACCCCAATTCGCCAAAATGATATCTGCCTTGCCATCTCCATTGACATCAGCACTCGTCACAGAAGCGGGGTCACTGCCAGTGACGTAATCAACTTTAGCAGCAAACGTACCATCACCGTTGTTCCTCAGTAACGACACGCTATTGCTCCAGTTATTTGTGACAATCAGGTCTGCCTTGTGATCGCCATTAACATCAGCGCTCGTAACGGAAGAGGGGAAAGTGCCTGTAACATAATCTACTTTAGCGGCAAACGTACCATCACCATTGTTTTTCAGGACTGATACGGTATCACTGCCAAAGTTTGCAATGATCAGATCTGCTTTGCCATCGTCATTAACATCGTCACTTCTTACCGAAGAAGGATTGCCACCCGTAGCATAATCAATTCTTTCTGCGAAAGTACCATCACCCTCATTTGTAAGCACCGACACCTTGTTACTACCGGAATCTGAAACAATCAGATCTGCATTGCCATCACCATTGAGATCAGCACTTGTAATCGAAGAGGGATGAATACCTGTACTGTACTGGATGCCTGCCGAAAAGGAAAGTCCATCAGCCCTGGCGATCATCGGCGCGTCATTCACTCCAGTCACACTCACCGTCGCCTGAATGGCCATGAGGGACTCCCCCCCCTCTACTATCCCTCGCAACTGCCGAGAAGGCACTCAGCGTACCATTTGCATTGAGTACAGGTGTCCAGTAGGCCCTGTGCGTAGTATCTATTGTGCTGTTGCTTGACACATTATAAGCTGTCGCAGTACTGGCATCAAGACCTATCCTAAGGATGCCACTGCTCACCGATTTGATCACAAAAGCATCAACAGTACCATCAACATCCGATTCATTACCGGAAGCCTTAAGCTCTGCGAAGGTAATTTCAACCTGAGTATCCTCGTTCGTCGTGTCAACATCACTACTGAAAGAGGTGAGCACGGGCAGTTCGTTTACTGCGGTAACCGTCACGATCTGCACTATCGATGCCGAAACTCCGCGATTGTCAGTTACAGTGAAGCTGATACTGCGATCAGCCGTTCCTGGCGTATCACTGCTGTTGTTGAAGGTAATTGCCTGGGCAACGTCCTGCACCAGAGCATTATTCACATTGGCATTGAAACTTAACGTCCATGCAACACCATTGGTTACTGAAGTGGCATCGGCCATGCCAATATGAGTAGTGCCACACATCAACTTGTTTCCTGCCGCAATATCAAGCCAGATACCATTAACGCCGGGGTTAAGCGTCGCAAGGCTCAAAGAGTCCGCAGCTTCAGCATTTCTGGCAATCTGTATCGTCAATGTACCTCCACTCCAGCTTGCATCGCCATCAGGATGGTTGAAAAGGAGGCCACTTGAAACCTTTACCGGTGTTTGTTCTGTAAATGGGGTCAGAGCTATCAATGAGGTATTGGTCAACACCGACATGCTCCCGCTGCCAGAGCTCGCAACAATCAGGTCAAGCTTGCCATCACCATTGAGCTCAGCGCTGGTAACAAAACGAGGCACCGTATCTGTGGAGAAATCCTCTTTGGCACCAAAGATACCATCTCCCTGGTTTAACATCACCGACACGCTATTGTTGCCCGCATTGGCAACAATGAGATCTCCCATCCCGTCTCTATTTACATCTGCGATCGTGACTGAAGAGGGCTGTGTGGCGACAGCATAATCAATTTTATCGGCAAAAATACCGTCTCCATTATTTTTCAGCACCGACACACTGTTACTGCCTGAGTTTGCCACAAGCAGATCCAGCTTGCCATCGCCATTAACATCTGCAGTGGAGATCGAAGAGGGATTTACTCCTGTGGAATAATCATTTCTGGATAAAAATAATCCGTTCACGTCATTGAGAAACACCGATACGCTGTTACTGCTAAAATTCGCCACGAGCAGATCTTTTTTTCCATCTCCATTGAGATCGGCGCTGGCCACACATACAGGCGCACTACCCGTAGTGTAATTTTGTGTATCGAAGAACGTACCATCACCTCTGTTTATAAGCACAGAGAGATTATTACAGGCATTATTCGAGACAATAAGATCAGCCTTACCGTCACCGTTGACATCGGCGCTGATCACTGAAGAACCAGCAGTGCCCCCCATTAAACTATCGGAAATCGTTGAACTGGTTGCATATATGGCTGGACCACCAAACGAACCATCACCCAGATTAATCAGCACCGATACGCCATAGTTATAGCTGTAGTAGCTATAAACGTAGTAGCCATAGGAATAGACTGATTCATTGGCAACGATAAGATCCGCCTTGCCATCACCATTAACATCGGCGCTGGTAACAGAATAAGAGGTCGCACCTGTCGCGTAATCTTCTTTACCCAAAAAGGCATCATTGTTCTTCAGCACCGATACTGTCCCGCCGCCTGAATTCACAACAACAAGATCAACCGCTCCATCGCCATCAATGTCCGTTCCGGTTAATGATACAGGCCCTGTACCTGTCGCGTAATCCACCTTTGCTGCAAAGGAAAGATCAAGAGGTTGCGAAATAGTCGGCGCATCATTCACCGCAGTAACATGAACTGAGGCCTGTATGGCTGCTTGTGATTCTGCTCCACCGTTGTCTTTCGCTACCAGTGTGAATGCAGGCAGCACCCCATTGGCATTGGACGATGGGCTCCAATAAGCGTGATGCGTAGCATCTATAGTGTTATTTGTCCCCCAGGTGAACGCTGTTGCAGTATCAACACTACCGCCAATACTGAGGCTGCCACTGCTCACGCCCTTGATAATAAAAGCAGTAACCGTACCATCAACATCCGATTCATTCCCTTGCGCCTTCAGTTCAGCCAGGGTAATTTCAACTGGAGTATCCTCGCTGGTCGTCTCAACAACACCACTGAACGCCGTCAATATCGGAGCATCGTTTACTGCTGTAATTCTTACCGTCTGCAGAAGAGATACCGAAGCTCCAAGATTGTCTGTTGCCGTAATACTGATGCTGCGATCAGCCGTACCCGGCCTGTCGCTGCTATTGTAATAGGTCACAGCACGGGCAACCTTTTGCACAAGAGCATTGGTCGCATTGGCATTGAAACTAAAAATCCACACAACGCCGCTGTTTACAGAAGCGCTACTGGCAGTACCAATGGCAGTTACACCAGCCATCACACTATTACCTGCTGAGGTATCCAGCCAGATGCCCGTGCCTCCAGGATTAGCCGTCGAAAGACTCAAACTATCTGTAGATTCAGCATTACTGGTAATCTGCATCTTCAACAAACCACCATTCCAGCTTGCATCACCTTCAGGATCATTGACGACAATAGCGCTGACAACGGATACAGAAGTTTGCTCAATATATGATGTCAGTGGACTTTGTGGGATGTCTGTCAGCACCGACACGGTGTTGCTGCCTGCATTCGAAACAATCAAATCAGCCTTGCCGTCGCCATTGACATCTGCGCTGGTCACCGAAGAGGGGCTTGTTCCGGTGAAGTAGGCGACTCTTTCAAAAAAGGTGCCATCACCTCTGTTTGTCAATACAGACACATTACCGCTGTCAGTATTCGAGACAATCAGATCAGTCTTGCCATCACCATTGACATCGGCGGTGGTAACCGAAGAAGGATTTGTACCAGTAAAATAATCCGACCGGGCAACAAACGTCCCATCGCCTTTGTTGGTCAGCACCGAAACAGTACTGCTGCCATAGTTCGAGACAATCAGATCGGCCTTGCCATCACCATTGACATCTGCACAGGTCACCGATGAAGGACTGCTGCCTGTAGCGTAATCAACTTTAGCGGCAAACGTACCATCCCCCTTGTTCGACAACACAGAAACAGATGAACCTCCTCCATTCACCACAACCAGATCGGCCCATCCATCACCGTTGACATCAGCGCTGGAAATGGAACGAGGAGTTAGATCCATGGCGTAATCGACTTTGCTGGCAAACGTCCCATCACCATTGCCTGTCAGCACGGAAATTGATGAACTTCCTGTTCCTGCGTTTGCAACAATCAGATCAGCCTTGCCATCTTTATTGATATCAGCCGTGATCATGAAAGAGGGAGTTGAACCTGTAACACTATCAACTTTGGTTGCAAACGTTCCATTACCATTGTTCAGCAGAACCGATACCGTGCCGCTGCCCGAGTTTGCGACAATCAGGTCTCTCCTGCCATCGCCATTACTATCAACGACAACCAATGATGATGGACTTGTACCTGTAATGCAATCTACCCGTGAAGCAAAGGTGCCATCCCCATTGTTTATCAGCACAGAAACAGTACTGCTGGCAGAGTTTGAGACAACCAGATCAGCCTTGCCATCACCATTGACATCTGCGCTGGTCACTGAAGAGGGAGAGCTGCCCGTTGAGTAATCAACTTTAGAGCCAAAGGGAAGAGGCTGAGAGAACATTGGCGCATCGTTCACTCCTGCCACACCCACAGTAGCCTGAATAGCTGTCAACGATTCAGCGCCACTATTGTCCCTCGCAACTGCCATAAACGCTTGCTGCGTACCATTGGAATTAAGCGCCGGGGTCCAGTAAGCCTGATGCGTAGCATCGACCGTATTGTTGCTTGATGCACTATACGCTGTTGCGGATGCAGCATCAAGACCAATCCTGAGACTGCCACTACTCACCGACCTGATAACAAAAGCATTAACCGTACCGTCAACATCCGATTCGTTACCCTTCGCAGCAAGCTCCGCAAAGGTAATTTCGACCGGCGTATCCTCACTCGTAGTATCAACAGAAGTAGTGAAAGCACTCAGCAATGGCGACTCGTTAACCCCGATAACCCAAACAGCCTGTTCAAGCGATGCGGAAACTCCGCTATTATCGGTTATGGTGAAACGGATACTCCGATCGCCAACACCTGGAGTATCACTGTTGTTACTGAAGGTCACCGAACGGACAACCTCCTGCACCAATTCATTGGTCGCATTGGCACTGAAGGTAAAGCTCCATGCCACTCCATTACTCACTGAAGAACCATTGGCAAAACCGATAGAGGTCGTGCCCGACATCAGCTTGTTGCCTGCTGCTCTATCCAGCCAGATACCAATTCCTCCGGGGTTAACTGTCGGAAGCGTGAGGTTGTCTGCAACTTCGGCATTAGCGATAATCTGTATGTTCAGTTTACCTCCATTCCAGTCGATACTGCCATCAAGATCATTAGTGGCGATATCGTTGCTCACCTTCACCGGGGTCTGTTCTGTGAATAAAGTCCATGAACTCCCCCATGCGCTTCTTGAAATCGTTGGTGCATCGTTTACTGGGGTCACACTCACCATCGCCTGAACAGAAGTAAGCGACTCTGCCCCACCATTATCCTTCGCAACCACTGTAAACGCATTCAGAGTACCATTGGCATTGAGCGTCGGTGTCCAGTAGGCCCGGCGCATCGCATCTACCGTATTATTGCTATAGGCACTATAAGCTGTTGCGGAAGCAGCGTCAAGGCCAATACTGAGACTGCCGCTGCTCACCGACTTTACGACGAATGCATTCACTATACCATCAACATCCGATTCATTACCCTGCGCAGCAAGCTCCGAAAAGGTAATTTCGACCGCCGTATCCTCACTTGTTGTCTTTAATGCGCCACTGAACGCACTCTGCGTCGGAGGATCGTTCACCAGAGCCACCCTTACCATCTGTACTACCGCCGAAGAGGCACCAAGATTGTCCGTGGCGGTAATAGTGATACTCCTATCGTCTGTGCCGGGCATATCACTGCTGTTGCTGAACGTTACGGCTCGCGCCACATCCTGCACCAACGCATTGGTCGCATTAGCATTGAGGTTGATGACCCATGCCACCCCATTGCTTACAGATACCGCATCAGCAGTTCCAATCTGGACAATGCCCGACATCAGCCTGTTGACTCCTGCGGTAAAGAGCCAGATGCCGCTGCCACCCGGATTAGCCGTCGGAAGGTTCAGCATGTCAGCAGTTTCCGCATTCTGTGTAATTTGCACCTTTAGCTTACCACCATTCCAGCTTGCATCGCCGTCGGGATCGTTGATGACAATGTTGCTGGCGACCTTTACAGGTGTCTGTTCTGTGACTGAAGTTACAACACCCGGTGAAACTCTGGAGACCGTCGGCGCATCATTCACCGGTGTCACGCTGACTGTCGCCTGAACTGCCGTGAGCGACTCTACAGCACTATTATCCTTCGCAACTGCCATAAACGCTTGCTGCGTACCATTGGCATTAAGCGCCGGGATCCAGTAAGCCTGATGCGTAGCATCGACCGTGCTGTTGCTTGATACACTATACGCTGTTGCGGATGCAGCATCAAGACCAATCCTGAGACTGCCACTACTCACCGACCTGATAACAAAAGCATTAACCGTACCGTCAACATCCGATTCGTTGCCTTGCGCGGCAAGCTCCGAAAAGGTAATTTCGACCGGCGTATCCTCACTCGTAGTATCAACAGAAGTAGTAAACGCACTCAGCAATGGCAACTCGTTAACCCCGATAACCCAAACCGCCTGTTCAAGCGATGCGGAAACTCCGCTATTATCGGTTATGGTGAAACGGATACTCCGATCGCCAACACCTGGAGTATCACTGTTGTTACTGAAGGTCACCGAACGGACAACCTCCTGCACCAATTCATTGGTCGCATTGGCACTGAAGGTAAAGCTCCATGCCACTCCATTACTCACTGAAGAACCATTGGCAAAACCGATAGAGGTCGTGCCCGACATCAGCTTGTTGCCTGCTGCTCTATCCAGCCAGATACCAATTCCTCCGGGGTTAACTGTCGGAAGCGTGAGGTTGTCTGCAACTTCGGCATTAGCGATAATCTGTATGTTCAGTTTACCTCCATTCCAGTCGATACTGCCATCAAGATCATTAGTGGCGATATCGTTGCTCACCTTCACCGGGGTCTGTTCTGTGAATAAAGTCCATGAACTCCCCCATGCGCTTCTTGAAATCGTTGGTGCATCGTTTACTGGGGTCACACTCACCATCGCCTGAACAGAAGTAAGCGACTCTGCCCCACCATTATCCTTCGCAACCACTGTAAACGCATTCAGAGTACCATTGGCATTGAGCGTCGGTGTCCAGTAGGCCCGGCGCATCGCATCTACCGTATTATTGCTATAGGCACTATAAGCTGTTGCGGAAGCAGCGTCAAGGCCAATACTGAGACTGCCGCTGCTCACCGACTTTACGACGAATGCATTCACTATACCATCAACATCCGATTCATTACCCTGCGCAGCAAGCTCCGAAAAGGTAATTTCGACCGCCGTATCCTCACTTGTTGTCTTTAATGCGCCACTGAACGCACTCTGCGTCGGAGGATCGTTCACCAGAGCCACCCTTACCATCTGTACTACCGCCGAAGAGGCACCAAGATTGTCCGTGGCGGTAATAGTGATACTCCTATCGTCTGTGCCGGGCATATCACTGCTGTTGCTGAACGTTACGGCTCGCGCCACATCCTGCACCAACGCATTGGTCGCATTAGCATTGAGGTTGATGACCCATGCCACCCCATTGCTTACAGATACCGCATCAGCAGTTCCAATCTGGACAATGCCCGACATCAGCCTGTTGACTCCTGCGGTAAAGAGCCAGATGCCGCTGCCACCCGGATTAGCCGTCGGAAGGTTCAGCATGTCAGCAGTTTCCGCATTCTGTGTAATTTGCACCTTTAGCTTACCACCATTCCAGCTTGCATCGCCGTCGGGATCGTTGATGACAATGTTGCTGGCGACCTTTACAGGTGTCTGTTCTGTGAAGAAAATAGCCTCAGCATTTATCAACACCGACACGGTATTACTCGAATAGTTGGCAACTACCAGATCGGGCCTGGCATCACCATTCACATCCGCACTCGTGACAGACCATGGCTGAGATCCCGTCACGTGGTCAACTTTGGCGGCAAACGTACCATTGCCGTTGTTCAGCAACACCGACACGGTATTGCTCGAATAGTTGGCAACTATCAGATCAAGCCTGGCATCACCATTCACATCCGCACTCGTGACGGAGTATGGAGACATTCCCGTCGCATAGTCAACTTTTGTGGCAAACGTACCATTGCCGTTGTTCAGCAACACCGACACGGTATTGCTGTTCTTGTTGGCAACTATCAGGTCGGGCCTGGCATCACCATTCACATCTGCACTCGTGACAGACCATGGCTGAGATCCCGTCGAGT
>CAJEXI010000056.1 GCA_903994455.1 uncultured Chlorobiaceae bacterium | reverse complement strand
ACCATGTGGAGAATAGACCTGACACTCTTCAGCATTGAGTTCACAAGGGCTGACTTCCCTGTCAATCTGTATCTGCCACTCTTTGAGGAGGTAGACCTGTTGACACTGGGAGCAGCGAATCCAGTACTGATTTTCAGCCGCTGGTGGCATATTGACCGTGCCATTCTTGCCCTCTTTATGCTTTTTAACCGGAGCTGACATCAATAAATCGTCATATTTCGGCTTATCGCTCGGCATCCATTCGCCGACAAACACTTTCTCAGTAATTTGACCGCACCCTTCACAGAAGCAAGCCTTGATCTTACCCTCCAAAATATACTGCCTTTTTTTGGACTCTACCTTCATATCATATTGGCTGGTTGTTAACTCGGCTCATCGTCATCAGTACCTTCACTGTTTTTCTCCAGCTTCATGGCGCAATATAGTGCATGGCACCCGAAAAAAAAGGAACGTTCTTAACTTGCTTAATTATAGTAAATTCATTAAAAAAAACAACCAGATAATGTTGTATCATTCATTTGTGGGTAAGCGCATCGATAAGATCCGATTTTGTAATCAGTTGAAGCCTTCCGTCCGACATGTTTATCAACACACCGGATGCGTTTTGCTGCAATTTTGCAGATAATTCGGAAATGGTGGCATCCAGAGTACAGACCGGAAAAGGCTTCTCCATGAATCCAACAACCTTTGAATTCATGGCATCGTCGTTTTCAATCAGTATGGAAAGAATCTTGTTTTCGCTGATACTTCCGATCGGAGCGTTATAGGAGACAATCGGAAGCTGTGAGACATCGTTCTGCTTCATCATTTCAAACACCTCCGCAAGCGTATGTTCCGGATAGGCAAAAATCAGATCACGCCGCGCTTTCAACTGGAGAATATCCTCTGCGGTAATCTGCTCAAGCGCCGATTTCGCTTTCCGGTAAAAGCCCCGTTTGCGCATCCACTCATCCCGATACATTTTGCTGAGATAGTAACCTCCGAAATCATTCATGACCGCAACAACACAGTCGTTCTCGCCGTATCCCGCAGAAGCCTGAAGCGCTGCGGCCATCACCGCCCCCGATGCTCCCCCGGCAAAAACAGCTTCCATCCGCAAGAGTTCCCTGCCACAGTTAAACGCCTCATAATCGCTTACCTGCATCACGTCATCGATAACCGACGGTTCCCAAAAAACGGAAGCCTGTTGAGAGCCTATCTCTTCAAGTTCTGAAAATGCCGGAGCGCCCGGTTTTCCATCGTTGAAAAGACCGGTATAAATTGAACCCTGCGACTCAACGCCAACAATACGGATCGCCGGATTCTTTGCTTTCAAAAATCGACCAATCCCGAAAACCATGGCACCGGAGCCCATGGGTACAAAGACATGAGTGACCAACCCGTCCGTCTGACGAAAAATTTCAGCACCAGTTGCTTCGCTGTGAACCTTGATGCTGAGAGGATTCTCATACATTCCGGTAAAAAAGGCGTTGGGAATGCTCTTGACCAGACTTTCGGCCACATTCATGCAACTGCGCTGCTCGCCGGGCAAGGCATCAGAAGGGGTAATAACCAGTTCGGCACCAATGGCCCTGAGCATATCCTGTTTTTCCCGCGATATTTTATCGGGGACCGCCAAAAGCAGTTTGTAGCCTCGGCTTACACTGGCCATTGCAAGCGCTATCCCGCTGTTGCCAAAGCTCCAGTCCACAAGAGTCATGCCTGGATGAATCAGTTTACGCTCTTCAGCATCCTTGACAATGGCACACGCCACCCGGTAATAGTGCGACCAGGCGGGATTCATATACTCAAGTTTCGCCATGACCTTTGGCCTGATGTGGCGGGACATCCGTTTGACAAGAATCAGAGGCGTTTCTGCTGGAAGCCCGAAAATATCGTGATTCGGCATGATTAGTAACTGAAAAATGAATTAAAGTGACAAGAAACCACCGTCACATTCAACGGAAAATATACATTAATTGATTCATTCATGACACCAGAGAAATAAGCACATTTCATGTTTGAAAATCAGGAACAAAATATGTTTTTTTTGATGGACGTTCCAACTGTCGAAAAACACACCGCTCAAATCTCTTTTGCAACAACCTTTTTAACGGCACAACGGCACAAGCGTTATGGACAAAAACAAAGCAGGCTTTTCGGGAAGGGAAATTCCTGCAGAAAACATGACCGAGGCTCTTGTCTCTTTGGAGCACCTTGTCTGGAATGCACGCCTGATCCGTGAAAGAATGAATGGAAAGGCCCGAATCATGGGCATCGTCAAGGCAAACGCTTATGGGCATAATGCTCACAAAGTAGCCGGTGCGCTTGAAACTTCAGGTGTCAGTGATTTTGGTGTGGCAAACATCCATGAAGCTCTTGAGCTCAAAACCGGTGGCGCACTGAAAAAATCGTCGACGATTCTGGCTTTTTCCTCCCCCTTGCCCTCTCATATTGAATTTTTCGTGAACTATGGGATCGACATGACCCTCTGCGACCCCGAAACGCTTCATGCCGCCAGGGAAATTGCTGCCTCACATAATAAAATGCTTGCTGTTCAGGTCAAAGTCGATACGGGTATGGGGCGACTCGGCGCTGAGCCAGCAATGGCTATGGAGCTTCTCAGGGAGATCGACCAGTCCCCCTTTCTCAAGCTTGCCGGTATCTACACTCACTTTGCTGAAAGCGCAACGCCCGGCGGCTTCACCCATCAACAGCTTTCGGCATTCAAGAAGCTGACCGCAGAATACGAACATGCTTCCGGCAAAACAGTCTGCAAGCACGCAGCCAACAGCGGCGCAATTCTTTCGTCAGAGGAGTCATGGCTTGATATGGTCAGGCCCGGGATCCTGCTCTACGGTTATCACCCTGCAAAAGAGACTCCTTGCCGCCTTGCTGTAAAACCGGTCATGCAACTCGAGTCAAAAGTGATTTTTATCAAACCTGTCACGGCAGGAACCACGGTCAGCTATAACCGAACCTGGACGGCACCGAAAGCAGGCTTTATTGCAACCATAGCAGCAGGTTACGCCGACGGTTATTCACGCGCCCTGTCTGGCCGGGCAACGGTGATGATCAACGGAAAATCGTACCCTCAGGTCGGAATGGTCACGATGGATCAGATTATGGTTGACCTTGGCACAAAGCACAATGTCAAAAAAGGAGATAACGCTGTTCTCTTTGGGTGGGATGGGCCGTCAGCCGAGGAAATTGCTGATATTACCGGCACTATCAGCTACGAAACTCTTTGTGGAGTCTCTTCAAGAGTTAAACGGATCTTTTTATGAAGCTTTTCGAAAAACTGGCGATCAAACTCAGCTTGACCAAGGCTGAAATCACGCTGGTCTCGGTTCTGCTTGGATTTTTGGTGCTTGGAGGTATCCTGAAAAATATCCGTTCGGTAGAAAAGGCTGAGACGCTTGTCAAAAAAGTTGAAATCGCTCGTTACCGCGAAGCCGAAGTAGACAGCCTTATCAGCCTTGCCACTGCCGATCAAGCCTCGGTTAAAGAGGATGTCATGGAGAGTGTTGCATCTGAAAAAGAGAACCCTGGAGCTCAAAAGAAAACATCACAACACTCGTCAGAAAAAAAGGTCTTTAATGGAACCATCGCTTTCAATAAAGCGAGTAAAGGGCAGTTGCAGAAGATTCCCGGAGTCGGGCCAGTCATGGCTGAACGGCTGATTACCTTCAGAACCGCAAAGGGGGGAAAGGTGCACGACTTCCAGGAGTTTCTTGAGGTCAAGGGTGTCGGCGAAAAAAAGCTTGAATTCCTCAAAAAATATTTTACCCTCGAATAATGGATTACCGAGTGAGCAAGAGCATTATCGCCTGCACCATCGACCACGCGGAATCGGCCGTGGTCAGGCTTAAAACTTCCGGCACTGACGGATACACCCTCTGTAGCTGTAACACGCTGCCTCATGGCCTCCAAAGTATTGCTTCAGGCAAAGAGAAGCGTCTTTTGACGAAACTGAAAGGCTACTGCAACGCATGGAGAGAAGAGGAGATGGCGCTCTGTGTCGGCACGGAGAGTTTGCTACCCCTCCCGGCCTGCTTTCCCGAAGAGGCAACCCCTGAAGAGGAGCAAGAGTATTGCAACATTGAGGCTGAGTACTTTTTAACCAAACCCGAAGAATACTGTTGCGACATCGCCAGATATGCCAGCGCTCTTGCAACAGACCATAACAAGCTTCTGCTCTTCTATCCTGCTGAACCATGCCGGAAGATTGCAAAACACTTGTCTGATGAGCACGAGATACTCTACGCGGGCACAGCGCAACTCCCGCTTGTTTATCTGTCGAAATTCACAGAGGAGCCCCAGGTCATCCTTGAACTTGAAAACAGCTCTGTTCTTTTGACAATAGCGCACCATGGAACTCTGGAAAAACTCTCTTTTCATCGGGTAACAAACCGTGAAGAGGCTGAATATTTTACGATGAACGAGCTGATGGAGAATCCGATCTGTCGACAAACCCCAGTGCAAGTAACTGGCACAAGAGCCGACAAGGCCATGATGTTGCTGATCGGCGCTGAAACATCGTATCCCCTGATGCCACTCGGCATACCACCATCACTGTCGATCAGTAATCCTCAACGATTTGCCACTTCTTCGCCAACGGTGGTAAAAGCCATCAGCGCTGCAATGATGGCACTGGAGCAGCTTTGAGCGGTGAGTTGGACTCCTCACTTCCCCAAAATCACCGTTTGCATCAGCATCTGGTTATTACCAAAAAGGGCACGTCGGTCGCGCCAGGCACAGATGGCGAATTCGTTGAGGTTGCTACCTTCCCGATATCCTGATTGACCCATTTATCGCCGGTTTAAATTGTGAAGTGGCAAACAGACATGCAGATAATTATGGCATTGATGCTCATGTCACGTATTTTGACAAGATACCAGGAAAATATATTACTGATGTTTCATTAGGCGTTCAGTTGAAAGCGACAATAAATGTTAAATCATGACGAAAATAGTGCACTTGTTTCTTCTGTAATTAACAAGTATAGAAAAAAGGATAATAATTTCCCGATAAAGAATATCTTTATTGATAGTGAAACAGAGGTAATGACGTATAAGATTATACGTCTTAATGATGAACAATTTTATTTACTTCGAAAAAACAGCCTTTCACTATTTGAAAATTATGGGCATATAATGTCTCTCTCCAGGGATGATAGTATTATTTACTCAAGCTTTCCAAAGATGTATGTTACATTGAAACATATTTTTGGAGAAAGTGGAAGTTATTATGACGATTATAAAGGATCGTTTTCTTTTCAATTTTTAATTTACTTTAAAAAAGGGGAAGAAGATTTTGGATATGCCATAAATATTTATAACGTCAGGTCAGTAATAGAGTTCAACATGGTAAAATTAATTCATGCGGACGATAAAACGGCTACAAGAGGTATTCTTAACCATCCATTTGATGAATTTCCGGAAATCGAAATTACCTATGTCATTAATTTTCTTGTCGGATATCTAACAGGATATTTCCGAATGATCGCGAAAGGATATAATGAATTTTTCTTTCATTCAGTGCAATCTAATCTTATCGTGTATGGATATAAAGAGGGCAAATTTTTTCGAAATCATTACAACAGTCAAAAAAAATTTGATAACGCTCTTCAGGAACTGAAGACAATTGAGCTATCAAAGAACAGTTGATTTGTTTTTGATACACAAAGTTTTTGAGTTTTTGACCGCAAAGGCAGATTACACTATATTACCTGCTTCTTCATTGCGGAAAAGAAAAACGATGAGGAAATAACTATTTATCGATACCATTGACTGCCCAGGAGCAGGAGCACGGAGGTACGATCAAGGCATAGATAATTTTTAGGTGTGCTTTTTTTCTGTAATCCAGAATCGGTGATTTTTATCTAAAAAAACAATAAAAAATATATTGTCTTCAAAATATCCAATAACACATTCTTTACCCTGAATATGCATTGTACACCATGAAATATCATTCGGGATATGTTTTGGATGTGTAAAGTCAGAGTGTGGCGGGAATTGCCCTTGTGTATATTCTTTAATTATTTGTTGTTTGGTGGCTTCTAATCGTGAAAGATTGCATACCTCATGTATTTTTTCAATTGCTAATGCTAACAACTTATTATTCTCCCGATCGTTGAAGCTTTCTCCCTGATTTCTGTCAAAATCTTTAAAGCTGAAAACTATTAAAGGCTCACGTTTTCCTGACCTGACAGGGATTTTATTAACTTCTCTTTGGTAGGAAGATCTATTTCTTGGATTAAATTTATTGACTTTTCCTTTACTCATATAATAAGTCATTTAATTTTTCATCAAAATCGAAATAAGGTATTCCGCCATACTTTCCTGTTAAATAATTCTTATCAAATGCAGACTTGTTTCTTACTTTTTCAGTTTTAAATTGACCTAATGAAACCATTTCAGAGGCACCAAACTGGTTTTTTTCCATAAACCATATTTGGTCTCTTCTAAAAGTTTGCTTATTCAATAATGAAATATCATGTACTGCACAAATTAATTGAGCATTGCTTTTATTAAATTGATGGAAAAAGTCAACCAATCTTAACGTTAAATGGCTATGCAATCGAGAATCTAATTCATCAATTATAAGGACTTTTCCATTTTGTAACGTATCATACCACGGGCCCAGTAAATAGAGTAACTTTTTTGTTCCTTCTGATTCTTGTTTATCAAAATTAAAAGGAACCGTATCGATCAATACATTGTTATTGTCGTATTTTCTGTGAAAAGTAATGAGTTGATCTCTTTTTGGTTGTTTTGATTGTACTTTTGATTGTATTTTTTGAATGCTTGTTAAAAGATTAATGATTTCTTCATCTTTTTCTTTAGTTCTTAGATTTTCTAAATCAATTTCATTTACCTCTTCTTCGGTGGTTGATAAGTTTACTATTTCTAAATATTTAATAAATAGCAATACCCAATTGAAAAATTGCGGTTCTGACTTTAGTTTATCTATGGTATAGCGTTTGTGCCCTCTGTCGTGAATGCCATTAATAATATTGACTTTTTTAAACCAATCGACGATGCTTGTTGATATTTCTTTTCCTAATGTTGCAAGTAGTGAAAGAAAAAGAACATTTTTTTTTACGTCGTTTTCTTTTCCAAGCGCTTCTCTAAACGCTGATTGATTTATCTGAATAGTTTGAAAATTTCTTTTAAACAAGTAGACTTCCTTGCTTGTAGTATGAAACAACCATTCGGCTACAATTTTATCTCGATCCATTTCAAATCCATAGCGATATTTTCTTTTTTGATGAATAAATAAGATTTCAAAAAAGCTTGTTTCATTTTCGGTTGCACTGCTTAGGGCAAATTTTTCTAATGAAGATATTTGTTCGCTGTTATCCATTAATGCATCCCTAAAGGAGTGTAGAACGGTTGCTTTCATAAAACCGATCGCTTCAAGAAAATTGCTTTTACCGCTTGCATTATTGCCATAAATAATCGCAGATTTCAGTAATGCTAACTTTTCATCTATATTTATTATATGGCTGTCGTGATGTTCTTTAAATGACTTGGCAACAACCATTGACAGAGTTGTCAAATCTTTAAATGAAAGGAAATTTTCTACACTAAATTCTATTAACATCGTAAATTCCTTTATTTTTCATTTTTGCTTCGGTCTAAAGATACAGCAAAATTTAAAAAATGAAAACCAATTGCAGATTTTATTTTTTGATCTCTTGGGATTGATTTTTTACACACTTTTTTGGTGAAACGCGTAAGGGCAAGAACCAAAGTTGGAGCTCCTGCTGAAAATCCCGTGCGAACCCAAGAGTTGGCCTTTCCCAAGCTCATTCAGCTTGTACGAGTAGACGCATGATGCCACACAAAACTTCCCGCTCTTTGAATCCTTTGCAAAAGGGGTAACAGCGCTTGTCGTCTATCCCATGAATGCCCTCATTAACTCGCAGTTCGAAGAGTTCAGCCGATACAAAAAGAATTATGAGGATGCTACGGGAAAACCGAAGCGAACGGATGGGCGGCATAAACTTTCCAAAGTTCCGGCTGCTCCAACCGGGCAGGATGCTCCTGGCAATAGCCCAGCAACGAACCCTCCATGGCTTTGGAGTCGCCCCACTTTTTGTACACATCGAGATACCTCTTCTTCGGTTTGCCTGTCAGCAGTGACCCAAGAATCTGCTCCGCAACCTCCTTCGCAAGGGTTTCGGGGGGCTGGCTGATATTGCCGCGCCCAAGCCAAGAATTGATTTTTTCAAAAAAGGCCGCAACCACCACCGCATCACGGGTAGCGCAGAACCCCTCTGGATCATGGAGAAACGGGAGTATGTCACTGCCAATATCAAAAAGCCGCTCACCACCCTTGCGATAAAGCTCCTCCCAGTACTCCCGTCCTTTAGCGAGGCTGTTGTATGCCGCAACCTTGAGCTCTTCCGGTGTAAGAGAAATGTTCAGACCAAGCTCCTGAAAAACCCTCTCCACCACATAACTCTCAACGTTGCGTATATCCACATACCCGTAAGTTTCAGCATAGTCACGAATAAAGGTCAGTTCGGTTTTGGGTGCAGTTGCTATTATCACCACCTTCTCATCTTTGTGGAATTTCTCCACTGTGTACTTGCACTCCAGCTCCTCAAGGCCGCTATGAACCACAAAAATTGTCATCTCCTTCGGCAGAACCTTGCCCAAAAGATCCAGAAGAGAGGCTTCAGCCCCCACCACAACCCGGTTACGTCGGGCAAGAACGTTACCGATATCCTGATTGAGCCATTGATCGAACATCGTCAGAGCCCTCCTGATCCGGATTTTCGCAGCGCCAGTTCCGGATCACGAGAGAGGTCGCGACCGACCAGTCAGCTCTCTGGTGCAAATCGTGGTGGGTCTCTTTGAAGAGGGCAAGTAACTGTTGATAGTTCATGAGCACTAATCCTTAAAGTTTTGGTATAGGCTTTCCCTGCCAAATCCGGAGTCTTCAGCTCTTTGTGTCATTTTCTTACAGGCTTCATCTCCGCGTTATCAATATTCCTGCGGTTCCATGTCAGCAGATAGTCAGAATTCTTGTGAACTTATTTTGTGGCCGGAGAAGATATTTGAGGGGGCACCTGTTTGTCAGGGGCATTTGTTTTTTGGAAATAATTGTTAAAGGCTACCGTGGCTATGACCCCAACCAACGCGCAAATGATTCCCCCTATAATACATTACTGCCCCGTCTAAAGCGTCGAATGCGTCGCGATAGACGTGGCCAATAGACTTCTGGATGTTTTTTTGGAAATATTCAGTCCCTGAAGTGTCTCCAAGGGCGGATTTATCGTCGCTAAACCGTTCAACGATGATCCGCATGAGATGATCAAAAGCGTCTCGTAATTCCTTTATTGTCTGTAAATTTGAGCGGTAATCAGGGTCCACCTCCTCAGAGTATAATATCAGGGACTTTGCCTGCATATAAAGAGATGCGAGAACTTCTAATTGAGCAATCTCCTCTTTTGAAAATCCATTCTCATTTTCTTTGCCTGGCGAAATTCCCATTATTTTTTCATCTCTAATAAGGAAGTTTCATGTTTTTTATGCGGTTTATACGCTCCTCATATTCTTTGGCAGTATAGTACCGCCCGGTATTGAGCCTGACAGAACCTCTGTTGCTGTCGGAGTAAAGCCCGGTTTTCGCTCGATCAACATCGGCTGTTGTTGAAAAGCCCCCATAACTCATATCTATAACCTCTGATAACCTGTCAATATCAATGCTTTTACAGACAATGTTTCGAGTTGTTTCCGATACTCGAATCGTCATACGTTCCCCACTTTTTTGCGCTGAAGGTTATTGTTTGTTTTCGGTGTACATGATTTTACGAAAAATAAGTTAATAATCATTCAACAATAATACTTCGGGCACAGCAATCTCCTCACTCCCCCAAAATCACCGTTTTCATCAGCATTTGGTTATTGCCATAAAAGGGCACGTCGGTCGTGCAAAGCACAGAAGGCGAATTCATTGAGGTTGCTACCTTCCCGATACCCTGATAGCCACATTTATCGAACATCGTTCATACCCTCCTGATAGGGATTGTCACAGTGCCCAATGCCTGCTGCCTTTTCAGCTCCTCTTTTGATGGCAGATAGAGTTCATCCTCCATTTTGACATAACGGTCAAAGTAGTTGAAATACTTCTGCATCTGCCCCAAATCCTGATGCGTCAGCTTGTCGCGCTTGAGGTCAATGAGCACATAGCAGCGCTACAGGCGATTGTAGAAAACCAGATCAACATAGAAGATCTCAAGCTTGAGAAAGTACCAGCAAATTTCCCTGCTTGATATCGACAGGTTCCTCTACGGTAGCTTCATTTTCAAGAATTACCTTGTACCCGCCCATCCGGTTTTGCTCTCCATGACGGTATCGTCAAGCCGGACAGGAAATAAGTCTCCTGATAATAACCGCTGAACAGAGCCAGTTGCTGATGGCCGTGCACAACATCCTCTGTATCGTCAAAATCCAGAGCAACTTTTATGGCGAATAATTCAGGATAAATATTTAGAAATATATCTATATTTTACCAGCAATTCCCGATTTGGCTCGCACCCCTTGAATTCATTGGTGTTTAAAATTTGACTTTCGTAACATTTTGAGT
>CAJEXI010000055.1 GCA_903994455.1 uncultured Chlorobiaceae bacterium | reverse complement strand
CACCCCCCTCCACCCCCTGCTCATTGCACGGTTTCAGTTTACCATCCAGCCGACGGAGGAGATTCTTCTGCCTGATTACAAGGGTGCCGCTTTGCGTGGCGGGTTCGGATTTGCCTTCAAAAAAGCCACCTGCCTCAGTCGCGACAGGCAGTGCGGGCCCTGCATGTTGAAAACAGCCTGTGCCTACTATACGGTATTTGAAACGAAGGTGCCGAAAGAGACAGCTCAACGACTCCGTATCGGCTCTGATGCTCCACACCCCTTTGTGCTTGATCCACCCATGACCGAGCGGCAGCATTTTCACCCCGGCAGCACCATCTCCTATGGTTTAACGCTTTTTGGCAGCGCCATTGAAAAGCTTCCCTTTTTTGTTTACGCCTTTATGATTCTTGGCGAGGATCTCGGCATTGGTCGGGGGCGGGGCCGTTTCAAGCTGCTCACGGTTGTTGACGATAACGGCAAAAACATCTATGATGAAGGGAATCTGAGTGGCGTTTTTGCGGTGCATTCGGCAAGTGATATCCTGGAGAGACCGGGAGCGGATGACAGCCTGCTTACCATGAAGTTTCAGACACCCATGCGCATGAAAACCGCCTGGCAGCCTGGTTTGGGGCCGGGGCTGCTTACGGCCATCACCAGGGATGAGGATTTTTACCTGCTCCTCAAGCTGCTCTATCACCGGGCCTTTGTGCTGGCGCAGATTTATGGCGACAACCCTGTTCCGCAGGTTTACAACAGCCGTGACTTGCCATTGCAGAGTGGAGAGGTAAAGCTTCAGGAGTCGCGCACCCACTGGCTCGACTGGACACGATACTCCACCCGCCAGAAGCAGGAGATGCAGCTTGGCGGTATGCTCGGCACGGTATCGTTCAGCGGCAAAACGGGGCAGTATTGGCCACTCTTCAAGCTGGGCGAGTATCTGCATATCGGCAAAGGCTCCACCTTCGGCCTTGGGAAATTCCAGCTTCTTGAAACTGCAAAACCTGTAGAACCATGAGTGATGATAGCGTCTTTCTGAGAACTCTCTATATCGAAGAGCAGGGTTCAATGCTGCGTATTGAAAATGAGCGGTTCAGGGTTACTCATGGCAAAGATGCTGAAGAGAGTGAGCTGATTGAAATTCCCTCCATCAAGGTTGGCCAGATTGTTATTTTTGGGGCATGCATGATTACCCCGGCAGCACTCAGGCACTGCCTGACACAAAACACCCCGATTGTGCTGCTCTCGCAACAGGGAAAATATTATAGCCGGATTGAATCAACGGATGATGTCAACATAGCCCTTGAACGATTGCAGTTTGAGCGTTCATCCGATGAGACCTTTTTGCTTGAGTGTTCGAGGAACTTTGTTCGTGCAAAACTGCACAACTCTTCGGTGTTGTTGAAGCGGCATGCTGAAAAATCAGAAAACTTGCGATTGAACAAGGCAATTGCCGACATTCATTTGCTCGAGAAGGCCCTTGAGCGAGCCGAAACCATTGACGCTGTTCGTGGTTATGAAGGACAGGGCGCGGCAGTGTACTTCAGTGTGTTTCAGGGGCTGTTCGAATCAGGCACATTCACCTTTAAACTCAGAGTTCGTCGACCTCCAACGGATCCGGTTAATGCCATGCTGAGCTTTGGGTACAGTATGCTTTTCAACAACATCTGTTCGATGGCTCGGTTGCACAGGCTTCATCCCTACGTGGGATTTCTTCATGCCGACAAACCGCAGCACCCGGCCTTGATCAGCGACCTTATCGAAGAGTTCAGAACGTTGATTGATGGTCTGGTAGTGGGGATTATCAACAAACAACTGATTGGGCCGCATGAATTTACTACTGTTCGTCATGACGACGGCAGCCCGAAAGGGTGTTATTTGAGCGATGAGTCTCGCAAAACGTACATCCGGGAGTTTGAAAACCTCATGCACCGTGAAACGACGCATACCGCAACAGGCTATCAGGTGAGCTATCGTCGCTGCCTTGATTTGCAGGTTGGTGAGTTTGCGCTTTACCTGAAAGGGGAAAAACCCTACATGCCATATCTCAGGAGGTAACCTATGTTTCTGCTGGTTTCGTACGATATTTGTGATAAAAAACGTCTTCCAAAAGTTGCAAAACTTATGGAGGGTTACGGTGTGCGGGTGCAGTACAGCGTTTTCGAGTGTCTGCTGACCGATCGTCAGGTTCAGGATATGGAGCGACGATTGCGACGATTGATAAAGCCTGAAGAGGATAGTGTCAGGTTTTACCGGATATGTGAGTCGTGCAAAGAGGAGATTGTTATAATCGGGCAAGGAAAAGTGAGCGAAAATGAGTATTACTTTATTACATAGAGGGGGAAAAGCGTTATTCCTGCACGGAGGTTTCTGAAAATGGGCAGTTAAGGGTGTTAATGATGGTAACGCCCTTTTGTATAATGAGTTACTGCGTTATGACTGTGGCGGGCTCCGTGTATATTCTGCAAGTGATTGTTTTTTGTGCTGTTATTGCTTTGATTTGCAATGAAAAATATGTTTTTTGACATAAGTTTGGAGCTTGAAGAGAGGCTCCGTGTTTTTAGGCCCGCAGAGGCCCGTCATTCAAGGGTTTCACAGGGTACAGTTTTCTATGACCTGACATATCAAAAGGGATTACGACGGTGTCGGGCATTGTGATGCCTTTGGCTTTGGCCTGAGTTTTCTATGACCTGACATATCAAAAGGGATTACGACGGATTTTTAAACAGTTAGGGTCAAGTGAGGGGTCTCCTGTTTTCTATGACCTGACATATCAAAAGGGATTACGACCCACCCATAAGGAACGGCATAAGAGTTGCAGGCGTAGGTTTTCTATGACCTGACATATCAAAAGGGATTACGACGTCGCATCATTATAAACCTTTGTAGCCGCAAGCACTGGTTTTCTATGACCTGACATATCAAAAGGGATTACGACATCTCAGCATAGTGAGCCTCAAGCATCGGCTGAAGGATAGTTTTCTATGACCTGACATATCAAAAGGGATTACGACGATAATTTGGGTATGGTTCTGGGATTGGCTCAACAATGTTTTCTATGACCTGACATATCAAAAGGGATTACGACTTTACCGTAGGGTATTTATCACTTTCAATACCATCGGGTTTTCTATGACCTGACATATCAAAAGGGATTACGACGTTTTTTTGTACAATGCTCTTGCGGGTGAGTAGGGCGCGGGTAATGCCGACCTACTCGTGGGAAAGGCTGCGGTCTTCCCTGCCCCGCTTTATGTTTTCTATGACCTGACATATCAAAAGGGATTACGACAAAACAGGTACTTATCGGATCATTAAAGAATCTGAACTCGGTAATGTATGTGATATTCTTGATGCTCTTACAAGAGGCTCTGTTTATACCGACTATCGTGCACCTGGACACGGCAAGACCTATTACAAAAGGAAAGGTTCCGTACCTAAAGAGATTTTTGCAAACCTCTTTCAGTTAAGGGCAACCAAAAAACATTGGGAACTTGCAAAAGAGATGTTCCCAAACCTAACAAAGCGCTTTGAAGAAATTATAATGGAGAATCTCTAATGGAAGTTTTACTGATTGAACTCGCTATCGAAGATCACGTTACAGTATTTGGTGTTGAACCGGTGTTTACCGGCATCAACGCTTTCTCCTCGTCAGAAGAAGAAATCATAGCAAGGATTGATGCCGCAATAGCCAAGGGTGAACCGTATGTTGAAGAAGATGTTCCTGACGGTGTTGATATTTAACCATAAATCATCTTAACCAAAAGAAATATCAGCACAATGAAAGAGCAAGACATCACCGCCACACTCCGCCAGCGAAGCTCCTTACAGGCAGGTTATCTACGACCTGACATATCAAAAGGGATTACGACTAAGCTCTTTCTGCATGATCTCAAGGATTCCGCAAATCTGTTATCTACGACCTGACATATCAAAAGGGATTACGACACATCAAAAAGCTTGAAAACCAGTGGCGCAAATTTTGTGTTATCTACGACCTGACATATCAAAAGGGATTACGGTAGGGAATCGAACCATGCAAACAACCAGTTCAGAGCTTATGACGCTTCGATACGGCCTTCGGCCTACTCAGCGTCCGATTTTCATGTAGCCTAAGGCGTATCGAGGCATCAGTTATCTGCGATCTGACATATAATAAACAGGATTACAAATGCAATTTTTTTATGTTTGATGTAACATTCAAATATGTAACAATTAGAGATGCTAAATCTGATAAACAGTGATGTTTTGATACATGATCAATTGCAAAATTTATTACAAAAATAAAGTATTTTACATATTATGAGTTTTAAGATATTATCTCTCGACGGTGGTGGCGTTAGAGGTTATTTGAGCGCAAAAATACTTTCAAATTTGGAGGATTATTTAAATCATCTGACGAAAGAAGAGAGGCCAATAGGCCAACGATTCGATTTTATTGCAGGAACTTCTACAGGCGGGATTATTGCTTTGGCATTAGCTATCGGTAAAACAGCTAAAGAAATAGAAGAATTATATTACCAATATATTCCGAAGATTTTCGGAGAAAAACGGAACTTATTATTAGCAGTTAATTCTCCCAAATATAAATCTTCAATGTTAGAATTGATGGTTGCAGAGGTTTTTGGCGATTATTCATTGGAGAATGTTAAAACTCATGTATTGATCACGTCAGTTAATTTGGATAATGCACAGCCAAGATTCTATAAAAGTAACTATTTAACAAGAAATGCTGAAAGGTTACCTGAAAAATTGAAAGACATTGCTATGGCAACATCTGCCGCCCCAACATATTTTAAAGCTAAAACAGGCTTGAAACATTCTCACAATTTAATTGATGGTGGAATATGTGCTAATAACCCGTCATTATCAGCGGTAATAGATGCTTTGAATTTTGAGGAAAAAAACTCTTTGAATACTATTCCGCCAAATAATTTGAATGATATTACTCTTGTTTCTGTTGGGACTGGAGAAAGGGGAGAAATGCCTTATGATTCAAAAAAGTTGGCTAATGGAGGCTGGTATACTTGGGCAAGACCTGTGAAAGATGTTGTGCCTGTTATAGAGGTTTTAATGGAGAGTCAGTCACAAATGGCCCATTTTCAGGCAAAATTCTTGTTGAAAGATCGTTATTTGAGAATCAACCCTAAACTTCCGTTTGCAATGAAATTGGATGATATTCAAAAGCTTGATAATTTAAAAAACCTGGCAAGTTTAAATGAGGACACGGAAAATTTTTTGAAGCTGTATTTTTAAATTTGCCGAACAGAAGGCTGATTTTGTAGCTCAATTGATTTGCCAGAAACTCGGAGGGCTTGGGTATAAGTTCTGAACGGAGTGTGCCGATACGGGAGAGTGTGAGTATTCCGGGGAAAGTGTACCACCGATTCCGGACAAAAGTGTACGCGCGTTGTGCGTGCCTCACCAGCTCCGAACCGTAGCTCCGTTAACCGTATGCTCCGCTCTCACTCAGTCATGCAGCTAGCAACAAACCACCCCATAAGTCTTATCAGTCCCACCCGTCCCATCAACCAAGGGTCCCCAATTTTTCAACAATAGTTTGTACTACCGCCCCATCAAGGAAACTCCCCATTGGTATACTGTGAGTAAAATGTATAAATTCGAAGAAGTAGCTTGCCTCACTCAGGCATCGGGAGTTCGGGGCTTCTGCGCTTTGAAAAATTGCAGGAACTCGGTGCAGCCAGGCTTGTTTGAGAGCCATCTGAAATTTTTAAAAGGATGTACACTATGGTATACACACTTTATGCAACGTATGACGGACATGTTCTTATGCCCGAAGGAGAGGTTGACTTATTACCGAATCACAGGTATTTGATTCAAATTGAAAGTCAACAGCAACCTGAACCAAAAAAGAATGTTCTGCAACGACTTTCAGAGAGAGCAATGGATTTAGGGGTTTCCGATTTGGCCTCTCAACATGATCATTACTTATACGGAACAGAAAAGCGATGAGAAAATCACTTTTTATCGATAACAGCTATATTTTAGCCTTGCTGAACGCTCAGGATGAATTTCATCGTCAGGCGGTAAGCATGGCGGATCAAATTGATGGTTCATTTTTGACCACGGAGGCCGTTCTTACTGAAATCGCAAATGCCTTGGCAAAACGGCAATGGCGTGCATTGGCGGTAGATACTATCAATAATCTGCGTGATGATAACGATGTGGAGGTGGTCTCAATGACACCAAAACTGTTTTCAAAAGCAATGGAGTTTTATGCCTCTCGCATGGATAAGGAGTGGGGGCTCACTGATTGTATCTCCTTTATCGTCATGAAAGAGAAAAACCTGACTGATGCTCTAACCACCGATCATCATTTCGAACAAGCGGGTTTCACGCCTCTCATGCGCAAAAAGGGTCAGTGATGCGTTGTATTATGTTGTACCAGTATCAACCAAAAAGCACCCTTTCACCGGCATTCCGCCTAAATCCAGAAAGTGTGTGCGTCTGCATCAACTCTTTTCTGACCACAAACCCAAAGTGACGCCAGTGACCCGGTCCCATGCCTCATACTACGCACGCGAACTCAGCCGTCGTCACTCGCTCAACGATTCCGAAAAGCTTGCCTCAGCGCTGGCTGATGCCCAGGTTGACCTCAACCCGCACCAGCTCGATGCCGCCCTTTTTGCCTTCCGTTCTCCACTATCCAAAGGCTCCATTCTTGCCGACGAAGTAGGCCTCGGAAAAACCATTGAAGCCGGGCTGGTCATTGCCCAAAAATGGGCGGAACGCAAACGCCGTATCCTCATCATTACACCCGCCAATCTTCGCAAGCAATGGGCAATGGAGATGGCCGAAAAATTTTACCTGCCCTCCTGTATTCTCGAAACAAAAAACTATAAACAGCTCAAAAAAGAGGCGCACAGCAACCCGTTACAGCAGAACAAACTCATCCTATGTTCCTACCAGTTTGCCGCCCGCGACTATGAAGCCATCATGGCAGAATCGTGGGATCTTGCCGTTATTGACGAATCACACCGCTTGCGCAACGTCTATAAACCCGACAACAAAATTGCCAGGGCAATAAAAACGGCGCTCCTCAACACCCCCAAAATTTTTCTGACCGCCACGCCACTGCAAAACTCCCTGATGGAGCTCTACGGTCTGGTCAGCATGATCGACAGCTACGCCTTTGGCGACGACAAAAGTTTCAAAACAAAGTACGCCCGCATCTCCGCAGAGGGCGCATTCGACGAACTAAAAGCGCGTCTTGCTCCGCTGTGCCACCGCACGCTCCGCCGTCAGGTGCTTGAATACATCCGTTATACCAACCGCATCCCCCTCACCGAAGACTTCTTTCCAACAGCCGATGAAGTCGCACTGTACGACAGGGTGACCGAATATCTCCAGAAAGAGTCCCTGTACGCGCTGCCAAACTCACAACGGCAACTCATAACCCTCATCCTTCGCAAACTGCTCGCATCATCCACCTTTGCCATTGCCGGTGCACTCGACTCGCTGGCAAACAGGCTGAAAAAAATGCTCAAGGAGAGCACTCTCAATGATGGGTTGGCAGAACTCGAAACCGATTTTGAAGAATTTGATACTGAAGCTGAAGAGTGGGGTGACGAAGAACCAAAAGAAACCTTGACGATTGCCGACAAAGCCGCCATCTACCAGAACTGCCGGACAACCGCAGACATAGAATCAGAATTCAACCGACTGCAGGAAGAGATGGAATCGCAGATATCGGCCACCATGGGCGACACCCGCAAAAAACTGCTCGAAAACTTTGATGCCGACGTTCACGACCGCTTGCGGGTAAACCTCAGCGAAAGCCGCCAGTACCTCAACAAATACGACTCCATGCTCTGGAAGCTGACCCGCTACGCCCTCGAAGGCAAAGCCGCGTTCGACCATGAAAAGCTCAGCTTTACCCTGCAAACCGCAATAAGCGCCGACCATACCATTCCGGCCGGCACCTACGATCTCACTCGAACCACCGGCAACGCGCATCGTTACCGCATCGGCCACCCCTTGGCTCAACAGCTCATTGCCGCATCAAAAACCACCATACCCCAAGGGGCGCATATCAGTTTCGACTACACCGCATGGCCACAGAAATCCGAAACACTGCAACCCCTTGTTGGCCAATCCGGTACACTCAAGCTCCTGCAGCTCTCCATTAATGGCACCGACGAGCAGGATCACCTCATCTTCAGCGCCATGACCGACTCCGGCGAAACCCTCCCTGAAGAGTCATCCCGCCGCTTTTTCGACCTTCCCGCAACCATCGTCGAAGAGAGCGCTATTGTGCCGCACGCAGCGCTGCAACAGCTCACTGAACAATGCAAAAACGAAATCCTCTCAGCCCTTGCCGCCCAACAGGCCAACTGGTTTGAAGAAGAGATCGAAAAACTCAACTACTGGGCCGACGACAAACGCAAAGGGCTCAAGGCCGAACTCAAAGAGTATGACGAACAGATTGCTATCTTGAAAAAAGAGGCCCGTCTTGCCCCGAACCTGCCAGACAAACTGGCCATCCAGAAAAAACTGCGCGATATCGACAAAAAGCGTGACGAAGTCTGGAAAGGGTACGACGAAGCATCAAGGCATATTGAACACCAGAAAGACGAACTGCTCGATACCGTTGAAGATCGGCTCAAGCAGACCACGGAAGAGAAAACCCTCTTCACCATTCGCTGGTCGATGAACTAAACCTCACATTGTTAAAGACTATGGCAGAGATCCAGCCCGAAAACATGAAAGGAACCACGCTCGACATAGCCGCCGAAAACCGTGCCCGGCTGAAACAGCTCTTTCCAACCGTCTTTACCGAAACCCGCAACGACAAAGGCGAACTGACAGAGTCCATCGACTTTGAAAAACTCAAAGCCGAACTCGGCACCTTCAGCGACCTCTTTGAATCACGCCGTGAACGCTACGGTATGGAGTGGCCCGGAAAAAAAGAGGCTCTCCACCTGATCCAGACCCTCAGCTCCGCCACCCTCAAACCCTGCCGTCAGGAGTCAGTGAATTTCGACACCACTGAAAACCTCTTTATCGAAGGCGACAACCTCGAAGTGCTCAAGCTGCTCCAGACCAGCTACTACGGCAAGGTAAAGATGATCTACATCGACCCACCCTACAACACCGGCAAGGAGTTCATCTACCCCGACAACTTCAGCGAGAGCCTTGAGACCTATCTGGAGTATGCAGGGCTGATTGACGGTGATGGCAAGAAGTTCAGCACCAATACCGCCAATGAGGGGCGTTTTCATACCAAGTGGCTGAATATGATGTATCCGCGCCTCTATCTGGCGAGGAATCTGCTGCGGGAGGATGGGGTGATTTTTATCAGTATTGATGATAATGAGGTGAGCAATCTGCGGAAACTGTGCGATGAGATTTTCGGGGAGGAAAATTTTCTGGCTGACATCGCATGGGAAAAAAGATATACGAGAAGTAATAACTCAAAAACATTCGCATCACTTGTTGAGCATATACTCTGTTATAGAAAAAGTGAGTTATTGGCAGAAATAAAGGAACCCAGAAATGAAAAATCTGATTCGATATACTCAAATCCTGATAACGATCCTCGTGGGGTATGGACAAGTGTTTCTTATGTAAATCCTGCATCGAAAGAACAACGACCAAATCTTTACTATGGAATAGAAAATCCTTATTCAGGGATAGTTGTTTGGCACCCTACAAATGCCTGGAAATATGAAAAATCTACGTATGAGACGCATAAAGCTGGAGACAAGCTTTATTGGGGTAAAAATGGTGAAAATACTTATCCACGTTTAAAGAAATTTCTCTCAGAAATGGATGGTGGTATGGTGCCAGTAAATTTTTGGTCATATGATGATACTGGCTCAACTGATGAAGGGAGTAAAGATTTAGATGGTTTAATGGGTGGTAAAGTATTTGACTTTCCCAAACCGCATGGGTTGATGCAAAGAATGGCAAAAATAGTCGCAAATCAATCTCAAGACATCATCCTCGACTTCTTCGCCGGTTCAGCCACCACAGCCCATGCCGTCCTTGACCTGAACAAACAGGACAACGGCAACCGCAAGTTTATCCTCGTTCAGCTCCCTGAGCCCTGCGCACCTGAGAGCGAAGCTTTCAAAGCTGGTTATAAAACCATAGCCGATATCGGCAAGGAGCGTATCCGCCGGGTCATCAACAAGCTCAACACTGAAGAGGAGGGCAAGCTCGATCTTGACAATGCAGGCAAGCAGGATCGCGGCTTCAAGGTGCTCAAGCTCGACAAATCCAACTTCCGCCAGTGGCAGAAGCTTGAGCCTTCAGCTTCGACGGAACAGATCCTTGATCAGCTCATGCTGCACATCGACCATATTGATGCCAAGGCCACACCAGAAGAGCTGCTCTATGAAATCCTCCTCAAAGCCGGATTTACTCTTACAGGCAGCATCGAAACCAAAACCATCACCGGCAAAGAGCTTTTCTCTGTCTCCGACGGCGCACTTCTGCTCTGCCTTGAAGAGAGCGTTACCAAAGAACTGATAGACGCGGTCATTGACCTCAACCCCCAGCAGTTCCTCTGCCTCGACTCCGCCTTCCACGGCAACGACCAGCTCAAAGCCAACGCCGTGCAAACCTTCAACGCCCACAACATGCAGAAGGAAAAGCACAACCAGATTCTCTTTAAAACCGTATAACAAAGAACGGATATGGCAAAAGATTTGACAGTTTCCAATATCGACCGGCAGAACATCCTCAACAATCCCTACGCTGTTGCTGAAATCCAGAAAAGCATCGGCATAAAGGGAATCGAGTTCAATGGCAAGGTTGTACTGCGTAAAGAGCAAGTAGCCGCTTTTTTTGAAGTTACCCCAAGGACAATAGACAATTATCTGTCGAAATACGAGCCGGAACTCAAGGAAAACGGTTACGAGGTTTTGCGCGGTAACTCTTTGAAGAGCTTTAAGTTAACTTTTGAAGAACGGGGTGATAGCGAAACAGATTTCATTACCAAAACAACTGCGCTGGGAATTTTTGACTTCCGCGCATTCCTCAATCTGGCAATGCTGATTGCAGAAAGCGAGAAGGCTCGTGTTCTTCGTCAGGTCATGCTTGATATTGTCATTGACACCATCAACAGCCGGACTGGTGGAGGAACAAAGTATATCAACCAACGAGATGAAGATTTTCTTCTCTCCTACTTTAAGGAAGAGGACTATCGCAAACAATTCACTGATGCACTGCGGGACTGCGTCGATATGGGGAATTTCAAGTACCCCATGTATACCGACAAAATTTATGTGAGCATTTTTAAAGAGAATGCAAGGGAGTACCGAAAAATTCTTCAACTGAATGAAAAAGAGAAGGTTAGAGATACTTTTTACAGTGAAATACTTGACCTGATTGCATCTTATGAATGTGGTTTTGCCGATCACCTTCAGCAGAAGCTTCAGCAAAAGGGCAGAAAACTCAGCTTTTTTGAGGTTGATGTTCTTTTTAAGCAGTTTGAATCTCAGGCTCACTGGAAGCCCCTTGTAGAAAAAGCTCGTAACAAAATGGCCAGTCGCGATCTTGCCTTTCGTGATGCATTTCACCATCAGTTGACAGAATACATGTCTCCGCTCAAGGCTGATGAATTTGAGAAATTTATTGGCGAAAAGAGTATGGAACTGGAACAGCGCCTTGCAGAAGCTAAAGATGTCATGAAACGCCTCAAGGAGCGTGAATAATGCAACTGATTTATATCACCAT
>CAJEXI010000054.1 GCA_903994455.1 uncultured Chlorobiaceae bacterium | reverse complement strand
CGGAGAGCCTGCGGTAAAATACTCCCGGTTAAAGGCTTGCAGGCGGTGGCGCACCACAAGATGCTCCTCCACCGAACCGCCATCGGGAAGCAAAAAGCCACGCCGCACAGCGTCAAGCAGTTCGCTGACCAGCACCGATGGCGGCAGTTCGCTGTTATCACGGATGCTCTGGCCGACATAGCTGATGTAGAGCAGATCGCGGGCCGAGAGGAGGGACTCAAGAAAGAGGTAGCGATCTTCGTTGCGGAGTGAGCGGTCGCCCTTCTGCGGTTCACGGGCAATAAGGTCAAAGCCCGGTGCGCGGCTCTGGCGGGGAAAGGCGTTGTCGTTCATGCCGATAAGCACCACAACCCGGAAGGGAATGCTCCGCATGGGCAGCATGGCGCAAAAGGTGATGCCGCCCGTCATAAAGCCCAATCCCTGCTCCTGATGCTCCAGGCGTGCGCGAAGCCAGGAGAGCATCACCACCGGCGAAACGTCGTCGGTAAACTCCGCCTTCGTCACAATGTTGCCAAGCTCTTCGGCAAGCTCGGCAATGGCCGCAAACTCCCGCTCGGAGCTGTCGGAGGGGGTAATGAAATCGGCCAGCAGAGCCTGAAACTGAGCGCGCCACTCTTCAAGCGTTCGGGAGTGCTCAAAGCTCCGGACAAAGCGGTCAACCCTCTCAACAAACTCGGCAAACTTGCCCAGACTCTCTGCAACCGATCCTGATATATCATCATAGGGGAGAATGCCGTTAAAGAGCTGATTCTCGTCCGGCATGGCGTAGCCGAGCAGCAGCCGGTCGAGCCCCGCCCTCCAGGAGTTGTCGCGATAGGCGGGAAGGTTCCGCGAGGTGCGGTCGCCTTCATCCATCCCCCAGCGAATGCCACTCTTTTCAATCCAGCCACGAATCAGCTCAAGCTCACCGAGGTCGAGCGAAAAGCGACGACTCACCGGCGGCGAGGCAAGCAGATCAAAAATTTCGGAAGCGGCAAGACGGCTGCCGGGGAGAGCCAGCAACTTCAGCAGCGCCGAGGCAATCTCCCCCTCATTCATCATCCGCCGGTCAGCAATGGAGTAGTGAAGCGCCACGGTACCATCCCCGCCAGCTCCCCCCATTGCCCCAAAAACGCTGGAGATGTAGGGCGAAAAGCTCTCAATATCCGGTGTCATCACCACAATATCACGTGGACTGAGGTCGGGGTACTCCTCAAACATGGCGAGGATGTTGTCGTAGAGCACCTCAATTTCACGAAGCGGACTGTGGCAGGAGTGAATCCGGAGCGAACGGTCATCAGGGTCAAGCGGGCGCAACTCCCCCTCTGCGCCCGTGCCCGAGAGGTTCAAAATATCGGACTGCAGGGCATGGAGCAGGCACTCCTCACCCGGATCATCATAACGCTCCTCCTGGTGCAACGCGCTGTCGCTCAGGTCGATAATCATCTCGGAAAAATCGCGCCCGATTCGCCCAAGCGACGCAAGCAGCGGGTTCCCCTCACTGCGCAGGGCTCGCTCCTCCTCCGACAGCCGGGCGCTTGCCTTTTTGGAGAGGATATCGCCCCAATACTCTTGAGTCGGGCTCAAAAGAAAGAGGTTCACCTCCGTCACCCTGGCAACCGCCGAGAGCATATCGAGATGGAACTTCGGCAGGTAGGAGATGCCGAAGAGGGTGATTCTCTCGGGAATCTCCTTTGCCCCTGGCGACGCAACGTTCAACTGCCGGCAGAAAAGATCCTTCAGCCGTCCCCGATGCACGCCCTCTCCCTCAGCAAGTTTTCGCCAGAGGATGGACTGCCACTCATCACCCGATGGCTGTGTCTCCCCCGCCTCCCATCCAAGCAGCATCTCTGAACGAAAGAGGGTGTACTGGTCGAAGGTATCAGCAATTTTTTCCGATAACTGGAAGAGCTTGAGCCCGTCAGGATCATCGGCCAGATAGTGACGCAACGTGCCGAAAGGCTCCGTAACGAGCAGCGCTGGCAGCAGGCGCATGATCTTCCAGCTCATCACTTCCGGCGCAAACGCAGTGGTATCGGGCATATCGCGCAAGATCTCGCGGAACAGCTCCTGCACCATCGCGTTCGGGAAGGGGTAGTGCCCATTAGCCCAGACACCAAAACGCGCAGCCAACTCCATCGAGAGCCAGCGCTGCATCCCCCGGCTCTGCACCACAATCACCTCTTTGGTGAATGCCGACGCAAGCGGATTCTGGAACGTAGTGGCGAGGATATCAACCAGAACTTCCATCCGGTTGCTTGTGTAGAGGTTAAGTGGCATGGGGGGGAATTATCAGGATGCTTTCATGATTTACCGGTAGCTCTACAATAAAGTGATTCAGGAGCAACATCACAACCATAAAGCTATGCGCGTCAAACACTAAACCGCTCAAGCCAAACACCCGGCTCACGATGCTGATGAAAGAACGAAACCACAATCAATTCATCTAAGTTTGGAAGATAAATGAGCGAATAAGGAAACTTACGAAATAGCACTCGGCGGAACTCATCTTCGATGCGTAAATGTCCAAAAGGATTTCGCACGGCAGACGCTACCGCAGCATCAGCGGCACGGGCAAACTCAAAACCAAGCCCCATTGCTCTTGATTCATACCAAGCCTGAGCCTCCAGAAGCTCTTGCTCAGCCTCTGGACGGAGTACGACCAACATCAGGGTTTACCCGGAAATAATTTTGATCGAACCTCTTCCCACGGGACGGCCGTGGAAGGGTCTGCACGGTGTTCGGCAACACGACGATGTAACTCAGCCATTTGGGCTTGTGACAACTCAACCGTATTTGACGCCTCGGCAGCAATGCTATCCCAGATGTCCTCGACGAGCTGAATGCGCTCGGAAACGGAGAGCTTTAAATATTCAGCAGTGGTGGCAGAAGTAGTCATGGACGAAATATCAATCAAGGTTAATGTTTGAAAGCATAAAAGCAGCAAGCATCCTCAAATCTGAACAATAATACAGGCATGTGGGCTGATATAAATAATGTATACAAACCAGACATTACATCAAGCAGATGTAGAAACAGGTACTGCCAGCCATCTCCTGAACGATGTTTGACTTTCACCTGAAGGCTTGCCAAGTAATAAACCCTCAGCACTGATACCCTCATCAAGCTCTTCTCAATGAATACCATACTGGCTGGATTGCTTTTTGTCATACTGTTACTTGTGTTGTATGTGCTACTTCTGCTTGCAATTTCAAACCCAAGGCACTTATTACTTTAAGAATGGTATCAAACCCTGGATTTCTTTCCCCGGAGAGAGCTTTATACAGACTTTCCCTTGACAAACCAGCATCACGTGCCACCTGTGTCATACCTTTCGCCCTTGCGATATCCCCCAAAGCCTTAAGAATAAACGCTGTATCTCCATTTGCTTCTTCAATGCACATTTCCAGATAAGCGGCCATTTCTTGAGGGGTACGAAGGTGCTCGGATACTTCATATTTTGTTGTAACGGTTTTTGCCATAGTTAACTCCTATAAATTTTGTGCCAAGTGAAGCGCAGCTTTTATATCTCTGGGTTGCGTACTTTTATCGCCACCAGCCAGCAAAATTATCACTGATCGTTCATGCTGTATATAATAAACCCGATAACCGGGGCCATAATCAATACGCATCTCTGAAATCCCTTCACCAAAAGGCTTAGCATCCCCAGGATTACCCATAGCCAGTCTCTCAATTCTTGCCTGAATGCGTGCACGTGCCCGGATATCTTGCAGGCTGTCGATCCACTTGGCGAAATGGTTTGTTTTACGAATTTCAATCATAGCCTCAATGTAGCCTATAGACTACACTCTATCAACAGGATAATTATGGTCAATAATGATATTTTCAAGATGTCAATTGTTGAAGTAACCACGCTGTTGATGATTCAATGACGATTATTTGAATCCTGGCAAATTCATGCCTTGAAAAACTACCACTACTTTATAAGCGAACCGGATCAAGCCCAAATTTAGCCAGATTATCATCGCGTTCAATATGAATATGCGAGAGTTCGCTTTTATCGCCCGCAATAAAGAAAAGCCGATAAGCAACTATACGCAAAACAGTTGGCATCTGTAATCTCTCTATTGTGAAGAGAATTGAAACATCACTAAGCCAGTTGGAATCACCCTTTTTATCTTCCTGACTGATCAAAAAAACTTTCTGTCGAAGTATAACAAACAATTTCAGTGCATCAAGCACTTTGATTTACTCCCCCTGCCGCTTAAACCATCGTCACGATCGACCTATGGCTTGAGAGTTCCAGCTCCATCGAGAGCCAGCGCTGCACCACAATCACCTCTTTGGTGAACGCCGAGCCAAGCGGCTTCTGGAGCGTAGTGGCGATGGTGTCAACTAGAACTATAGCCAGTACCAAAACGCCCACCGTACCTATGGTTGCAATACCAAGATTTTTTGCCATGCGGCGACCAGCTTTGTCGTCCATGAGAACGCCATAGCCCATCTCAAGAGCAACAGCGATAGCACTTGCCTCGCCAACATCCACACAGAGTGCCAACTCAAAATGCAAAGTTGGCGTGTCGCATCGCTGTAACTGCTTGTTATGGAATGCCTCACAGATAACTTTAGTCTCGGGGAAATCAGTTCGCATGGTGCACTCATTGAAGACCTCATCGGTCACCAAGATGCCCTCAAAAACCTGCGTTAACAGGCACAACTGATTGATGCGTGCAAACGCAATAAGCGGCCCTGCATCAGCGATAACGATCTTACGCAAAGGCAGCGACCTCTTTGGCCAACTCATCGGCTCCATAACGGGCGATCGGGATTTTTAAAGCACCAAGATGGTTCATGAATTCGCTTTGAGAAACACCAGCAAGTTTAGCGGCCTTGCCCAGGCTGATGACCTCTTCATCAAATAATTTAACAGCCAATGCAACGCAAACACCCGATGTCAGCAGAACCTCGTCAAAGGGCACCACTACAAAAACAGCCTGCCCATGCTTGGTGATAACGGAGAGTTTTCCTGCCTCGGCATCGCGCACCAGTTCTCCAGTGCGTTCTCGTAAATCCCGAATTGTAAAAGTTTCCATAGAGTTTCTCCAGAAGAATGGAACGGGAACGTTGGTAACTATGCTATAAGCACCTGCGACCCAAAAGTCGTATTTTATGAATCCCGATGAAGCAGTGCTCTTTTTAACAATGCAATCTACGCAACACCAAGCCTCAATGTAAAATGTTTCAGTAAATAACCCATAGCATACACTGCAAAACCGAGGAAGAAACTTTTGCCAATTCATCCTATCCATCGCCAACCATCCGATCAATCTGGTTGACCAGATAAAACGGCAGATTAATCAGCCTGAACGGTTTTGCCGTGTTATTCACCTTTGCGACAAGTTCCTGAAGAGATGGTTTTGCGGAACTAATTCGTATGGCTTGATCTGCCTGCTTTTTCACCATATATGAGTGCAGCGATTTTATGGTGCCGCCAGCGCTGGATTTCAACTCAACAGGGTAGACCATGTTGCCACTTTCGTACAGAAAATCGATCTCAGCTTGCCCTTCTGATTTTGGAGGTTGCCAGTAGTACAACTGGCGGTTATTGCCGCTGCTGTTCAGCGCAATTTCATTGGCCTGTTTGTGAGAAAACTGCAATCCGATCTGGCTGATAATGCCATTGAAAAATGCGTTGAGTTTCAATGCCGTTTGTGAACCCGCATACTTTGAAAAATCATCTTTATATGCTTGAAGAAGCTCTGTTTGATATTTGACTATTTCGGCATGGTTGAAATTCGTGTCAATGGCGGTCTGCACACAAGAGGGCATTCCGCCGGTCAGGGTGTAGCGCCGAACCTGAGCCAACAGCTCGTTATGCACACTGTCGGGGAGCAGGTGAATGTTGTCAAGCGTGAGCATCTCGATGGTGTTGAGCGCCTTTGATGCGCCAGTGGCAGCAAGGAATTCATCGAACGTTAATGGAGCCATAAAGAGGTGCTCAATGCGCCCGACCGGAGTCGAAAGCTTGTCGTTGTGCAGTACTTGATCGAGCAATGATCCAGTTAAAACAACGGCAAGCTCCGGCATCTCCTCCCAAAAGTATCGCAAGCAGGAATAGGCTGCGGGAGTTGCCTGGGCCTCATCCAGAAACAGGATACCTTTGCTCTGTCGAGTGAGGGTTTTGCCGCTAATGAGCGACACATTAAAAAGCAAATCATCCAGCTTGTAGCTTTTGAATAAAGGCTCAAGCTCTTGATGGCGCTCCAGATTGATTTCTATAATATCCACCAAGAGTTGACTTGCCGCCAGCCGTACCGCAGTTGTTTTGCCAACCTGTCGCGCACCTCGTATCACCAGTGGCTTGCGTTTGCGCCGGTTGTACCATGCCTTTATCTCCTCTATTGCACGTCGGTTGAACATGTTCATCTCTCCAGAATTGTATGGGGATATCTCGTCGCAAGCAATAAATGTGCCACTTTTATCTACAAGCTATCCTGAAAATGTACCATTATAATGCAATACAGGACGATAATTGCAATAAATCAATGGATTTAAAAAATCTTGCGGGATTACTGTCTGCGCAAAGAAAGTGTGACAAAACGGAACCACGGTATCGTTGTTCGCTGGCGATCGTCGAAAAAGCGTCAGGGGAGAATGATCTAACCATGGTATCGTGGCGCAAGGAGGTGACGATCTCGCTCTCACGCCCTCCTGGCTGCGTTGAATGCCAGCGCAAGATATTCACGGACATGCCTGGATTCGATCTCTTCCTGCGACAAGAGCTTGATGTGACGACGCAATTTTCCTTCACCCTCAAGCACCCCGTGTTTGTCAGGAAGTGAAGCGCCCTCCCCGAACTCAAGCGAAACATGCTTCGAGTAGGGGAAAATACCGCAAAAGGGTTGAACCGCACTGAAGAGGATACCTCCGTATTTAACCTCCTCAGAAATCGATTCGTCCAGGGCAAGCACCTCTTTTCGCAATGATTGCACAAGGTTGTAGCGCTCTTCTCCGAGAATATTGAGAGCTTCGAGAAAATTTGTGATTCGATCAGAAGTCATGATAATTCAGGATTTGAACTCTTGCTTAAACGTGTGACCGGATTCCCAATCAGCTTTGATAAAGAAGAGTGCCTCATGCAGGGTAAGCTGATCCCTGAAATTCAAAGCAGAAACACCGTTCATCCTGTCACACGTTATCCAACTCCTCCATCAATGCTCTTCGCTGACGATATTCTTTCCTGAAAAACAACATCACTTCGTTTGCCTTCTCTCGTGCGCCAAGCTTGATCACTCTCCGGAGATAACGGCACGCCTCTTTGTAGTGGCTCCTTCCCAGATTGGTTTTCATGTATTCAAGAAGAGCATTGACATACAAATCAACAACTTCAGCAGTATACTTTTTAGCCAGATGTGTTTCGTACTGCCCGATAGTCTGCAAGTCAGGAAACTTTCGTACCAGCTCCAAAAGTCTTTCCATCCACCCCTCTTTGATGAAAATACCGGCAACTTGTTCTTTGTTAAACCATCTCTTTTTTGCGGCAATATCCTGTATCACTCGCTCCACAAACGCCACCCAGGCATCGGGCGGTACATGCTGTTTCAAGATGGCGTAATAATCCTGTTCAGGCATGAAATTCTCAATAAACAAGTGGCGAGCATAGTCAATAATCTTCTCTTTCTCGCCTTGAGCCTGAGCTATCTTCAATAACCATTGATACCACTCTATCACCAGCCCCGACTTCTTGTTTTGATCATAATCTACCCCACCTTGCGCTATCGAAACAGCTTTGGTGTAATTCCCTTGCGCCAGGGCTGTCTGAAGTACCTTTCTGCGAAATTCCGGGTTGGCTATATTTGCTTCCAGAAAGTCTTCTGCCTCTTTTTCGCCTTTCGTTTTAAGGATGACTTCATAGTTGATGCTTTGAGCTGTTTCCCTGTCGTGCTCTGACCTTTGCAATTTGTCAAGTTTCATGCAAACGGACTCAATTTCCGCATCGGTTTTCAGAAGCATGGCGGCAATTCGTAACATGCCAGGATGCCAGCCCCATTCGGCGTATACTCTTTTATCAACCGCTGAAAGAGCATAATCAATGATCATCTTCCGGATATCCTCATCAGGTTGAGATGCTGCAAGAGTGTACAGCATCTCATAAGACGCTTCGATGGCGGATCCCATATCGCCATTGCTGTCATCGGCATACTCAAGCGCTCCAACCATCTGTTCCATAATGGAGGTACAGATAAGAACAGCGCTTTTGAAGTTCTGGTTATCAATCTGTTTTTTTGCCAATTCCAAAAGATGGTCAACGCCATTGCCCACTTGACGTGCATCGTACCAGTCAAAAGAGCCTTCACTCTCTTTTGCACTGCGAAGAATCGCTTTAATCTGCTTTTCATAAAACTCCTTCGATTCATCGGCATTATACTGGACAAACGATGACAACAACAGATTTCTGAACGAGACATTCAGTTTTGCTTGCTCCCGCACAAATTGTTTAAGCTCATCGTGGGTAGCTTTCTCAAGCAGCTCATCAACCTGCTCCGCAATAGTTTTACGCTTCTTCTTCTTCTTTTTTGCCGCAACAGGCTTTGTCTTAACAGGTTTCTGCTGTAGGTCAAGCTCATCCTGCTGGAGATAAAAGATGACTGCCACCACATGTTTACAGATCGGGCCCATATCGTAAGGGCAATTACAGACATGCTCGGTAATGACACCATTGTTCACGGTCATTCGTACCGCATAATCTTTGGTACCCTCGACAATCGCTTCATACTCACCCGTGCGTATCTCTTCCGGCTCGTGAACCTGTCCGTTTTTATAATACGACAACCCTCTCCGTAAAATGGTTTCGTCGATGTAGTCCTCAAAATGGTGGAGTGGAATGTGCATTTTTATGGCTGGTTACATGATCTGTGGAAATATATAAACTCAGGCGCACATTTCTGTTTCATCCGCCGCAGGGATTTTCTGCTAGCAAATTTGTATGCCGAACTATACGAACAAGATGCCGGATTACAGGAAGTAACAGAAACGGCTATAACCGGATGGCCTGAATGACAACCTTGAAACGAGGCCTCATCATTAATGTCAATCTTTTTAAGGCTCCAATCCCCATAGTTCTTCTCTGTTAACGTGTCGCAAAATATTCTCCGGTCAGGTTGATTTGACTGGTTAGCGTCCGTATGTGGCCGTAAAGCTCGCTTTGTCAAGGGTGTTCGCATGAATCATGAAGCCGATCAATGCAGCGGAGGCTTCTGCGGGAACATCAATTGTTTCAATATTCAATGCATAGACGCTAAAAATATAACGATGGGGTTTGTCGCCTTTTGGTGGACATGCACCGCCAAACGAATGGGTGCCATAATCGGTACGACCCTGAAGAGCTCCTGAAGGCAGCAGCTTCCCTGTTGCATCTCCAGCGCCATAAGCCAACTCGGTAGCATTCGCCGGGATATTGTAGACAACCCAATGCCACCAGCCTGAACCTGTAGGCGCATCAGGATCATACACCGTGACTGCATAGCTTTTTGTTCCTTTCGGGCCTGGTGTCCATTGCAACGCCGGGGATTGATTTTTCCCCGTACAACCAAAGCCATCAAATACTTGTTCCTCAGTGAGAGTAGCTCCAGATGGAATAGAAGGGCTTGTAAGCGTAAAATTACCGGCAAACGCTACCGTTGCTGTAGAACAAAGCGCGATAACGACCAAAAACAATTTCATGAACATAACAATCCTCCGTTTTTATGAGATATTGAAGCGCTAACGTTGTTTAAACTGATCTGCAAAATTCTAAAATAAGAGAGTGAAACGTCACCAAGCCAGTCGGGAGCAGCCTGTTTATCTGCCTGGCTGATAAATAATTCCCTCCGCAGTATAACAAACAATTGCTGGTCATCAAAGACGTTGCGTCACTCCCACTTGCAGTTCCTCCTCAAGAGAGCAGTACAAGACCAAAACAATTTCAGGCTCCGACTTTCGTGATCAGGTATAAGCGCTTATGGTCGCACTGCCATTGGATTCGATCGACTCGATTATCCATACAGAAGCTGAATAACAATTCCCGCGACGGTGCTGATGGCAACGAGCAAAAGCAGAATTTGGATGGTGTCCCGACTGTTGTGGTTCTCCTTGAGCAGCACCAGGATGCCAAGTCCAGCGCTGCTGCATAACCCGGCAATTGCAGAACCATAACTCAGTCCGCCTTTCAGAAACAATTCAGCGATTGCAACTGAAGCCGCGCAGTTAGGAATGAGTCCAATCAATGCTGCCAGAAACGGCTGCAACAGATGCTGTTTGAGCAGAACACGTCCAAGATTCTCTTCACCCACAAACGCAATCAGAGCATTGATGGCAAAGGTAACTGCCATGATAAAGAGGAATATCTTTGCCGTGTGAATGAGTGGATGCGTGAGCCACTGCCACTTGCCGATTGTGCCGGAGAGATCATGTTTGCAACAACCTGCATCATGGGGGGCTTCGACAGTGATTTTATGACCATGCTTCTCTTTTCCCCGTGACAAACTCCCAAGAGCCAGATCAATCGCATATCCGGCTACCACTCCGATGATCAGTTTAGTAAATAGAACAGCCACAACGAAGCTGCCCTTTCCTGGTTGCGCGAGAATCACAGGAATGGCCTCGTCTGAGGTTGCCAGAAAAACGGCCAGCAAGGTCCCTTTTGTGATCACTCGGCGAGCATACAGCGCACTGGCTACCACCGAGAATCCACATTGGGGAATGCAACCAAAAGCCGCGCCAAGTGCAGGGCCAACTTTCGCGCTCCTCTCCAATGCGTGTGTTATTCTTCCACTAAATCGCCGTTCGAACAATTCGACAAGAAAGTATATAAGCAACAGAAAGGGAATCATTGCTGCACTGTCAGAAAGCGCATCAAGAAAAAGTTCTCTCACGACTTTTCTCCATGAGTGCCGGAATTCAGGGTGTCAATGGTTATGCCAAACTGAGTGTGCAGTTCGATTTTCATGGCTTATGGACGGGTTACATCACAGGAACATATCCTCAAATGGTGAAGATACATCATGTTTCCGAAAGTTAACAGGAGCTTGTTCCTGTTTTATCAAAAGGGCCGGGTTTAATAAACGCCGGAAGATTTATACTTGCCGGTTACCCTGATGTAGCGTGGCTCAGTCGACTTTTTGACTTACATTGGAGAAAAGAAGATTTTACCAAGTTCGCCACTGAAGTGAAGTGATTTATTGCTTCTGAGAACCCCCGGCACAATGAAGCGATCTGTTTTTGAAAACCCTCAGGAATTTACAAGTACAGGAGAAAGCTTGCAATGAGAAATTATACGGCAATTGTTGAACGCTGTACGGAGACTGGCCTTTTTACAGGATTCATCCCTGGATTCCAGGGCGCACACACACAGGGGAAAACCATGGATGAACTGCATCAAAACCTTCAAGAAGTCATCGAAATGCTGCTTGAGGATGGAGAGCCCGTGCTGGAAGCAGAATATATTGGCACACAAAATATTGTTGTGGCCTGAACATGGGGCATTTACCTGTTCTCAAACCTCGCGAGATTGTTGCATTGCTTGAAGCACCGGGATTAAACGAAATTCGACAACGGGGTTCTCATAAGCAGTTTCGACACCCTGATGGCAGGTGTACGACGTGCCATTTCATGCGGGACGAGATGTGTCACCGATTCTGCTTCGGCAAATCGCTAAAAATATTGGCTTAACGGTTCAGGAACTCCTTGGTGCCAAAGCCTGACATTACTTCCATCGGCTGAGTTATTTATTGGAAACTGTTGCATCTGGGGTGATACAGGAGCACTGGCAAGGTACAACGCCAAAAATTCTGTACGCTGACCTCTGAAGCCATCAGTTACAGTAATTGTCGACCTTTTTCAGTCAGGCAATATTTTTGCAGTCGGCTTTTTGGTTTGTCAGGGATGGTGTATTCGATCAAGCCATCAGCAACCATTTCACGAATTCGTTCATTCAGTTTCCCGGATACCGACCTGTGACCAAGCGCAATCGCCAGTTCAGATTTTGAACGGGCACCGACGAGCAACTCCTTGATGACTCTTTCAAAAATCGACTCTGGCCCTGACTCTGGCCTCGACTCTGGCCCCAAAGAAACAGTCGCCAGATCACCTCCAAAAGTGTTTGACTTTTTTTCTCCAAATTCCGGCACACTGATGATCATGCGAAAAACATCACCGCGCATGCACGATTTTCAAGCAAAATCGTGCTTTTTTCTTTCTTTTTAACATGTACGCATGTATTATAAGGGAAACACAATGAAAAGGAGCAGACCCCATTGTCTAAACCAGTAACTGGAAAAACTCACGTTGGAGAACGCCGTGAACGGCGCCCGAATGGCGATGTTTACCTCTATGAGAGGGTTACGGCCTATAATGAACAGGCCAGAAAGACCTATACAGTCAGCCAGAAGCTCAAGGGGAAAATCAAGTCGGGGACACAGGAGGTTATCACCACACGTCCGAAGAAACGCAAAGGTGAGGGAGTCGATGCTTGCGCGGTGCGCAGGCACGGCGGCCTCACGGATATTCTGGAGTGGGTCGGCACAGCCTCCGGCATTGACGATGACGTGCGATTTTCGTTCAGCGAGGGAGACGCTGCCAAGATTCTCTCCATTGCACGATACTGGATCGGTTCCGGCGGAAACACCTTGCCACGCCTTGAGGGCTGGCAGGTAATGCACTCCCTTCCATACAGCGAAGCTATAACCGAAGACGTTTACGGCGACTTGTTCAAAAGTGTCGGCCGC
>CAJEXI010000053.1 GCA_903994455.1 uncultured Chlorobiaceae bacterium | reverse complement strand
ATGCTTTCATTATTAGGGGGCAAAACCCGTCTTAAAATGCTTACCTTTATTGATCTCGAATAGCCCATTTTGTCTCCTTGGTTGAGGCGACATCTATATTAACACATAGGGCTTACATCGCATCCAGTGTCTCCATGAATGTGCCGTAGCAACCGAGGAACAAATCGCGGCCATGCTGATCTGTTGTCGCCAGACCGAACGAACGGTCTTGCTCATCAAACACGATCTCGTATCCGGCATGGGTGTCCGGGTCCTCCTCCAAAACGCGCCAGAGATCTAACATGCGGCTGTCATCCATCGAGTCAAAATAGCTTCGCTGCTGCGGAGTAACCAAACAGGCCCGAAGGTCTACACCATGAGCATTCGTGTGGCCCCAGTTCGAGCCAATCTCCTGAGCGATCAACTGGGTGATCTCATACTGTGTCATACGGTGATGCAACCCAACAATGTTTAGACTGACCTGCCTAATTCGGAAGAAACAGAAACTCCTTTCTGCATAACACTGACTCCAAATTATATTGAAAAATCACATAAATCATTTTACTAAAAAATAATACACAAAACAACACATCTTTATCATGCCAGTATAGGCCGATCAGCCTATACCGGCATCAATAAACATATCAACAGGACTTTTACACCATGGCCACCTTTGTTCAAAACATGGGTATAAATCATCGTGGTGCTTACATCTTTATGACTCAATTAATTCCTGAATAGTGAGAATATCATACCCGGCCTCAAGTAAATGGGTTGCAAAAGAGTGCCTAAATGTATGGCAAGTAGCTCGTTTTATCAATTGTGCATGAAAGTTTCGGTGAACGATGCAATACCTGAGAATATACAGGTGCTCGTAAATCTGTATGGAGATCCGCAATCATCTCGTCAGTGCTTCATTTTTAAAGTCAGATGGCCCATAAAGCTTGCTGTGGTGCTTTGCGACCAACCAAAGGAAACCAATACCATATCAATTCGTCTCATTCTCACAATAGGTTAGCGGGATCCGCTGGAGCGTTGCGTCAGGCGGGTTGAGGCTTCTGCGACCTCCAATAAATAACGAAGAGCTTTATTGACGGCCTCATCGTTAGGAAAAGCCTGTGCAACATCAGGTTCCAGGAAAACAACATTTGTTTCGTCTTTTATGCGATCTGCATATTTGCCGCGTACAATTTCACCTAAATCTGACCTTTTATATTCTGGTCTCAGCTCATCTGACATATCCAAATTACCCTTCTTCATAAATTTTCCTTTCAGTCTTTGTTGCTAATCGTGCAGATATGATGCGAATTGCATTTCCTCTTTCAGTATGTGATACCATAAGTAATCGCCCTGATGAAGAAACGTCATAGGATATAAAACGCACCTCATCCATTGAATGGTCTGGATCATGAGCGGTTGCAGAAAATGGATCCCGCAATGAACTTGTAGCTTCTTCAAAGGAAACACCATATTTACGTTTGTTTGCAGCAGCTTTTTTAAAGTCCCACTCAAAGTGCATAATAGAAACGAATAATCCTTTGCGGTTTTCTGCGTATTGTTGAAGGTTCAGATGAACCAGATTTCAATTCTACTCCGGCAGTTTTGTAATGTATCTATTCTTCTCACAAACAATACCTCTCCAAACTATAGCTAAATATTTTCAGATTGTCAATAAAGCGTAAAATATACAAAAAAAGAGATCAGAATAATCGGGCGGCCATAATCAGCTCCCCCGAACCAAAAACAGGCTTACGCAGTCTCCCTGTGAGGGATTTCCTGATAAGAAAATTCCCATAAGCCAGCATTTTCTTTAGCATGCTCAATGGTCATACTGACAAGATTCCCCTTCTCATCAACATCAATCAAGATGTTTTCACTAATCTTGCGAGTTTCAAACACCGATTTGTCAAGTAATTCAACATAAGCGGTATCGGTATCCTCAAAATATTTCACCTTCATGGCTTAGCTCTCCTTGTATGATCGATCGAAAAAGGCATTATGAACTGTTTCACCATCTTCAAGCAGAATAACCCGTAAAGCTTTACCGGCATCTTGAACCATGGGCCAATTTTTTGATTCTGCCATCAGATTGGACAACAGTTTTCTCAGGGTGTTCTATAACAAAACAGAGCCATTCATCTCTTATGCCTGTACGGTCTGGCCGGTTTCTCGTTAAAATAAAGAACCCCGCCGCAAGCAGCGGGGTATTTTGAAGAAAACTCTATCATACTTTACGCCTCAAGAAGCGGGGAATATGACCCATAGAGATTTATGGAGTTATTCGTGGTTCAACGCAACCACATCCTTCAGCTTTTTCCTAATCCGGTTCCGCTCGTCGCTCCCGACCGTCGACAGACGCAGTATCGGTAGTTTGCATTTCTCCAGCACAGCATCCTTCAGAGCATCACGTTCAGCTTGACGTGTTCCTTGACGATGAAAGGCATATCCATCGACTTCAATGACAAGCACAGGACTTTTGTCGACTTTACGGTAAACCACAAAATCGGTTTTAGTCCATGGATGAGTAGCATAGGTGTATTCTTCGGTGGTCAAGTTCTCTGTATCACGAACGAGCATCGAAAGCGGAAATTGAAAAACGACACCTAAACCCCGATAAGCTTTCTCTTCAAGTAATGCCTCTATTTCGTTGAGGGCAAGGTTCTCAGAATCGTATTCAGAAACACGTTTTCGCTTTTTCAATACCTCCAAACGCACCAAGTTATAGTCATAATAGAGAAGATCAAAGATAGAACAAACCCTTCCAGGAATAACCTCGCAATTGCTGTACCGGATGTAACGAACAAGATCCGCGACATTACCATTACCCTCTGCCATCTCCTTCGAAACGACCAACCGGAGCTTCTCCTGCGCACGGGATACTGCAACGTTCAGAAGATTCGGGTTATCAACGAATTCGTTGGCTTCGTTCGATACGGTTGTTATGATTATAATGCGCTTTTCTCTACCCTGATACTTATGCACCGTATCGACCTCAATCTCCTTCGAACCAACAGATGCCTGCATCCGGGCCATCTGCGCTCTAAATGGCGAAACAATCCCTATGTCGGCTGGATTGATTGAGGCCAGTTCAGGCAATACATTCTGTGTAATTTCGTCAATCTGGCGCTGATTAAACGTGCCACGCGCATGCCGACCCTCGACGGTCAAATAGGCCTTAAGAACGTCGGCCTCGCCTTGATCACGCGTCATTATAAGTAGTTCCCCCCCATAGAACTTTTGGTTACAGAACTGAATGATCTTTGGATGACACCGATAATGCTCTCGCAACAGCGTCTCCGGCATTTCAGGGAAAGCAGTACGCACGGCAGAAAGCAAGCTGTGTTGCTCGAACCGGGCGTGTTCCGGAAGATCATATTTTAAAGCGACCTCTTTCGCTCGCTTTTCATCCTGCCCCGTCAATACATTAGACAGTTGCATAGGATCACCCACGATTACGAGTTGCTTTGCGCAACCCATCGCAAGAACACCGCTGAGCAAATCGACTTGACTCGCTTCGTCAACGATGACACAATCAAACAAATAGCCATTCTTGAGCGACGTAATGATGGAAAATGTTGTGCTTAGTATGACAGGATATTCATTGAGAAATTCTTCCGGCCGCTTCCAGAGATCTTCAAGAACAAATATTTTCCGCTCCCGGTTGTTGTAGTGCTCCGCAAGATGGTGCTTCAGTAGTTTTATCGAAAGCTCGGTCAGCCGTTCCAGGCGCTCATCAAACCGGAATCCCGCGAGCGATACCTCAAGCGCTTTCCGACTGTTTTCCATATCGGCAAGCTTACGTAGGTAATGGGCCTTTTGCAACAGAGGAATACGCTCCTCGACACTAAACCCGAACAAGGCTCTCCCTGCCATACCAAACCGGAGCAGAAGGCCAATCTTCTCCATAAAACTGACACGTTGGCTCGAAGCTCTTGTGGGTAGCGAAGCAAAAGAGGCGTTCGATGAGAGCGAGGAACTCATAGGCAATGGTAAACTCGCTTTTGTATGATGCTTCACGTCCTGTTCACAAACCAGCCAAGCATGCAACAGCTTCCACGCGGATAATTTAGGTCGAAACGTCCGAACTGTCACATTCAAGTGGCGACCCTTCGTTTCTTCACAGAACCTATCAAAGTGAGCCATTTCAAGCCGAAGAGCATCAATCTGCTGAATTATGGCAGCCAACTCGTTCTTCTTTACAAACGCGTTATCAAGCTCTTTATTCAGAAGGAGAATCTCCTTACGAACAGAAGCTTCCTGCTTTGACTGGAGTGTCGGCATCAGAACCACATCTGCTGTCTGCCCCTCAATGAACGACTGTTTGTTTTGGGTGCTTCCGAGAGATGCGGCCACGAAATCCAGTTCATATTTCTTAAGCTTTTCCAGCACATTAGCTGTAGCCGAGTTGTTGTTGGAGACAACAGCGACCCGTTTCTTGAGAAGCAGCATGTTGCCTATCAAGTTCAGGATGGTTTGGGTCTTACCGGTTCCCGGAGGCCCCTGAACTATGGATACGGAATGCGAAATCGCCCTTTGTACCGCCATTTTCTGGCTCATATTACAACCAAACGGGAAGATAAGGTCCGACGAAACCATATCCGGAGCAAGAGGACGAGCCTGCAAAAAGCCGGAAAGGATACTAAGACTCGAAACAATATTCAGGTGTCGGTATTTCATTGCCATCAGCGACTTGTCTTCATTTGTCCTGAGAGCAGAGGTTTCAGCGAGTTCTCGAAAATAGGCGAGAACATCGGGGTTGCGCCCATTGGATGACTTCATTCGTTGCACAGAAAGCTCTGAAAACAAGCAGCACCGGCTATCTCCACTACTGAGAAAAATTTTCACCCAATTTTCGAAATGAAATACCTCCTCAATGTTGAACAATAAATCACCACAAACTAACACTCGGCAATTCTCGGTTGGTATGCGATCAGGGTTTGAAAGCCACTCAACATTATCTCTGGCATACCAATACGACTTTCCACTTTTGTAAGTCACGACCATACGTTCAGCGTCTTGCGCAATTCGCAAAATCTGATCTGTACGGTCCTTGCCTTTGATGATGATGAGGTTTTCCTTTGAATTAATGCTCATCCGTCAATCTTTAACTTTATATCTTAAACTGGTTGTTTTAGAGACGTTTGTGAATCACTCACGGGGTTTCCGTTTCAGCCCATCATAAGCAGTAATTGCCACGTCACCCGGTCGGTTGTCTGTGGGAAACAGTTTGCCTGAACCTGCTACTGAAAACTGACGTGTGGCTTTACTCCCAAAACAGCTCCAACTCGGCGCAAAAAAGACAAACTGACGTTTCGGTACGTTCCTGACTCCAACCGGGAAATTGCAGCTTGTGACGTATGTGCCTGGCGAGCAAGCTCTTTTTGAGTCATACCGGCAGTCAAGCGAAGGTGGATAATCTTTTTGGCGACATCAAACTCTTCTTCGAGAGCGTCATACTCTTTTTTAAAATCTTCCTCTTTGAGATTTTGTGCAAGCAGGTCATCAAAATGAGTTGTCTTCATTATAACATCTCCTCTATAAAAATCTTGCGTAATTTTTGAGCCTTCTCAATTTCACCATAATCTGTTTTCATCTCTTTTTTTATGTAGCCGGAAGTTGCAACATACAGAGTACCCTTATAATGGAAGTAGAATATTCTGCAAATATCGGTACCGACTTTGACACGCAACTCTTTAAGAGCATCGGTGCCAACTAATGTTTTTGAATGCGGCTCACCGAACCGGAAGCCAAACTCTTTAGAAGTTCAATTGCCCTGAATGCTTTTGCCCGTAGTTTCGGAGAGAGGGAGTGTATGAAATCCACTACTGGCGGCATTACTTCAACATTATATCCCGCAGGAAGAGTATACCAAATTTGATATTTTGGCGCAACTTTTTATCCGGAATTCTTGATCTCAAGCTGATAATGTTTCAGGATTGAAAAGAGATGACCAGCGGCAATATGTTCAGCTTCTGACTTGTTTACACCTCTTTTGCTGCTCCTTCAACCAGTGTTCCGTTAATGAACTTGTGAATAATACTTGAGATATAACTCTGATACGGCAAACCTTCCTTGACGGCCTTTCTTTGCAACTCAGTGAGGTCTCTTTCAGAAATCCGAATATTCAGTCTCCTGTCTTTTCTCAAAGTATTACAGGCATACTCCGCCAATTCTTTTCTTCTTTTTGGAAGGTCGGCGACAGGAATCCATTCACCTTTTTCAAAGCTATCCAGTATTTTCTTCTCTTCTTTGGTCAGTTTAGCCGTCATGTTATTCTCCAAAATATTGCTGAGTGGCCTTCCTGCTCGGGATAATGGTTTTCAAAAACAACTCTTCCTCATTCTCAACATAAGGTATGAGATATGCGTAATTGGTCACGCTCATGACCATGATTCGTTGTCCAAGGTATACCTTCTGGTTGGGATGTATATAGTCGTCCAATATCTCACCCCTTTCAATAAAGAAAACCACATCCTCGAAACAGATGCCTCGTGACGCTTTGAGTGCCACCTTTGTCATCCCCTTTTTCCGATCACAGTCCCCCACCTTGGTAATAAATTGATCTTGATGTCAGGCGGATGTCTTCTCTGTTTTTTCGATGATTCTTCCCGTAACATATTTGTGCAGGATACTTGTAACGAGAGTTTGGTAGGGAATACCTTCTTCAAGTGCTTTGGTCTTGAGGGCTTCCACATCACGTTTGGAGATTCTCACATTAATTCGATAGTCTTTGAGAGCCGTTTCTGAAGCGGCTTTCATAAGCCTCTCTTTCATAGAGGTAAGGTCGGCAACGGAAGACCATTCACCAGCTTCAACCGAGTTGATAAGTTCTGCTTCCTCTGTCTTATTCATTTCTTTTCTCCAAATCGAATTGCTTTGTGTACTTCCTGCTTGGAAAGAGGGTCTTCAAAAAAAAGTCACCATTCGCCTCTTCAACAAATGGAACACAGATTGCGTAACCTCCGATATCGACAATAAAAATGTGCTGATTTTTATATTTCTCAATATTCGGGTGATCAACAACATCAAGAAGATGACCTTCCTCGATTGCAACAACTATTCTCTCGAAAGAAATTCCTCTTTCTGCCTTCAGAAGTTGATTTTTCTCTTCATTCCAATTGAAGCTCATGCGAAAGTCAATATAGCTCTATGTGTGCCTTTTGTCAATCAAAATCGCCACTGCAGAGTCCGCCTAACACTGACGCGTGAGCAGTGCTGCTGTGTTCAGGTGAAGGGCGTGGTAGTGGCATCTCCTCTACGCCTGTGTTGGGTGTCACATCTCACTTAAAATTATCTTTGTCTAACCTCATGCAATAAGTCAACAATTTCATTTCTCGATAAATTTAAATCGATGCCTTTAACATCAAGTGGAGAATCGTTTTTTGTGATCGGCTTGATGACAAAGATTGTCCCATCTTTACGTTTTATCAACACTTCGCCAACTTTACCTGCTTTGTCAAGAACAGATGCAAAATTTTGTCTTGCTTCAGAATATGTATATACGGTCATTTTAAACCTCTATAGATTTAATACCAATTTTAGATGCAGCTTCAATTAGTCCATGATCCAGCGAAAACAACGGTGATTTATAAGTTTGAGCGCACTCGATAAAATAAGCGTCATATGCATATATTCCCAAGAGTTGAGCTAATTCCACAGATTTGTTTAGGTTGACATCACAAAGCTGAATAGGAATTTTTTCGAAGGCCTCAAGTGCATAAAGTGCTTGATCCAGAGATATGCGATTTCTTTTAAACATTGCCGAGATGGCGTTGCCAATCTCAAAAGGAAGCGAAGAGGGAGCAAGCAAATGAGCTGCCTTGGTTTTATTAATTAAAACTGGCTTATGCTTTTCATTTGTAATAACTGCTATTACAATGGATGTATCAATTACAATTTTCATATCAATCAAAAATCATGTACAATTGTACAATATTAAGAAATTTCTTTTGAAAATGCAATAAATTTTTGGACACCCAACGTGGAGTTGAGGTGCTTGCGCGGCTTTTCGCGCAGTTCCGATTGACCGTAATTTTGGTCATCCTCGGATTCAGGATCTTACCGAGAGCCAAAATAGGGAAATGTCTTCAACAAGTCCACTTTGCTGTAAATCGCCTCTACTACTTTGACGGCCGCAGCAGGAATCTCTCGGAAAATATACGTATAAATTTCATTAAGCCATCGTTCACCTTCCGCTGCCCAGTTTATGCTTGCCATCCCGCGATTCTCCGTTTCATCTCGTCATGTGAAATCGTTCGACCGGCACGGGAATCCGCCATCCCGCGATCAATCATGAGCGCAAAGGCCAATTCTCTCAGAATTTCCTCATAGGAACTGTCTTCTGGTTGGTCTTGAATAATATTGGACATCTGTTCTTTGACTGAGACAACGCTGCTCATATCTTTCTCTTCATTGATTAACGATTGTTACTGAATCAGGTCTCTTTTTCGTATGAAGATACCTGTACTCAATATTTTCTGATCGTCAACTTTTTTATGATATAATCTGTTCCTATGTTATAAGATGCCCGACAATAATTAGATGGATCCGCCTATACCGCAGATCTTTGAGTTACAGCTCTGCTTTACCAACAACCTTCCATTGCGCCTCAATTGTGTCCGCTGAAAAATCCGCACCACACGCCCATTCGACGAAGTATCCTCCGTTGATAACCTTTATGAATTCACCATGGTCACGAAGCTCTTCAAAGGCTTCGTATTCCAGATAAGGAGCGACATCAAAACGACCAACACGGCCATCTTCCGAAACAATTGACAACACCCAATCAAGTTGTGGATGTAGTTCTGCAATTCTCATTAATCAAGTCCCTTTATCGGAAATGGTTTCTTTCCATTTACTGCCAAATTCCAGTCAGCCAATAAATCTTCGTGATGAATCTCGATCCAAGCAACTACCTGCTTGTGTTTGTTCGGTGGCAGTAACCCTGCCAATAGCGTTCCTTCAGGGATAGAGTACACTGCAACGTTTCCCTGATAATCTGCATGTATGTGCGGTTGGGGCCAGAAACATTATATTTTGCACGAAAGTAAAAATAGCATCGATACCACGGTGAATCATCAGGGCCTGGTTTGCACCTCTTTTGCTGCTCCATCAACCAGTGTTCCGTTAATGAACTTGTGAATAATATTTGAGATATAACTCTGATACGGCAAACCTTCCTTGACGGCCTTTCTTTGCAACTCAGTGAGGTCTCTTTCAGAAATCCGAATATTCAGTCTCCTGTCCTTTCTCAAAGTATTACAGGCATACTCCGCCAATTCTTTTCTTCTTTTTGGAAGATCGGCGACAGGAACCCATTCACCTTTTTCAAAGCTATCCAGTATTTCCTTCTCTTCTTTGGTTAGTTTAGCCGTCATGTTTTTCTCCAAAATATTGCTGAGTGGCCTTCCTGCTCGGGATAATGGTTTTCAGAAACAACTCTTCCTCATTCTCAACATAAGGTACGAGATATGCGTCATTGAACACGCTCAATACCATGATTCGTTGTCCAGGGTATACCTCAACGGAAGACCATTCACCAGCTTCCACCGAGTTGATAAGTTCTGCGTCCTCTGTCTTATTCATTTCTTTCCTCCAAATTGAATTGCTTTGTGTACTTCCTGCCCGGAAAGAGGGTCTTCAAGAAAAAGTCACCATTCGACTTTTCACTCGGACTGCCGGGTTAGGCGAGCTATTTGAGGACATAGCTCGCAAGAACGCTTTGCACTTCATAGATGCTTAGCTTTTTATTGAATTGCTTTTGAATTGGCGCGGCGGTACTCGAAATCCAGATTTTTAGTTCAGCATCGAGATCAAATGTGCCGGCAGTCTCAACACTAAAGTGCGTAATACTCTTGTACGGAATTGAGTGGTACTCAACTTTGCTCCCCGTCAACCCCTGCTTGTCGACCAAGACGAAGCGTTTGTCGGTAAACACAAAATAGTCACGAATGAGTTGATACGCATGCTCAACACGTTCTCCCGGAGCAAGAATCTGGCTAAATTCCTGTTGAATTTTTGCGGGGTCGATTTTCGATGCGTTACCAAGTACACCATCCAGTAGTCCCATAAAACCTCCTTGTAAAATTGCAGTTGTGTTTGCCTAACACAGAAATCAGCCACGCGTTTTTTTGCGTCGGCTCCATTTTTTTTTAGCATCATCCCATTTTATATACTTCACGTGTTTGTAATCGAGAATCTTTTGCTCCATTGTCAGCAACGGACAATCATGAACACGAGCCGGTGCTACAATAATTTGATCAGCCGGGTCGCGGTGAAATTCACCGGGAAGTTTTATCGATTCTACTGCAATACGTGGCGAGAATTCAATCAGTTGAATACCAGGATAACTCAACGCCTGATTTATCCAATCATGCACATCAATCTCAAACGAGATCCTCTTCAACTCAATTAATTTGGCCACTTCCCAACAAAAAATCACACTGACACCAGACCATCAGTTTCATGGACACGAATTTTATCACAAAACACGGATGGAAGTTGACTTTCGTCGAGAACACACTTGATCCAAATATGCGTATCAAAATCATTGAAACGACTCCCAATCATCAATTGCTACGGGTTCTTTGGGATCAATGTACGTAAATGGAAGACATCTCAATGGATACCGATTTCCTTCAGTGCTCAAGTCTTTTTGAGAGTGTGAGTTGAAGATAGCAGTTTCTCGAAAAACCCGGATCATTTGTAGCAGATTCGGAAAATACTCCGGGGATAAACTTTTCTTCTATTTCCAGTAATCGGTCAATAGCTTGCATTTATCTGAAAACCCCGTATTTGGCTATTGGCTGCAATGCCTCTATTTGTTTTCCAGCTTTTTCGGCAGCGTCACTCCAGTGATGCCACATTATATAGTCTTCGTGCATCTCATAATCCGCATTGTCAGGCAGCCCTTTTTCTTCCAGTTCCGACAGTTTCATGCGATACTTTTCTTCAAAAAAACGGATCTTGCTCAGAGCCAGGAAAAGCCGACTGTTCATTTCCGAGAAACGGATTGCAACGCCATGACTTATAACAGATGTCTTTTCTTCCAGCGTAAGTGACAAAAACCGGCTTTCGATCTTTTCACCAATATTGGCAGCATATTCCATTTTTCAACATCCCGTTTTATTCTTACAAATATAATCTTTTGAAAAGCCTAACGAAAAAATCAGCCGGAGAATAGCGATCGGCTGTATTGCTTTTGTTGGGCTTTCATTTTAAAATGTTACCTATACACCCATTCGCTTACAACAGAGCCTCAACCTCTGCCCAGTACTGGGTTGCAAATTCACGATCAACGCCCTTTGGTGAGGTAATTAATCGAATTCTCGTGCCACGTCCGATCGTGCCTACAATTTTCTTGGCACGGAAATACTCGGCATCATTCGCGGGAAGGCCGTCACGCACAAACAGATTTCCCAGAGCTACATACTCTATACCTATATGTAGTTTGTTGGGTTGAATAGATATGGGTTGCCCATTAGCCCTACAACGTCACTTGATTAGTTCGCCCAAGTTTTTGAACAATTTTTTTTCGATGCGACATATACGCTCTGGCATTTCTTTCCCGTATCCAATCAATCCTTGCGAGAAGTACATGTAGCGTGCTTCGTCTCAATGGCAATATAACCGTCAGTAGTACTCTAAGCTGCGATATCGTAATAAACGGTGCTTTTTTTTCCCAGCCTGATCTTCAGATGCCAAAGAAAAAAGTGAGCCAACATGGTCGTGAGTATGTGGTGATGCCATCCGGGAAATTTTCGTACTTCGTAATGATCCATTCCCAAATCACTTTTGGTCTCCTCGAAGCATTGTTCGATAGCCCATCGAAGTCCGCTTAGCCACACAAACTTTTTAAGCCTTATGTCTGCGGGTGCATTACTTATGAAAAAGTCGTATTGTTGTTTATTGTCAAGCTTGCGCCGGATAACCAACCAGACAGTCTTTATCGGCACTCCTTCTGCGGCAAGCGTTACCCTGCGTCGAGTAAATTCATAAACAATTGGGCCTTTGCTGCCTTCTGAGACCGTTCTTCGATACCAAAAGTATTCGTTTACTGTTCTTGCTAACTTCTCTACTGTGATGGGCTTGCTGTCAGGATCAACCAAGGTAGTTTTTGTTCTGGTTTTGCCTCCCCACTGATAGGTTTTCGTAATGGAAAGAGGCTCTTTCGACCAACACAAGGTCGTTTTTGGAACCGACACAAAATACGTTTTTTCAGGTAGCGCCTCTACTGCTCTAATAAAATCCGGACTGACCCCATAAACTGAGTCGGCTAAAACATACTTATAAGGTATTGTATTTTCTTGAGTAAAAGCATGAAGCATCTCGACAGCTAACTGTGGCTTTGTCTTGAAAACCGTTTCGGGAGGCAGTAAGCATTTTGTGCGTCGTTCCAGAAAATCCTCAGTAAACCAGTTTTCTGGAATAAACAGTCGCTTGTCAACTAACGAGTACCCTTGCTCGGAAACGTAAGCAGCAAAAACACCAACTTGACAATTATCAACCTTTCCGGCTGCTCCACTGTACTGCCTGCCAACACCGATAGAGTCGTTACCCTTTTTGACAAATCCACTTTCATCAAAAATCAAGGCACCATCAGGATGACCGAGATCATCATTGACAAGACTATGATATTTAGCAATCATTTTTTCAGTTTCCCAAGTAGTATCGCTGACAAATCGCTGCATAGCTCTAACATTCCCGTCTTTAATAGCTAATGCTATTGGCTCAATGGATTTACGTTCCAACGAACAGAACTGGCCAGCCATGTACTTGAAAAAATGCTTTCTTGATTCACTACGCTGAAAACAATCAGCAAACTGTTCATGAAAACCGGCAAGCTCAGTCATAAAGTCTTTGATATCCTTGCGACCAAGATCAAATTTTGGAACAGGATAAAGGTATTCATCATGTCGGATAGTTGGTAGCATCGTTCGCCTCCTTTTTTACAAGATTTTCTTGTAAAAATAGTAAACTGTACTATAAACACCAAAAAGTATTATTTATAAGTGACGTTGTAGGGTTAGAAATATCCCCAAGCATTGAACGCTGCCAAACGGTTTTGAAGTCACCAATCCAAATGTAGCCACGTTGTGGAGACCCGCCAGATTTCACTGAAGTAATGCGAGTAATTGCCACAGTTTGATCAGATGCTTGCTGGCTTGCAGCAAAGATATTGGACTTAACTTGAGCTGTTTCTACTTCTTTCCCTCTGTAGCTTTTCTTTAAAGCATCAATTTCTACAAGGGCTCCATTTAATTTTGACTCCAGTTCAGCAAGACTTTTTCCGGCATCTTGAGCAAACTCTATGCTGTTTGCGCTAAGTTTCGCTACAGGGCCAAATGATATGCCAAGAGTGTACTTTGCGATTACTAACGCTAACAATATAGAAAAGACTAATATAGTACCTAAATTGAGCGATTTGCAATAAAAAAAGCTCTCATCTGAGAAGATAAAGTGTTATATTACAATGAGTAAAGTTGCAATTACCATTTCAATATCACACAACCCATCAG
>CAJEXI010000052.1 GCA_903994455.1 uncultured Chlorobiaceae bacterium | reverse complement strand
TAACCGAATCAACAACTTATTGTCGCTTTTCCAGCAGATACACCTTGTCGTTTTTCCTCACCGTTGCACATTTGATGGTAACATTGTCGCCCTTTACCGCATCAATCTCCGGCAAGTCATTGGTGAAAAACGTATCAGCCATAACGGTGAGTACACCGGTTTTTGGCCCGAGGATGGAGAGTTTGTTGCCTCGCTTGAGGCCGCGTGCGCGAATGTGCAGTTCGGCGACTCCCGCTTTTGGATAGTATTTGATGATATCGGCGATGTAGGTTTTTTTCTCCTGTGCAAGCGATCCGTACTCCCTTGTCCACGCATCAAGCGGCTTGCCAAAATAGAACCCTGCTGAAAATCCACGATTATAGACTTGGGCAAGCTCCTCTTTGAGCGCCATAGACAGTGCGCTGTACCGGCTTCTGAACTCCGAGTCACTGCGATGGCGGGTGCAGAGGTCAAGCGCTCTGCGGTAGGTGGAGGTTGTTGCCCGAACATACTCAGGGCTGCGGCTTCTTCCCTCAATTTTGAATCCGCTGATGCCCGCATCAATGAGCACATCAAGAAACTCAACGGCACAAAGATCTTTTGGGCTCATCACATAATCAGTGCCCAGCTCAAGCTCCTCATGCTCTTCAGGATCAGTAATAATATACTGCCTGCGACAAGGCTGTACACACTGCCCGCGGTTTGCTGAACGCCCGAACACCTCCTGCGACATAAAGCAGCGACCCGACACGGCAACACACATTGCGCCATGCACAAAGCACTCAATGCGCAGGTCAAGTCCGTCGCTCCTGATTTTACTGGTGATATGGCGAACTTGCTCAATCGTAAGCTCTCTTGCCAGCACAATCATCCTTGCTCCAAGAGCGGCATAAAACTGCACTGCACTGTAGTTGCTGACCGATGCCTGTGTCGAAATATGAAACGGCATAGCAATCTTCCGGCACGCTTCGATGACCGCCATATCCGAGCAGATGACGGCATCAATACCTGCTGTTCTGGCAGCAGTGACCGTCCGGGTCATCTTTTTCAGTTCACCATCATAAAGAATCGTATTCAGCGCCAGATAAGCCTTTGCGTTGTACTCTTTGCAGAGAGTTTTTACAGCGGGAAACTCTGCCGGGGTGAAATTGCCACTTCCGGCCCGCATATTGTAGCCCTCAGCTCCGAAATAGATGGCATCAGCTCCTGCTTTCAGAGCTGTTACCAACGCGGTCATGTCGCCAGCCGGGGCGATGAGTTCAACGATTTTTTCCCGGTTGGAGTTTTTTTCAAGAGTCGAGTTCAACCCCGCATTGCTCAAAGCCATCGGTGATTTCCTTTTGTCTGGCGGTGTGGTTGTATTGAGGTGACAATGTACGCAAGAGGCAAGAGAAATCCAGTGGTGAATTTGATTTACGGTGCAAGGTGAGTTACATTGACGAACAACGGTGTGGTGTATTGTTTCGAAAGAAGCGTTTCAGTTATTGGTCACTGAAAGATTCAGCTTTTGACAACCGGTGTTGTTTGCACCTCACAGGGGCACCCTCTTATTTTGTCAGGAATTGCTCTCGAAGCCCCCAAGATGGTCAGTATCGAAAATAAGTAATGTTCAACGGTTATAAAACAGCACTATGGATGAGCGTTTTTTTCTGAAACTTCTTCTCACTTTATTCTCCGGACTTGTAGCCGCAGAGTTGCTTGTGGTGGCACTGTTTGGCTTTAGGCTGGAGCTGATTTTTTTCTGTTTCGTTCTTGCGGTTGCCGTGACGGGAATTCTTGTGGTCGTGCGCCTTCTCTTGCAGCAGCCTCATGAGATGGACTCTGTTTCGGGGCGGCGTGCAAGGCAGATGCGTACTGATATCATGCGGGATCGGCTCAGGGAATATAGTGTGGATGAGGAGTTTCTTGGCAGGGGGGCTAAGGGTACAAAAGCAAATGTTGTTGCCCCGCTGATGAATGAAACGCAAAAAAGCAGCAATCAGTTTCAAGAAAAACCAGTGGCATCTCTTGAAGAGGCAATCATGGTTCATGCGGAGATGTACGGGGGGCTTGGGCCGTTGCTTCAGATGATGGAAACGATTGATGATGCCTCTTTTTGCAGGCTGGTGAAAAAAGCCGGTATGGGTGAGCTGTCACGCGAGGAGGTGATGTGCAAGATTACGTTCATGATTGAAGCATCCTCTTCTTTGAGTTGCGATACAGGGGAGCCGTCTGTTCTGGAAGGGCACTCTATGGACAGGGAGAGTTTCGATGAGTACATCCGTCGTTGTATGACTGGTGCAGAGGATGATTCGAAGGGTACAGAAGGCTTCTCCGTTGACCTCGACAGCGCGGCTCTTTCATGGGGTACTGGCGTTCCTCCTGCTGATTTTTCCCATGATCCGGCCTCGGTGATTTCAAGTCTGAAAAGAGCCGGAGCGCGACCATGAAGCTGGTTGCGTTAAGCAAGTCCAGACTCAGGGACTTTGTAAAACTCCATCAAAAGAAGTTCAGGGATTCGGAGGGGCTTTTTCTTGCTGAAGGGCTTCGTACGGTCAGGGAGCTTTGCCTGAACCTGCCTGAGCACGAGATGCTGGTTGCCTTGCTGATCAGGGATGGTGAAACAGAAGTTGCGCGTTTTGCACAATCGTACAAGGGAAAGGTGTTTTCTATCACCGAAAAAGAGGACAATCAGCTTGCCCAGACCTCGACATCGCAGGGGATTTTTGGCGTTTTTCGCCAGCAGCGCTCGAACGGGTATGAGGGTAAGGATAAGCCGGGGCAATCACTCATTATTGCTCTTGATGATCTTCAGGATCCGGGTAATGTGGGGACCATTCTCAGAACGGCCGTCTGGTTTGGCGCTGAGGCAATGATCTGCAGTGCAGGAACGGTCGACCGCTATAATGCAAAGGTTGTTCGGTCATGCGCGGGAAGCATCTTTGCGCTTCGCCATTACGGGGTGGAATCTCTTGCTCATGAACTTCATCGCCTTCAAAAACTTGGCTATACGATAGGGTGCTCGTCGCTTGACGGAGTGGATTTCAGGGCGTTTGCCAACTGGCCTGAAAAAATGGTGCTGGTAATCGGCAACGAAGCCAATGGTATCAGTGAACCGGTAAAAGCGCAGGCTGACTTACTTTTCAGGATACCGCATGGTGGTAAAAAAGTGCAGGTCGAATCGCTCAATGCCTCCATCTCTGCCGCTATTCTGATGGAACGTTTGGTGCTGCACTGAATTTTGGCAAAAAACCAGCCCTCCGCCTGAACGCCGTTTTCGTTACATTGCACTGTCGGAAGTATTGGCAGCAAAAGAGTGATGGTCATGGGATAGAAACATTTCCAATGCAGAAAGATCAGGTGTTGCACGAATTGGCGTTGTTGAGAGATAACTTTCAACAGGGTATAACCAGGGAATTAAAGTGGCGTCGATCGCAGTTGCTTGCCCTCGACACGTTTCTGGTTGAGCGGGAAAAGGATATTTGCCGATGCGCTGCATGATGATGTCAGAAAGTCGGCAGCAGAGACGTTTTTAACAGAAACAGGATATTTTCGCGGGGAGATATGCTTTGCCCTGAAGCATCTCAAATCATGGACGAAGCCCCACCGGGTGTCTGTTCCTCTCCTCTATCAACCAGCCAAGGCCTCTTATTCGCTTGAGCCCTATGGAGTTGTTCTTGTCATTGGAGCCTGGAACTATCCGCTTCAACTCTCTCTTGCGCCGGATTACGTGCTGGTGCACGCGAAACGGGAGGCTAAACTCCATTTTCCTTTAAGCGAAGCGTGCTGAAAAGAGCGCTTTATCCTGATCCGTCTCTGCGTTATCCGCCCTACAGCAGCAGGACGTTCAGCTTTCTGAGGCGACTTTTTTGTGGTTGAAGTTTTGGACAGCTCTTTTTGCACCGAAAAGAGGGGCTTACAGAAAACGGGTTGTCGTGTGGCTTGGTGGTAACGTGGTAATGTATTACTTTACTTTCTTGGTATGGTTTGTTGCAAAGTTTTTTTTGCCTGGATTCAATAATAAAAGAGAACAAGTAATGAAACAAGCAATTGCTGGAGTTATCGTTTCAGGATTATCCATTTCATCTGCTCTTGCAGTAACACCTTATGTGAGCGGGTCAGCAGGTCTTGCTGTGCTGGGTAATTCTGAATTGACGGTCAGGTCTTATGATGCCGGTTATAATATTGTTGGAGCCGCAGGACTTGATGGTGGTCTCTATCGCCTTGAAGCTGAACTGGGGCACCAGAAAAACGGGATAAAAAATACAGATGCGTCAGAGTCGATGACAACCTTTATGGGCAACGGTTATATCGATCTGGAGCTTCCGTTATTCCCCCTCAAGCCGTTTGTTCTTGCTGGAGTTGGCGTTGCAAATGTTGACGACGATAATGGCGTTGGCGATACGGTTTTTGCATGGCAGTTCGGTGGAGGAGCGGGGTTAAGTGTTGCCCCATTGACGACCCTTGATGTACAGTATCGCTATTATGCCACATCCAGCGCTGAACTGGCAGGCAGACACAACTATAGTATCGGAACTCATAACGTTATGCTCGGTCTGCGGTTTGGCTTCTGAACTGTGGTGCTTCGTGAGTTTTTATGTCTTGTCATTAACCGTTTAACAGGGGAGGTTGCTATGCCTATCCGCAAACTAAGGGAGTTTCTTGACAGTCATGCCGTGCGGTATTTTGTGGTCAGCCATTCTCCGGCCTATACGGCTCAGGAGATAGCGGCTTCCGCCCACGTTCCAGGAAAAGAACTCGCCAAAACCGTGATCGTTTCTTTTGACGGCAAAATGGCCATGGTTGTTTTGCCTGCTTCCCGTCAGCTTGATTTTGAACTTTTGCGTAAACTGACCGCAGCACGCAAGGTGGAGCTTGCCGATGAGAAAGAGTTTGCTGATTTGTTTCCTGAATGCGAAATCGGTGCCATGCCTCCCTTTGGCAATCTTTATGGTATGGATGTTTATGTCTCTGAAGAGCTTGAAGATGATGATGAAATTGCCTTCAATGCAGGGGCTCATACCGAATTGCTCAGGCTCTCTTATGAGAATTACAAGAGGCTGGTTCATCCAAAAGTGGTGAAACTCTCTCTTGCCGTCAGTTGAATGGTGCTGATATGATGGATTTTTCATGGGAAATGTTACCTTCAAGGTCATGATTGCTGGTCGTGAGGGGACTGGTTTGGATGGGATTGGCAGCATGGAAACTTAATTCTTATGAAGATTGCCTTATACGCAGGGACTTATGTCAAAGACAAGGACGGTGCGGTAAAATCCATCTATCAACTGGTTTCTTCATTCAGGAAAAACGGGCATGAGGTGGCGGTATGGTCTCCTGATGTTGCGGCCAAAGATAATCACCATGGGTTAGTTGTCCACACCATGCCTTCTGTGCCGATACCCCTTTATCCTGATTACAAACTCGGTTTTTTCAGGGATGAAACGCGCTGGCAGCTCGAAGCGTTTATGCCTGATATTGTGCATATTTCGACACCCGATATTGTAGGCAGGCAGTTTCTTTTGTACGCCCGAAAAAAAAACATTCCGGTGGCATCTGCCTTTCATACAGATTTTCCTTCCTATCTTGCTTACTATCGTCTCGGGTTTGCTGTAAAGCCGGCCTGGAAATATCTGACCTGGTTTTATTACAGTTGTAACATTGTTCTTGCCCCGAATGAGTGTGTTCGATTGAAGCTGGCTGGTCATCATATCAGAAACATTGCAATCTGGTCGCGGGGGATAGACAAGGAGCTTTTTGACCCGTCGCGCCGTTCCGAAAAGATGCGGTCAGCGTGGAATGTCGGGCGCAGGACTGTTGTGGTGTATGCCGGGCGTTTTGTGCTCTACAAGGATATTGAGGTTGTCATGAGGGTTTACGACAGGTTTATGCAGGGAGAACATGCAGACAAGGTGAGATTTGTGATGATTGGTTCTGGCCCGGAGGAGGAGGAGATGAGGCGAAGAATGCCGGAAGCTATTTTTACAGGATATCTTACCGGAGTAGAATTGCCTGTGGCCTATGCCTCTGGAGATATTTTTCTGTTTCCATCAACAACCGAGGCTTTTTGTAATGTTGCCCTCGAAGCGCTTGCGTCAGGCCTGCCTGCGGTGGTTTCGGATGCTGGCGGGTGCCGGGACGTTGTGGAACGGTCGGCTGCCGGACTTGTTGCCTCTGAAGGGAATGTTGGCGATTTTTATGAAAAATGTCTTGAATTGCTTGGTGATTCTCTCCGATATAAGGAGTTGAAAGCACGAGGCCTTGCTTTTGCAAAGACACAGTCGTGGTGCGCTGTAAACGGTGTTGTGATTGATTACTATCAAAAGATGGTGAACCAGTCAAAAAGCCGCGTTGAGATACTTGACCAGTTGGCAGTTTCAGCTCATAATACTGATTGAGGGAGTTATGAAAGCAGGAGTGATAGGGCTTGGCAAAATGGGGTTCAATATGGCGCAACATCTTCTGGAATGCGGTCATGAGCTTGTGGTTTTTGATCTTTCCGAAGAGGCAATGGCTGCGCTTGCAGAAAATGGGGCTGTCGCTGCCAGTTCGCTGGAGGAGCTTGCCGGTATGCTTGAATCCCCTCGTTTGATCTGGCTGATGATACCGGCTGGCGCTCCGGTTGACAGTACCATTGACCGTCTTGCTCCGCTGCTTGAGAGGGGGGATATCCTTGTTGATGGAGGTAATTCGCAGTATAAGGATTCTGAAAAAAGAGCGGCGCTTCTTGAGAATCAGGGTATTCACTTTCTTGATGCTGGCACAAGTGGTGGCCTTGAGGGGGCGCGGCATGGTGCATGCATCATGGTTGGTGGCAACAAAAGCGCTTACGATTTAATTGAGCCATTGCTGAGCGATCTTTGTGTCGAAAACGGATACGGCTATATGGGGCGTTCAGGGTCAGGCCACTTTGCCAAAATGGTTCATAACGGTATTGAGTATGGCATGATGCAGGCCATCGGCGAAGGGTTTAATCTTCTGGATGCAAGTGGTTATGATTTTGATCCTGAAGAGGTATCGCGAGTCTGGGCGCATGGTTCGGTGATTCGGGGCTGGCTGATGGATCTGATGGTTCAGGCGTTACAGAAAGATCCAAAGCTTGGTTATCTGAAGGGAGCCATTGCCGATTCTGGCGAGGGGCGCTGGACGGTGGAAGCGGCACTCGAACATGAGGTGTCGATTCCTGTCATTGCGGCCTCTCTTTTCAATCGTTACCGTTCTCGTTCCGAAGAGAATTTGTCTGACAGGGTTGTAGCGGCGCTGCGCCATGAGTTCGGAGGGCACGCCTTTCTTGAAAAACCATCATAAGGTGCCATCATGCAGGTAACACTTGATCATTGCTCTCTTATTATTTTCGGTGCCAACAGTGATCTTGCGGCCCGCAAACTGTTTCCGTCACTCTATGAACTTGCATTGTGGGGGAATCTTCCGGATGATTATCGCATCATCGGCGTTGGGCGAGCTGCTCTTTCCCATGAAGCGTTTCGTTTAACCGTTCAGGAAAAGATGGGCAGGTTATTTCCTGAAACCTTGCAGGATGATGCGGCTTTCAGGTCGTTTTCCGCCCGGCTTTTTTACGTGAAGGTAGATCTGGCTGAGATTGATGGCTATCACGCTCTTTATCATGAGCTTATGGATGGTTCGGGAGAGTTTGGTATCTGCACGAATCTGCTCTTTTATCTTGCCACTCCACCCACCCTTGCACCGATTATTGTCAGGAACCTGGACAAGGCTGGACTTGGGGAAAAAGATGCTTCTTGCGATGGATGGCGAAAAATTATTGTTGAAAAACCTTATGGCAGGAACTTGCAGACAGCTCGCGAGCTCAACAGTGTTATTGGAAAGGTTTTCAGCGAAAAGCAGGTTTTCCGTATTGATCATTATCTCGGAAAGGAGACGGTACAGAACATTATGGTGTTCCGCTTTTCCAACGGAATTTTTGAGCCGTTGTGGAATCGTAATACTATTGCCAATGTAACCATTACCATTGCCGAAGATTTCGGTATTCGTGACCGTGGAGCTTTTTATGAAGAGGCGGGTCTGCTTCGCGATATTATGCAGAACCATGCTCTGCAGCTTCTTGCCGCAGTTGCCATGGAGCCACCGGTTGACTTCTCTGCCGATGCGGTGCGTGATGAAAAAGCCAAGGTGCTTCGCTCTATCCGTCCGTTTAATGCTTACACTGTGGAGCAATCGGTTGTGCTTGGGCAGTACGAAGGGTATTGTGCTGAAAAAAATGTTGATCCAGAGTCAACCGTTGAAACCTTTGCTGCGATAAAGTTTTTTGTTGCGTATATTTCAGCAACTCTCTGAGTTACAGAGAGGGCTTTTAAGTGAATCGGAGGAAATCTTTATCCTAATGATGATTGACAAAGGAAGAATGCGCATGGCAAATAAACGTGAATTACTTGAAGCTGAAGCGCTGCAACTATCAGTTGCCGAACGGGCTTCGCTTGCGCAACTGTTGCTTGCGAGTCTTGATGAGGAAAATGAGATTGATGATGCGTGGGATAGTGAAACGCAGCGTAGAATTGCTGACATCGAGCGCGGAGTAACGCGGGTTATCACTATCGCCGATGCTCTTGCTCAAGTTCGAGCTGCATTACCATGAAACTTGTTCTTGCACCCGAAGCAGTGGCTGAGTTACACGATGCTGCAAAGTTCTATGTTCTTAAAGCAAATAAAGAGCTTGGGCTTGCATTTGTAGCAGAGTTTGAACGTACTGCTGCAAAAGTCCTTGCAAACCCACTGCTTGGTACCATATTTCGCGACACTCGTCGAAGATATCTATTCCGTCAATTTCCCTACAGCATCATATATCAGGTTACGCCTGAGGAGCTTCGGATTCTGGCGATAGCACATCATAGGCGGCATCCAGGATATTGGACAAGTCGGAAATAATGGGCTCTGTGATGCCGTAAAAGGCGATAATGTTACCATCAAATGTGCAACGGTGAGGAAAAATGACAAGGTGTATCTGCTGGAAAAGCGACAATAAGTTGTTGTACCGGTTGCTGGAAATAATCCGCAACCAACAGGAGCAAGTGCGCGTAATAACCAAATTACAGTGCATTTTTACGTATTTTAAACGCACTCATAACTGCTGCGGCCATAAGCTTTTACGTTTTTTTCAAATTTTATTTGACGGCGAATATGCTTTTTTTTTACAGCGTCCGATCTTTTTATATCTTTTCCTTCTACGTAAAAAAGATGAGCATTTTTTTCATAACCGTTCACATAAAACCACACCGCTATGAGCGTAAATTTTAATGGAACACCTGTTGGTACTCCACCTGCAAATGCAGAGTTTTTAGATTTTTATCAGGATTCGTCGAAGGTAGGAACAGCACATTATTATGCTTCGTTTTACTCTGGTGATGAAGATTCGACACATTTGTATGAAAACACTGGGGATAGTTACCCTGATTATACAGAAGAAGCTGGTGGTGGTAGCATGTCCATTACATGGAACGACAATAAGAGCGTTTTTTCATTACACGAGGGTAGTGCTACAACAAGTGTAGCAAGTGGATCTATGGCGTATGATTCTCAAGGCAATGCGGTTGGGTTGTATGTCATGGGTGAAAACGGAAATACTGACAACACCGGTAATGATAACACCACCACCACGACCAACATCAATCCCATTATCCAGCTCACGCCCGACACCACTGCCAGCGATGCGCTGATTGCGACGTTCTCAATTGCAGAAGGCTCCAATAATGGAGCACAAAACTGGTCGTTGCTGGACACTGATCTCAATGGCGTGGTTGATCGTGCCACCAACACTGAAACATACTACGACTATAACCATGTCCAACAAACAGATACAGAGGAATACATCATCACATGGAGCGATGCAACTCACTTTACAGCTCGTTCTATTTTCAATGAAATTGAGTTTGGTTCAACATTTGACAGCCAAGGACGACCAACCACAATACCAATGTACAACTATAATCCTGATGGTGAGGATATTCGTGTTGATGTACCAATTACATGGCAGGCAAGAGATGCGTATAATGTTGTTGGCACATTCGTGACTGAAGACGAATTAGGCAAAGAATCAGGCAAATTTTTGGATACGAATGGTGATAACCTGCCCGATCAGGTAAGTATGCGTGATATCTATGATGATATCACCTATACGACAACTGCAAAATTGATTGGATGGGAAAATCTGAGCAGCACAAATCCCAATGCTGTATCAGCAGAAGTGTTGATATCAAATGATCCACAAAATATGTTTAGCGGCACCATCACAGGCACCAGCAGTGCGCCAACATCTGTTATTATAACATCCTATGTCATGGGTGGCAGTGAAGTAGTTCCTGTTGATGATATTCACAATAGTGATGGTACAACAACTACAACCATCAGAAATATCCAAGCCACATACGTAGTTGAAGAAAAAGAGGTTACAGGCACATTTGCTGATTTGAAGTCGTGGATGGAAAAGACAATTGCCACAGCTTTTGCCCCCGACGCAGCCATAACACACCATATTGAACAGTATCTTGCTCAGGATACTACGCGCAACTTAACAAACGTTGAAGTACTCAACCGTACTTTTTCATCAACAGCGGCAACAACAATAGAAGTACTTGGTGGAGTTGGTGATCAGGAAGCATACACGATTGATGCCACTGGTTTAGCTGATTGGTCACAAATCAACCTGAATGATATTGATTTTGCGACTATCTTTGGCGATAAAATTAAAATCCAAGGCGGTGACGGCGCAAACTATGTGGTTGCTGGCGATGGCTCTCAGGATATTTTGCTTGGCGCTGGTGACGACACACTTTATGGTGGTGCTGGTGACGACATTATTGGCTCAACAACAGGTAACGACCAGATTTTTGGTGATGATGGTAATGATACGCTGACCGGTGGTGCTGGTAATGATAGTCTGACCGGTGGTGCCGGTAATGATACTGCGGTATTCCGCGGCTACAAGGGTGACTATACTATTACTGTCACAGATGCAACAGCAGGCAATTATATCATTACTGATAATGTAGCAGATCGCGATGGAACGGATACCCTCACTGGTATTGAAACATTACAGTTTGCAGATCCTTATGCCGCATCTGATAGCAGCGATGGCATCAGCACTGGTGTTGCCTTAGCTGGTATAGGTGGACTGGGTCTTCTTGCCTGGGCACTCCTGTAAAAAACAGGAATGCTATAAACGGTATTCTATTACAAAAAGCTTTTGCGTACCTTGATATATGCAAAAGCTTTTCATTTTTTTACTATTTCTGACCATAATGCCTGAAAACCGGAACATGAGCGATGATCTACAAAGTCATTTCCAAAAAGGAGTTCAGGAGGTTTGTGGACGCACTGGTGAAGAGTAACAACTCTTTCGGGCCCCGGCAGGTTGACACCGATAGTCAGGGTAGCCCTGTCTACCAGTTCAAACCGGTGCAGTCCGTTGAGGAGATTGCCTTCGACTACACAGCAACCGTATCATCGGCCAAGCATCTCTTGCTTCCTTTCCGTGAAGAGCTCTCCCGCTTTGCCTTTCACGGAGATGGTTGGGAACAGCAGTTACACTACAACGCTGACCCTGTGGTGCTTGTCGGCTTGAGGCCTTGCGATATCAGCGCACTCAATATTCTGGACGATGTACTGCTCAACAGCCATTTTCCTTCGCCCTACTACCTGGCCAGGCGCAAGAACACTTTTGTAATCGGTATGGATCATCTGCCGCTGCCCGACTGCTTCTGCAAATCGATGAACCATCACACAGTAACGATCGGCTTTAACCTCTTCTGTTCCGATATTGGTGAGAGCTATTATCTCTCCATCAACTCATCCAAGGCCTTCAACTTCCTGAAAGAGTTTGAGACCCATGACCCGAGCCATGAGGAGAACTGCCTGCTTGTTGAGCGACGCAAGCTCATCCAGAACAGTTTTCAAACCGAGATTGATGTTACCGCCCTTCCGAGCATACTCGACATAGAGTTTGACTCTCCTGTCTGGGAAAAATGGGGGCAGAAGTGCCTCAACTGCGGCACCTGCGCTATGGTCTGCCCATCCTGCTACTGCTACTCGCTCACAGAGTCTTTTGACACCGACCTGAAGGGAGCAAGACGGGAGAAAAGCCTCTACTCCTGCAACCTTGTCGATTTTGCAGTGGTAGCGGGCGGTCACAATTTTCGTCCGAAAAACGGCGACCGGTTGAAGTACCGCTATTACCATCAGCACCGGGGATTTGCCGAAAATGGCAACCAGCAGATCTGTGTCGGTTGCAACCGATGCGGAAGAGCCTGCCTGTCGGGCATTAACCCAAAAGATGTTATCAACGACCTCAGAATGGAGAAGGAGTCATGCCTGACCTGCGTTTCGTCATCCCCCGCCAGGATATAAACCGCGAGGATTTTGCATCATCTGCGCCGGATTTCAACCGCCGTTCGGAGATGATGAACACTGACAGGGGGTTCAAGTGCCGCATCACCAATATTGTTCGACTCACAGAGCATGAAAAACTTTTTCAGCTCCGTATTGTTGACCCTCTTGAGCGCACAATCTTTCGCTTCAAACCTGGCCAGTTTCTCATGCTCGAACTACCGGGTTACGGCGACGTGCCAATCTCAATTTCAAGCTCCTGCACCAACCATGAGTTTCTTGAACTCTGTATCCGCAAGGCGGGCCATGTCACCTCGGCGCTCTTCACCGTGGAGGAGGGGGCTTCTGTTGCCATTCGTGGCCCTTTCGGGTCGTCATTCCCGATGGATGAGATGGCCGGGCACAACGTTTTTCTCATTGCCGGAGGACTTGGCATAGCCCCACTCCGCGCCCCGCTCTTCTGGATTAACGAGCACCGCGACCGCTTTCTTGACATCAATCTGCTCTACGGCGCAAAAGAGCCATCACAGTTGCTTTTCACCTGGCAATTTGAGGAGTGGGAGATGATCAACCATATTCGGCTGCATACCATTGTGGAGCATGGCGATGCGGCATGGAGAGACAAGAGAGGCAAAACCGGCATGATCACCAATCTTTTTGATGATATCTCTGTTGATGTCAAAAACAGTTACGCCATTGTCTGCGGGCCACCAATCATGTTCAAGTTCGTCTGTGGCTATCTCGACAAGCTGGGCATACCGATGAACCGGATGTTTGTTTCGCTGGAAAGGCGGATGCACTGCGGCATGGGCAAATGCTGCCGCTGCATGGTTGGCTCCACCTTCACCTGCATTGACGGTCCGGTCTTCGATTACTGGTCGGTGATGAATTTGAAGGAGGCGATTTAAGGGGGGGCAAGGTTCAAAGTTCAAAGTATCCCATCTTCGGCCTACGAAAGCCCCGATGCTGAATATTTCATATGATTACAATTCAAATCCATTAAATAAAATATGCAACACTTTGCACAGATACGCAATTTTTTCAAACAATGCAAAGCCATAATTGCAGCCAACTGACAACAGAATATTTTGATCGGCATAAAAAAAACCGGCAGCCGCACACAACTGCCGGTACGCTGATAGAGCTTGTACAATTAAAACGGAGATACTTTAAAAGCCATACCTCACACCAGCCAACAAGTTACTGCCAGCAAGACTTAAATCGATGTCGTCGACAGTATAGCTTGCAGCGTTAAAATAACGGTAGCCAAGATCAACAGTAACGCGCTCTGAGGCTTTGATACCCACGCCAGCACCCGCCTGCCATATAAAGCCACTTTTAGACGCAATATCCGTCGGTTTCACGCTGACAAGGCCAACCCCAGCCATCAGATATGGTGAGAATTTCGAATCTTTTATTGAAAAATCGCGATAGCCGTTGGCCATGAACGAGAGTAGTGAAACGCTATCATCCGTCGTTACAGCCGTCCCCGCCATTGTATCCACCTTATGAGACTGATAGCCGATTGCTCCTTCAACGCGATACTCGTCTGACTTGATACCAACGGCAACGCCCAGAGGAACTCCCGATTTGTATTCCATAAAATCTGTGACGGTGTAGCCAGCTCCAGTTGCTTCAGAATTACCGAGCATACCCAGACCAGCCGAAGCGCTGACGTATGTTTCGGCGACAGCAGGAGTTGCCCACATACCAGCAACCAATAACGAAAGCAATAATGTTTTTTTCATGTTTCATTAACGTTTTAAATTCAAAAAAATTATTAAATATCACAAATTATACGACAATAAAGTCGTCATGCGTAAGAGCAAGTTTTACTCCAATTTGAGCGATTTCAATAGAATCATTGTCACCGTTACCATCAGCATCATAAAAGAGTTGACCTGTTTCACTGTTGTAAATAATGTAATCATCAGCCTCAACCGCTGATGCTCCAATTATTAAAATATTTTCATTTAACTTGCCTGATGTAGTAAATTTTTTAAAAATATCATTTTCCAATTGAATCGTATCATCGGTTGGATTAAAGGGCACCTCTAAAAATTGATTTTTGATACAATTTAAAAATTTCGGATAGTCGAAATATTAGCTTACGTTGTGGCATTTTGCCTCATCTTGGCGTATAAATAGCGAGAGATACCGAAGGTTGGCGCAGTTATCCTATCGGATACAATTACATGCTGTATGGATCACGTAAAAATACGGCATAGACCGTTTTCTTGAGTTGAGTGCATCGCATGAGATTG
>CAJEXI010000051.1:13049-14960 GCA_903994455.1 uncultured Chlorobiaceae bacterium | reverse complement strand
ATAGAGCGTGCCGTTCGCCAGATTTGATGTGGGGTTTATGGTGAGTGTGGTATCTGAAATGGTCAGATTTGCACTTGTCGCTGTATCGTAGCTTTCAACAAGAGTGCCGTCCAACGAGTCACGGTGAATTTCTATCAAGCCTGTCCCGGCCTGAATTGCTTCGTTGAAGGTGAGCACGATGTTGCTGTTGACGGGAACGCTCATTGCGGCATCGGCGGGGGCGAAACTATCGAGTGTTGGCGGAAGAATATCCTCCAGCGTGCCATCGGCGAACTGAAAGTGCTCTCCATTGCTGATGGTATCACTACCATCGCGAGCTGATACGTTATCGGTAATGGTGTACATCGTGCCATTGTATTGAACGGTGTAGTCGGCGAGATTGCCGCTGAAGACGACGGTGTCATCGCCTGCACCGCCATCAATGGTATCATTTCCTCCTAACCCATGGAAGAAATTACCGTTGCCATCTCCAATAAAGGTGTCATTTCTGTTGCTTCCAATTAGATTTTCGATACTGAACAGTGAATCATCTTTCGCATATCCTCCACTACACTGATTCTTTGAAAGGTCAATAGCGACACCATTTTCTGAGTTGATGAATGAGACTGTATCCTCTCCTTCGCCACCTATGATTTGTTGTGCTGTCTCGGTTGCCACAAAAAGGTCGTTTCCGCTGGTGCCCATAATTTTGTTGACTACACTGATCGTGTAACTACCCGAATAGCTGCTGTCAACGGCGATGTAGTAGGTGCCGGAAACTTGTACTGTCCCCTGAATCACGGAGGTGGTGCTACTGCCAAGTGATGCGTTGGGGTTCGCAACCAGTCCACCCAGCGCGTCGTAAAGCTTGATTTCGGCGGAGGAAATGGTTCCTTCGGTCAATTGAAAACGGTAGTCCTGACCTGCCGCAAGTGAAACAGCAATCCAGTCATCGTTGCTTGAGTCGTTATCGGCGTAGTTCATGTTGCCATGGAAGGTCTCGCCGATTGCAATACTGTAGGGCGTTGCTGTCGTTCCCGGTGCATCCCGCAACTCCGTAAGCGATGCATCAAGGGTAGCGGTGTTGAAACTAATCGTGTAGTTTCCATAATTGTTGCTCTCAATAGCAATGTAGTAGGTACCGGAAACCATTGCAGTTCCCTGAATCACAGAGGAAGTGCTACTGCCAAGTGATGCGTTGGAGTTCGCAACCAGTCCACCCAGCGCGTCGTAGAGCTTGATGTCGGCGGTGTCAATGCTGCCTCGTGTCACTTGAAAACGGTAGGCCAGACCTGCCACAAGTGATACAGCAATCCAGTCGTTGTTAGTGTAGTCTTTATCGGCGTAGTTCATGTTGCCATTGAAGGTTTCGCCAATGGCAATACTGTAGGGCGTTTCAATTGTTCCCGGTGCATCCCGCAACTCCGTAAGCGATGCATCAAGGGTAGCGGTGTTGAAACTAATCGTGTAGTTTCCATAATTGTTGCTCTCAATAGCAATGTAGTAGGTACCGGAAACCATTGCAGTTCCCTGAATCACAGAGGAAGTGCTACTGCTAAGTGATGCGTTGGGGTTCACAACCAGTGAACCCAGCGCGTCGTAAAGCTTGATGTCGGCAGAGGAAATGCTACCTCGCGTCAATTGAAAACGGTAGTCCAGACCTGCCGTAAGTGAGACAGCAATCCAGTCGTTGGTGTAGTCTTTATCGGCGTAGTTCATGTTGCCACTAAACGTTTCACCTGCCGCTATTCTATATACCGTTTCAATTGTACCTGCAGCATCAATGAATTCGGTTAGTGTAGCGTCAAGTGTAACGGTGTCGTAAGTAATGGTGTAAGTGCCAGAATAGCCACTATCAACCGCTATATAGTAAGTACCTGATTCTAATACAGTACCTTGAAGTACATCAGTGGTAGTAGTATTCAGTGCGCC
>CAJEXI010000051.1:0-12949 GCA_903994455.1 uncultured Chlorobiaceae bacterium | reverse complement strand
TGAATAATTAAGGGTATTTTCGGTTAATTGTAATCGATAATCTTGACCAGCTACAAGATTGATAGCAATCCAATCGCCAGAATTATAATCCTTATCGGCTAAATTCAAAGTGCCACTGAACGTTTCTCCTAACGCTATACTATATATCGTTTCAATTGTACTTGCAGCATCAATGAATTCGGTTAGTGTAGCGTCAAGTGTAACGGTGTTGTAAGTAATGGTGTAAGTGCCAGAATAGCCACTATCAACCGCTATATAGTAAGTACCTGATTCTAATACAGTACCTTGAAGTACATCAGTGGTAGTAGTATTCAGTGCGCCATTTGAATAAGCTATAAACTGTCCTATAGCATTGTATAGCCTTAGAGATGAATAATTAAGGGTATTTTCGGTTAATTGTAATCGATAATCTTGACCAGCTACAAGATTGATAGCAATCCAATCGCCAGAATTATAATCCTTATCGGCTAAATTCAAAGTACCACTGAACGTTTCTCCTAACGCTATACTATATGGAGTAGCTATGGTTCCCGGTGCATCCCGCAATTCGGTTACCGTAGCTTCAAGATCTACTGTATTATAAGTAACAGTGTATGTGCCACTATAAGTAGCATGTACTGCTATATAGTATATTCCAGATTCTAATACTGAGCCTTGTATGACTGAAGCAGTATCTGTATTTAAAGCTCCATTTGAATAAGCATACAATTGTCCCTTTGAGTTATAGAGCGTAATGGTAACAGAAGACAGTGTCCCTTCTGTTACCTGAAAGTGATAATCTTCACCAGCCACAAGGTTTAAAATAAACCAATCGCCAGGATCGTCTATCGCACTAATAGTTCCAGTATAGGTTTCTCCTGCCTCAAGCGTACCTCCCGAAGCCTTTGGTTCGTTTTCAAGCCAACCATCATATTTATCTGAAAATATGGTAGTAAGCGGAAATGCTTCTGTTGGAATATTAGACGAAAGATTTGTTCCCCATGCAGCACCAGAAACAGTATCAGCATGACGAAGCCAAGAAGATAGATTTGATTGATAACTATCAACAACGGAAACAAGGTTTTTGTAATTATCAAATTCAGATACTAATAAATGCCATTTTTCGCTCATTCCTATAGCTATAATATCTGAAATTGTAACAATTGCTTCACTGAAGTAAGTTGTTAAAGCATTAAATTGTGGCGCTTTAAGTAATGGTAAAAATAAATCAATAATACTTTTCGCAACATCAAAAGCTTCCGTTAGTTTAATAGTAGTAGCGCTATCAAGAAAGTCTTTACTTAATCCTGAAAGTGATGATGCTTCAAAAGCACTTGTTATGGCACTATAATCCTCAAACAATGATTTAGTCTCCATTATTGCGCTTACTATTTTTCCAACAGTTACTACTATTTCTAATTCAGGCAAACCTTTAAGACTTTCTTGTACTTGTGAATACGCATCAAGTATTTCATTAATCTTAAGAATACTATCAGCAAGAATTTCCATTTTTTTAGTAGTATCACTCACCGTCATCAGTAAGGCTGTATTTTCATTTATTGCAATAAGGCTGTTTAGGACAGTAAATATAAACTGATATAGCTCTCCCTTCTGAACAATATTAAGCAATTCAATATTTTCAGTTAATACCTTAAATGATTCTGCCGAAAGAATTGAATAAGATGTTTTAGCAGAAGAAAAGATCGTTTTAATACCATCCGCACCAGCTTCAACAGCCTCAAAAAGTGCTCGACTAACTCCTGATATACCTTCCCAAACTGTCGCAAAGTTTATTGCCGCATAAGTTAATAATCCCGGCTTTGCATTTACCATAATGCTATCAAACGATGCCTTTAATGAATCATATGAAGAAAGCATTGATTTATAATAATTATTATCTACTGCCGACATATAACCAAATAAAGAGTCAATGTCATTTGTTGCAGCAAACAATTCATCTTCAATTTGTCCCATTCTTTCAATGGCATATAAAAAATTATATACATTAATATCACTATCAACGATATTATTCTTTTTAAGAAGGATGGCTTGTAGTGGTGTTATAGCGACTAAATCATCTGCATGTATTTTGCTAAAATCAATATTTATAAATTGATCAAGATGATCTCGAACACTTGAATACGTTGCACTCCCTAAAGTGTAAGGGTAATTTTGAGCGTTATCAATAGTTCCAACTGCGCTCTCTACATTTCCGCTCTCCACCTCCAGCACCCAGTCACCACCAAGCGCCGTCGCTCCGGTAACATCATCCGAAGCCGCAACATCCGCCTGCGTCAACCGCGCAAGCGACTCAACAAATGCACGCCCTTCATCGCCCGCACCAACATTGCACCCGTACAGCAAAATGTCGCCCGATGACGACAACGATGAACCAATCTGAGAAAGCGTTTCAGTATATGCCGTCAGTGTACCAGCATCCAGCATTGTACTACCAATAGTAATCGTACTTGGAGCACCGTGCGATATAATCTGTATCGAACTATAGTCGTATTTTCCTGCAAGCGACTCTTGCATCTGGAGCAAACCGTCAGAAGTAGCATCAAGCACACGATATTCTGTGCCTGCGTCAAATTGCGAGACCAACAAGTCAAGATCGTTGACCCGACTGTCGATAAATACCATTGTTTTTGCCATGATGCAGATACGTTGAAGTGTTGATGCTATAGAGCCTTGCGAGCAGGTTGACTCTCTGGCGAGTTTTGATCACGAGGATTGTCTCAAACATAGTAAAATGTTTGCAAAAAATTGGGGGTAAATGACGTTTTTCGTGTTACGCGAGAGTTTGCAGGGGAAGGCAACAACGTTCTGTTCGGTAGGGCAATCAAAGGAATACGTCGTTCATAATCTCCACCCCGAGATGGCACAACACCGCAGAGCCGAGCCTACTCAACCACAGCCTCCTCAGCGACACACAGCAACACTGCCGCCTCCGCCTTCAGGATAATATCATCCACTGCGGTGATCATTGAGACCGGCTGGCCATCAATCATGGTGAGCAGCAACGGCGGATGTGCTTTCTTGTGATCGGCCATCATCGCTTCCCGGCGCTTCTGAACGCTCTCCTCAAGCTTTCTCCAAGCGAGATACCCCCGGCACATGGGGAACCGGGAGCAGCCAACGAGAGGATCAAGGCTCAAGACAATTGCAGCAATCCAACCGACACATCAGCAATACTTGCTGCCTGTTCCGCACTGAACCCATTTGCCATGAGCTTGCGAGCTACCTCAATCCGGCCTATTTCTATGCCCTCCACAACCCCAAGCTCCTTGCCTATCACAATGCCCTCTTCCATGAGCGCGATAAAGATATCTTCAATCACCGGTTAAATCACCGACACCGAGGCCCGTGAACCCTTCCGTCTGAAGAGCAGCAAGTAGCTCATCGGCCCTGACTGCCGGGCAATTGTTGGTATAGTGCAGGGCACTGCCGAAGGCATCAACGATGGCGACATGAGGAGAGAATCGCAAGGCACAGAGCAACCGCCATGTTTCTCTGGCTCGAATGGCAGAGAGCGGTTTGCGAACGAGGGTGGTAATGCCCGTCGGGGTATTGAGGGCATTGATTATGCTAATCGGGTAGAGTTGATGAAGAATTGCAGACCAATTTTCTAAAAAATTTCAAGAGCTCAGCAACGCTGCATTTATCCCGGAAATTGCTGCTGCTTCCTCAATGCTCATCCCATGCTTCACCAACCGTTTGGCAATATCAAGTTTGCCTATATCAATTCCTTTCTCAATTCCCATATCAATTCCTTTCTCAATTCCGATCTCAATTCCCATATCAATTCCGATCTCAATCCCCTCCTCCTTGCCCTCCATACGCCCAAGTCCATAGTTTGACTCTACCATACTGGCCTCATATCGCAGGTTGTCCTGGTAACGGGCATAGGCCAACTGCTCTTCTTCAGACAAACTCAGAAGGGAAAAAGACTCTTTTGCTTTCTGAATCCCTTTTGCTTTGAACTCATCCTTGATCTCTTCGTTTTTGAAAAAGTATATCCACTCGTCAAGTGATGTTGTTGCAAGACGGTTAAAGTTGTTGATCCTGATCAGGTAGTATTCAGGGTAAATATTGTGTATCTGAATCTTGCCGTACAGCTTCTGTTGCCGGAGATCAAGCTCCAGTTTGTCATGGTCATGGATACCCGTGAAGGTTGTGGTGCCATGATAGATGTAATCGGTGCCGTGGCCAAGCTCAAAGTAAAGGATGTTGACCGAGATAACCTTCACCAGGGTTGCATACGCCTGGCTCTCTTTCTGATGCTCGGTGATGACCCGCGATGTGCCGTAAAGTATCCGTTGCAGGTAATCAAGCTCCCGATCAAACTGCACTTCGATAATGACAAGCTCGCCTTTGCTGTTTTTCACCTTGAGATCAACACGGTTGGATTTGTCGCGTTTACTCTCTTTGTTGCTTGCACTCTCCAGAATTTCAAGGATGCGAATGTCTTCGCCCAGTAGCTCGCTTAAAAAACCTTCAAGTATCTCAAAGTTGGCTTTGCTGCGCAACAAACGCTTCATTGCCCAGTCAAAAGTGATCAGTTTTCGGGGTGAAGGGGTGCTCATGGTTTGCTTTACGTAATATGTTTGCTTAGAGAGAAAACGTAATATATATGAAATAAATTTCCTTTGCAAACGATTTATCAGATACCGTGACGGCAAAGTAAAAAGGGGCTCCTGTCGGGCGTTCGTAAAGAGCCAGAGCAGTCCAAGCCTTTTGCCTCATAGAGTTGGCTTGAACAAGCTTCGAGGCTCCAGATTGTTACGCCACCCAACTTCCGTTAACATCTCCTTTGACAATACCGATCAGATGCAGCTCCTGATCCATGTCAAGTGTAACCGGTATCGGGTTATCCGGCCAGACAAAATGGGTTCGCGACATGGCCTCACTGCCGACACTCTCGGGCACAAACAACCACTCCTTTGCTGGCGCGGTGCTGAGCTTGACTGCCATCTTCAGGATGTTGAGAGCATCGGCAGCTTTAACCTGACCGTCGTGGTTGACATCTGCTGCAAGGTACTGGTATGGCGAGACTGCGCTGCCGTCAGCGTTGGGGTTGATGCCCACAGCCATTTTCAAAGCGGCCAGTGCGTCATTGGCTTTGATCGCGTTGCTTTCGGCAGTGTCTGAAACTTTGGCACTGGTCAGTGTGTAGGTGCCATCTTCCATGTCGAGGTGCTGATAGAGGCCATCAGTGCCGGTGGTCACGCTGTCCGAAGCAAAAGTGCTCGTGATATCTGCAATGGCGGCACCGGTTTTCCAGAAGGTCACTGAGCCAGTGAGGTCATGAACAAAAGCCGTAGTAAAATTGTAGGTGTCAGTAGTGCCTGCATAGCTGTTACCCGCAATATCCTTGACTGCTCCAGCATCGAGTGTGATGAAATAGAGCGTGCCGTTCGCCAGATTTGATGTGGGGTTTATGGTGAGTGTGGTATCTGAAATGGTCAGATTTGCACTTGTCGCTGTATCGTAGCTTTCAACAAGAGTGCCGTCAAACGAGTCACGGTGAATTTCTATCAAGCCTGTCCCAGCCTGAATTGCTTCGTTGAAGGTGAGCACGATGTTGCTGTTGACGGGAACGCTCATTGCCGCATCGGCGGGGGCGAAACTATCGAGTGTTGGCGGAAGAATATCCTCCAGCGTGCCATCGGCGAACTGAAAGTGCTCTCCATTGCTGATGGTATCGCTACCATCGCGAGCTGATACGTTATCGGTAATGGTGTACATCGTGCCATTGTATTGAACGGTGTAGTCGTCGAAATTGCCGCTGAACACCACGGTGTCGTCGCCTGTACCGCCGTCAATGGTATCATTCCCGGAACCTGCGTTGATGGTATCGTTACCGCTGCTTCCGGCGATACTGTCGTTATAGCTGTTCATGGCTTCTCGTGTTACCGATAGCTCAACAAGCGTTGGTATGGTGCCAGTGCCAACCCAATGCACGCTGTAAGCTCCATCCACTTGATTGATCATTGCTTCAGCCGTCACCACGAACTGTTGCTGCATCACCGCATCGCCGTGGCGTAGCTCAAAGCCGGTAACAGCAAGCTGCGCCAACTCTTCAGCCGTAAAGGTGAGCGTGCCAGTGCTCACCTCATTGGCACCAAGTGTATAAGGCGTTGTGCCATTTGGCTGTATGTAGAGTGTATCGCTAACGCTCCATGGATTGGCGGTTGCGAGTGCATTGGCATCAATAGAATCGTCAAAGCTGCTGCCGGTAATGCTGTTATAGCCCTCCGGCGCTGTGGTTTCTGCCGGGGTAAAGCGGGTGAAGAGATCAACCGTTTCATCATAAAAGGCGAAATGCTCCATACTGCTCAGCGTGTCGGTGCCCTCCGATAACCACGACTGGTTACTTGCGACGCTCCACGAGCCATCACTATTGCCGATGATGGTAAAATCGCTGCGAAAGCCGTTGTAATGTGCGGTGTCGTCACCAGTGCCGCCGTTGAGAGTGTCATCGCCTGCACCACCATCAATGGTGTCGTTACCAGCTCCGGCGTTGATGCTGTCGTTGCCAGCGCCTCCTTGAATGTTGTCGTTATAGCTGTTCACCGCTTCACGCCCGACGGTCAGCTCCGTCAACAACGGAGGTGTCGCCGTGCCAACCCAGCGGAGGGTGCAAGCTCCGCCAGTCTGACCGATGATGTCGGCAGCGCTGACGGTGAGAGCTGCCTCCACTTTTTGCGTTCCATGCCAGAGTTCAACCCCTTTGGCAGCCAGACTCGCCAGCTCCTGTGTGATAAAGATGATAATGCCGCTGGTGAATTCGGCATCACCAAGCGTGTAAAGGGTTGCGCTCTCAAGTGGAAGAGAAAGCGTTTCGCTGCCGTGCCAGGGGTTTGCGACGGCAAGCGCATCGGCATCAATCTGGTCATCGAAACTGTTGCCGGTGATGGTGTTATAGCTTTCGGCGGTTGCGGCAGGAAGAAAGCGGGCAAGCAGGTCAATGGTTTCATCATCAAACGCAAAATGTTCGATGCCACTCAACGTGTCGCTTCCTTCCGATCCCCACCACTGGGTATCAACAATACTCCACGAACCGTCGCTGTTTTGGGTGATGGTGAAATCCCCCTTCTCTCCGTTGAAAGATGCGGTATCGTCGCCTGCGCCACCGTTGATGGTATCGTCACCAGCTCCACCAGCAATGGAGTCGTTGCCAGCTCCGGCGTTGATGTTGTCGTTGCCGTCGTTACCCGAAATAGTATCGTTAAAGCTGTTGATGGTTTCGATCTCCACCGTCAAGCCGAGCCACCAGGGAGGTGTGGTTTCGGTTGCCGTTCCAATCCAGTGAAGCGTATAAGCGCCGCCACTCTGGCTGATGATGTCGGCAGCGCTGACAGTGATCGCTTCCTGTACTTTTTGCGCACCATGCCAGAGTTCAAGCCCTTGTGCTGCCTGCGTTGCCAGCTCTTCTGCGGAAAAGGTAACGGTGCCGCTGGTGAACTCATTGGCACCAAGCGTGTAGATTGTTTGATCTTCCAGATAGAGCGGAATGGTGATGGCACCTTTCCACGGATTGGCTGTGGCAAGTGCATCGGCATCAATCTGGTCGTCGAAGCTGCTGCCGGTGATGCTGTTGAAGCTTTCGGGCGCAGCCGTATCAGCCGGAGCAATGGAGGTAACAATATCGACAATATCTTCCCACCAGAGGTCGCTGTAAAAGGAGAGTCGCTCAATATTGAGAAGCGTATCGCTACCATCGGGCGAAGCATCGCGGTTGTCGGCAATGCTCCACGAACCATTGCCGTTGTTTGTGATGGTGTAGTCGCTGGCGTAACTGCTGTATTGCGCAGTATCAGCTCCGGCACCTCCATCAATCAGGTCGTTGCCTGCATCGCCTAAAATGGTATCGTTGTGGGTTGTGCCAAAGAGCTGTTCGTCAGCAGAGGTGCCAGCAATATATTCGCCGATGAGAGTTGTAGAATCAGCCATAACGGTTAAGAATTAATGTTGTTTGTCTGAACCATGATTTTCTTGATTTATAAGATTGCCATGATTTTTTTATGTCTTTGCGAGTCGGTTACTGAGCCTGTCAAAGTAAGGTGCGTCATCCAGTGTACAATCCAATCAACAGTAATAAATTTGAAATGAGCCCATAGTGAGCCCTTTCCAATGCCCGCAAACCCTTGATTTACAAGGGTAACGTTGCTGTCTTCAGGTTTTGACCGGAATATTTGAGCCCATAGTGAGCCCTTTAAAAACATAGGTTGTCCCATTGCCTGTTATACCAAGTTTTTCAATCCATTTTCCCTCAAGCTCTCCTAAATATCGTGTAGCGGTGGCTTTACTCACCTTACAGAGAGTCTGTACCTCTGAGTTTGCTATGCCTCCCTTCTCCTGAATGTGCAGGATGATTTTTCTGAATTCTTCTTTTAACCCTGACTCTTTGAGCCCTTTGTCAGTGTACTTAATTAACTCAACCTGAAAGTCTGGCGGGATATTGAAAAAAATTGGTGGAGCTATTTTATGTGCTTTGCACGCATTGACTATTTTTATGGTTCCACGCCCCCACGATTCAATATATCCAGCCCTGAAAAATGTATTGGCTATATCAGGATTGTGTGGTTTGGAAGGATGCTTTTGGGTCAATCTCTCCACCGTCCAGTTGTCAGGGAGTTGACCTTCATTCCAAAAAATCATTTTGTTGGCATAAACACTGATTTGAATGGGAATGCCACTGCTATAATCTTTATGGGCAATGGCGTTATACAATGCTTCTCGTACAGCTTCTTCAGGGAACGTGAAGGTTTCTTCCCGGCTTCCATTTTGGTACGAAATAATTGCCAGACTGTATTTTGTTTTGAGTAAATCCAAAGCTTTTTCTGCTTGTTCCAGTAGATTTCCTGTTACTTCATCTTGAAACTTTAAATCATCATCCGATTCAAAAAAACCTATTTTGATATGCGCGCCGCTTACATGTTTTTCTGGTTTTGGATGAAAGAGCAATATGGCTGCTCGCTTAATCATCTTTTCATCTTCCAAGTAGAGTTGCAGGCTTTCCAGCAATTCTTGATTTGTTCCATCAATATCTTCAGGTTGTAATCGTTTGCTTTTTGTTGCTTTCTTTCTGAAAAAATCGAAGGTTTCGTTTTTCAGGTCATCAACCGTAACATTGGGTACGGGCACACCATCCCATTTTTTCCCCTGCCTTTGGAGCAGAAATTTAGTTAAAGCTGCCCCTTTTAACTCCTGTAGCGTGCTGCCCGACCTGTAATAATACTTGCCCCTTAAACTAATTGGAAACGGATAAGGTTCTACAACAATTTCTAAATAATCATTCCCCTCTTCTGTATGCAGGTTTACATCTACCAGTAAGCCCAAAAGGTCTCTCACCTGATTTGGGATATCTTCTAAAAGTTTTCTGGCATTTGCCAAGTGCTTCACCTTTCCTTCATTATCTTTACCAATAAACAAGGTGCCACCCTGTGCATTGGCAAAACCGCAAATCCATTTGAAGTATTCTTCACGCCAAGACTCTTTCCATTCTATTTTTTGTGCTTCCTTGCTCATTGCAACACCTCCTTTATTATTCTCACCTTTTTCACACTATCGAACTTTTTTTGCGTCTTTCCCGCGCAGGCGGGAATCCATTCATTTCTCCATATTACACAAGGTCAAAATGACCAAGGTTTTGTAGATTTGTTTCAGCAAATAAAAAGCCCATTTCCATATCGCCTGACGGGAGGCCAACTAATTTTACCTCCCCATGTGGATTTCCTTGTATTTCATACAGGTCACTTTTATCAATATCGTCGTTTGTATCGGAATTACTGCGATAATCAAAATCAGTATCATTAAAACCTTCAAATTTCAATGTGTATGGTGTTCCATTTTTAATATCTGGTAATGCTGGAACAAGCCAATGAGTAGGCTTTATTTCAGGGGTGATATATGCACCTTCATCTCCTAAATCAAGATAAATAAATGGATGGTTAGAAACATGATTAACATCGGTATCCCAAATATTTCTTACTTGTGCCATTGGATCAACAAGCGCAGTTGATGCTTCATCAATAAGAGTTGCAATTGATTTAGGCAAATAATCATCACCAAGCAACAATTCTACATACCAATGATCGTCAGGCCACCATGTTGCAGGATCTATAGAGGGGGCACTAAGCAGATTATCTTTTTCTCGTAATTCGTATTGTAACGCGGTAATCTTTCCAGAAGTATCTTGTACAGTACGTCCATAAACAGTTAAGTTATCGGCATCTGTTCCTGTATAACCAAAAGCAGGTGTAAACATGGCTAAGAGTTTTACACCTAAAGGATTCCATAAGCCTGCACCACCATCTTCATCAAAAGCTTTCATTCCTTTCCAAATAACGTCTATTGTTGATCGTGTAATGCCGTCAATTGTGATGTTTTCAACAGAATACAACGTATCAATTTCTCGTGTTTGAACATTTTGAACTTCCAACGCAAAATTGATAACCTTAAAAGTATAGTTTCCTTTATCAAATATTGCCGTATCAATTCCATTGCCTCCGTGAATACGGTCATTGCCATTACCTCCAGTAAGTGTATCGTTACCTGCTCCACCAAAAAGATAGTCGTTGCCAGCTAAAGCATTAATTTTATCATTACCTGATGTACCTGCTAACAGATTGATGCTATCACTTGGAGAGTCAATAAAATGTAATTGCTCTATATCATATAAAGTATCTGGCGAGCCATCGACAGATAGAATAATAGGATAAATAGATTTTAATAGATTTTCAGATGTAATACCTATTTTTTGATAAATTGCATTTTCAGTATGATCATTATTTATAATTAAAAAATTATTATAACTATATTGAGATAATAAGGTATCTGCAAATCTATAAACAACAATCTCAATCCCGTTCTGATCATTTCTTATATTATCACCCCATATTTTATCTGTACCAGAATTAAGATAAAATATATCATTATTATATCCTCCAATTAACACATCATTTCCTGATGTACCAACAATAATATCATTTTCAGAATATTTTTCAGCGTAGCCTGACCATTCGCCAACCGATGCTCCAATATCTCCAGTTATTGTTACACCTGTTTTGCCACCATCACCAACAACAGATAAATCACTTAAATTCAACATTACAACCGGATCATAATATTCTTCAGCATCAGGTTTTGCTATGTGTGTGTTAGCTTGTAAAAAATCAAGATCATCAAGTAATCCTAATGAACTAAAAAGATTAACAACATCGGTATAATTTGCCATACTATGTAATTGAGTAGCACACTCTTTATAAGCTGCAATATGTGTTGTTGTTTGGATATTAATTTGTTTTCCTGGTTGAGTTGAATATACCGGAACTGAAGGGGATACTGCACCAGCAATTTGAGTAACATCGGCAACAACATCACGAGCCACTTCAAATCTATAATATTGTTCACCAGCAACCAATTTTCTTTCCTCAGCATCACTGTTAACAACAGCACCCGCAGCCGCAAATGAAATACCTGTAACTTGAATGCCATTATTTTGTAAGTAACCGCCCCCATTATATTTATCTGTCATGTACCATGTTGCCATTGCACCACCTAAACTATGCCCTGTTACATAAACTTTCTTAATACCGTTTTCACTATTTTCAATATAATGTCTTACTTGTTCAATCAATGGTTTAAATAGTTCATAGTGTTCATCTTGCTGAATCCAATAATAAGAATCAGTTTTAACGATAGATGTATCATTAACCAATGACATTAAAGTAGAAGCAGTAATAGCATTTCCAACAATTTCAGCAGCTAATGTAGCTAATGGAAAACTTTTCTTTATACTCATAATAATTACATCTGATAAATGCCATGTCAATCCTGATAACATATCTTTTAAAAAGGTTATTGTGTCTTGAGCTGCTTGTATTTGTGTATTATAATCAACATTATTATTATCCATTTGCTCAGCACTTATGCCATACTTTGATTCAAGTATATATCGTATAACAGCTTTCGCAATAGGTTTTATAGATTCCAAAGGCTTACCTGTTCCCGTAACATCTTCAGTTCCACGAAATGAAATAACAAGAGAGTCACCTTGTACTGCAACTATTGCTCCTGCTGTACCATTATCATATTCTAAGAATGCCTTATTTTCGTAATAGGTATTTCCATCATGTTCTACAGTAAGTAATGAGTAAGTTTGACTAAGTGTTGAATAATCAAGAAATTGCCATCCTTTTTGTTGAAGATCATCGTATGCTTCTTTTCCTGAATTTCCTGCGGCAACGAGTTTTGGATCAGCAGGTTGCCAATAAGCTGCCTGAGCAAATTTTGCTAATGTCTCGATTGGGTATGTCTCGGTAATCCCTGTACCTGTGTTTGTCCATGGATTTTTGAATTGAAATTGATCTATTCCATAGAGAATATCAGTTCCTTCATCGCCATTTGTTTTATTCGTATCACTTATCTTTATATAGCCATCGAGATACTCTACTTTATAATCGCTCGCGATACCTTCATAACGCACAGTATCAAACCCATCACCTCCATAAAAAGCATCGTTTCCGGCACCGCCAAATAATATATTATTGGCACTATTCCCAGTAATAACATTATTCATTTTATTACCATTGCCATTAATTGCATCACTGCCTGTCAAAGTGAGGTTTTCTATAAAACCTGACAATGTATAACTAACAGAGCACTGAACAGCATCTATTCCTTGTCCATCTTTTTCAACAATATTATACCATACACCATCAACGACATAGGTATCGTTACCCAGTCCGCCTGTTAATGTATCGTTACCACCAACACCAATTAGCGTATCATTGCCAAAAAAATCATACAAATTATTTGGTGCATTATTACCTGTAATACGATTGTTCAATATAGGGCACCTCTAAAAATTGATTTTTGATACAATTTAAAAATTTCGGATAGTCGAAATATTGGCTTACGTTGTGGCATTTTGCTTCATCTTGGCGTATAAATAGCGAGGGAT
>CAJEXI010000050.1 GCA_903994455.1 uncultured Chlorobiaceae bacterium | reverse complement strand
AAGCAGATTTCGGCAGATCACGGGTCAACTCAATAATCCGCAGGCATTTACCGACGGAGCGCTCACGCTCTGCACGGTCGGGATGGCCAAGATAGACATCAAGCGGCAGGTGAACGGAATAGGTGAGCGACCACTCATTGGCCAACTCCTTGAGCCTCTGGAGATCAGCGAGAGAGGGCAAATTGCTGAATTCGTCGGATTCAAAGAGGACCAGCTCAATATCATCAACCTTCTCCTTGAGATACTCCACATTGGGAATGATGTCGGCAGGGATGATGTAGGAGCTTGTCCCGAAACGAAATGGAAAGCGCTGCTTGAGGGTCATGATGGTTATCGGTTTATTGGTTGTCAACGTGCTCCCGAATGTAAGCATTACTTGTGTTAATTGCTGAAAGAGCATGTTTGCCCCCAATCGCCAATTATCAAAGAGCAACCACCAACTTACTTTCGGCCATGGCGACTCTTGCTGTTGTCGGTAGTTACCAGAACGTTTTGGCGGGCAAGTCGGCGGCAAAGGTCGCTGAGTAGGCCGAAGGCTGTATCGAAGTGCGCTCAAAAGTAAAGCCAACTGACTACGGGACAAACACCAGGCGGAAGCCAACGTCTTTCTGACAATAGTTGGAAGGTGGACAAATAAGAATCGTTGATCTGCAATCCTCCGCACGCGTCCTCCAGCTCCCACCACGAAGCACAGAGCCAGCCCCCACTGAGGCACTGCACCATTCCCAGACATTACCAGCCATATCATAAAGTCCCCAGCCATTTGACTTTTTCTCTCCAGCAGGATGACTCTTGCCCGCCGAGTTTCTATCATACCAGGCGTACTCTGCCAAACGGCTTTTATCATCACCAAAGTAATACTCAGACAAGGAACCTGCCCGGCAAGCATACTCCCACTCTTCCTCCGTTGGCAAACGGTATAACTGCTTGCCTGAAAGAGTATTCAATGTTTTAATAAAGGTTTGACAATCATCACAGGAAACTGTTTCGACCGGCAGACGTTCACCCTTGAAATGGCTTGGGTTATTACCCATAACTGCCTCCCACTGTTGCTGTGTAACCGGATACCTTCCCAGATAGAAATCTTTTACATAAGCCCCCATGCTGAAAGTGCCAGCAGAAATCGGACAAAACTCAAAGGGTATCTCTGTGCCAGCCGAACTTTTTGTGACCGTCCTTGTTTTTGTGACCATGCGCGTTTTCTGTTGTTTCTCGGTAACAGACTTTTTAAAGAAGCCGCCTGGTTTGACCACCACATCTGCGTAGTAGCTCTCCTGCTCTGTATAGGTTTCCCTGACATCGAATGATCGGCATGGTGCCTTGATTCTTATAACAATCGGAAGGCTTTTGACGCTATCAAGAAGCATATCACGAGTGTTGTCGAGATTTTGCACCACGCTCAACATATCTAAAAGCGGCCAATTCGCCCCTTCAGACAAAAAAGCTCGCAGCAATCGTCGTTCGTTATTATCAGCCACATCAGGAGCAAGCTCTACAACCGTGAGTTTATCAAGAACGGCTTTCACTTCTGGCTCGAACTGCCTGAATTTTTCTTTGCGCAATGCATCAAAAAAGCCTCTCAGCCTGTCATCATGAAGCTGAAAATCGCCATCTCCAGCGGCTTTAATGGCGTAAAAGCTGTCGCGGTTGATCGCTTTGGCAAGCTGAGAAAGCGCACTTTCCACGTCACCAAGAGCCATTTGTATTTTGGATGCCTGAAAGAATCCTTCACCCATTGCCGGATGTAATAATTTAGCCTTCTTTGTATGGGCAAAAGCTTCTTTCATCTTGCCTTGACAGTAAGCCGCCCAGCCTGCGGAGAGAAAAGCACGACCTGCATCATGCGGATAATCGGTCTTGCCATAACGTGCAGCGGCCAGAAATGATTTTTCAGCTTTTGCAAGGTCGTACAGCGACATATCGCAGCCAGCAAAGCCAAGTTGAAGGATACCCTTCAGTTGATGAAAGCGCCATTCGCGCTCGTACCCGGCGGAAGTATGATCACCCGAGATCGCCTTGTCAAGCTCTTCAAGACTTTCGCGGTACAGCCCTTGACGAAATGTGTTGCGTGCAATCTCGAAATGGTTAAATGCGACCGTCTGTACCGGATTTTTGGCCATTTTAACCAGCTCCGACAAGGTATCATTGGTATGACCAATCGATGCCAGAACAGCGGCAAAACCCCAGTGGAAAGTTGCGTTCAGCTCAGAAACGTCATCGGACAGCCGGCCGAAGCCAGCATCCATGGTATAGGATATCCTTTCAAACCCGTCATTGAGGGTGGCGACGGTCCGGTCAGTTGATGCTGTGAGCAACTGCATCTGCTCGCGTTGCAGCAACTCGTTTGAGACAATAATAGCGCGAGTCTGACGCGAGATATCCATTGAAACCTTTCTGACAGCATCACGTGTTGCTGATTTCACATCACTGACAAAGCTTTTCGACTGCAAATAATCCGCATACGACAGGCTTGTACCCCATACATAATTGCTCACAGGTCATCCATTTTTTTCCAATCCAATTGGTATGGTAAAGATCGAGTTTTAAAGGTACGAAGAACACCTTGTTCGATTGTAGTGACAACGTCGTCCAACGCCTTGAGATTATCGGTTTATTCTTCTTAAAATCGTAACCGTTTCCTTTTCGGGACAAATGATGTCGACTGCGCCTTCCCTTCTTCCCGCGCCAGCAGCAGATCCCGAACAAAATCAATGGGCAAATCAGGATTATCCAGTGCCGTCATTCCAATCATCGCCCAAAACTCGATCTGCTCGACAACAGTACGATGCTCAGCATTGGCCTGAGCTATTGCTTGATCAAACAAGTCAGGAGAGTAATTCAACTCCTGGCTTGAACGGAGAGGATCATCTACATCCTGGAGGCGGTCATAAGCTTCCTGAAGATCCGCAATTTTCTGAACATAAATTTCCAATGCCCTCTGAATAATGAAGGAAAAAGTTTTCTCGCTCACGTTCGCTATCCTCTCCAACTCCTTCACCAGCTCATCAGGTAATCTCACCGATATCGCAGTACTCATGGTGTCAAGCCCTCCTTATTTTCGATTACATGTTGAAGGGTACAACGTAATACAATGACTGTTGAAAGGCAAGTTCGAGGAACTACACGGGCGGGGAGGCAAATTGAAAGTGTCCAGCTCTCTGACAATAAACGTAATAGTCACCCAGATACGATTAATTACCTTCCGTAAGCATCATGCCTGACGGCCTCTTGCTCAATCGGATCAGGTATTTCGCTTTCCGGGTAGAGCCTGTTGATGAGTTCGGTAAAGTCTGCCAGCACAAGCTCGCCCAAAGCTTCAGGATCGGGGTAGTTTTCGCGAGGCGAATAGTTCAGTTTCCCTGCGGTATGTTCCGCACGAATGTTCTTCTTGAGTTCCAACAGTCTCTCTGCCAAGACCGATGATTGGAGCAGCATCAGCAGGCAAACGCTTCAGGTAATCGGGATCGCGGAAATAGAAGATCGAAAGGTCACGCGATATCTCACCCGGTTCCGGCACCCAGCCATATCGCTCTCCCAAAAGGCCAATAAAGTAGGGCTGACACCGCTCAATTTCGGCAAGGCAGAGCGGCAACACCTTCCCTTCCGAAGACTCTTTCTCGGTAATCCCCCACCGCAGATCAACCTCTGTCCAGGCAACAGCACGCTCTTCGCAAAGCTTTCGAAGCTGCGGAAAAACCCTCTTTACCAGCACATCTCGCTCGAACTGCATATCGCGAAATGTCGAAGAGATAAAAACCCGAATCTGCCGATCGTGACCACGTTGTTCTGGAGTATTCATCCTGAAATCCTCGCTGCCATTTTATTGGTGAAATCGCACTCTGCAATATAGCTCAGCGGTCTGTTTCCTTTTGCTGATGAATTACAGAGATTGCATAAAAAAACTTTCGCCGCACTAAAATTAGCGTAGATTATACTGATTATATTTTTTCTGGTCACTCAATAGTCGAAAATGATTGAGAGATGCTTATCTTTTCAAGGCACTGCAAGAAAATGCTTATTCAACGGAATATTGATGAAAGTTGGGTACATCGAACAGTTGACCAGCCCGACCGTGTTGACCGTCATGATGAAGGTGCCACCCTGCATTATTTGAAAAAGATTGTTGAGAAAAACAACCGATGGTTAAGAATTGTTGTTAACATTGATGAGATACCACATAAAGCTGTGACTGCATTTTTTGACCGTAGATTAAGGAGACAGACATGAAAATAACCGTTGATAAAGAGAGTGATGCCCTCTATTTTCGGCTTGACGAGACCAAAATAGTTGAATCTGAAGAGGTGCGGCCTGGCATCATTCTTGATTTTGATGAAAATGACCGGGTTGTGGGAGTGGAGTTCCTCAACATCTCATCAAGAGCCACGGAGGAAGAGTTAAAGACAATGGAATTTCAATCAGCTTGACAAAAAACAGTTTCTCATCCTTTTCCAACATTGCTACAATGAAGAAAAAAAAGCGCGGACGGAAACACCTACTTTTCAAGTAAGGTAAAAAGCTCTGACTTTGCGGCTTTCTTGTCAAAGGTCAAAACCTTGTCACACCCTGACAACGCTGCATCACAAGCAATCAAAAGATCCGAAAGATCAAGGTTATTATTTCGAGCCTCAGCAATAAACCTCCTTATAGCGGGTTGACCATCAAAGCTTACTATTGGCAAAAGCAAAAGCTCTTCAATGGCATTGAGGATGTCGTACCGTGCAATTTCATACACAGAATCAAGCACCCAGATCAGTTCAAGAAGAACAGGAATTGAGACAAAAAAAAGAGCTCTATCAGCTTCGGCTGCTTTAAAATGACGATAAACGCGCTCGGACTGTTCCTGATCGTCACGAACAAGAAAGCGAACAAGTATATTTGTATCAAGCGCTTTCACTGCTCGTCATGTTGAAATTTTTGGCGAAGCGCCTTATTGATTGCTTCGATTGAGAGCACTGCCCTGTCAGGATTAAACAGTCTGCCATAAAGATCGTCAACGTTTTTTTTTACTGGCGTAACAACAAGTCGCCCCCCTTTTTCATAAGTAAACTCAAGCCTGTCGCCAGAATGTAGTTCAAGAAGATCCCGAATCTCTTTCGGAATGGTGACTTGTCCTTTGCTGGTCATGGTTGTAATGGCCATATCTCTTCTCCTTACGTTATTTCTTAAATCTTACCATGGGTAAGGAAATATAGAAAAAAGAGTGCTTTATCAATAATAAAAAATGCTCAAATCTTCATTTAATAATGTCAGTTATAGCAATAACGGGAAAGATGGATAGCGGAAGAACTTGTCTCGAAACGAAAAGGAAATCGCTGCTTGAGGGTCATGGTGGTCATCGGTTTATTGGTTATCAACGTGCTCCCGAATGTAAGCATTAGTCACGTTAATTGCAGAGAAGTGTGTTTGAGGCCAAATCCAGGCGCAACCATCAAATTCCGTTCTCACACAATGACTCTTGTTTTCTTCGGTGGTTACCAGAACAATTTGGCGTGCAGCTCTTCGGCAAAGGGCGCTGAATAGGCCGAAGTCCGTATCAAATTGCGGCCATACCAAAATTTTTTAACTGCCCGCTCGCTCAAAAGCAAAGCCGAAATGAGCTGCAAACTGACTACGGGACAAACACCAGACGGAAGCCAACATAGCGTCTCAGATCGTCGGAAGGTGGATAATAAAGAAGAGCTGACCTGCAATCCCCCGCAAAAGAATTCCAGCTCCCACCACGAAGTACACGGTCTGAACTCCCTGAGACACTGCACCATTCCCATACATTACCGGCCATATCATAAAGTCCCAAGCCATTCGACTTTTTCTGTCCTACAGGATGAATCGTTCCCTCTGAGTTGCTATCATACCAGGCATACTCTCCCAAACGGCTTTCATCATCTCCAAAGTAGTATGCTGAAATGGAACCTGCCCGGCAAGCATATTCCCATTCAGCCTCCGTTGGCAAACGGTATAACTGCTTGCTTGAAAGAGTATTCAATTTTTTAATAAAGTTGTGACAATCATCCCATGAAACTGTTTCGACCGGCAGACGCTCACCCTTGAATTGGCTTGGGTTATTACCCATCACTGCTTCCCACTGCTGCTGGGTAACCGGATACCTTCCCAGATAGAAATCTTTTTCATTTCTACCCATCCTGAAAGAGCCCGCAGAAACAGGACAAAACTCAAAGAGTATCTCTGTGAGAGACGAACTTTTCGTGACCGTCCTTGTTTTCGTAACCATGCGCGTTTTTTGTTGTTTCTCGGTCACTGACTTTTTAAAAAAGCTTCCTGGTTTGATCACCACATCTTCGTAATAAGTCTCTTGCTCTGTATAGGTTTCCTTGGCATTGAATGACTGAAATGGCGCCTTGATTCTCATAACAATCGGAAGGCTTTTGAAGCCATCGAGAAACATATCACGAGATTTATTGAGATTTTGCACAACGCTCAACATATCTAAAAGCGGCCAATTCGCACCTTCAGACAAAAAAGCTCGGAGCAATCGTATTTCATTATTATCTGCTACATCAGGAGCAAGCTCTAAAACAGTGAGTTTATCAAGAACGGCTTTCACTTTTGGCACAGACTGACGGTATTTTTCTTTGCGCAATGCTTCAAGAAAGCCTCTCAGCCTGTCATCATGTGGCTGAAAATCTCCGTCTCCGGCGGCTTTAAGTGCGTAGAAGCTGTCGAGGTTTATCGCTTTTGCAAGCATAGGAAGCGCATTCTCTACGTCCCCAAGTGCCATTTGTATCTTGGATGCCTGGAAGAATACTGCCCCCATTTCCGGATGCAGAGCCATTGCCTGCTCGGTATGGGCAAGGGCCTCTTTCATCTTGCCCTGACAATAGGCGGCCCAGCCAGCAGAGAGAAAAGCACGACCTGCGTCATGCGGATAATCGGTCTTGCCATAACGTGCTGCTGCCAAAAATGATTCTTCAGCTTTTGCAAGGTCGTAGAGCGAGATATCGCAGTCAGCAAAGCCAAGCTGAAGGGTGCCCTTCAGTTGATGAAAGCGCCATTCGAGCTTGTACCCAGCGGAAGTATGATCCCCCGAAATCGCCCTGTCGAGCTCTTCAAGACTCTCGCGGTAAAGCCCTTGACGAAATGCGTCGCGTGCAATCTCGAAGTGGTTAAAGGCGACGGTCTGTACAGGAGTTTTGGCGATTTTGACCAGCTCCGACAAGGTATCATTGATATGACCAATCGATGCCAGAACTGCCCCAAAACCCCAGTGAAAGGTGGCGTTCAGCTCGGAAATGCCATCGGACAGCCGGTTGAAGCCAGCATCCATGCTATAAGATATCCTTTCAAACCCGTCATTGAGGGCACCGACTGTTCGATCAGTCGAAGCTGTGAGCAACTCCATCTGCTCGCGGTGCAGCGACTCATTTGAAGCGATAACATCACGAGTCTGACGCGAGATGTCCATTGAAACCTTTCTGGCAGCATCACGCGTTGCTGATTTCACATCAGTTACAAAACTCTTTGCCTGCAAATAATCCGCATGCGAAAGGCTTGTACCCCATACATAATTGCTCATAGGTAATCCATTTTCTTTTTCCATTGAACATTTTCAAAAATGGATGCGATGAGGATCTGCTTCTCTCTTGCTTGGTACTGCCGGGGACGGCAATAAGGAAAAATGCAACTCAAACCAAATTGTCAGATGTCGCGCTTATACACATCTCGACGATGGGCAATTCTTAAAACGATAACTTCTGCATCCAAAACACAGTAAATTACTCTGTAGTCACCAACTCTATATTTCCGAAGGCCAGCAAAGCGCCCTTTTAAAAGCGGATTCGACTCCGGGTTCTTGACAAGTTCCTGATCAATCTGATCACAAATACGCTTTGCATCCGATCTGGATAACTGCCGGAGGTCGCGTTGAACCGACTTCTTGTAACCAACACTATATGCCAAGAGACTCCCTCATCTCTTTGCCTGAAATGACAGGATCATCCGCATCATGGAGGCGGTCATAGGCTATCTGAAAGTCAGCAACCTCCTCAACATAGGATTCCAAAGCCTTCTGTATAATGAAGGAACGAGTTCTCTCGCTCTCTTTCGCTATCCCCTCCAATCGCATCACCAGCTCATCTGGTAATCTCACAGATATTGCAGTATTCATGGTGTCACGCCCCTTATTTTTAATTGCCAAAGTAATAAAAATCATCTCGTGTAGTACAACGTAATACAATTACTGTTGAAAGACAAGTTCGAGAAACTACCCGGAAGGCAACTTGTAAATGGTCAGGCTCTCTGACGATAATAGTCAGGAGATGCTTATCTTTTCAAAGCACTTCAGGGAAATGATTATACCTCGGAATGTGGATGAAAATTGGGTGCATCGAACAGGAGGAAAGCATGAAAATAAGCGTTGATAAAGAGAGTGACACCCTCTATTTCCGGCTTGATGAGAGCAAAATAGCTGAATCTGAAGAGGTGCGGCCCGGTGTGATTCTTGATTTTGATGAAGATGACCGTGTTGTCGGAGTGGAGTTCCTCAACATCTCATCACGCGCAACAGAAGAAGAGTTGAATACGATGGAATTTCAATCGGCTTGACAACAGCATATCCCATTACACATACAGAACGAGCCAATACTCTTCGAATAATCAGCGCCAGAAAAGCAACAAAAAAAGAGAGGTCATATTATGAAGATAATGCAAAATGATCACGATCTATTAGAAGAATATGATTTCAGCAAGGGCGTAAGAGGCAAGTACACAAATAGATACTCGGAGGGAACAAACGTCGTTGCTCTTGATCCTGATGTCGCCAAGTATTTTCCCGATCACAAATCTGTCAATGATGCCCTGCGGTCACTTCTGCCTCTTGCGGCAAGGATTGAGAAGAAAAGTCCTAATCAAGGCGGATAAGGATTCTCTGACGATTGCCTATCAAGTCATTCGTGAAATCGTTAAATACGACATCGTCAATATCCCGCCATGCTCCAGCAAATACCAGCTTTTTAGATGTAGGAAGAACACCTTGCTCGAGTGTAGAGACAAACTCATCCAACTCCTTTAGTTTATCAGCAGGAATCTGGTTTATTCTCCTCAAAATCTTATTTTTTCGCTGTGTATCAGTAATCATATTCCAAGATTTTTCTCAATTTCAGTAGTCATGTCACCCCGAATTTCACATTCAGAGAGCTTTTTATAAACCCGGCTTTGATTACATAGGGGTAATGTAATATTACGGAAAGTTTAAAAAAATCACCTCTTTTGCCTTTCAAATTCATCGGTACTGGTGTTGTTGAAGATGAGTCATCAGTTCAGACATCGAGTGCCACGCGTTGGCGCCACTCTGCATCAGGCGGGTGGTAACTGCAAGGGCACCTTTGCCCTCGGTGTAGTCACGAGTGGCAATACCCTCGGCCAGAAAAACCGGCTTGCCACTGTTGAGCGCCGCTTCGGCAAGCGTCAGGTTGACAAGGTTGCCTGAGCCAAACGGCACCTGACTGAGAATAACCGCATCAGCGTCACCCACCATCTTCAGTGCCTGTGCAATAGCATCAGAACCAACTGGCGAAAAAGGCTGCTCCAGCACCGCCGGAATGTTGAGCGCCCTTGCAGCTTCAGCATCGGAGTCGAGACGGTTGAGGACGCCTGTGGTCACTTCGTACCCCTCAATCAGCAATCTGCGATAAAGTTCAATGCCGCTTCCGCCTCCGGCAATAACATGCACACTCTTGTTCAGCTTCTGGCGATGCCGCAGGCTGTCAATCGCCCCTGTCACCTGCAGATAGCCGGTGTAGGGATCTTGCTGCACATGAAGATCGCAGTTGTAGACGCGGCTCAGCACCTCTGGCTCCAGCACCTCAACCGGCGTTCCGGCCTTTACCAGGGTGCCAGCCTCCATAAGCAGAAAACGGTCGGAGATACCTGCAGAGAGGGTCAGATCGTGGCTCACCAGCAGGATGGTCATCTGCTTTTCGCGGTTGAGGTTCATCAGAATCTGAAGCACCTCCTGACGGTGGTTGATATCGAGATGGGAGATCGATTCGTCGAGCATGATGATTTTTGGATCCTGCGCGAGCACCATCGCCAGGGCAACCCGCTGCTGCTCGCCGCCGCTCAACTCCGTAAAAAATCGCTCCCGCAAATCGAGCACATCGGTGTAGATCATGGAGCGTTCGACAAGATCGTGGTCAATCGATGAGGGAGTTCCCCACCGCCCCATGGAGCTGATTCGGCCATTCATCACAATCTGATCAACCGTAAAAGCCATCGGCGACTCGATTTTCTGCGGCACCACACCCAGCAGGGATGCACGCAGAGCCGGTTTGATATGCTGCACATCCTGACCAAACAATTCAACCTTGCCTGAGAGTGGCTTCAGAAGAGCGGCAGCAGTTTTCAGCAGAGTGCTTTTTCCGCAACCATTCGGACCGATAAGAGAGACGAACTCCCCCTCCCTGACGGTAAAGCTGACGTTGTCGAGCACCTTTCGCTGCTTGTACCCGGCAGAGACGTTCCTGAAGGTCATTGCATCGTACTGCATTATGCTATCCATGCCTGTTTCATTCTCCGCTGAAGAATAATGAGAAAAAAAGGCCCGCCTGCAAGCGCGGTCACCACACCGACCGGTATCTCAACCGGAGCAAGCAGGGTTCGAGCCACAGCATCACAGACAACAAGAAAAACTCCTCCCCCAAGCGCGGCAAGAGGAACAAGCTTTCGGTGGTCAGGCCCGAAGATGGCACGCATAACGTGAGGCACAATGAGGCCGACAAAGCCGATCATCCCGGAAAGGGAGACCGCGATGGCAGCCAGAAGCGTCGCCAACAACAGACCGATAACAATCACCAGATCAGCATGAAGCCCCTGATAATGGGCCATCTCACGCCCAAGCGCAAGCGCATTGAGGCGTGGGGAGAGGAGCCATATTCCAGCAAGCGCCCCGAAGAGCAGCGCAGCCGAGAGGAGCTGCTGGCCTGCCGAGACTGGCTGAAGACTGCCAAGCATCCACCAGATCACATTGTGCATCCCCTCAACGCTGGCAGTGGATACCAGAAACATGATAATGCTTGAGCAGATTGAGCTGACAATAACACCGCTAAGAATAAGACTATAAACGGATGGCTGACCACTTGTCCCCTGGCTGGCGATGCCATACACCACCATCAGCGTCACCACCGCCGAAAGAAAAGCCACAACCGGCAGGCTGAACGAGGCAACCACTCCCGTCCCGGCAAGTATCGTCAGGGTAGCGCCAAGACCAGCCCCACCACTCACTCCCAGCACATAAGGTTCCGCCAGCGGATTGCGCAGCAGCGCCTGAAAAACCACTCCGGATGCCGAGAGTGCCGCACCGGTCATCATCCCCATTAAGAGACGGCTGAACCGAAGCGAAAGAATGGCGCTGCCCGAAGGCGACTCCAGATCAGGAATACCGATTCCCGAAGGGCCAAGCAGCATCGAGAGAGCAAGCAGCACCATGAGCGCTGCAAAAAAGAGCAGCATCCTCAACGCTACACTGCTACGGCTTTGCGTGGTAAAACTGTTATCGGCACAAACCTCTGAACGATTGATACGCTTCATACCCATCAATCCTCAACACCCTTCTGCGCAGGAATACCCTGCTGATACCCATGTTTAATCATCGTCATCTCGGTCACTGTATCAGCAGCAGCCACAAGCGCTTCGGGCGCATTGCGGCCCGTCATCACCACGATCTTGCCATCCTCAGCCGAGCGAAGCGCCTCAAGCAGCGGTTCAATAGGGACAAGATTCGCGCCAAGCGCAAAACAGAGTTCATCAAGCAGCACAACATCATAATCAGGAGAGGCAAGAGCAGCAATCGCCGCATCAAGCCCCGCCCGTGCAGCAGCTCTATGCTCCTCCATCTTCGGGCTTTCCCGATCGCGAGGCAGAAATCCCTTGCCGAACTGCTCCCACTCAACCCCGTCGAGCTGACTGAAAAAGCGCTGTTCGCCAACAGCGTCATCAGATTTTACAAACTGGATCACTCTGGCTTTCATGCCGTGGCCGAGTGCTCTTGCCAGCATTCCAAAGGCCGCTGTGCTTTTGCCTTTACCGTTTCCGGTGAAGAGGAGTATACGTCGTGGGGTCATGACATGGTATGAGTGGCTCATATGAGAAGTTGAAATGAGTGTGGAAATTTTGTATATTTTCTCGTTGGCTTATATTTCCTCGAAAGCAAAATCATTATAAAAATGCACCACGAATTAAGGCCTCATCAGGATTATACCATGTTGCATCAATAAAATTTTGTATTTCTTTAACAAACAATATAAGAACATCTGATGCGATAGGATAGTTTTTATGTTGTGCTTTTATTTCAGAAAGGATATTTCTTTTTCAAACGGAAGTCTTTTTGTTTTCCGAAGTAAATAAACATTATCAATATCTGTTAGTCTGACATCTTCAGGCTGCATATCAAGATATTCCACCAAAGCGTAATATTTTGAAACTGGACAACCTTGTTTCAAACATGCTGCTGTTCCTGCACATTCTTGAAACATTGTTTTATCATAATTTATTTTACATTCACCGGCCAGGACAGCTAAAAATAATCGGCCAGCAGTTGTTCTGCTTATGGTAAAATCCTTATCTGAGGAAAATTTATAATAAATCCCTTTCCCAATAGTAAAATCCTGGTCTTTCATTTTCAAAATTATATCCGGCTTTTCATTCAAATTTGAAATATTCATTGGCCGAAATGCTAATGACATAAATGCCGTCTGAGGACCTGTTTCAAGTTCAAAAGATGGCAATTTATTTAAAATACTTGGATGCACAAGATGAATTAAAAACTCTTCAAGAATGCTATTATCTAATTTAAGTTGTCCTTTTTGCCTTTTAAGAAAATCGGAACCTTTTTGCGCAATCAACTCTACTTCAATATAGTCTTTATACTCATTTAGTAATCGAACCATATCATTAACACGTTCTACTTTAATTGTGGTTAAAGATGACAATAGTTTAACCCAAGATTCGTATAAACTCAATGCTTCTTTTAATAAATCCAAATCAGCTTTTGCTTTTGGATTATCTATTGCTGCAAGTAATTTCTCTTTATGAGGCGTTTTAGTCATTGTAAATAAATTATTTGATTTGAATTAAATATTGGTGAAGGATCAATCTGAAAAACACATTTTATTGCTTCTTCCAAATCAGTTTTAATATCATCACGTGAAAGCAATAGATTATTTTCTAAATGCTTTTTTGCTATTTCTCTTCCGAATTGGCCATTAATTAAATTACTGTTTTTTTTGTAAATCAATAAATCTTCCTTGATATTATTTCCGAACTTATTAACAAATTGTCTTTCAATGATATTTATTAGATCAAAACCACGCATTTCGTTAACAATATCAATTACTATTTGGCTATTATAAAATGCTATACTTCTGACATTTGACTGCCGTCCAATCACTAAAATTAAATATGCATTTAGTTTTAGCCCATACCAAAATCCAGTAATAGCTTGTTCCATATCTATAGTATATTGTACGACCGTCTTAAAACGATTTCCTCTATTCTTGCGATTAGAACCAAATTCACTATTTGCAACTTTTAATATATCAAAGTTAAAAATTTCAACTAATGCCCGGTAATTTTGATGGTAGTTAAAAACATTAATATATGGTGGACTTGTTAAAATTAAATCAGCACTTTCCCTTAATATATGGCCTACCTCTCTCGCATCAGCTAAAATCGCTTTTATAGGATAATCAGTAAAAGATAATCCTATAAACTTATTTCTAATATAGGAATATGATCTTAATATTGATTGCTTTACTGTCATTTTCTTATCTTTCTCAGAAAGGAAAAGAATATTTAGCAATAAGATCTTTTCAGTTTTATCAAGTTCTTTACTTATTTTCTCTCCAAAGCTTATTAATCCTGAATATGCTTGACGATAATCAGGGTTATCAATAAATATTATTTCTCCGTTTAAATTTTTTAAAAAGACGTTCAGTTTTACTTCAAATGAATTGATAATTTCGTAGCGTATAGATAGTGATAAATTACAAAATGAAAAAAATTTTGACATAGCATACGCCGCAGGATTTATTTCAAAACCAATTGCAGATAGCTTAAGATTTGCAGCTTCCTGCATTACCGTACCACTGCCTGAAAATGGGTCAACAACCAAATCGCCTATTTTTGTATAAGATTGTAAAATATATTCTACAAATTCAGGAGTAAATTGACCTCTCCAATTAAAAATATTGGATCGTTTCTTTTGGGTAACATTTAATTTATCTTGTAATAAATTCATATCTATATTTATTCTTTATAGGAGTGATTGAAGGGCTTGTCTCTTAATTTTTTGGGGTTAACTTTCCCGCTTGTTACATCAAAGATCTTCATTTAAAAATAGATTTTATTCGAATTTCTCTATTTTCTCGGCCATTTCAATCCGCGTTCTACACTACTCAACACACAATATACGCTATCCTGCAATGCTCACTAAAGGCGACATTTATATTATCACATAATGGTGTTGGCAACCCCTAACTTTTCAGTTTCAAAAGTCCGAATTTCCTTTTGTAATTTTTCACCTTTAAACTCTTTGGCTAATTGCAATCTCCGTAAACCAATTTTGACATACTCGTCTTGTAGTTCTATGCCAATAAAGTTTCGGCCAAGTTCTTTGGCGACAAAGCAAGTTGTAAACGTCCCGGAAAATGGATCCATTACCAAATCTCCTTCGTTTGAACTTGCTTTAATAATTCGTTCAAGTAATGCAATTGGTTTTTGTGTTGGATGGTTTTCGTATTCGTCCATACGGTAACGAACCCTTGCAAACTCCCAAACATTTCCTGGCACTTTTTCGGAGTTATAAACTGTTGGCACTGATTTGCGATAGTCAATGAGTTTACGTTTTGCTCCTGTTTTTGCCTCTACCAAAATATCGTCTGTGTTAAAGGTATACTTGTTCTTATCCTTTACACAGAACAATATCGGTTCATACATTGAACCGTAATATTTTTTTGCCTGAACTCCTGAACTGTCGTAATACCAAACCAGTCGAGAGAGAATATCAATCTTGTTACGAAGATAAATATCAAAAAACGGCATAAACTGCGTTGCTGTCATGACATAAAAACTGCCATCCGGTTTCAGTTTTTGAATACACAGGTCAAGCCATACATAACACCATTCCAGGTAGGCATCTTCCGTTTGCCATTTTTCAATATGTCCGTTGAAGTTCTTGCCGATGTTGTAAGGGGGATCGGCAAATATTAAGTCCACAGAGTTGTCCGGTAGCATTCGAAGTGCTTCTAACGCGTCTCC
>CAJEXI010000049.1 GCA_903994455.1 uncultured Chlorobiaceae bacterium | reverse complement strand
CTCTAATATCGACTGTACTTTTTTGTAATTTTTATCATTATATAAATGAATGCTCACCGCAACAAGTGGTGAAAAATTCAACCCTGAGAGACTATGTGTATTTAAAAAATAGCTATATGTAATTGTGTTTCTGATTATGCTTTATTTTTTAAAACTATATAACAATGTATTCCTCAGTAAATCTATTTTTCTTTTAAAGGAGTTCGATTTAATATTATTCACAACATTTGGCTCTCCGCATAATTTAGTGGGTTGCAGTGAAACCATAATACTTCACAATAGAGTGGGAAGGTAAAGATTGCTACGATAAAATAATGTCTTGGTTCGGTAGATCTCGAAGCTGTTAAAGGCCCTTGGCGAGGCTGTTAAAAGCTACATCTCATTTTTATATATATTTTTACCACTTCAGTTGCTTCTTGCTTAAATCGTCAAGGGCACTGTTTTTATAGCTTATTTTCATACACTTATCTTTCATCATAGGGCTCCATTCAAACTCATCCTATGAATCAATATTACACATTCCCAACTCTTTCTTACTCTATTTCCATCAAGATGTGCGGAGAGCCATCTATTATTATTTGGACTTGAAACCAAAAATACAGCGTTCTTGAAATATTTTTCAGTATATGCTCAAAAGATATTCATTACGAAGATATTCAGCATTTCCCTGTCATTTTCTTTAAGACTTTTTCATTTCTAAAATTTACAACGGTATAATACTTTTTGCCTTCTTTAAAAACAGCGTTATTTTATATAATGCCGTGGCATGCAATATCATTGATTAATTGGATAATGATATTGCCAAGACAACTCTTCCGATAATCGAAATTTCCGCCACTCATCGGATTATCTCCTGATTAATTTGTATCTCTTCATTCTCCCATTCTTGTTAATGCCTGATCGTACCATAAGAGCAGTTTTGGATCTTCTTCGAGAATGTTATTTGGGATTTTTTCGGCGACGGCAATAATTGTAGCATAGTCGCGATCCTGCCAGGCTTTTTTGAACCCTGCGCGGACGGCTTCGAGGCGGAAGACTTTGAGCTTTTTCTGAGCCTGCTTGTATGCTCCAAACTCCTTAAGAAGGTCTTTTTCTCGCAGCTTTTCCAAGTCGCCCGCTTTGTTCGGGTCAGGAACATACCATCGTCCTTTGGCCTTTACGATCAGAGCCGGGTCATCCTTGGTAAGGTTTCGCATATCTTTCCAGTTGGTGGAAAGGTAGCTGTGAATCTGCTCGGGTAACGACCCTTTGCCATCATAAAGGAGGAAGTTTTGTTCCAGCAGGGTAGAGAGTTCCAGGCCGACCTCGTTTTTGCTCCAGCCGCTAATCTCCTTCATAAACAGGGGATTGATATCCTGAAAACTCTGCGGCTTGTCACGCAGCAGTGTGCGAAGCCACTCAATGGCCGATGCTTCACCGAATATAAACAGAGGCTGCTGCAGAGGTCTGCCTCCGCCCATCATTTTTTTGCGATCATATTCTGCCACCTGTTCCGGCAGGAAGTACATGCCGTCCCTCTCGCTGAAACGCTGTGAAAGACCAATCTGGAACTCCTGACTGGACATTGGTATGGGATAGCCTTTACGGACGTAGTAGGCCACCATCTGGTCGAAGAGGATACGGGGATCGCGCTCCGGGATCACTTGCATCAATGCCCCTTGTCGCTTTGTAACCGGCAGATATTGCAAATGGGTACGAACAAAATCCCAGACACCTTCTTCAGTCTGCGCTTCTTTCAAGAAGCGCTCTTCAAAACCACCATTGGGTTTGTAAGCGGAGATGACAAGATCTTGCTTGACGGCTGTTGGAGTCGTAACAGCTTTGAAACTCATCTGCTGTTTATCAAGGGCTGAAACATTAGCAACAATAAAGCCAGCTTCGGATAACGCAGTCTGGATACCATTCCAAACCGATGCTTTTGTATTGGAAAACTCTACAGTCATCCAGCGACCGGGTTTTAAGATTCGATAAGCCGCTTTAAAACATGCAGTCATAAGCTGTCGATACTCTAGACTCCCTTTTCCTTGGACATCGTTTTCGATGGCTTCATTGGTATTGTCAGTAGGAAGTTTCATCCAATTTTCCCAAAGACAATTGAGTTCTGAATAGTTCAGATTCGCACCAAAAGGTGGATCGATAAATACATAGTCTAATGTTTCATTTTGCAATCCTATGTAAGCCACATCTTGTGTCGAAATGGTAAATTCATGATATTTTCTTCCAGAAAAAGCCTTTATTAAACGCTTGAGTTTTCCTCCAAAAGCATATTCGGGAGAAACTTCTGATATCCTTGATCCAACATAAAGCGTACCGCTCAGATTGCGATTATTTTGAGAAAAATGTGTTGGTGAATACCGATTGAGCTTGGATAAACCAACAGCCCATTGTTGAAAAAGAAATCTACAAAAGCTAGAAACAACACTATTATGGACTAAAGAAGTTTTATACAGTAAAGAACTCAAAATCCATAGACTTCGGTTTGTATAAAAATGATGCACATGGGTGATACCGTGTGATGCTTTTGGTTGTCGAGTGTTAAAACCATCTGGCAATTCGGCACTCGGAAACCAATAAGGAATCTCGCTTCGATCAATCTTTTCAATGAGATCTTTATCAAGAGCATCAAGAGCTTTTTCATACTGTTTTTTGCCAACAGTATAACTGATCAATACAGGCACCTGTTTTGCCTGTCGTATAGTTTCTCCAATCAATGGATCATATTTTGTAATCCATGCTCGATCCATATTTCTTTTTGTAAGCTTGACATTGCAATGAGGGCAAGGAAAAAAATCTAAAACTCCACCCTCCGAATCAATGGCAACTTCAGCAAAAACGACTTCTCCTGCACATTCAGGACAGACAAACACATCCGACCAGACGGTATAGTTGATTTTGCCTTTCGTCTTCCCATCAGTGTGCAGCGTTTCATACATCCACCCACACTCATCTTCAACCTCTTTCAGGATGCGCTTTGCCTCTTTTTCAAAGGCTGCTACATCCACTGGCGTGTTGTAGTTATAAGCTATGAAGGTAGCTGCTGGCGAGAGGTCGTTGAGTACCGCACGGCGTGCTCCCAAACGGGAAAAAGGCACCCAGGTTTTGTTGCCGTTCTCATCGGTTTCTTCCTGCAAAATGGTACCATCCGGCTGAACAAGAAATTCGAGTGACTCTACCACTTTACGGTCACCACAAAGCTGAGCCGCAACACCGGTCATCCCTGTACCACAGAACCCGTCGAACACAATATCACCCGGCTCGGTGTAGTGAAGGATATAGCGCATGATAGCCTTGTGCGGCACCTTGGTGTGATAGGAGTGCGCGTTGTAAATGGGGTCGTTCTTGCCTTCACTTACATCCGCAGCAAAGGGCTCACGATGATAGGTAAAACCTTCGGGTTTCTCCGGCTTTTGTGCTTCCCATTCAGCAATAAAATCAGCAATCCAGGGATTCGGGCACGCCGTATAATAAGGTGGATCACTCAGCTTCAGGATATCTTCATCTCTCCCAATGGGAAAACCTTCGATCTTGCGGAATTCAGGATCGCGAAGCTTCTCTGCCAACAGTTCGGTGAAATATGCCCGCCGGGCTTCATCATCAGTGAAAGTCTTGCCAAGGCAGATGACTGGAGTGGCATTCGGCACCATCTGTTCTTCAAACAACTGGCCAGAACCATCCTTTGCGGGGACCATTTCTGTTTTAAAGAGTGTTTCTTGCTTCGAATTCATTCGGTAGCTACCAGTTTTTTTATCTGTGTTTCCATGAGTGAAGGAGTCCCTTTTTTTCTTTTGACAGCGCACAAGAGCCGTGTCATGGCAAATTTTTAAGAAATTTTCTGCCTTGTACAGTCAAGCGGTATTTCTGCAAACGACTGCTTGGTTTGTCGGGTATCGTACGCTCCAAAAAACCGGCATCAATCAATGGAATCAGGTAATTCTTCTGGAACGTTTTCCAGTGTTTCAACCCAAGTTCTGACATGATCTCTCTTGCTGCCCGTGGTTCAGCGCAGTAGCTTCCGACTTGTGCGGTGACTTGTGCGGTGACTTGTGCGGTGACTTGTGCGCCAACAAATTCGATGATTTCAGCGGGCTTTTGGACTGAACCAAATTCCGGTACGCTGATGATCATGCGAAATATATCCCCTTCGATGAGCTGTGGATCTGCTCCACCATATTTTTTGCCGTAGAGCATCATCTTGCGCATACCGGAACCCAGCTCGTCAGCCCTGTCTATTTCCCTGAACAATGCACCGATCACCGGGTTTTTTGGATAGGGGGCGAATGTTTCGGGATCAAGCACGCCAAAACCATGAGGACGATTCGCGTTATAGGTCATGACTTTGCCATATTCGATGACGAGGCGTGCTGGAATTCCACTGGCGTATTCGCGGTGAATCAGCATGTTCGATGCAACTTCACGAAATATTGCATCCCGCAGGCTTCTGCGTTCAATGCCTTCCAGATAAAAAGGGTCTGGCAGATGTTTTTGAACAAAAGCCAGAATACGATCATAACTGTCAATCAGATTGGTGCGAACCAGATCGCGATCATCGTATCGGTCAACATTAACTTTGCGAAGGATAAGATCGGTTCGATGAGCTGGACAAACTTGCAGGAGAAGCAAGTCGGGTGCGAACAACATGACTCCGGCTAAAGTAACCCCATGTTCTTTTGTAATTGGATCAGCTTGATAGAGTTGTGCACTCTTGAGCAGTTGCTCATCATCCATAGTTGCCCAGGGATGGTTGTCCTTGTTTATGCGAACATATCTTCGGCATTTTTCAATCAATTCCGGACGAAGATCTGTTGGCTGAATCCATGGGTAGACCTTGTTTTCGCTGAATGTCGCCTGTTTGCGCTGGTAGAGATGCGCAACCAGTGTGGTATGGTCGGTAATATCCAGATCGCCATCTTCATTTCGGTCGTAGATGCGTCCATTGCAGCGATGCACCTGAGAGCTTTCCGGCACATAGATTCGCAACAAAAATTTCCCGACCAGCTCAACAACATCAACCGTAAGATAGGTTGGAGGAGTGAGCTTCAGTGGGTTATTGATTGCTGTAACAAAGTCCTTTTTGATCTGCGATACAGCATCAGGTTCAATACCCTGAAGAGTTCCGTCATCCTGAACGCCAAGCAAAAGAGTTCCGCCATGCCGATTAAGAAATGCGCAAACCGTCTCATAGAGATCGCGGGTAATTTTATTGCGGCAGGTTTTAAATTCTACAGAAATTCCCTCACCTTGCCGGATCAGCTCAATGATTCTGCTTTCATGAATATTCATAACTGAGAGCCTTATTCAAGGATTATTCGCACCTTGGCCGGGTCTTTGCCCTTGGTGAGTTGATCAATGTACTCCTCAAAGCGCCTTTTCATCTCACCCGGTGTGGCGGCTCCGCCATGAACCTGTAGCGCTTTTTCGAGATCTTTGGCTTTCACACTCACTTTCACCAGTCCTGACAGTACCTCTTTAAGGGCATGAACAACGTTGTTATCGAGTGGTTCAGGCAGTTCACCTGACTTGATAAACGATTCAAGCGGTTGGCGATCGTCACTCCTGAGCAGATCCATGTTCGCCTGAGTAATCGGGTCTTTGAGATTACCGAGAATTGTTACGCTCCAGCCAGCCACCATTGCGTCAAGCTCTGCATCCATCCTTTCAATCATTTGATTAGCCCCGATCATGATGGATTCATTGAGAAGTGGCCGAAACCCGCAGTGAGGGCAAACAGGAGTGGAATCAAGATTCTGTTCGGTCAAAGCAAAGCAGCTTTTGAGTCCGGCAAGCCGGTTCTGGAAGTCGCCAAGCTGCTGACGTGGCATAAGGTCAATAACCGAAAGCTTGTTCAGGGTTTGAATGCGGGAGTCGTTGAGCAGGGCAGCTTTACGCTTGTCGTCATTGACACCAAGACGGGCTTTGGTGTGCATAGCGATGTAGGCGTTAGTGTACTCCTTTTTAAGCTGCAACAGCTTTGCCGTGATACCTTGAGCCTGAGAAGAAAGGAGAGTAACATCAGCCTGCCTGAGTGAATCAAGAAGATCCCGCTGCGCGATCTTCATGCGTTTTACCCAGTCATGATCTGTAGAAAGCACTGATTCGGCGGTTGAAAGCCATGATGCAACAGGGCTAAGCGTCATGACAAAATCACGCAAAAGGTCAATATCGCCAAGAAGTTTGATCGTATTGTCATAAGCCGATACCTCTTGCTGGCTGTACCGAAAATTTTTCAATTTGCCCGGTGAGGTGTAGACCTGAAGTGATTCAAAAAAGTTTTTTGCTTCGTCCAGAACGTTCATCGGGTCAGTAATGCCCGGCAATGTCATGCAATCAAAACCCCAAAAAGAGAGCCCGGCAATAATCGTCTGACGTGCCATCACAAGGCGATTGACTGTTTTTTCAACTGCTTGTTGAAGAGCTTGTACCGGCTCATCTTTGCTTTGAGTGACCAGTTGATCCATCCCCGGAGTCATTCCGAGCAGTTCAAAGAGCGCCTTGAGTGCCTGGATATTCCACTCCCTGGGTTGTTCCAGATGCTTGAAGCGAATAAGTTCATCCATACCTGTGGCGGCAAGTTGCTGAAGCATGGTTGCATCGAACTTTTTACCGGGAATGGAGAGCACTGCGTCTCCGGAATAGACCAGTGCTGCAATGATAACAACAGCCCATTCCGGCTCAAGACGGGATGCACCAGGGTTCATATACTCTATGCCGTGGTCGTCCAGAAGAAGCTCGCTGTGGTTCAGAACCTGACCATGGCCTTTGCTCTTGAAAAGCTCCAGAATAAACCTGGCATGGCGCGACTTGTGAGGATCAATCCTTTCGCCATCAAGCAGTTCCAATGCATCAAGAACGGCGGTAGCCTGTTTGGTGCGGTTCTGCCCTGCAATGGCCCGCAAGGCATCCTGTGCAGCCTGTGACCGGTTATTGGTCGTAATCAGCACCGAAAAACAGGGATAGTCGGGGGCCTGATCGGCAAAGTGAGGAGCCAGGCAAATACCGGCAATGGTGTTAACCAGATCACGAAAGTTTATAGTTTCGTGTGGTAGAATTCCCGTAAGGTCACGAATAGACTTACCCTTTGCCCACTCCATCATGGATTTTGTACGCCCCTGCCAGGTGACGTCAAAGGCATCGCTGCTCTGTTTTTGAAGCCATTGCACCAGTTTTTTGAGGAAAAAGTTCGCTTTTGCTTCATACGTGGACTTGGCTGGCCCTGATGAAGTCGAAGCAAGATCAAGCGATGCGGCATAACTTTTGAGTGCCGTCATAAACTCTTCATCTCTTCCCTTGAGCCTGATGAAAACCTCGTCGTTCTGCTTGTCGTCCCTGAAACGCGGTGGGTCGTTCGGCTGTATAAAGTAGAGATAGAAATCCCGTTGCGGAACAGCCGTCGAGCGTTCATTTGGTGCGCCAAAAAAAAGGTAACCGGTTCGGGCGGCTTTGCGCTCCTGCCAGGTAAGGTCATGCTGCCAGATTTTGTAACCCGAAACCCAGGTTGCATCCTGACACTCCATAACCCTCTTCAGCGCTTCATAGTAATAGCGGTCAAGCTGACTGTTATCCAGACTTTCAGCCCTTTTGTCAATCAGGGCATCGAAGTCGTCGGTTTTTTTAAGATCAAGATAGAACTGGCGATTGTCGGGATTGAACGAGATGAACTGTCCGCTGACCGTTTTGATAATCTCTTTTAAAACAGTTTCCACATGGGTTTGCAGATCCTTGTCAGGCTCATCGCTGCCCATGTCGGCAATCAATGGTTCATAAAGAAAAAGCCTATCACGAAGTTCTTCAGCGGATGCACCCATCGGAGCATAGATATCGCCCGTGGTCAGGCGATGCACCGAAAGAGCGTAAATAAGCCGCAATGCCATCGGCTTGTATTGTTTGCGGGTAATCGCATTTTCAATACGTGATTCGAGTACCTCACTGCATTCAATCACCGCCCTGATTTCCGGGAGCGTGCGGAATGATGCATTCTGGCGAAGCGTGCTCCAGTAGCTGTCGAAAGCAATTACTCCCGGCTCCAACGGCGGCACCTCTTTGCCAAGCAGGCCTTTCATGCTGAATGAAAGGGTTTTAAGGACTTCACGCTTTTCCACGACAGTAACCCGCTCAAAAGTATCTATGTAATCGGGGTGCACAGGAAAAAGACGCACGAACTCATCCATGCGTTCATTAAGCCCGCTGTAGAACCTGGCAAATGGGAGCAGGTATTCCCGAATGCGGGCCTGCTGCTCAACACTCTTCTTGAGCAGGCGCTCAGCCACCACAAACTTGACATCATTTCGAGCGATGAGCACCTGCTCAAAACGATCTTTTACCCTGCGGATGCTGTCGGCAACAAAAGCGAAACGGTGGCTTTCAAAAATAGCTTCCTGAACGCCGGCCAAAAATCGGAAACGCAAATCTTTACATACTTCGCCAATCTCTCGAAGAAAATTGAGATCCAGAATAATTTCATGATCGTTGCGGGAACGCAGGTAGTCCAACAGTTCATCGACCACAAGAAGTAACCCCTGCTCCGGATAAACCTGGGCAAACTTCTCCATCATATCTTCAAATGCTCGCTTATGACTGGTAATGGTATTCGCATCGGGAAAAACATACTCAACCCCGAATTTATCGAGATGCTCTTCCAGTTCGGAAACAAGGATATCCCGCAGTGACATGGTGGTAGCACCAATTTCGGTGCGGATCACCTTGAACCGACCGGCAATCTGACTGGCTTTCTCACGAACAACCGGATGGCTTAGCCCTGGGAGCAATGATGCATCTGCCGCAATGCTTGAAATGACCGACATCAAGTGCGATTTACCGGTGCCGTAATTACCCACGACCAGCAACCCTTTGTTATCGGCAGGATGATCGAATTGCAACTGAGGAAAAACAAGATGCATAAGGCGGTCAGCCATCTCGTCTGAAATGACATAGGTATTGACAAGTTGCTGGGCTGCACTGGTATTGTCAGCTTTGCGCAACTGAACAACTGACTCGATAGAATCAAACTGTATAAGCTCTCCGTATTTCATACTGCATCATTTTTATGTGCACTATCAATAGTTGCTGTTCCATTCATCCCGACAAAAAGCAGCTCTTTGCCATCGCACTGCCGGTATTCCGGATGACCGGTTTCGGCATAGATGAGTCTGCCTTGTTCAATTTTTCCATTCCATGCTGCAACAACTGCGCGATTTCTCGACATGAGCTGTAACAGTTTCAATGGATCTTGCTTCAACCGCTGGTCGAAAAGGATTTCGATATTATCAAGAACCAAAGGCACCTGCTGTTTATCCACGATCTTGTCAAGAATTTCTGGCAAATGGAGCACTCGCTGCTTCTCCGACAGTGCAAGCAACTCCGCCGAAAGCAGCAGATTGATATTGATAACCTCGGTACCAATTTCTCCGGCAAATTCACGAAGAACTTCAGTCTTGCCGGAGCCACTCTCACCCACCAGCAACACAAGGCGATAATAGAGCCCTTCTGCTGCAAGGAGTGATTGTTTGAGCTTTTCTTGAATCGGTTCTGACATAATCGGGGAAGAGTGCTTTCTACAGGATTGTTCAACCAGTATTATCCTGGCTCCATCAGTATTTACGGCAAATCAGTTAACTTTAAAACAAAAATGGCCTTGAATATACACATCAAATTGCGCAACTATAAACGATTGAACCTGATTATTACCGGTGAGACTTATCTTTCAACATCAAGGCTACATTAACGGGAGCCGTGTCCACCATTTTCCCATCCAGTGCCTGCATTACCTCGTATCGTTCATAATCGTGCATGAAGTTTACAGTTAAATCTGCCATCAATAAAATGGCGAATAAACATATTCCAGCTTTTGCGGCGTAAGAGAAACCCAGAAGTTCTCCTCTTCCAAAGGGTAAAGAAGCGATGCGGCCTCTTTGATAACCACCGAGGTATGCGGTAACTCGGCAATCTGCCTGCGGAGTTTTACCATCTCCCGCTCTGCAATGGCGGTATTGCCGATTGAGAGTGCAGACTCAATTTTGTCGAGCCGCAGCCCGAAGAGCTTCACCGGAAGCGGCAGTTGGGTTTGCGGCTCTTTGCCTTTGGGCTGAAGCTTGAAGTATTCAAAGTTGTCCCAGCAGTCAAGAATCAGGAAGCACTCTTTTTCGGTACACCACGGCTTGATTTTAAGGAGTTCAAGAAGCCGTGTTCCCCGGCCAATCATCTGCCAGAATTTTGTGTAGGAGTAGACCGGTTTGACGAAGACCAGATTCACCAGCTCGCGGATGTCAATGCCAGTATCAAGCCTGTCGACACTGATGGCGATGCGGGGCATATCGCTGTTCGTGAACTGGTCGAGCAAGCCTCCCCTGCCGTAGACGCGAGGGTCGTCGGAGACCAGAACCTTGGCAAGTTCACCCTTGTATTGCGGGTAAAGTTTGTCGAATATCTCCTCAATTCGGCGGGCATGGGCTATGGTGGCGCAGAAGAATATGGTTTTACCGGGAAGAACGCCGTTCTGGTCTTTGATGCACTCCTCCATGAACTCCTTGACAATCAGGCTGTTTGTCCCCCGATTGATCACCTGCTTTTCAAGCTGCGTGCCTTCAAAGTTGATCTCTTCGATATCTTTGCCTTCAAGAATCAACTTTTTCTGATCTTCAAGGGAGATGGTCCGCTTGCTGATCCCCTCCATCTGGAATTTCGTCTGGATTTTCATCACCTGAAAATTGCTCAGAAAGGGCGGAGTGTTGTTCACCGCCTCTTCGTAGGTGTAGGCAAAGGTTGGCAGGCCATCTTCGCAGTGAAAGAGGTTGAAGGTGTTGTGGTCAAGAATATCGGTCGGGGTTGCCGTCAGCCCCAGAGTGATGGTTTTGAAGTAATCGAGGATCTCGCCGTAGGTGTTGTAGATGGAGCGATGGCTTTCATCAATGACAAGAAAGTCAAAGAAATATGGCGAAATGTGCTGCGATTCATCCCTGATGAGATTGAGCATCGTGGGATAGGTGGCAATGTAGATGCGGCGATCTTTTGCAAAGAGCTTTTCACCGTCGGCGCTGGGCCAGCGAGGTTCGTGGGGCAAATGCTCCTTGAAGGCAGTGAGTGCCTGCCCCCGCAAAGCAATGCGATCGACCAGAAAGAGAATTTTCTCGGCATGTCCACCACGCATCAAGGCATCAATCAGGGCGATACAGGTGCGGGTTTTGCCCGTGCCAGTGGCCATAACGAGCAGGAAGTCCCGCTTTTTCTGCTCGATGGCTTCAAGAACTGAGCGAATGGCCCGAATTTGATAATCGCGCCCGGCAATGGCGGTGTTGATCAGCTCTCCGGTGAGAGGCTTGCGGCTCCTGCGGATGTATTGGAAGCGCTCAAGATCGTCACGGGTTGGAAAGCCGATAACCTTTCGAGGCGGGTAGTTGTCGAGATCCCAGAAAAAGATCTCAAGACCATTGGTATAAAAACAGAACGGGATTTCAACGCCCAACTGCCTCTGAATATGAACACAATACTGCCGCGCCTGTTCCCGGCCAATGGCTGCATCACGACTTGATTTTTTTGCCTCAACCACGGCAATTGGCCTGCCATCCTTGCCAAGCAGCACATAATCACTGAACTGATGCCCTTCGTACGGGGTGCGAGGCTCCTCTACTCCTTCGGGCAAACCGACAAGAATGTCGAACTCCTCCACAACCTGGGTTGGGTCGTTCACGCTCCAGCCTGCCTGCAGTAACAGCTTGTCAATCAATTCGATACGAGTTTGCTGCTCGGGTTTCATGCTGTATGGAGTGGCTGCTTCATCGGAACGATACGGAGACGTTCAATATACAGCATGTTTCGGGAAGTACACGAGCAATTTTACTTACCCAGGCAGGTGAGCGGCAAGTTTTTGGGTTCAAGGTTATCAAGACTTTGAACCTTGAACCTTCTTCTTCCCCTTCTCAGTCAACCGGTATTTTTGGGTCGGACTGTTGGGTGCGTCAGGTTGCGACATCTCTATCAAATCGTCTGTGATAGCTGCGTCAAGGTAGTTTTTGCTGAAGCTGACCCTGTCTTTGATGCCCACCGTGCGCATCAATTCAGCCCTGCTCATTTCACCATCAAAGGCTTTCAATAATCGGGTTACTTGCTGGGTTACTTGCTGGGTTACTTGCTGGGTTACTTCTCCAACATTGGTTGAGCGCATTGCGTCCGGGTGAACCGGGAAACGCACAAGAAAGTAGCTGCGATCATCATCCGTTTCGAAAACGGGATCTGGCGAGCCGTTTTGGGCAATCGCACGTTTGATTTTTCTTATGCCGGTGGAACGACCCTCTGTCAGCTCAAGTTCTTTGAGGAATTCGCCAATACGTCTATTGCGATAACGACGGCTGACCGCACTACCTGCAGCGATATCGGCCATCTTGATTGATCGGTCTGGGCCCGGGAAGCTGAGTATCACCAGCTCTTCGGGCGTAATGCGAACCTCGACCGGTTCTCGAATTTCGTAGGATCGGTGATAAATTGCGTTAACCAAGGCCTCTTCTATCGCCGCATAAGGGTAATTCCAGAGACGATCGGCTTCGGCTCGATCAGGGTGTTTGATGATGGTCTGTTTCAGGTAATTGCGTTGAATATGGCCAAGCGCATCCCGAATCATGCGGGGCAACGGGCTTTTGAACTCCTTCTCTTCAAAAACATCACCACCCGGGCCATCGGGAAAATAGACCACGTCGATCTGGGTCACAGGAAAGAATTTTTCCGGATGTTCGTGAAACATCATCAGTCCGATGTTTTTAGGGAATGGTGCTTCACTGGGACCGCCGACTATGTTCATTTGCCGTCCGGTGGTTTCCATTGGCAGTTGGGCGACCTGCTCTGCCAGCTCACTGCCCACCTCGCGCAGAAATTCTTCAATCAATCGCAACGACAAATCGCCAAGCGTAGCCTGCTGGTTGCAACGGTCATCGAATGGCACAGTTGCCGTCAGGCTTACCAGCTCCTTCAAGTCGTCATTTCTGGCAACAACAGTGCTCGATTGTTTGCGAATGTATTCGCGCCATTCGTTGCCGGTTTCAGAGGGATTAACCTTGGCCCGGTAAGGGCGCGTCTCGTCCGCAGGAGCCCAAATCACCATAATGGTTTGACCCTGCCAGGTAACGGGTACACTCCGTGGGTGGTAGTTCACGCTCCAGCCAGCCTGCAGTAACAGCTTGTCAATCAATTCGATACGAGTTTGCTGCTCGGGTTTCATGGCAGGTTGTCAGGTTGCATCACATAGTAACTTCTCCGGCACTGTTCAATATACACCATGCTTTCAGAAGTACACAGGAACAGTGATGCCTGAAACATGGAGATTTACCGCTCATCAAGAAAAAAAGATAACTGGAGCACTCTTCATGACTCTATCCTGAAGTCGTTCTGAATCCGCTCTGCATCTCCCGTTGGCAATCCTGCTGCTTCCGCAAATTCAGGCCAACGCTTAAGTGCGGCAGTCACGTTCCTGAGAATTCTCTTGTAATCGGGCACCAGAAAGCGGTCAGCAACAGCATAAAAATCGCTGCGGGTTATGTTACGAAACTTGCCGTTGACCGACATCAGGTGCTGATAAGTCCACTCCCCGGTGAGATTGAATGAATGGGTCAAGTCATACGCTGGCGCGAGATGCCACTGGCCGGTTTTCGCCATCAAAAATGAGTGATTTTTGGTATGATCATCGCAATTTGCGGCAAGCACGTTAAAAACCATGCGACGATAAGCCTCTGCCACTGCCTGCACGGGTAGATTGAGTGCTTTGATGGTCTGAAAATACTGATTGTAATCATGGGTTGCCCGCTGGCGGTAGTCGAGGTGCTGCATGGCGCAGAGCGTCTGGAGATGCAGTTTTGTTCCATCAGCCCGGTCAAAACGGCGTGTCATAAAGTGTGCGCGGCCATTCTCTTCGAGTAAGCGGGACTCCGACATGGATATTCCGGCATCAAGGGCCATAAGGTAGTAGGCATATTCAAGGTGCCCGTAACCTTTCCCTGTGGCGAGATCCTGCCCCTGCCCGACACCATCAAGCTTGAGAAGCCAGTCTTCAAACCCGAGATCTGCAGGAAGTTGTCCTGAGCGAATCTCATTGGTATCTGGATTCCAGGCAATAACCGCCTTGGCTCGCGCTCCACCCGCCGAGGTTCCAACCTGGATCAGGTTCATGATAGCAGCTTCTGTATCACGGTCACCATCAATAGTGCCTGCCAGCGCCTCTCTTGAGCTGATGACCAGTTTTGAGATTTCAACGGCTGTGGTTTTTGTGTGACGCGGGCCCCGCACTGGCCTGAATTCGAGTGCGCCCATCCCGCGTTTGCCCATGTATGCCAGCCGATCGAGTGGGGTAATAGCCTTTTTTTGCACACCGGCTTTTGCCAGATAAGCGTCAATCAGGGCATTGCCGAAATCGTCAGGTATAGCATCGGCAAGCATGGCCGGAAGTCGCTGAAATGTTAGTTCTGGAAGAAGGGGAAAAATATGCACACTCTCTTTTACCGGCATGGTCAGCGGTGCCAGCTCAATACCTCCGGCCTGCCAGTCGGGTGCATATTCAAAAACGTAATAACCAGTACCGGAATCGAGCGAAATGGCACCAACAGTTTTGTCCCAGGCACGAACTTCAATGAGGTTAACGGGGTGGTACATCGGCTATTGCTCCATTTTCGGTTTACGGGATCGGTAGATCTTTTGTCGAACAACGTCCTTGCGTTGCCCTTTCAGCAGTTGCATGGGGCTGACCGAAACCTTTGGCGCCAAGGCGTTCAGCCAGTCAGTCCGACCGAGAACTCTGGCAACCTTCACTATTGTTTTAAGCGATGAACCTTTTCCCCCTTCAAGATTTTTCAGTGCGCCAACACTGATGGAAGCCAGAGCCGCAAGTTCATTCTGCTCGAGATCAGCGCGGATACGCAAGGCCCGGAACTGATCGCCAATGAGAAGCTCACATTCATCTGATGAGAGTGCAATTCCTTTTAAAACCATAATTATATCTTTTGATGTTTATTGTATTTATTATAGACAATATTATGATTTTATAAAGAATATTAATTCATAAAAAATTGCTCGACATCGCAAAATTACTTTAATATCATAAATTAGGCTTCAAACATTTCTACGCTACACAGAAAATGCCCATTCCACATGGGCCAGTATTTGACCTTCTTTTGTATCAAGCCATTTTACCGGTTTTAAAACAATCAGTTAGGAAAAATACTGTATATGGAAGAACGGTCTGATAAAAATGAAACCGGAAGCGACAAATGCTGTCCAAAGTGCCATCACCCACTCACCAGTGTCAGCGCATTCTGGATTTGCCCTCAGCATGGACAGGTTTTTCATGAGAAATTACACGTTCCTCTGTGTATTTTTCTGAGCTATGGTCACGATAACAACGAGGAACTCGTTCATCAAATAAAAGCCGATCTGGAAAAACGCGGTCAAGATGTCTGGTTTGACAAAAACGAAATCAAGTTCGGTGACGAATGGCGGCGTTCCATCACTGACGGTATTTTACAGAGCAACCGGGTACTCTCCTTCCTTTCAAAACACTCCACTCGCTATCCTGGCATCTGCCTCGACGAGATTGCCATCGCCATCGGTGCAAAAGGCGGCAACATCCAGACCATTCTCGTCGAGAATGAAACTGAGGTAACGCCTCCGCCCAGCATCAGCCACATACAATGGCTTGACATGCACGACTGGAAAGTCCCTCATTAACCATGTTTTGCACAAACATGATCTCGTTTGCTCTTTTCACTGTCGTGAAACCATTACCTCCATTTTCGAGCACCCAAACCTCGCTCGGATCCAAAGCATCAACAAAATATGGCTGATGTGTTGTAATGAATATCTGTGAAGCACCTTTTTTACCTGTAGCATGTTCCCGAAAC
>CAJEXI010000048.1 GCA_903994455.1 uncultured Chlorobiaceae bacterium | reverse complement strand
ATCAAGATCGGTCGATATCAGGGTGCCGCTGGCACTGAGGTCAGTGGCAAGGTTGCCCTCCGTCACGCTCGCCGTGCTCGTGCCGGTAATCACCGCTGCATCGTTGGCACCGGTCATCGTTATCGTGATCAGTTGCGTCGTGCCGTCTGCCGCCGATACCGTGATGCTGTCGGTGTAGCTCGTCCCGCCAACAAACTCATTGTGCGCCGAGTCTGCCGTGTAGCTCCATGCTCCCGCCGTCGTGATGCTGAACTTCCCATAGGCGTTGCTGCCTGCCACATTGCTCTGCGCTGTAAAGAGGTTTGCGGTGCCATCAACATCGGTCGAGGTCAGGGTGCCGCTGGCGCTGAGGTCGCTGGCCAGGTTGCCCTCCGTCACGCTCGCGGTACTCGTGCCGGTAATCACCGCTGCATCGTTGGCGCCGGTGATACTGAACACCGCATTCACCATGCCATCGGTGACTTGAACCGTAAAGCTGTCGGTCACGCTACTGCTATCGGTGAGTGCCTGGGTATCCGTATCGCTGTCCCTCAGCGAGTAGCTCACAACGTCTGTGGAGAGCGTCAGCGTTGCCGTGCCGTAGATACCGGTTTGCATGTAGGTGAGTCCACTGTCGCTGGTCGTCCAGCCTGCCGTCCCCATCGCTGCTGTATCGTAACTCGCCGTGCCCTCAGCACCTTTTATCAGCGTGATGCTGCTCGATGCTATGCCTGCGGTTCCGTTCGATACTCCACCTGCCTCTACCAGCGTTGCTGTCGCCGTACCTGCCGTTACTGTGCAAATAGTAACAGTAAAACTACCGGCACTTGCGTTGGCAGCAACAGCATTGCCGGCAGCATCAGCCACCTGGCTACCAACAAGAGCTATAGTGTAAGTTGCGTTATCACCAGAATCCCAGCTTCCGCCCAATGGAGTAACCGTATAGGTAGCTGTACCGCTGCTGTACGAAGCATTGGTAACAGTGAGCGTACCACCGCCACTTTTTGTTACGGTAACATCACCAGTACCAATCGATGCCGAATTAATGCCACTACCGCTGACATCAGCAAAAGCAACAGTAAACTGACAGGAGGTTCCACCAGCAACAGTAACATTGTTCGCAGTTACCGTACCAGCAGTCGGGGCCATCGTATCAACCGTAACCCCATAAGCACCTGACCAAGTCCCGTACAGAACACCATTTTCCACCCGCGCCGTATAGCTATGGGTACTGCCATTGCCAAGTCCGCTGTCGACGTAAGTCCAACTGGTTCCATTTGTTGTAGCATAGCCTATTCTACTGCCATCTCGATAGATCGCTACCGCGTCGCCTGTTCCGGGAACCGTGCTGAGAGTGCCAGCAAGGTCAGGAGCAACATCATTGGTGCTGCCCCCATTTTCTACGATGCCCGTCAATGGACTGACATCATCAAGAACACTGGTTATAACAACGATCTTGAGCGGCACCGTGAATGATGCAAAATCATTGCCGGCCAAATCCTGAATAGCATTCGGATCATTGCCGGCACCGGGATCAGTATAGGTTAACGTAACAGGTTGACCCGTAACGACAGATGAGGCAAGAGTCAGGGTAATCGTTTTCTCGCCAGGGCTTACAACATAGCTGTCAACAGGAATATTTTTGCCACCTGCAGATACTGTAAATGCAGAATTGAGAGGAACGTTGATATCGTCAAGTAAATTGGCATCCGCAAGTAAAAGAACAAGCGCAGAACCGTTGATTGTCGCATTCAGCAGAACTGGAGAGGTTGTATCAACGGTAAAGGTATTCGATGCACTGCTTTCATTTCCGGCTGCATCAGTCAATTTCACGGAATAACTGCCGTCAGCCAACGTGTGAGCACCAAAATCTATTTGGCAGGTACCCGAACCCGTTTCGGTAAAAGAGTACTGATTTGTCGCAACAAGCACACCAGCATTGGTATAGATCTTTGGAGTCCCATCACTCTCGCCCGTCAGGGTAACAAGCTGGGTGTTGTCATTGGTTATCAGGTCTGCGGCAATCGAATCGGAGCTGCTCTCAGCAACATCAGTAATAACCGGAGCCGTTGGAGCTGTTTTGTCGACAAGAACGGGAAAAAGCGCCGAAACCAGACCAGTGTTGATTTGGGCTGTTATATTTCCTGCTCCTTCACCACCAGCAGAAATGGTAGCTGCCGGTATCGTTACCGCCGCCGTTCCAGCGACGATATCGCTTTGCTGCAGGGTGTAATCGACCGCCGTCTGTCCAGCCCAAACCAGGTGCAGCAGGTTTCCGGCCTCGGCTCCGGTATTGGTGAGACTCACCTTGACGACGGTGCCATCGTCAGCTTCCGCTGCATTGATGCTACCACTGCTGTTTTCCGGCACCGAGGTAATATCCGGAGCCTGGTCGTTGGTTGCGGTCAGTGTCACCGTGAAAGTGGCCACTGCACTTTCGAGTGTGCCATCAAATGCGGTCACGCTTAAGATCCGGCTGCTGCCATTTACCGGAGTATCCGAAGTGTTATTGTACTTCAGCGCATCGATCAACGCTTCGTAGCTCGCGTTGAGCGCAACTGCATCGGCGGTATTCTCTGCATTTCTGCTGGTGAAAGTGACCATGCGCGAACCGCCGGCATCGGCAACTGCGTACTTGAAAGTGGTGCCGTTATAACTTGCTGAACCCGGGCTGGCAACACTGTCGAGGTTGATGACAGAGCCACCCAGGAGGAGTTGGTCGCCGCTGCCGATTCCCGCTATTGCCATGCTCACCTTCAGATTGGCAAGGCTCCCCCCCGACGCGATGTTTGCTCCACCGGTAGTGAAATTGAGTGCGTCGGTGCCGTTATCCGTTCCCCATACTTCAATGAAATTTGCACTTTTGTTGATGTCGCTACCGGAACCATTCAAGTTCACGACGGGTGGACTCAAAGAGACTGCGGCGGTGAAGGTGGAGAGTGGGCTGCTGCTGTTGCCGTCATTCACCGTCACGTTGAAGAGGCGCGCTCCGGCAGTCGGTGTCGCATTCGTATTGTTATACTGCAAGGTATCAAGCAACGATTCAGCTTGCTCAAGGCTAACCGTACCCCCACCACTGTTCGTGAATGTTACCGTTTTGTCAGTAGTGCCAGTGACTGCATAGGCATAAATAATTCCATTGATTGCGGTACTGAGAGTACCAGCCGATAATGCGTTCAATGCAATCGTCGTCGTCGGCCCACTCGCAAATTTCAACTGTTCACTCGCTCCATCAAGAATCGTTGAACCTGCAAACGTTATGGTCAAAGTTGAGAGGGTCGCCGTATCCAGATCGGCAATGTTGGCCCCGCCAGCGCTGAAGTTTAATGGCGTGCCGAAAATAAAGCTCAGTTGGTTGTTGATTCCAGGTGTACCGGTGTTCAAATCAACCGTTGGCGAATCGTTTGTCGCTGCAAGTGTCACCGTGAAGGTGGCTGCTGTACTGTCGAGTGCGTTGTCGTTGGCAGTCACACTGAAGACGCGAGTACCTGACGGAGTATCGGAAGTATTATTGTACTTCAGCGCATCAATCAACGCCTCGTAGCTCGCCCTGGCGGCCACAGCATCGGCACTGTTACCCGCGTTTCTGCTTGTAAACTTGATGGTACGCGCACCACTGACATCAGCAACCGTGTAGGCAAATACCGTGCCGTTGTAGATGACGGTGCCGCTCCCGGTTGCACTGGCAAGATTAATGACCGTCGTCCCCAGCAACAACTGGTCTCCAGTAACAGCGCTTGCCGTCGGGAGAGTGACTGTCACGTTCGCCAGATGAGCCGAATCGATGTCGGTGATGTTGGTGGCTCCTGCAGTGAAACTCACCGCATTCGCACCGGTGTCTCCTCCGTTCAGCTCAGTAAAAGTTGCCGCACTGTTACCATCGCCTGTTCCCGTCAGATCAACCGTTGGCTTCACATTGGCGGTCTTGTTGGTGACTGAACTGATCGTAAAGGTATCGGCATCGTTGCCGACACTATCCTGCACAGCATTCGCATCGTTGCCAGTCGCCGGGTCTGTATAGGTGACATTCACCACCGTAGCGGCATTGACAGCAGTTGCAAGAGTCAGAGTAACCGTTTTGGCCTGAGCATCAACAGCCACACCGGTAACACTATCCGCTACACCATCAGCCGTTACCGCAAACACGCCCGTCACAGGAATGTTGGTTCCATCCAGCAAACTGGCATCACTGAAACTCAGAACAAGACTCTTCGCATCAATCGTGGCGCTGACAGCTACTGGTGGAGTAATATCCACACTGTAAACCTTGTCAGTCATGGCCGTCGTGCTGTTGCCAGCGGCATCATTAGCCGTAACAAAAGCGCCAACCATGAGACTGGCGGCAGCGTTGAGTTCAGAACCGGGAACATTGATGCTGAAGGAACCTCCACTCACCACCGCACCAGTATAATTTGTATCGCCGACAATCAGGGTAACGAGATCGCCCTCCGTAAACTCGCCCGTAACCGTGCCTGTGATGGCAACAGTACCGGCAATTTCTTCCGGATTAAGAGTGCTGTCTGTTGTGACATTGTCAAGCGCAATACTCACCGTCGGCGGAGTCACATCCACACTGAAAACCCTTGTTGCAAGAGCAGTCGCACTGTTCCCCGCACCATCAGCAGTCGTGACACTGGCATCAATTTTCAGATCGCTATCAGCCCCGAGAGCAAAACCAGGCACAGTAATACGATAAGTGCGATCAGACAAAACTGCCCCGGTATAGGCAGTACCATTGATCATCAGGGTGACAGTGTTGCCAATCTGCACCTCGCTGTCGACCGAACCGGAAAGCGTTACGGTTCCGGCAGTTTCGTCGATGTTCAGGAGATTGTCGGCAGTAACACTGTTGACCGTCATTGTCGGTAACGGAGCTATCAGGTCTTTGGTGCAGGTACGGTTGACAGTCGCAACCGTGCTGTTACCAGCCTCGTCCGTCACGGCTGTGGCGCTGGCGTCGATCGTCTGGTCGCCATCCGTACTCAGTATGTTACCAGGCACGCTGATACTGAAGGAGTGATCTGCCTTGACGGTGCCGGTATAGTTGGCCCCATTGACAGTGAGCGTAATAATGTTGTCCGCCTGAATGTCGCCTCCGGCAGTTCCTGTAATGGCAACAAGATCAGCAGCTTCATTGATGTTGAGAACATCATCAGCAGTCACGCTGTCAAGCGCAAGAGAGGCCGATGGAGAGACGGTGTCCAGAGTGACCGACCGGGTCGTGATCGCTCCGGTCACGCCGGCATCCGAGACACGAGCCTTGATCGCCCAGTTCCCGTTATGAATCACTGAATCACTGATACTCCAGCTTGTGCCTGTAGTACTTGCCGTCGCCCAGGCAAGACCGCCATCAAACGATACTTCAACAAATTGGCTGACAGTCAAGGCAGAACTGATAGCGCCACTGACTGTGCGGTTAGCGGAGCCATCGTTTGTGATAAAATCGGTCGATGACGTGCCAGTGTCTTTGGTCATGGTGCCAATCGTCACCATCTGGGCAGGAGCGCCAGCCATCAGGACATCAACTGAAGCCGTGCGGATTTGATTGACGGCTCCGACACCGTCAAAAGCATCTGTATACGTAACGGTTACACTCTGACCGGCAGCGACATTCAGATTACCGTTATTATTTGTTCCGGCAGCACTATTATTGGAAGTTGCCAATGTGCTCGAAAAAATGCCGGTATTGTTTCCAGTCTCGGTCAATGTTACTGTTTCGTTCTCGCCAGTGCTGCTGTTGACTACCATAACATCAAGCGTCTGGGGCGAACCACTGTCATTGTTCAGATCGCTGTCGGTTACGGTAATAGTGGCAGTCGAACCAGCCTGAAGCCCCCTGGTTATGGTAACCACACCGGTATCGCCCGGAACAAGCAGCTCCTTGCTCGTCGTATCGCTGCTCACGTTGCCGGCAAGATCGGTGACACGGGCCGTTACATCGTAAAACCCTTTCGCAAGTGCATGCCCTGCAGGAATCACCAAACTCCAGTTGGTGCTGGTACGATTCAGATTACCATCACCCTCGGTATAGATGATACCATTCACCACAACAGACAAAAGCTCGCCGGCAGCAAGATTTGCTGTTCCGGTAACAGTCGGTGTCGTGCTGGATGCTGTCAGGCTCTTCACCGTTGGCACAGCAGGAAACGTCCGGTCAACATCAGTGGTATTGATGGTGAGCAGATAATCTGCTGAAGAGCCAAAACCGGTCGCACTCGCTTTTAGTGTATAAACGCCATTGACCAATACCGTTCCGGTGTAGTCGAAACTCCAGTTCCCGTTGGCATCAGTCAGCGTCGTTCCTTTCTCAACCGAGTCCACGTAAACCGTCACCGTGCTGTTGGCTGCCGCCGTACCAATGAACACAAGAGTGGTATCACCGGTACTCTGGTCGCCAACCGTTCCCGTATCCGTGCTGATACCGATGATGACCGGCACCGCAAGGGAAGTCGTGTCGGTCACCCTGATGGTGGTGGTTGCCGGATTAGCCTCTACACCAGCAAGATCGGTCGCTGAAAATGAGAAGGTACGCAAGCCCGCCTGCGGCACTGCGGTATCACGATATTGAAGGTCGCAGATGATCGCCTGCACCTGCGCCTGCGTCAGAACAGCTCCATCATGCTGCGTCAGGGTAAAGAGGCCTTGCGAACAGACAATATCAACAGACACTCCTCCAACAGTAATGCTGCTCTGATTCCCTGATCCGCCATCGGCCCGTACCTCTTTGCTACCGAAACTGATCAGTTCACTCGCTCCATCCCTCAGGCCGTCAACCGTTATCGTGATCTTGCTAATCTTGTCGGAGGCTTCGACGAACGTTGCGGGATTGCTGTTGTCATCCAGACTCACCAGGGCCCCATTAACACTGGTCACCGTATAACCAAACTGGCTGGCAACCGTCGGCGACAGGTCAATCATCGGAGCTGTGGTATCCATAACAAATGAGCTCGAAACACCCGTCGTCAGAAGATTACCCACTTGATCAGCTATTCCTGTATCGCTGCTTTTCAGGGTGAGGAGCCAGGAGCCAGCCGGGTTCGTCACACTGGACAAATCAATCGTATAAACTTTTCCACTGCCGATTAGTGTAGCCCCGCTCAGTGAAACGGAAATCCCGTCACGAGTCAGAGTAAAGTCACCAATATCAACACCGGTAACGTTTTCACTGAAATTGAGCGTAACAGGGCCAACCACCCTATGCCGGGGATCAGGAGTTATTGCACCAAAAGAAGCCGTCGGCGGTGTTGCATCAGGAGCAAGAAGAGTAAGTTGATAGTCCTCAACTTCACCATCCATCAGGGCTCCCTTTGCATAAGAGGCCTTCAGGGTAGCCGTATCGGTACCAATACGGAAGCGTGCATACGTTGTTCCTGCTGATAATCCGGAAAGTCCACTCCAGGTAACCGTCTTGATACCGCTGAAACCGGCAGCAACTGAAACGCTCACACCTTCATCGGTCTGGAACATGCCATCACGGTTGAAATCTATCCAGCCGACCAGCACGGCCGGTCGTGCCGAGAGATTCGTGACGTTAACATCAACACTGTAGCTGGTGTAGTTGCTGCTCAGTGAACTGAAAGAAGTTACACCATCATCGGTATCGCTTGACCCTGTGCCATTTGCAGGTCCGTCTGCCTCATAACCTGGAGCTGTTCCCATCCAGGTAACATTACCCTGCGTATTATGCCGGGCACCATCTGCTGCCAGGGATGTCGCATAGCTGTCCGGAGCATCGCCATAATCCAACTGAATCCGGACAACAAGCGCTCCGTCACCACTCGTTGGAAGCCTGGTCGAGTATCGGATTGGCGTTGCTGTGAGATTTGGGGCCCCTGGATTGCTGACATCAACCCGATAGATTACAGGGTTTGCACCTCCTGACGTTAAATAGAAATATCCATTGGTATCGAAATACTGCCCCCAGTAAGAACCGCTGCCAGAAGAAGTCAAGACACCAAGATCAGTTGTTGCACCGCTTACCGGATTGATTCGCCATAAGTGACTGGTTGCAGCATATATCTGCCCGTCAACAGGGTTGAATCCAAAATCAGTCGTCCCGGTATTGCGTACCGTCAATGGGGCAAGCCAGGTTAAATAGTTGTTCGACGAGGGATTGACATCAAAACGATAAGCTTTTGCGCCGCTTATGAGATACATGACCCCCGAGGAACTGATATCTGCCGCGTAAAAATACCAACCCGCATTCGGAGCATTCCCCCCCGAAAAGGCAGGGGTCATGACAGTAACCGTGTTATCGGAATTGATTCGAATGATTTTATGCGTCACATTGTCAACAGCATAGAGGTGGCCATCAACAGAGCTGAATCCCAGCGCGTTCGTCGCATTTGCCCAAAAGTCTTTTGCCTGATATGAAATCGTCCCCGTAACCAGGTTGACTGCTGACAAGTCCATTGCGGTCGTGCCAGTGGCATTACCAACCATGTAGGAAACGGCCGACGCTTCGGTAGAAAAATCAGGGCCAAGCACTCGAAGAGTCCGTGTCACAGCGGCGGATTCCCTCTGCCCGTCATTCGCCGTCAAGGTAATCGTTCGATCGACATCCATCGCCGTACCCGCACTATTGGAAAAACACACCTGGGAGAGGGCATTCTGATAGTCTGCAATCAGGGCATGACCGGTCAGCTTGAGTAAACCACTGTCAGCATTGTAGGTGCCTGCTGTAATCCCTGTGGGCAGCGCTCCCAAAACGCTGAGCATGTCAGTGGTCTGACGATTTGTCGTCATGGTAACAGAGACACTCTCCAGATAAGCGTCATCAGCATCGGTAATCAAAAGAGGTGTCGTACCATTAAACACTTGAACAGGATCATCACCTTTGTTGAACCATGTTGCGCCGGAAACATTGCTGATAACCGGAGCCTCATCTGATGCCGCGCTGAAATTGGTACAGGTGAGCGTGTCAAAAGAATCAGCATGGTTGCCTGCCAAATCCTCAAGAGCACCACTTCCCGGATCAGCATACGCCACCGTAATGGTATCCGTCGCCAAAACCGGCACTGCAAGCGTCAGAGTAACGGTTTTCGCTGAAGCATTGACCTGCACCGCATTGACCGTCAGCGGCGTACTTTTTCCGTCAGCTTTAACGGTGAATGCGTTCGGCAAGAGACTGTTTGCAGCATTCAGGCTTGTGGCATCGGTATAGGCGATGGTAAGTATCGTGCCATCAACTGAAGCGCTCGATCTCACAGGCGCACTGGTATCAATAATGATCTCTCTGGTCGTCGTTGCAGTATTATCTGCCTGATCGCTTGTTATAAGAGACAGGGTATAACTGCCTGCCTCAAGAGGCAAGGAACTCCGGTCATAACTCCAGCTTGTGCCCAAAATAGAGGCATCAACACTGAACACTGTGGCATCATTACTCTCTTTGAGAATCAATCGCACAGCGTTGCCAACCTCTGTGGTGCCACTGAAAACCAGCGTCGTACAAGAGGTAATGAGATCACTGGCAGAAGCGCCTGTGTCCAGACTGATTGCCAGTGTTGCCGGTAAAATAAAGTGATCAACGGTAAAGGTTTCATCAATGCCACTGCTTGGTAGCAGACTGCTGAGGGTGCGGTGAACCCCGTTAGTCAGCGCCACCTCTGTTATGGTATTGGCTGTCGCAATATCAAGATTCACCGAGCCGGTTCTGCCCGCCAACCCCCCGACCTGAACATCATACTGGATACCATTACTGTTGAGCACCGGTGTTACCAACTGTACGGTTGCCCCATCAAGAGAACCGGGAGTCAGACTGAAATCAGTTCCGGCCACTCCCTGTACTGCGGTGGTAAACGTCACACGAAAGTTCACCACATCCGCATTGGTCGTCGAAAAGGTCGGGCTCTGCCTGACGATTGAATATGGCGCCGGCAACTGAAGGGTGTAGGCATGCGTTGCCCCGGCAAGAACATTTCCTGCCAGATCGAGAGTGCGCGAACTCAGCACCCATGTGCCGCTGGAAAGAGTGACACCAGCCGCGCTCCAGGTGCCTGAACCAGCCGTCGCATCCACCCAGGTTGAACCTCCATTAGCGGATATCTGAAACTTCTCTCCTGCATTAAGTGAACCAGTAAAGGAGCCTGTAATCGTCTGGTTGGCCGTAATTGTTGCAAAGTCAGTTGCAGTACCAAAGTCGCTGTCAGCACTTATCGCTGTTATTGCGTCAACACGGGCAGTGGGAGGTGTGGTATCCACAGTAAAGCTTTCCGTGGCTCCCCCCAAAAAATCATCGCCAAGAGTGTTTTTGATGTCGGTGCCGGTACTCTTCAGAGTCAGTACCCAGGCTCCCTCAGTCAAGGTAACATCAGTAAGGTCGATACTGTAACTGGAACCACTCCCTGAAAAAGGCGCTGAGCTGATATCAACGACGGAACCTCCCCGAGTCAGGATAAAATCAGTGATATCAACACCTGTAGCCACTTTGTTGAACACCACATTGACCACTCCAGCACTGGTGTTGCGCGGATCCGGTGTAACGGCGGTGATGGTTGCGGTCAGCGGTGTCGTGTCAACAACCAATGTTCCTGAAGGATTCGCGACAGCGCCAGTTGTATTCAATGCGCTTCCTGCCGTATCAGTAAGTAATGCTCCGTCAGCATTGAAGGCTGTTACTCTCAGGTCAGGGGTATTCTGCCCGGCAGAGACTGTATGAGTGAAGGTCAGTGAAGTGGTGCCACTGCCCCCGGCATAGGTTGCCGACCCACCATCGCTCAGGCTTATGGTCGGAGTTCCGCCAGTTGTGTTTACGGTTACCGCCTCACTGGTATTCAGCGTCACGGTCACAACACTGCCCACGTCAAGGGCACCAGAACCATTCATGATCCCTGTGCCAGTCGTCGTAACACTGGCCACCGTGGGTGCGGTACTGTCCAGTGTGTAGGCCTGCGTTTTTATGGCACCTTTGTTGCCGGAGGCATCCTCTACCCATACTTTGAGAGTATTGCTCGCCGCAAGTGTTACACCAGGCAAACTCCAGGCAGCGCTTCCCACGGCAGCACTGGCAACAGCCGAGGTCGAGCCGTTGTTCAGCGACACCTTGACCAGTTCACCCACAATCAGGTTTGCACTCAAGGTTCCACTGATGGTCTGCGCAGCGGTTTTGGTTATGAAGTCCGTCTCGCTTGTTCCTGTATCAGCAGAGAAACTGACCGTTGATACCGTTGTTGCCGGTGCATTCCCAAAAAACAGCGTATGACCATTATTGTTGCCAACAAAGGCATCAAGATCGCCGTCTCCGTCAATATCAACCAACGTTGGACGGGCATACATACCCACATCTTTCAAGCCAAACGGATTAGTTTCCGCTGACGCAAATGCTGCGCTGCTTGCACTACCCGTGTTACGTAAAAGCAGCGTATTACCATCTTTATTACCAACAAAGGCATCAAGAGCACCATTCCCGTCAATATCAACGAACGTCGGGTTGGCAGAAACACCCACATTGGTCAAGCCAAACGGATTAGTTTCCGCTGACGCAAATGCTGCGCTGCTTGCACTACCCGTGTTACGAAAGAAGAGCGTATTGCCATCTTCATTACCAACAAAGGCATCAAGATCGCCATCTCCGTCAATGTCAACAAGCGTCGGAGCGGCATACGAACCCACATCGCTCAAGCCAAACGGATTTGTTACCGCCACAGCAAACGTTGCGCTGCTTGCACTGCCCGTATTACGGAAAAACAGCGTATTGCCATCGCTTTTCCCAACAAAGGCATCAAGATCGCCATCTCCGTCAATATCTGCGAACGTCGGGCTGGCATAAGCACCAACATCGGTCAAGTCAAACGGATTCGTTACCGCTGACGCAAACGCTACACTGCTTGCGTTACCCGTGTTACGGAAAAACAGCGTATTTCCATCTTTATTACCAATAAAGGCATCAAGAGCTCCATCTCCGTCAATATCAACAAGCGTCGGTTGGGCAAACGAACCCACATCGATCAAGCCAAACAGATCTTGTCCCGATGTCGGGAATACCGGATCACTTGCCCGCAGGTCGTTATCGCTCACGGCAACAAGCAGGTTTGCAACTAAACTACTGTTATAGTTGGCATCCAGGCTGGTGGCCGTATGGTGAATCACGCCTGTATGCCTGCCTTCACCCACCGTGTCGTTCACCGCCGTCACCGTCACCGTCTGCGCAATATTCCAGTTTGCACTGGTGAAGGTTAATACCGGTTTATCGAAGCTGACCTGGCCATTCGTGTCGTCAAGCGTGATAACGACATCGGCGGTCGGGGCGACAGTGAGAACGACCGTGTAACTGTCGGTCGCAGCGCCCTCGGTTACCGCTGTGGTGCCATTTGTCTGGGTGATTTTGATGTGAATATTCTGCAGAAAAAACATATTGCCATCTTTTTTTCCAACAAAAGCATCAAGATCGCCATCTCCGTCAATATCTGCGAACGTCGGACTGGCATACGAACCCACATCAATCAAGCCAAACGGATTAGTTTCCGCCGACGCAAACGCTGCGCTGCCCGCACTACCCGTGTTACGTAAAAACAACGTATTACCATCTTCATTACCAACAAAGGCATCAAGAGCACCATTCCCGTCAATATCAACGAACGTCGGGGAGGCAGAAGTACCCACATCAATCAAACCAAACGGATTTGTTTGTGCTGTCGAAAATGTTGCGCTGCTTGCACTACCCATGTTGCGAAAGAAGAGCGTATTACCACTACCATTGCCAATAAAGGCATCAAGGGCGCCATCTCCATTAATATCAACAAACGTCGGAGTCGCATACAAACCCACATCCTTCAAGCCAAACGGATTTGTTACCGCCACAGCAAACGTTGCGCTGCTTGCACTACCCGCATTCAGAAAAAAAAGCGTATTGCCATCGTTTTTCCCAACAAAGGCATCAAGATCACCATCTCCATCAATATCAACGAAAGTCGGACTGGCATTCGACCCCACATCGGTCAAGCCAAATGGATTTGTTACCGCCGACGCAAACGCTACGCTGCTTGCGCTACCTGTATTACGGTAAAAACGCGTTTCACCACTTTTATTACCAACAAAGGCATCAAGATCTCCATCTCCGTCAATATCAACAAGCGTCGGTTGGGCAAACGAACCCACATCGCTCAAGCCAAAGGGATTTGTTACCGATGTCGGGAATACTGGATCACTTGCCCCCGTCGCGAAAATACCCGTATAATCGGTGACACTCAAGACAGTGGAAGCATCAACCACTCCGGCGCTTGCTTCCAGCACCCAGTCACCACCACTCGCCGTTGCACCGGTCAAATCCGTGCTTGCCGCCACATCAGCGCCGGTGGTTCTGGAGATTGACTCAATAAATGCCTGCCCGTCAGCACCCTGCGCCACGTTACAGGCGTAGAGCAGCAGATCGCCGGTTGACCTCAGATGGCTGCCCAGTTCAGCCAGTTGCGACTGGTGATCCAGAAACGTGTTACTGTTCAGCGTGGTTGAGCCAAGAGAGAGTGACCCTGAAGCGCCGTGAGAGAAAATGTGGATCGCATCAATACCGCTCCGCCCGTCAAGAATGGAAAGCATCTGTGCAATGCCGTCACCCTGCGAGTCAAGAAGAGAGATCTCAATGCCAGGTTTAATCCCCGCGATCAGTGCCTGCCTATCGGGCAGATCACCCATGACAAACACAATTTCAATCCCCGGCTCCCCGGACAGTGGAGCAAAATTCTCAAAAACAGCGTTCGAACCCAGCGCCGAGTCTGTGAACTCATCCGTAAATATGTTGGCCATGGTTATTATTTGATGATGATTGGTCAATATAATTGGTCAGAGACATCAAAACCCCATTCTCCAGCGATGCTGAAACTTGGTGATGCGTAAAACATCTATACACATCATACACAAGGAAATGACAAAATAACGAGTCATAAAATGTCACAAAATGTCACAAAACATCACAATACCTCACTTCAACACGATATTGCGAAGTATTATGATGTAAACAAATGTTTTTGACGGAGAGATAAAGTACGCCAGAGCATCAGATATGGATAATATCCGCAGATAAACAGTACCCTGTGCCATGGGAGGTTTTGACGGGAAATTCACAGCCTGCATCTTCGATCTTTTTGCGGAGGCGGTAGATCATGGATTCGAGTGCATGACTTGCCTGATCCGTCAAGGCATAGTCAAGGATTTTCAGGATATCCCGACGGGCTACAATAGTGTTGCTCCGCAAGCTGAGAGAGGCAATAAACTCAAATTCTTTAGAGGTCAGCTTAATGGAATCTCCTTTGGGAGTGATCAGTATCCACCTGTTGGATTCAAGTTTCCACTGCGCAAGAGTATCCACCTCTCCCTGCAGTTCCTGCTCAGAAACAGCGGGCGTTTCATCAAGACGCGCAAAAAGATTGGCAATGGTTGCAACAAGCTCACTGCAATCGACAGGTTTGACCAGGTAGAAATCAGCGCCGGATTTTAGCCCGGCAAGCTTGTCGTCAAGCGTTGAACGTGCCGTCAGCATGATTATCCATATATCGGTATTATTTCGTACATATTCGGCAAGCTCCAAACCACTCTGGTCGGGAAGCCCGATGTCGAGTACTGCCAGCAAGTAGGTTTGCCGGGAAAGCTGATAATAAAAGTCACGCGCTGAGGCAACTCCGATCACATCATATCCGGAGAGTGTCAGAAATTTCACCATGTTTTCGAGCAAGTCACTGTCATCTTCAACGATAATAATGCGTTTTTGTTTCATTGAGCATCTCTGTTAACGTGTTTTATCTTTTCTGTATTTCTCCCCAGTATCTGCAAGGGGGAGACGAACCGTTACCATAATATGAGTGTCGCTTTTTTCAAGCGTGACAGTGCCATTATGCCACTGGATGATCTCCCGCACAAGCCACAGACCGAGACCGGATCCATTGGTATTATTGCTGTTGCTGCCGCGCTGGTATTTATTGAACAGTTGTTCTGTCTCATTCGTCAAAATGCCATTGAACTGATTTCGTATCTTGATAACAACCTCTCCCCCCTCTCCACGGCAATCAACGTCAATCACAGAATCCGGGGGAGAGTATTTCTGTGCATTATCAAGCAGGTTAAACAACGCAGTGGTAAGATAGTATTGTTCCGCATTGACTTCATGGTCAGTAAGCGATATGGCAAAAATAAAGGTGCGTTTTGGCAAGAGCGCCCGAATTTCCTCAACCTCTGATGCCATGAGTGGCGCAAAAAGAGTGCGCACTTTTCCCTCTTTTTCCCGAAAATCAGAAAGACGGCTTTTTTCAAGCGAAACATCCATCACTTCAACCAAACGGTGAACGGCTCGCTTCATTTTATCGAGCTCACTACTGTTTTCAGGATAGTGACCGCTCATCTGAAGTTCCATGATATCAAGAGAACTTCGGATAATGGCGAGGGGAGTCCGATATTCGTGAGACACCATCGTCAGAAATCGCTGCTGCCGTTCCGTTGCCACTCGTTCCGCTGCAAGTTCAACATTTTTCAGCTCAGAATCCCTGAGTGCTGCCGTTGCCCGCTTTTCAGTTTCCCGAAGACGCTCTGCGAGTGCGAGGGTCATGAGTATAATATTGAGCAGAGAGGCATACTGGACATTGTTGACGCTCCACCATTCAAGGGGAACCAGACCAAGCAGTTGCAGAAAATGTATAAAATAACCAAGGTTACTGATACCGAATACCGTAAAGAAAAACATGCCTCCGGGTTTATTGTTTTTTATGGCTTTAAAGTTGAGCCAACTGACCACAAAAAACAGAAAAAGCACTCCCAGAGAGGTGACAGGTGCCATCTCAATATAAAAACCAAGAGAATCAGACAGTACCGTAAGAACGCCAATAACCATCATAGCCTTGAGGTAGTAACCGGTAAACAGCGTAAGCTCTTCGGCAAACAGACGAGTTAAGAAAACGGAAAAGAGGAGTATTCCGCCACCCTTTCCAATATCAGCGAGGTAGCCGGAGAGAAGATGGGCCGAGCCTGGCAGAATCAGGCTGAGCATACCGCTTATAGAGAGGTAATTGATGGAGACCGCCAGGGCGTAGAGCGCGAAGTAGAGAAAAAGCCTCTCCTTAATACGTAGAAAATAGATAAGGTTCAGCAGCGCGATCACAATAAAAATGGCCAGATAGCCTCCCTGAAACATGAGGTTGGTTTCAGTTTGGCGGATCATATCCCTCCGGGTAGAAACAGATGCCCCAAATTTCAGGGAACTGATCGTCTGGACTCGGACATAAATGGTAACCGGCGTGTTGAGATCCAGTGATAAAGGCATAAAAAAATCAGGGACTGGCACTGGACGATCAGCGACGGGAATGTGGTCGCCGAGTTGTATCTGGCGCCAGGATGATGCCCTGGACGGGTCAATGCCTGACTGAAGATAAACGGTGACGTGATCCAAATATGATGGGTAAAGCAGTAACCATGCCTCTGCAGGAAATCGGGAGGTGCGAGAGATGGCAAAACGCAGCCAGACCGCTTTGTGGCTGTATCCTTCGTTGAGGTTCCCCTTGAGGTGCCTGAAGCCGATGGCATTTTTTTGATCAAGAATGTCGGCGAGAGTCAGTTTGCCACTGAAATCGTTCAAATAATCAAAATGTCCCGCAAGTTCAGCTTGTGGTGCACGATCAAGAAGAAGCGGTGCAGTTGAGGCTTTACCGGTTTTGACAGCGCCGGGCATAGCAAAAACAAGCAGCAGGGCGATTGCCAATGTTATCAAGAGTTTCGGGACTCCGCTGAACAAGGCGGCTGATCCAGAGACCATGGTATGGAATTAAATGCTCACATTAGAATTAACACTCTATTGTCGAGAAGCAAAGTACAGCTTTTACAGTCTCGAAGCAAGTTCCCGAAAACCCGAAGACCAAGAGCAAAATGGGTCAATTAAAACAGCTTGGTTTCCCGAACAAATTATAACTACAAATGATTTATGTTAATAAATAATAATATGATACCGGAAAAATCCTTCTTTTTGCTGCTTTTGAGAGTTATAGAATCCTGGATTGTCTGTCACCACCCTTTATTCCCCAAGCTTCTGTGGATTACCCATGGGCATCTCCAAAGCCAGCTCCAATTCATTCGCCAGGCGCTCTGCAACTCCCTGAGAGCGATATTTTGGCCGCCCAAACAGTGAAAGCAACTCTGCCGCAGCACTCTGGTTCTGCAGAAAACGTTCGGCTATGCCAAAACCAACCATCAGACTCGACAATTACATAAACAACCTCGCAAAACACTACGAGACCATTGGCGAGGTTCCCGACGCAGAGATCAACATCTTCTGTTATAAATACACCCGAAGACCAAGAGCAAGATTGGTCACCTTCAAAGTGC
>CAJEXI010000047.1 GCA_903994455.1 uncultured Chlorobiaceae bacterium | reverse complement strand
TCGAGGGTGAAGGTGCCATAGGTGCCTGCGTGGCTCGGCTGCGCAACAAAAGATGACTGATTCTGGTCAGGATCGCTGATTGTCAGTGTGCCGCTTGTTGTAAGATGATTGATAGTGACGGAGGTGTCTTCAGTAACGGTGCTGGTGCTTGTTCCGCTGATGGCAGGAACATCGTTCGTGCCGGTAATGGTGACGGTGACATCGTGCGTCACTGTAGCATTTGCGGTATCCGTTACCGTTACCGCATAGGTCTGCGTCAACTGCTGACCCACAGCAAGATAATCAACCGCACTATCCGTCACACTGAAGCTCCAGGCTATCGTCCCAGTACCGTCCGTCGTTGTCTGGTCACTCACACTTGGCGTAAACGTGCCAAGGTAGCCTGTGCCTGACGCTACTGCTGCGACGGACTGCGTATTCGTCAGGTCAACATCCGTTACGACAAAACTGTTCGAGACCGTCAGAACCGTGCTGTTTTCGCCTGTCGCAAGATCCGTGATTTCAGTAACACCACCAGCAAACGTTCCCACTCCAATCACTGGAGCATCGTTTGTACCCGTTACCGTGATTGTTACATTCTGCGTTGCCGTTGCCTGCTGATCGTCGGTTACCGTCACTGTGAACACCTCAGTGTGGCTTTCGCCTGCCACTAATGCCTGATGCGCTGCGTTGTTCAGCGTGTACGTCCATGCACCTGTGCCGCCTGTTATCGCAAAGCTGCCATACACGCCTGTTGCATCTCCACTGTACTTCGCTGTAGTGTTGTGGTCAACATCGCTTGACGTGACCTGACCGCTTGCTGTTAGCATACGATCTTCTGCCACACTGCCAGACTGCGTGCTGCTGGTGATCGTTGGCGTGTCGTTCGTACCGGAAAGTGTCAGCGTGATGGTTTGCGTCGTGCTATCGGCTGTGCCATCCGTCGAATTCACCGTAAATGATTCACTCGTGCTGCTCTTCAGCGCTTCAACGGCTCCATCATTGACGACATACTTATATGCTCCGCTTGTCGTGTTCAGGTAGAACATGCCATACGTCCCTGCTCTCTCCACATCGTAGCCTGCTGTCTTTTCAGCTCCGTTCGGTGTCGCACTCGACCCACTCAGCTCGAAGCTGACCGTGTCGCCATCGCGATCGCTGCCGCTGAGCGTGCCTGTTACATCGCTGTACGTGTCGTCTGTAGCGCTGTCCGTTACTGTGGCGTTGCTGAACGTTGCTCAGTTCAGGCACATCGTTCTCCGCTGCCACGCTGACCGTCTGCGTAGCTGAAGCATCTGCGCTATCATCATCGTTCACCGTAAACGTAATGGTACGGTTAGTGGTGGTTGGGATATCGCTGGTGTTGTTAAACTTGATAGCACGCGCCACATCCTGAACCAACGCATTCGTGGCACTGCTGTTGAACGTCCACGTCCATGCCGTACCGTTAGTAACCGAAGCGGCATCGGCTGTACCAATCTGCGTTGTACCAGACATCAACTTATTACCATTGGTATCAAGCCAGATAGCTGCACCACTGGGGTTGGTGATGGGCAGAGTAAGTGCATCGCTACTGCTATTGTTCGCTATAATCTGCACCTTCAATGTTCCGCCAGTCCAATCACTATCGCCATCGGGATCGTTCACAGTAATTGTGCTTGCAATGGCTACAGGTGTTTGCTCGGTAAATGGAGTTGTACCGCCTGCCGTAATGATTGGTGTGCGGTTTTCCTGCTCATCCAGCACGGTAATGGTAACATCCACGCTGGTTGAGGTGTTACCTGCTACATCGGTTGCGGTAATGCCAAGCGTAAAGCTGTTTGGCAATATTTCGTAATCGCGGGAAGCTGAGCCACTTGCTGCACCTGCGGCGGTGAGCGTAATAACGCCGTTGCTATCTATTGCGAAGTAGCCATTCGTATCACCGGAAGCAATAGTGTAGCTTGCAACGCCATTCGTATCCCATGCCCGAACCTGCCCAATAACAAAGCCGCTGATCATGTTTTCGGGCAGATTGAATGCATGGCTTTCAGTTACGGTTGGAGCGGTTACTTCGCGGGTGTAAACATCGCCCGTTGTAAAGCCTGTTGCAATCGCATTGCCTGCCACATCGGCAATGCCCGTACCGCTTGCGTTTACATCAATGCTAAGCGTACCTGCACCGCTAAGGCTGGTAACCGTTACGGTGTAAGTGCTTGCACTGCCTGTAACAGTACTAATACTGCCAGTCAAACCTCCCGTTGCATCAAGAGTGAAATCAGCCGTGTCAACACCCGTAACGCTTTCGTTAAAACTTATGGTAAAGGTGGCTGCTGTGCTGTTGATAAAAGAAGCTCCATTGCGGTTTATGGCATGAACTGTTGGCGTTGTGTTATCAATGGTGTAGAGCTGACCGGTAATACCGCCGCTGATAGCATTGCCTGCAACATCAGCAATGCCTGTGCCGCTGCTCTTGAGATCAAGACCGAGCGTGCCATCACCTGTGATGGTGTTGACCGTGACGGTATAGACGCTGTCGGAGAGCTTTGTTACCGTGCCGATGCTGGCTCCGGAAGTTACGGTGCCTGTCAGTGTAAAGTCGCTGGCATCCACGCCCGTAACGGCTTCGCTTAAAGCTACGGTAAAATTGACGCTGTCGGCATCAGTGGGATTTTCCGCTGATGCACGGACAATCGCTGTGCCTGTCGGTGCTGTGAGATCAATCACAAAGGTATCGCTCGCCACTGCCGCCAGTGCATTGCTGGTAGTATCGGTGATATTCGACGGATTCAGCGTCAGCACGTAAGTGCCAGCGGTTGTGGTTACTGTTGAAAGATCAAGCGTGTATGCACTTCCCGAGCCGCTTACCGTTAAGCCTGTCAAGCTGACTGACTGAGCGCCGGAACCGGTATTGCATGTCAACGTGAAATCTGCGATATCAACATTCAGCACCTGTTCGCTGAAGGTGATGGCAACCGTGCCGGCATTGGGCTGGGTCGGGTCAGTCACATCAGCGATGGTGACGGTCGGCGCTGTGGTATCGGTGGTGCCGGTGGTGAAGTTGAGTGTTGTGGCGTCGCTGATTGCTGCACATGCCAGATCGGTTGTGCCCTTCAATGCGCCAGCGGTGAACTGCACGGCGTACTGGTTCGTTGTAATCAGGCTGGCGGTTGGGTTGATGGTCAGCGTTTTGCCCGTGATCGAAAGCTGGCTGGCGAGGCTGGCAACATCAATCGCGATGGAGTTTGCGCCAGCTCCGGTGATATCGTACAGTGTGATGGTACCGGTGGTGCCGAGCTGAATATTATCGTCAAACGTTAGTACAATGTTGCTGGTAACGGCAACACCGGTAGTGTTATCCAACGGATTGGCTGACAGTAAAACAGGTGCTTCAAGAAGGTTGTTAATGTTTACCGTAATTGTTGCCGTACTGTCGGCTGTTGTGTCGGCATCTTCATCGTCCACCGTTACTGTCAGGCTGTAACTGCTGGTGGTTTCGTAATCCAGTGCACCGGCTACTGTAATTGCGCCGGTGGTGCTGTTGATGGCAAAAACGTTATCGGTGTTGCCGCCAGTAATTGCGTAGGTGACGCCATCTGTGTCGCCGGTAGCGGTAACGGTACCGACGGCAGTGCTGGTGCTGGAGTTCTCGTCCACCGAGAAGGTAGCGTTGGAAATGGCGGGATTGATGTCGGTCACGGTCACCGTAATGGTCAGCGTATCGGTTCCGCCATTGCCATCTGATACTTGAATTTGGAAACTATCACTACCGCTGTAGCCCGCTGTTGGCGTATAGGTAACGTTTGATGGGGTAACTCCGGTGCCACTGGTTGCCGTTGGATTTGTAGTAAAGCCGTCCAAGGTGCCATGGGTTGGTCCTTGACCGGAAACCACCGACCACGTCAAGGTTTGGTCACTGTTGGTGTCGGTGACACCAAGCAAGCTCGCAAGGCTTGTGGCACCAGCATTTTCATTCACGGTCAAGCCTGTGTCGTGCATGCCATCAGGCGGAGTGGTATCGCCAGTGAAAATAGGAGCAAAGTTAGCCAGCGCACTCGTGGTTACATCCACTTTAGTCACACTTGCCTGACTGTTATTGGCAGTATCCTTTGCAACAAAGTAAACATCATAATCCGTACCAGACGCCAAGCCTGTAACAGCATTAAAACTGGTATCGAAGTTTCCTGGACCTGGACTATTATTACCACTGGCTAATGCCACAGCTCCACCTGATCCCGTGCCTGCTTTAACCTCTGCAACACTCGGAGCAGTTGCGCCATTAGGCACAACTACATAATAAACCGTACCCGCTTCATTGATTGATGCTGATGGAGTAAAACCTGTTGTAGTAATACTTCCTGCTGCTGGAGCTACATCAAACGTTGGCGCTGTGGTGTCGCCGCCGACAGGGATCAATACATCAGAAAAACCATTAACAGAAACAGCTCCACTCTCCACCACCCCGGCATTCGCTTCCAGCACCCAATCCCCACCCAACCAGCTCGCGCCCGTCAAATCATCCGAAGCCGCCACATCAGCACCCGTCACCTCAGCTAACGCCGCAATAAACTGCTGCCCAACATCGCCTGCCGCAACATTACAGCCATATAGCAACATATCGCCATCTGCAGTTAACGCACTGCCCCACACGGCAAGCGCTGCTGAATAATTGCCAAGTGTTGCGGCTGAAAGCGTTTCGGCACCAAGATACACTTCACCCATATTGCCATGCGAAAGCAAGTGCAAGGCGGAGAGGTCGTTATAACCTGCAAGAATAGCGCTGATTTGCCCAAGTGCGCTGGAACCCGCATCAAGCAGCCACACATCCGTGCCACTACGCACATTACCCATGGCATCTGCAAGCCCCGGCACTCGACTATCAAGAATCACCACCTCACTTACAGCGCCCTCAGCCTGCAAAAGTTGCAAGGTGCCATTGCGATTAACTCCAATAAGAGAATCTAATGCGGCTTGATCTAAAGCCCCTTCATTCAGCAATACGCCTCCAATGGTGTACGCCTCACCTGATGTAAAGTCTGCCGTGCCATCCTGACTGACAAGGTCGGTTACTGTTCCCGTAAAGCTCAAGCCTACCGTTTGCCCAACGGTGCCGTTCACTCCACCAATCGTTACATGGAACACCTTGCCATCAGCACTACTGACCGATGTTACGCTTGTGCCCGTTGCCGTTCCGGTAACCGCAAAGTCCGCAGCCGCAACCCCGCTGACGGGTTCGCTAAAAAGAACCGTAAACACCTCATTCGAAGCAGTATTTGCCGCAATTTGGTTCACACCTGCACGGGTAATCGCTGTAACTGTTGGCGCGGTATTATCAACCACATAGCCTTCGTTTCGGGTAGGTAGAGCGCCCGCAAACGCATTACCAGCCGCATCGGTGATGTTTTGCACACCAGCAAAATTCAACTCAAGCGCACCATCGCCCGCCACGCTGTTGACCGTAACCGTATAAGCACTACCTGAGCCTGTAACCGAGGAAATCGTGCCGGTGGCACTTCCACTCAAAACAAAATCTTGGATGGAAAGATTTTCAACGGTTTCGCTAAAAACAACATCAAAGGTTACACTGCCATCCGTTGTTAGCTCCGCCGCATTGCGCAGAGTCGCCACAGCAGTCGGCGCGCTGTTATCAATCGAATAATGTTCAGTAACCGAGCTGGCTGGCGTGGTGCTGCTCAAGCTGTTGCCAATCGTATCGGTGATGGTCGGCGATGCCGCAATTTCCACGCCAAGCGTACCGTTACCGCTGACACTGCCCACCGTGATGGTGATCACTGATGAACCCTCGCCGCTTACGTTGGTGATACTCGCGCCTGCCGTAGCCGTAACGGTCAAGGCAAAATCCCCTGCTTCAATGCCGCTCACCGGCTCGCTGAACACCGCAAGGAACTGCACGGAATCCGCGTTTGTTGTGCCATCGCCGGCAGTGAGGTGATTGAGGGAGAGCAATGTTGGCAGGGTACGATCAACCGTGTACGCCTCGTTATCGGCAGGGTTGCCGTCAGGAAGCGCATTGCTCGCAATGTCGGTGATACCGTGGCCGGTGTTCAGGCTCAAGCCAATCTTGCCGGTGCCGGTCACCGTTTCGACCGTCACCGTGCGGGTGTTGCCGCTGCCGGTGACACTCGTGACGCTGCCCGTTGCGGTGCCGGTGGTGCTGACCATAAAGTCGCTGGCATCAACGTTGGTGACCGCTTCGCTGAAAACAAGAGTATAGGTGAGCGTCGCGGCAGTCGTCGCTTCGGCTGCCGTGCGCTGGATGGCAAGTAACGCCGGTGCGGCACTGTCGGTCACGCCAGTCGTGAAGTTGAGGGTGGTGGTGTCGGCGATACCGGCGAACGCATTATTTGCGCTATCTTTAACCGCAGTTGCACTGATCTGCACCGCATACTGGGTAGCCTCGGCAAGGTTGCTGCCAGGATTGATGGTCAGCGTGCCGCCGGATATCGAAGCATTACCACCATGATCACCATTCGCGCCACCGCTGACAGCGATGTTGAACGTTTCAACCGTAGCACCAGTCGAGACATTGACAAGAGTGATATTGCCCGTGCCAGCAGCAATATTTTCGTTGAACACCAGCGCAATGTTCGCGCCTGGAGCAATTGCTGCGGCATTGTCGGCTGGCGTGGTGCTGGAGAGCGTTGGCGCAATATCATCGGCAACAGTAATCGTCACCTGCTCATCGTAGGTCAGAGTGCCAGTGCCGTTATCGGTTGCCCTGATGCGAAGATTGTAGCTTCCCGCCGCTAACTCCGCTGCGCCAACCTGCAGCATAGTTCCATCAAGAGTGAAGGAGCTGTTGTTCGTATCGCCCGTGCCACTGACCAGCGTGTACGTCAGCGTATCCGATTCAGGGTCCGTGCCGGAGAGCGTTGCCACCGTTGCGCTGGCAAGAGCAACAGACTCATTGATGGTGGTTGAGGTCAAGGCAATATCGGTCGGCGCATCGTTGACCGGAGTAACATCAACCGTCAGGGTCTGCGCAGCATCGCTGTACACGGTTCCGTCGCTGACCTTGAATCCAATGGTGGCATACGCAGTTCCATTGGCGTTCGCCGTCGGGGTGAATATCAGCTTGCCCGCATCAAGATCTGCTTTGGTGATCTCCTGATTCAGGGTTACCGCTATGCCATTGTTTTGCAATGTTCCGGCAATCGGCAGCGTGGTGATCTTGACACCTGCAAGCGTATCACCATCAACATCACTGAACCCGAAGCTGGAGGCGGAAAGAACAAGCGCAGTGTCCTCATTGGTGGTCAACGTTGCATCGGCAGCCGTCGGGGCATCGTTCACCGCTGTGACGGTGATAATCTGGCTCGCACTGGCAAAACCATTTGCCTTGTCTGTCGCCGAAAAGGTTATACTTCGATCACCCGTGCCTGGAGCATCGCTGGTGTTGTTGAAGGTCACCGCCTGCGCAACTGCCTGTACCAGCACGTTGGTTGAATTGGCATTGAAGGTCAATGTCCATGCTGTTCCGCTCGACACCGAAGCCGCATCGGCGGTACCGATCCCGGTCGTGCCGGACATCACCTTGTTACCGGTGGTGTCGAGCCAGATGCCGGTTGGACTCGATGTTGTACTGAGGCTCAGGCTGTCGGCGGCCTCATTGTTGGCTGTTATCTGCACCGTCAGCTTGCCGCCATTCCAGTCAGTATTGCCATCAACGTCATTGATGACGATATCGCCTCTGACCCCAACCGGAGTTTGTTCGATAAAAGCTGTTGGCAAAAGTACTGAAGTGTTGATTAGTACCGAGACTGTAGCGGAACCACCATTCGCAACAATCAGGTCAGCTTTGCCATCGCCATTCACATCCGCACTTGTCACCGAGGCTGGATACGATCCCGTTGCGTAATCAGCCTTTGCATTAAACGCACCATCTCCTTTCCCGGACAACACCGAAAGGGTATCGGAACCACTATTCGCAACAATCAGGTCGGCTTTTCCATCGCCATTCACATCCGCACTTATCACTGATATCGGGCCGGATCCCGTCGCGTAATCAGCCTTTGCATTAAACGCACCATCTCCTTTCCCGGTCAACACCGAGACAGTATCGGAAAACCCATCTGCAACAATTAAATCGGCGTTTCCATCGCTATTCACATCCGCACTTATCACTGAATACGAGCCAGATCCCGTTGCGTAATCAGCCTTTGCATTAAACGTGCCATCTCCATTCCCGGTCAACACCGAGACGGTATCGGAACCATTATTCGCAACAATCAGGTCAGCTTTGCCATCGCCATTCACATCCGCACTTATCACTGATATCGGGCCGGATCCCGTTGCGTAATCAGCCTTTGCATTAAACGCACCATCTCCTTTCCCGGTCAACACCGAGACAGTATCGGAAACACTATTCGCAACAATCAGGTCAGCGTTTCCATCGCCATTCACATCCGCACTTATCACTGATATCAGGCCGGATCCCGTTGCGTAATCTGCCTTCGCATTAAAGGTGCCATCTCCTTTCCCGGTCAACACTGAGACAGTATCGGAACCACCATTCGCAACAATCAGGTCAGCTTTGCCATCGCCATTCACATCCGCACTCGTCACTGAGTTCGGACTAGTTCCCGTTGCGTAATCAGCCTTCGCATTAAAGGTGCCATCTCCTTTTCCGATCAACACTGAGAGAGTATTAGCAAGATTATTTGCAATAATCAGGTCGGCTTTGCCATCGCCATTCACATCCGCATCTATCACTGAGGATGGAAGCAATCCCATTGCGTAATCAATCTTTGCTGTAAGTGCTAATTTTAGAGGGATTTTTATGGTCGGCGCATCGTTCACAGCCGCCGTAGCCACCACCACCTGTACTGCTGTCGTGGATTCAGCACCACCATTATCTTTGGCAAGAACCGTAAAAGCGTTCAAATTGCCGTTAGCGTTACTTTCCGGAGACCAGTATGCGTGATGTGTGCTGTCAACCACGGCATTCGTGCCAGCATTCCACGCTGTCGCTGTCCCCGCAGCAGCGCCAATCTTCAGCATGCCGGTTGAAACCGCCTTCACAACAAACGCGGTCACCGTTCCGTCGCTGTCGGCTTCGTCAGCCAAACCTGTCAATGCTGCAAAGGTAATCTCTTGCTGGGTATCTTCAGTGCCACCGGTAACGTTGCTGATGGCGGTGAGGGTGGGGACGGCATTGCTGGCTGGTACGTTGCTGACCGTCACCGCATTGCCGGTGGTGTCGGCGTTGCCAGTACCATGCCAGTCGGCAGCACCGGCCAGGTTATAGACGGTGGTTCCTGTCGAGCTGAGCCCGGCTTTGTTCATGATCAGGTTCACCGCCACCTTGTCGGTCGCATTGAGCGTGACGGTGAACGCTGTGGTGCTACTGGCCGTAATGGCACCTGTCTCGGTCAGGGTATAGATCACGCCCCCCTCGCCAGTCAGAGTCAGCCTGGTCTCATCGATAGCCCCACCACTGGTCAGGTTTGTGCAAGTCACCGTCAATATGCCCGTTGTTGCGTCGTAAGTGGCGCTGGTGAGCGTGGGAGCAACGGCATCTGGCACATTCAGGAAAAACAGCGTATTGCCTGCATCGATGCCAACAAAGGCATCAAGATCGCCATCGCCGTCAATATCTACGAACGTCGGGCTGGCATAACTACCCTCATTGCTCAAGCCAAACAGATTGGTCTCTGCTGACGTAAATGCAGGGCTAATGGCGCTACCCGTGTTGCGGAATAGCAGTATATCGCCATCTTTATTACCAACAAGGGCATCAAGAACGCCATCCCCGTCAATATCTACGAACGTCGGAGTCGCATTTAACCCCACACCGCTCAAGCCAAACGGATTGATTTCTGCCGACGCAAATGCAGCGCTGCTTGCACTGCCAGTATTCAGAAACAACCACGTTTCGCCAACACTGTTACCAACAAAGGCATCAAGGTCACCATCACCATCAATATCTACAAACGTCGGTCGGGCCGAAACACCCACATTGCTCAAGCCAAACAGATTGGTCTCTGCTGACGCAAACGCCGCGCTGCTGGCACTACCCGAATTGCGGAAAAACACGGTATCGCCATCTTTATTGCCGGCAAAGGCATCAAGATCACCGTCTGCGTCAATATCTACAAACGTCGGAGTGGCGTAACTACCCACTTTGCTCAAGCCAAACGGATTCGTTTCTGCTCCTGACGAAAACGCTGCGCTACCAGCACTGCCAGTATTAAGGAAAAACAGCATATCGCCAGCTTTATTACCAACAAAAGCATCAAGATCGCCATCTGCGTCAATATCAACGAATGTCGGACTGGCAGCACCACCCGCGTTGCTCAAGCCAAACGGATCACTTTGCGCTGCCTGGAATGTGGGATCAGCAGCAGGCAGGTCGTTGTCGGTTACAGCAACCTGCACGTTCACAAGAAGGTTAAAGGACGGATCGCTACTGCTAACCGAGTGCTTGATAACGCCGTAATGCGTGCCTTCCCCAACCGTATCGTTCACCGCTGTCACCGTCACCGTCTGCGCAGTACTCCAATTTGCGGTGGTAAAGGTGAGCGTAGTTTTGTCGAGGCTTACTTGATGATTTGTATCGTCAAGCGTGATGGTGACATCGGCAGTCGGGGCGCAGTCAAGGACAACCGTGTAGCTGTCAGTCGCACCGCCTTCGGTGACGGCTGTGGTGCCACCCGTTTGGGTAATGGTAATAGCGGTAACATTCATCATGAACGTATTAGCACCCGAATCTCCACCATCACCATCGTTGAGTATTACCGTAAATTCACGAACACCAGCAGTTGGAGCTGTATACCTGAGTGCGGCAAGGAGTTCAGCAGTATTTGTGACATTTGCAGTGCTGTCCAAATCAATCCTCAAATCTGCACCACTCTGGCCATTTGCACCTTCCACAGAATCTACCCAACCAATTGCGGTTGAGTTACTGAAAACAGTCTCTCCATCGACTATAACATCGTCGGCTGTAGCTGCATCGAATCCAAATTTCAGTGCGTTATCCCCTGTCGCATCTCCCCAAAATTCACCATCTTTTATGCCGGTAGCCTGGTGAATCAGTAAATAGCCACCATTAAAATCTGCGGAATCACTATCTGTAACAGTAACTGTATCAGATGTAATTTTATTGTCAATGTACGCAGCGTCACCAATTGCGACATGGGTGGAATCGCCACCAAGACCCGAGATAACAGGCGGCAGGTTAGTTGTTGGAGGATTAGTTGTCGGGGTACAACGGGCATCGTTCGTGTATGTCGTAAGATGAGAGGTCGTACTGGTCGTAGTGGTCGTAGTCAACCAGGAACTTATATTTGTAGTAGTAGCACCTAACGTAGTAGATGTAGTAGATGTAGTAGATGTAGTAAACTGATTGAAATTCTGATGAGTACCAGGTATCATAGTCGTCCATCCACCACCACCTGTACACCCCAGGCAATGATCAATATCCTGCATTCCCTGCACCGTAAAGGGGAGCACCGAATCAATAACACCTACCGCATACTCTAAATCCCAATCACCATGCAAACTCACTGGACCAGTACGGTCAGTAGAAGCCGCAATATCCACACCATTCAAAGCCGCAGAAAGCTCTGCAACAAACGCCTCTCCCTGAGCCCCGGCAGCTACCGAACAACCATAGAGCAACACATCAGCATCAGCAGTAAAGTGTGTCGCAAGCATTGCAAGCACCTCTTGCGAATTATCAAGAGTAGCGGAGGTTACCTGCTCTCCCGCAACATTTAACCACCCACTACCCCCATGGCTCACAAAATGCAGAGAATCAATCTGCCCATAACCTTCCAATGCCTTCGCAAGAGCCTCCAGGCCTCCTTGCTCTGACGGCAAAAGAATAACTGGAATATCGGGAGCTATCCCCGCTACAAGAACTTTCCAGTCCGTTACAAGGCTATCAACAACAATAATCTCACAAGCTACAACCAAGTCGTTTACCATCGTATTATCAGGAAAGATTATGGGAGGAAATAATTATTAAGTGCCATAAATTGTTATACATGGAGCAAAGCAACAATACTACTGCTTTCTTTTACGTTTTTCTTTTGGCCTCCATAAAGGAGAATCTTCAGGCGGCACAGGCGCAACCTGCCAGGGACCATCGGGCAACTGCGTACGCCAACGGTGCTGTTCCGCCTCACGGAAGCCGGGCGTGTAAGGACGAGGAATATTCGGCAAAAAGGCAACATCGTACAACTCCGTTACCTGCCCTTCAATGGTAAACCAATGTGCTATTTTAGCCGTAGCAAGATCAAATACTAACAACCCGCAATGCTGATAGTAGCCTTGCGACTCCAAACGTTCCGCAAGATTAATGTCTCCAATTAAACCATTTTTAGCTGGGCGTAACCGTGAAAGTGCCACCACGGCATAATCGACACCAGCAACACTCACAAAAGCAATACCTCGTGCAAAGCCCTGGCACATGACCACAGGCACAAAACGGCGAGTAGCAAAATCCACATAGCCAAGCTGCGCTTCACCCGAATTAATTAACCAGAGTTTGCCCTTATGCCATCGAGGCGAGTGCGGCATCGAAAGCCCTTCGCACACCACCTCGTTGGTGCGAACATCAACCACAAAACCACCAAAACTTTTCACACCCTTCCATCCTAAATTGGTATCGTAACGACCACAAATGGTCACATAGGCCAACTCGCCATCTTCAGCACACAAGCCATTTAAATGACAGCGATCTTCCGGTACCAATTGCGTAATAAAATCAGGAACCCACACAGGGCGAAAGGTGTAATGCTCATCAACCGCAGCAATACAGCTAAACTGTGTATTGGCATAGAGAAAAGGATAGTGCTTCCCTTGAAAGATTGCATCGGCAAGCACATCGTGCGTGTTGCTATTACCAATTAAATAACCCGTGCGGGGCATGTATATCGCATCGTAAGCTTCACCATGAATGCTGTCGCCACCGGTGTTGGCAAAACGCCAGATTTGATCGCGACTGCCAATCCAAAGCTTCTCCTGATCAATCGCCAAACCCATTGCTGTACCAACAACCCGCTCCTGCACCTCCAACGTGCCATCCGCACGAATGCCAAGAAAAAACAGGCGACCTGTTTGATAGGTTGAAAAAACAAGCGATCCGCCAGATGCCACAAGCCATTTTGACAAACCGGGCGAAGGGGTGAGCTGCGGCTTTCCCGACTCCTGACGAAGTGCAGGAGACGTACCTCCCTTTTCATTAAAACCGCTCCGCTGAAAATCAGCAGGTGTCCAGTCATTAAGTTTTTGTGACATATATTATGAGGTAAATCAAAAAAACAATGAAAAATCCATACCTGTAAAAAAGCTCAACCCAACCGACCATAAGTCCATCAGACCCCATATTGCGCACCAGCACAACAGCCTCATGGCTGCGACGCAAGCGTTCAGCAGCATCAGGGAGAACGCCTTGGGTCTGCCATAAGTGCATAATCTCCTGACGCTGAGCTTCAATCGTGCCGAGATAGACCGTTTCAAGGGTATACTTGCCAAAGTGCTCCATTATTCCCCAAGCTTCTGTGGATTGGCGAGAGGCATCTCCAAAGCAAGATGCAATTCATTCATCAGGCGATCTGCAACTCCCTGATTGTTAGTCGGGGTGAGTCAAAGCCACAATCAAAAATCATCTACCGCTACGCCCGCTATCTCAGCAGCTTCTTCAGCACTCATACCTTTTGCCATAAGCTTGCGAGCAATTTCAAGTTTTGTTTGTTGAGCAGCTTTTCCCATGCCAATTTCCACCCCTTCAGCTAACCCCTCTGCTTTACCTTCACCGTAAGCGCAATCAATAACGTTTTTTAAATCGCGAAACACTTTTAAGCTTCTTTCATATTCTGAGGCCTCTTCCGGCGTGTATTTTGCGATCTCGGCAAGTTCAAATACTTTTAAAAATACCTTCTCTTGCAAGCGTGCCGGACGGTTGGTCAAGTTTGGTAAATTGCGAAGAAGGTAGCACCATTTATCAAAGTCGCTCTCTAACTCATCGACGGTTTTGGTGAACTTGGGCAGTTCGAGATAAATAAAGGTAAGCTTCTCGTAAAATACCTTTCCCGTAGAACAATTGACCAACTTTACTTCGTGGTGTACCACATCTTTGCTCTGCTTATCATCATCGAATTTAAAATCAAGAATACCAACCATGTAAACAGGTTGTAAATGATAATTCCACTCACCCTTTTGCGCTTGCTGTTGAAGAGGAAATGAAGCATAAAAAACCGACCGATCTTTAAAGTAATCTTGCTTTGCCCGCTGCATTTCTACTATGAAATATTCACCTCGTTCATTTTTGCAAGAAAGATCAAAAATAGCACGACGGTCAAACGCGCTCCGTCCCATGTTTTCGTTAGGCAAAAAAGTGAGGTCGGTTATGGTGCCTGCTGTTTGCGGCAAAAGAGCGTTCAAAAAAGCTATAAGCAAGTCCTTGTTCATTTCTGAACCAAAGAGCTTTTTAAAACCAAAATCCGTGAAAGGATTGATGTAGCGATCGGTTGTGGTTTGTGGCATAATCTTCTCCTAATTTTGAATGATAATAAAATCCAAAGGCAAACCGCAAGCAATAAATCCTGGATTGTCTTTCATCACCCTTTATTCCCCAAGCTTCTGTGGATTACCCATGGGCATCTCCAAAGCAAGCTCCAATTCATGCATCAGGCGCTCTGCAACTCCCTGAGAGCGATATTGTGGGAGCACAAACAGCGAAAGCAACTCTGCCGCAACACTCTGGTTCTGCAGAAAGCGTTCGGCTATGCCAAAACCAACCATCTCCCCCTGCACTGAAGCCGATACCCCGAACAACTCCCCGCGTGGAGGCTGGGTCTGCCAGCGTTGACGAAGGCTCGGAAAGGTCATGGAGTCATAAGGGATAAGGTTGTCGGGGTTGAGATGAAAGACCCGCTGATATTTGATGACCTGCGTCTCTGGGGACCATTCAGGCGTGGGACGCGGCAGACCGGATACCTGCAAGGGAGCGCTTTGCCCCGGGCGCTTGACCGTCGGTTTGGTAATCACAATGCCTCCACTGCCGGGGAAGGTGACCAGACGTTCAAGAGCATCCTCCTGCAGGCCAAGAGCGCGGGGCTGACGGGCTCCGGGAATCGCCACCAGATCGAACAACTCGGTGACCAGCGTGGAAAAGTGCAGCCAATGCTCAAGAGTGCCACTGTTCAGATTGATAATGGCCAAACCACATTGGGCCGTTTGTCCTTCAGCAGCAAGGCGTTGCTCCAGCAGCAATCCACCAAAACTGGTTGAACGCAGTTGCGACAACCCCACAAGCGCATAATCGCCATGAAATGCCAGACCGCGTACAAAACCAGGACAAAAGGTGACCGGCACAAAAGAGCTGCCGTCAAGATAACCCAGCTCTCCGCTGCCGGAATTAAGCAGCCAGAGACGATCGCGATACCAGCGCGGAGAGTGAGGCATGGAGAGACCGGTGGCAATAATGTCATTGTCGGCAATGGAGAGCACTATCCCACCGTCGTGGCGATGGTTGCGCCACCCCGCCGCATCATCGGTCTGGCTGCAAGCGGTCATCCAGGCTGGCTCACCATCACGGAGCGCCAATCCATTGAGATGGCAACGATCTTCGGCAGCCAGTTTGGTAATAAACGGCGGTGTCCACAACGGAACAAAACTGTAGTCAGGATCAAGCGTAGCCAGACAACTGAAGTCAGTATTTACAAACAGAGTTCGCCCTTGGCGGTCAATCGCCACATCGTGAGCATTAATGTCGCCGGTAATATATGATTGCCGAGGCATGTAAAGACGGTCGCCACCTTCATAGCTGTGACCCGCAGGGAGACGATTGGCAAGTTCCCAGAGCTGGTAACGGCAACCAAGCAGCAGTGTGTCGTCGGGCTTCCAGCAGAGACCCATTGGTTTATCGAACAGCCGCTCGTGAAGCGCCAGAACTCCTGGCTCCTCTTTGCAGCCAATAAAAAAGAGCCGGTTACTCTGATAGGTGGTAAGCGCAATGCTCGCCTGCTGCTCGTGCAGCCAGTTCCAGAAACCTGACGATGCCTGAACAGAGAGAGTGGGTGTTGTCATGACTGCAATGATTCGGATGATAATGGTTGGGTGGCGCTAACGTTGCGCCACAATTCTTTATAGCTCTCTTCCAGTGACAAAACCAGTTGCCCTGGCTGAAAGAGCGGAGCTGTCGTAAGATTGTCTGCCAGCCGATTTTTGAGCAACGCTCGACGCTCAGGAGATTCTCCGAGTTCAACGGCCATGCGAACATAATCGGCTCGGGTATCGGCAATTAACTCCGGCAAACCCACCGCATGGCAAAGACTTGCGCCCATACGCGCAGCATAGTGCTCCCCAGGAGAGGTCAGGAGTGGCAAACCGGCAGCAAGAGCGCCAACCGCTGTTGCGCCCGCATTGTAAACAAACGTATCGAGAAACAGATCTGCCAGACGGTAGAGCGCCAGATACTCATCATGTTGACGCTTTTCAGCAAACAGCAGTCGTTCAGGGGCAATACCAGCCTCACTGGCTGTAGCACGAAGGCGTTCGTTACTGCCACTGTTACCCCCGTCAAGCAGCCACAGCACGCTGCCTGGCACCTTATCCAAAATCTCCATCCAGCAGGCAAATACCTCGGGCTCGATTTTATGAACCGAATTGAGGCAGCAATAGACCATCTCCTCTTCCGGCAAACCCAGGTCGGCCCGGCTTGACGAAGCGGCCGCAATCTGCATGGGAGCTGTTGCCCAGGCGTGAGGCAAATAACATATCTGCTCGGAGTAGTACTCAGTATCAGTTTCGGGAATCAGATGACGATCGGCAATGATCGCGGTGATAAAATCTGCGCCAAGGGTGCCGGGATAACCCATATACTGAATTTGCACCGGCGCGGGTTTCAGGGCAAGTGCAAGCGTCCGCGAAAAGCTGGTGTAACCGGCAAGGTCAATCAGAATATGGATACCATCAGCATGGATACGTCGGGCAAGGGCCAGGGGCGGCATGGTAGAGACATCCATAAAATGGTCGCAACCTCTCTTGACTCGCTCCGTCCACTCATCCTGTTGTGGCAAAAGACTGTAGGCAAAAACCTCAAAGTCCGGTCGGCGATGATACTGAAACAGATCAGCTATCAGTGTGCCGACAGCATGGCAACGAAAATCGGGCGACAGATACCCGATTTTAAGACGTGCTGGCTCTGGATTATCGGGGAAGGTAAACGAGGTCTCAAGCGCAGTCGCAAGGGTGATAAAATGTTGGGCCATCTGTTCGGCAAGCACCCGAAACGCTGTTGGCGGCAAAGGCAAAAGAAGAGCGTTAAGCATTGGCATCGCTTCAGTTGCAGGTTGCTCAAGAGAGTGCTCAAGCGCTCCCTGAAGCTCGGCAAGACGCTCGGCATAGCGGTGCCAATCGGCCTGCCGACGCTTCACCATTTCAAGATACAGACGCAGTTTGGCGCTGTCGGGGTCCGCAGCGAGAGCACGTTCATACTCAGTGCGTGCCTGCGCCAGGTCGCCAAGATTTTCGTACAGTTGTGCCAGATTAAAACGGGGAAGCTCAAAATCGGGCTTGAGCGACAACGCCCGGTTAAAACTGGCACGGGCAAGTGGAAGGTTACCCCAGTCCTGCAATGCTGCGCCAAGGCTGTTATACGCTTGCGCAGAAGGGGCGAGTCGCAACGCTGCCCGATAACAGGATACTGCTTTCGGAATAAAACCGTACTGATGATACAACTGCCCCAGCTCAAGGTAAAGTTCAGCATTGTCGGGCTTGAGATTGAGTGCCTGTTTATATGCCTGCTCGGCTTGTGCAAAGTGCCTTTGGGCAGCATAGGCTTTGGCAAGATTGGCATAGGCCAGATAAAAATCAGGTTGCAGAACCAGTGCTTGCTGATAAGCCTCGATTGCCTGTGAATACTCTTTTTGAGCAAGCCAGAGACTGCCAAGGTTGCAGTGGAGCACCGGCATCTTTGGCGCAAGGAGTAATGCCTGCTGAAAAATTGCAGCCGCACTCTCGAACTCACCCTCGCTCCGCAGGGCGTTTCCGAGATTGTTGTAAGCGGGAACATAGTCAGGCTGAAGAGAGACCGCTTCACGAAAACAGGCAATGGCCTGCGCCATATCACCAAGCTGGCGAGCCTTGCGCCCACGGTCAAACACCTGGCGAGCCGCCACCTGATGAGATGCAATCACACTTTCACTCTTTTGACCGGTCGTTATTGAGTTCATTGGCAGTACACTGGATATCTTTACGAAAGCAAATAAAAAATTTAGCCATCAGACTCGACAATTACACAAACGACCTCGCAAAACACTACGAGACCATTGGCGAGGTTCCCGACGCAGAGATCAACATCTTCTGTTATAAATACACCCGAAGACCAAGAGCAAGATTGGTCACCTTCAAAGTGC
>CAJEXI010000046.1 GCA_903994455.1 uncultured Chlorobiaceae bacterium | reverse complement strand
AGCTCAAAGATTGCAATACATCCTTACCGAATAACCTATAATTCATGGAATTAGAAACATTGCTGTGCTGTTTGGCGCTTCCTCGTTATAATATTATCGGGAAATCAGGGAAAGCGCCGATTAAAACCGGTAGAAAGTAGAGAATGCAAGAGTCTTATATGAAAGGTTTAGCCAACCATCATAGCCCCGAGTCATGCCTCGATGACCAGCAATGGCATGGGGAAGCGTTGACAGGGGAACACGCAGGCACAGTATTGAGCTCCGAAATCACCTTAATTCGAAGGCAGACCTTGTCCTGATAAGGGGAATGCAACATCAACCGTACCGCTATGGCAAGATATGGAAGACTTCGACGGAGTCAGAGACCTGTAGCAGGTGTGGAAGCTCTCTACACGGGAATCGGGAGACCCGGTAAGCTCCCTCGCCAAAGGCAATTGGCAGAAGGGTGGTATCAGTGAAGGAGAGAACCCGAAATTGATGCTTATGCAAACCGGGAGTCGGACAGTGGAATAGTACCTGAGAAGCTGCCGAACAATGAAGCTCAAACTTCAGCGGAGGTGGTGGAGGAAAGGACCGCTGGCCAAGGGGAACGCAGGCGAAGAACCCACCATCCTGCCACAGTGCAGAAAATGGTGTCGTTGGGACTCGAAGGCGTGCGAATACAAGCCAGACTGACAAATGGCTCAAGACAGGATAGAGTTGAATACCTATACCTGCACCTCCAAATATGCCACGATTAACTGGAGGTACGATTCGCCAATACTCAAGGCAGGAGCCGTATGCGGTAGTTCCGCACGTACGGATCTGTGCGGGGGGTGCCGGGTAACCGGCATTCCTACCGCGACTTATAACCTCGCACGACACTTTTCAGCCATTCGCCAATCGCCGGAAACGTGCGCTTCAGCTTCGAAAACCGTTTTTGTCGTGATGCCTGGTGTTTGCTCCGAACTCTTCAGGCTTGTTCTCCCGTTGGGCTCTGAAAAGAGAAGCTGAAAATTTAAGCCGATTGTTTATAATCAGGAAGATTTGTCTTTGAACACAGCGCGGCAAATTCAATGATTTATTGGCCTGTAACCTGCTTCATCATCAATACTGAGATGATCGAACCGGAAGAGATATTTTGAGTACAATCCTTAACCTGAAATTATATGGGAAATCTCTCTTCAATATTCTCTCGCCTCTCGACCAACGCTCTGGAACAAGAGGGGCTGGATGACTATTATGTTGATGTCTCCAGGGGGCGGGGTGAGCGGGGTTATAACCCGATCGATGTTCTTAAGCTCCGTTTGGATAATAACCCGGGAGGCAAGCTTCAAATCCTTTTTTCGGGTTATCGGGGTTGTGGCAAAAGCACTGAACTGAACAAGTTACAGCAAAAAATCAGTGCCGATTTTTTTGTGCTCAATTTTTCGGTACTCGAAGATCTTGATTTGGTCAATATCAATTATGTTGAGCTTTTTGTCATTATTATGGAAAAGCTCTTTAACCTTGTTGCCGAACACCATATCAGGGTTAAGCCGTCGTTGTTTGCAAGTATTCGTGAGTGGAGCCGGACTGCTGAAATACAAAAGATAACAGAGCTGACCGGGGGGAGTCTCCTTGAAGCGGGCATGGAGGCAAAGGTGAGCGCTTTGGGTTTTGCCGGGTTATTTGGTAAAATCCGGGCCTCGGCCAACGCCAGCAATACCACCAAAAAAACGATTATCGAGAATATTGAGCCCCGGTTGTCGGATCTTGTCAACCATTGCAATGCTCTCATCCGCGAAGTCAAGATCAATCTACCGGACATTGGCAAAAAAGGGCTCCTCATTATTGTCGAAGATCTCGACAAGTTGAGTATGGACAAAGCTGAAGAGCTTTTTTTCAACCACAGCCATATTCTCAGGAGTTTGCACACGCATGTTCTTTTTACCTTTCCGATCTCCTTGTGTTATCATCCCAAAGCAACGGTGATCACGCGAAATTTTGACAAGAGTTTTGAGTTGCCCATGGTCAAGGTGCACGACAAGCAGGGCCGCCCTTATGCTGCCGGACGGGAGGCGTTGCGCCAGATTATTGCCCGCCGGATAGGGAGGGAGTGTTTTGAACCGCCCGAGCTGGTGGACAAGTTTATTGATGCCAGTGGCGGTTGCCTGCGTGATTTGTTCAGCATGATTATAGATGCGGCTGAAACGGCGCTTTCCGATGAGCGGGAGCTGATGCTTGAGGATGATTTTGCAAGAAGTTTTACCATCATTCGGCGCGATTATGAAAATACCATCGCTGAAAAGCGGATTGACAATGTGGTTGTCACCCCGGTTGCAGAGTATTATAACGCATTGAAAGAGGTTGCCTTGAGCGAGACAAAAAAGGTTGACAATACCGGGGTGATACTCGACTTGCGCCATAATCTCTGTATCCTTGGCTATAATGATGAGGGGTGGTGCGATCTTCATCCGGCGGTCAAAAGTATTCTGCTGGAACGTAAACTTCTTTCATAATTGCCATGCATAGAGAGGTCAGTGAGTATGATACCAATCGCAGGATTGCCGAGCGATTATTTTTAAGGACTCCCTGTGGTGCGTTCCAGTTTGCCGTCACTGACAATGAAATTGCGCAGCAGGATATTAACCACATCCTCTATCATGCACTGTACCGAAAAGGCAAACTGCTTCTTCTGCATGACTGGCAAAAGGGGAGCGAAGATCTGCATCCTGTAGAGCAGCTCCGTCTCCTGAAAAAGAGCTACCCCGATTCTGCGGGTATGCTTCTTTTCGGGCTTGATGCAGCGCTCCATCGCCGTCCAAATCTTCTTGCCGAACTCAATTTTGGTCGCGAAGCGCTCTCTGCTTTGGGTATTCCGCTGCTTTTCTGGCTGAGTCGCTCCTCATTGCAGCGTCTCGTTGTTGATGCAGCCGATCTCTACAGCCAGCGGGCCGGTTCCGTGCTCTATTTCGATACGGATGCTGGGGAGGGTGGAGAGGAAGCATTCAGTGACAGGGAGCCGGATGTTACACCTCCCCGAGACCATGAGGAGGCACAGCTCACGCTCTTGCTGGAGCAGCTTGATGAGGCTGAAAAGAGTCAGCTCGACCCTGTGTCAAGGGCAAACGAGATTGTACTCGAACTTCTTGCGCTCTCTGTCAGAACTCCGGGAAACGGCCAGTCGGTGCAGAGACTGCTGGATCGCTATAATGATCTCTTTGATTTCGAACAACCCGCATCATGCAAAATTGTTGGTGATGCGTTACGCTATCTGGGCAAGAGTGCGGAGGCCCGCCTGTTGCTTGAGAAGGCGTTGGCAGACTATCGTGAGCGAGGCCAGGCTGCTGACGAAGCTGCAACATTGAACAGCCTGGCAAAAGTGCAGCCGGATGCACTGTCGGCAGAGCAGAGCTACAAGGAGGCTTTGGCGATATACCGGGAGCTTGCAGCGAGCAAACCCTGGGTCTACCTGGCCGATGTTGCCATGACGCTGCATCTTATGGCCGCACTGCAACAGGCAGAGGGGCGCTATTCTGAAGCAGAGCGTGGATTTGAGGAGCTTCTTCTGCTCCATCGCCAATTGGCCGACAAGAATCCCCGCCTCTGGCTGCCGGAGGTCGCCGCCACTCTCACGAATCTGTCGAATGTACAGTCGGCCATGAACCAACTGGCAGAGCCGAAACGGGGCTATCAGCAGGCGCTGAATATTACAGCGGAACTCGACACCGCCGTAAGCTGGCTGCATGTTTCAGATCTTCACCTGAGTGACAGCGCCCCTTATGATCAGGAGGTTATCCTTCGCTCTCTTGTTGCGTCAGTGAGGCGTTTCAGAGACGAGGGCCACACCCCCGACCTGATTTTTGTCACCGGTGATATTGCTGAGAGTGGCAAGGCGGCAGAGTATGCTTTTGCAACGCAATTTTTCGATGACCTGCTTGCGGCGGCAGGTCTGGGTAAAGAGCGCCTCTTCATTGTTCCCCGGCAACCATGATGTTGACCGCAAGATGGGCAAGTGGCTTCTTCGAACCCTCGACAGCAATGAAGATGCTGACGACTACTTTGATCCCGAAACAGCGCATCCTCACCTGACCCAAAAATTACAGGCATTCTCTCTCTGGTACAACAACTATTTCAGCGCTCTCCGCTCGTTCCCCGCTGACACAACCTGCACTTCGCCCGAAATTCTCTCTGTCAGGCAGAGCAAGGTTGCCATTCTGGCCATCAACAGCGCTCTTTTCTGTATGGGTGCCGATGACCATCAAAAACTTTTTATAGGCCGTCGTTGCCTCGACAGGGCGAAGCAGCAGTTGCTGGCGCTTGAAGCCGATCTCAAGATTGCCCTGATGCACCACCCGCTCGACTGGCTCAGCCCGTTTGAGCGCTCAACCATCAAGGCAGCCCTTGGCAACTCAATTGATCTTTTGCTGCACGGCCATTACCATGAAACCGGGACAGAGAGCATTGTTTCGGCCAACGGTGGATACCTCAATCTCGCTGCCGGGGCGGCATATCAGAAGAGAGCGTGGCCAAACTGCGCCATGTATGCCACCTTCTACGCCAACCAGGTCTCCATCTTTCCGATTCGCTACGAAGACAAGCCTCACGAAATCTGGACGCTCGACACCAGCGTTTTTCCCTCACCCTCTTACCTTGGGAGCTTTCCGATACCGGGGCGTGCGCATCAAGGTTCAGAAGAGGCCGCAGCGACTACCCGGGAGGATGAGGACTCTGTGGAGAGCTATCAGGCCGCTCTCAGGGAGGAGCTGGGTAACATCAGCCTTCTCGGCACTCATGCCCTTGAGAACATTCCTGTTGGGCTCACCGAAACCTTTGTTTCCCTCCGTATGTCCGACACCTGGCGCAGCGACAGGGAGTTCAGCGATGCCAGCCCTGCCGGTGATGTGCATAAAGAGGAGTACATCCGCACTTCCGAAGAGGTGACGCGGCTGGTTTTCAAAAAGAATCGTCTGCTGCTCATTATTGGCGACCCCGGTTCCGGCAAAACAACCCTTCTCAAGCATTATGCCATAACATGCCTGCAACCAAATGGTTATCAAAGGCTTGGCTTCACGGAACCCGTGCTGCTCTTTTTTTTCCCGTTGCGAGAGCTGATACCACAAGGCGTTACCTTTGCCCCGCTTTCACACCAACTCTTTGCCTGGTCTGAAAAACACCATCTTGAGATTGCCGAAAGGCACTTTGCCTCATGGCTCAAAAGAGGCAAAACCTTGCTTCTCTTTGACGGGCTTGATGAAATCAGCGACACTGAACAACGCATCAAAGCCTGTAGCTGGATTGACCGGATTGTCTCACGCTTTACGAATGCCCGTCTTGTTGTTACCTCCCGTGCTACAGGCTACCGCAAAGGGGAGGGGATTGAGTTTGCCTCCCTTCATACCCGGGCCGATATCATGGACTTTACTGTGGCGCAGCAAGCCGAATTTCTGCGAAAGTGGTTTCAGGCAGCGCTGCTTCGGGAATTGCCGCCCCAAACAACAACAGACGAGAGGTGGGAGAGAGCCCAGAGACAAAAGGCGTTGCAAAAAGCCGAAACAATTGTCGAGTTTTTGGGGCGCGAGGGAAACAAAAGTTTACAGATGCTCGCACGCGTTCCCATGCTGTTGCAGATTATGGCCATTCTCTGGAAAGAGCGGGAGTTTTTACCCGGAACCCGTGTGGAATTGTACGATGCAGCACTGAACTATATTCTCGACTATCGTGACCGGCAAAAAAAGATAGAGCCCCTGCTTCCGGCAAAATATGCCCTCTACGTGCTGGCCCCGCTCTCGCTCTGGATGCAGGAGGTTCTCGGAAAGGATGAGGTTGATGGTGAGGCCATGCGGCAGCAGATGCAGCTTAAACTCAATGAGCTTAATCAAAAGTATTCAGCATCGGCATTCTGCAAAAACCTGGTTGACCGGGCAGGTCTGCTGGTTGAGTATCGCGACAAAGAGTACCTCTTTCGCCACAAGTCATTCCGTGAGTATATGGCCGCCCTTCAACTCAACGCCGAGCGCGATAAAGGGAGCCGAATGACGATGCTGGCCGGGCAATTCGGGAACGACTGGTGGGAAGAGCCACTCCGCTTTTTTATCGGTCAGGTTGATGCCGACACCTTCGACTCCTTTATGCAGAAGCTTTTCGACTCGCCGGTCAGCGCCGAGATGACGCAGAAGCAGCAGGATCTGCTCATGACCCTCATCAGGGAGGCTCGCGGGAAAAAGATTACAGCATTGAAGGCGAAGTTGCTCGACCCCCTGACCAGTCTCAACCGGCAACGATACATTATGCAGTGCCTGGAGAGCATCGCTCAATTTGAAGCCCATGCAGATAATGTTCGTAACGTGGTGACACAGTTTCATGCATCGGGTTTCAGTAAAGAGCTGCCGGTCAGCTCTGAAAGTTTAAAGGATATGCTGGGTGCGGAGTATCTCCTTATCAAGGGGGGCACCTTTATCTATTCTGTGACGCAGGAGTCGACAACAGTGCCAGACCTCTACGTGGCAAAATACACGGTCACCAATCGCCTTTATCGTCAATTTATCAGCTATCTTGGTGCACAAGAGCCGTTATTAGCCGAGCGCTTGCCGCTGGAGAGCTATATAAAACAGCTCTATGCCCTGGCAGAAGGCATGAAGGAGAAGGGCTTTAGCGACTATCTTAAAGAGGGTGAAAATGACCTTGCCAGCCGTTTTTGTTCTGGTCGTGATGATGACCTGACATTTGGTGGTAACGATCAGCCGGTGGTCTCTGTTGTTTGGTATGATGCAAAAGCGTATTGCCTCTGGCTTTCGCTGCTGGAGAGTGGTGGCCGGGAGAGCTCACGCTATCGCCTGCCCGAAGAGTTTGAATGGGAGTATGCGGCTGCCGGTGTGGAGGGGCGCAACTATCCCTGGCCCGCTGAAAAGGGAGAGCCAACGTCAAAACTTGCCAATTATGGCGAAAATGAGGGCGCAACAACAACTGTAGGTCGCTATCCCCAGGGTGCCACCCCTGAAGGATTGTGCGATATGGCCGGAAATGTGTGGGAGTGGATGGAGAATTGGTATGATGAAAAAGAGAAAAATCGTTCATGGCGCGGTGGTTCGTGGCGTACCAAAGCTGATGCTCTGCGCTGCTCCTCCCGGAGCGACTACGTTCCGAGGAGCTACGTCGACTATGTTGGTTTTCGAGTGATTCGTTCCAGTCATTCTTCTCTTCCTGAAAATCTGATCCTCTGATATCTGGAACTCTGAAAAAAAATGACTCAGGCAAAAGGTGCCCATCAGCCATTCGCCAATCCCCGGGAACGCCGAGCTCCAGCCCGGCAAACCGTTGTTGCCGTGAAGCCTGGTGTTTGCTCTTTTGCTGGAAAATAACTGGTTTCGATATTTGGCTGTGGATTGTTTATGTTGTGGAGGCAATATTCGTGGAAATATAGAATGAATGGGCAATGAGCAGAATAGAAATAAAAAACTTCTGTTCAATATTTGTGCCGCTTTTTTCTATGGACAAAAAATCTGGCTGAAGGAATTGATAATGATGATATCTTTGCAAAAAACAGACTGAGTCTTGAAGAAAAGCAAAAAATCAGGGAGCAATTGAAAAAAAAATTGCTGGATAAAATACACTAATGACGATCAAAAAAGGAGAATAACCTATGACGAAGAAAAATGTTGACACAATCAAGTGGCTGAAAGAGCCCGAAACTCATGATTATCCTGCAGCAAAATCGTATTTAAGCCTTCTTTATGATGAAGACTCGGCAAAAGCAACGGTGAAAAAATTGAAAGATGCTCCCATTTCCCAATTTAAAGCGAAAGATATTTTTCGGGCTTCCGGGCTATCGCTCCTCGGTGTCAGTAACTCACACATTGAAAACGATAAATCGAAAATAGAAGCAGGAAAAGAACTTTCACCGTTGCTTTTAGTGAGAGATTCAAAGCTTGGCAAGGTCATCATTGCTGATGGATATCATCGGTTATGCGCAATTTATTTGTTTTTTGAAGATGCTGTTATTCTATGCAAGATAGTGTAACTTTGACGTTCAACGTCGCTCTACCGGGTACAAACAACTCAATTCCATTGCACAGCCGATTCAACTGGTTTTAGTATCCTTGTAACAAATACAGTCGCCAATGCTTGATCACCTCAATAAAGGCATCAGGTTTGACGAAGATGATTCCCTTTAAAGGATGGTCCAAAGCATAAATCAGCGAAAGAACAAGGGTGATGATACATGACAAGGAAGTAACCATTAGCGCGTAGGGAATTTTATTGACGGTACCAAACAAAAAGCTGAAACTTATTGTGATCATTCCCCCAAGAACCATAATCCACCACATGAAAGCAGGAATACCCTGAGTACAGCAAAGTATTCTCTCGTTTCGGGCATCGCTGAACTTATTGACTTTCGCAATGAGTTCTTGATACCAGAGCTTTTCGTAATCGTTCTTGGGCTTGAGGTCGGCGACGTAGTTGAAAATCTGGAGTACTTGGCCACGGGCTTTTTCGCTGGACTGTTCTTTTGCAAGCAGCGGCCATTCTTCCTCAATGACGGTCGTTGCATAAGCCATCAGTTCTTGTTGAATCAAAGTGCGTTTTGTTAGATCACTGAATACTCTCGAATCCCTGAAAATAGAGGCCATAGCTGCCGCTTCAACCTCTACTTTTGATTCGGTGTCACGATAGATCTCCCATTCCACGACAACAACAAAAGCTAACAAAACCGCATAAATGGTACCAATGATTGCGTGTATGAATCCGGCGACATCGTTATGCTTGGCCAGTTCAGCATACCCGATCTTCTTGCGCACAAACAGCATGCCAAAGACAGAAACAAACGAAGCAAAGACGCAAATACCTATAACAAAAATTATATCAATCATTTTTTATGTTAATTATGTGTTGAGAAAGATGTAGAATGACCGGTATAAATATTCAAGGAGAACGACCTTTTATTTGCAGGAGGAGCTGCAGAAACTTGAAAAAGTGAGACAATTCCTTGTTGACCATGATGTACGAGACCAAACTGATAGTGAATTTCTGGAGATATGAACCGATGATCATAACCGTCTATCAGGCTTTCTTATCCCCCATCCACGGGAACGCCGGGCTCCAGCTCGGCATAAAACGAGGATACAGTGTAATGCTGGGTACTCAGAGAACTGCTCTCCAAAGTTTATTTCGTTATGAGCTGAGCCATCCCCCGGCACAAATATCAGCGCGTCAGGCTTTCAAATCCCTCAAGAGGCGGTTGAACGCCGATGTGCAGGTATTGAGGATAAACATGGATGATGGCTAACGTTTTTGGGGCCAACAACCCGAATTTCGAGCATCATGTAATAGTGTAGAAATATGCACAAAATTACTCTGCGCCACATAAAATAAACCGTAAGGAAAGCGGGGAAGGAGAGCGCGGTGAACATTTGGGATAACCTCAGAATAAAGTAAAGGCGCTTGCTCAAGTCGTTTTAGTTGTAACTCCATTGCGGCCATAAATTCAGCACCGAGGCCGGGGCTCTGTAATTCGTACCACTCTTGAGCTTCGCAAGTTTCACGTAACGCTCGTGCAGAGAATTTCAGACGGTACGCCATGAGCCATCATTAAGGTGTGATTTAACTTGATCCCAGGAATAGCCAGTTTCAGGGTTTGCTTCAAACTCCGCAAGGCGTGTTTCAAGCTCAGTCTTGAGCGCAGGCGAAATCTCCACGGCTTCAGGCAGCGCTGCAACGCTATCCCAAATAAGCTCAACGAGACGAATGCGCTCCTGCACTGGAAGTTCAAGAATGTCAGCAATAGAAATTGTGCCCATGTTGGATAAGGTGTTCTTCTTTTTGTGAAACACTTGAAAGGTAAAAGTACGAAAAAGGTACAGATAATTTGGCTAAACATAAATAACAGTGCCACCATGGGAACTGTCAGCCCTGACGGCATATCATCGTCTGCTTTCAAATCCCGTGTAAAATGATTATCTGGCGGTCAACAAGAGAGCAAAAAAAAGCTCGTCCAATACCTTCAGGGCCTTTTGCCCTGATTTCAAACAAACCATCCCCGAAAGGTCAAGTACAGGGTTGTCCCTGATTAGGGCCGGAACGCTCCATTTGTTTGGTAATCCGTAAGAAACAAGCGTTCATCCCCTTCGGCCATCTGTCGATCTCTTTCTTGACGTAACTATTGTAATAATCAATCACATAGGTCATGAATTATTATACCTTGTATGCTATAAATCTGCAACGAAAACATACGGAATAGTTAAGGCGTTGGTATAACTCTTTAATAGCAGCGTCAGCCCGTAATGTCATGAAATGCAACACAAAACAGTGCTTTTTAGCAACTGAAATATTTTTCTTGCACTCAGGCTTTCAAATTCCACATCCATGGTGATGGTGCATTGCCTATTCATAATGAGTCCAAAAACGAATAATTTTGACGATGCGCTCGTTTTCATAGATCTGATAGACAAGAAGATGCTGTATATTCACTTTTCAGGAATGGATTTTTTTGGAGAATTTCAAGCAGTTTCAGCACTTTGGGCTTCAATCCGGCAGTCGAAATTTTTTTTGCACCCTTTTGAGCCATGCATCGTATAAGCAAGCCGCCAAGCCACCGGTCAAGCTTTTTCGAACATTCAGTAATCCATTGTCATCCTCAACAGACAATACAATTCAGAGTATAAACTTATAGATTGATTTTAATGAAGCTGGTTCGTATTATTGCCGACAGGGTTACCGGGGAAGGTTTGTACGCAATCCGGTTTACCGCAGGCCAGCCTGACGAGTTTGAGCGACTTTTTGACCTTTGGATTCGGGATGCGGGTTATCTGTACCGCTTTTTTCAGGATCACAGGAGTGAAGTACAAAGTGGCATATACAAAGGGACACTGGTTGAACAAGCTGTAAGAGCTACTCGTCATGAGGCGAAACTTCTGCAGCAAACCATTGTGTCGCTTGCGAAGAACGGTATTTCAGGCCGCCAGCAAGTGTTACAGAATATCTTTCAGCCGCTCAACAACAATGAGTATACCCTAAAGCCTCTGCAGAAAAGCAAGGCACGGGGCAACAGGGAAAAACGATGGTTGCGAATCTATGCAATACGCTTTGCGGCAAACTGTTTTGTGATCACCGGTGGCGCTATAAAAGTAACACTCGGCATGGAGGCCCCTTATTTGCAGGAAGAGCTGCTGAAACTTGAAAAAGTGAGGCAATTCCTTGTTGACCATGATGTACGAGACCAAACTGATTTTGAATATCTGGAGATATGAACCGATGACCATAACCAACATGAAAGAAAAAATTGATAACATCCTGTCAAAAGAGCCTTCGCGCTGGATGGAAAAAGCGTTACGTGATGAGGCAAATGAGGCTTGGCTGGAGAGGTCTTCCAATATTGCATTGCGTATTCTTGGTGCTCTACAGCTCAATGGAATGTCGCAGAAAGATCTTGCTGAAAAAACAGGAGTCAGCCCTCAGCAGGTAAGTAAACTGCTCAAGGGAAATGAAAATCTTACCCTTGAAACCATAGCAAAACTTGAGGCTGCGCTTGACATCGTGCTCATTGCAATACCGGAAAGCGTTAGCGGGGGTGAAGCAGAATTGAGTACGACACAAAGGCAAACAAAATCCGCATCAAGGTTCAGGGAAACAAAAACATTGTTATCAGCTCCTCAAGGTCGTGCTGCAGAAAAAGTTCATGAAAGCGGAAGTGTTTATGGCAAGGAGGTTAACTGAATATGGCAAGGAACAATACCGCATAAAGCAGCCGTGAAAGAGTGCATTGCATCAGAGAATCAACATCGAAATAATGCCCCAAAAAATCACATCCATCAAGCACAAGTCCGAAAGCCGCGTCCATATCCCGTCAATAGAGGACGCAGGGTACAAAAAGGCAAGCCCGTGCTTGAACTTGCGAAAAAACGCATGTTTCAACCTGAGGATATTCAACGCATTCGCACGGCAAACCGTATGAGTCAAACCGTTTTTGCCGTGATGCCTGGTGTTGGTAAAACGACGGTGCAGCAGTGGGAGCAGATTTATCCAAAGATTTGTCAGGCTTGTTTTGTAATTTCCGTTTCAGAGGAACACGTGACAGGTGTAAACAAAGCTTTTTCATGGTGATTGTTGGAGGGGTGTTATGACCGTTATCGAAAAACTGAAACTCGAAGCAGATCTTCTTACGGAACCATTAGCCCAAGAGGTACTGGATTTCTTGTTGTTTGTACGCGGGAGATATGGAGCAGGGAGGGCATCAGAACTTTTTGAGCACACTGCGGGAGCATGGAAAGGGGAGCCGCTTGAACGTGCACCACAGGGCGAACCGGAACAACGTTTGAATCTGGAATAATGTGGATACCCGATACCAACGTCTGGATTCGATATTTAAATCCTCAATCATCCCCGGTTAAATCCTGCTTTTTGAGGTATTCCGTCGATAAAATATTTCTGTGTGATGTTGTCAAAGCAGAACTGTATTTCGGGGCTTACAAGAGTACGCGTCGTGACGAGAATCTTGCTCTGCTTGATGAATTGAGCAAAGGTTTTTTATCACTTCCATTTGATGGTAACGCAGCGCACCAGTTTGGCAGAATCCGTGCTGAACTTGCCAGGGCGGGTACTCCGATTGGCCCTTATGATCTTCAGATTGCTGCTATTGCGTTGAGTCGCGGTCTTACTCTGGTAACACACAATACAAGAGAGTTTTCAAGAGTAGCAGGCTTATATCTTGAGGACTGGGAAGAATAGGGTTGCAGCAGTGGCGAGATAATCAGGGTAAAGCGTTGATACATTTTTCCGCATAAGTTTGAATGTCAACCCAGCGCCCAATTTCTGAATGCTTATGACGGAGCAGGTTACTGATACTTGTCCGGAAAAAAGCAAGGGTTTAATTGATTGCTTTGTACTCTTCCAACCGTGATCATATCATATCGCTGGCATCCCGCATTCATTCCTGGGAACGCCGAGCTCCAGCTCGGCATAAAACGAGGATACAGTGTAAAGCTGGGGACTCAGAGAACTGCTCTCCAAAGTTTATGTCGTTATGAGCGTTCCCCCGGCACAAATATCAGCGCATCAGGCTTTCAAATCCCGCAAGAGGCAGTAGAGTGCTGGTGCTGGTGTTGAGGATAATCATGGATGATGGCTAACGTTTTTGGGGCCAACAACCCGGATTTCGAGCATCATGTAACACTGCCAAAATACGCACAAAATTACTCCGTACTACATAAAAATTAACCGTAAGGAAATCGGGGAAGGAGAGCGCGGCGGATATTTGAGATAACTTCGGAATAAAGTAACGGAGCTTGCTCAAGGCGTTTTAGCTGTAACTCCATTGCGGCAATAAATTCTTCACCGAGGCCGGGGCTCTGTAATTCGTACCATTCTTGAGCTTCACCAGTTTCACGTAACGCTCGTGCAGAAAATTTCAGACGGTATGCCATGAGCCCTTTTTAAGGTGTGATTTCACCTGATCCCAGGAATAGCCACCTTCGGGATTTGCTTCGAACTCTGCAAGGCGTGCTTCAAGCTCAGCCTTGAGTGCAGGGGAAATCTCCACGGTTTCAGGCAGTGCTGCAACGCTATCCCAGATAAGCTCAACGAGACGAATGCGCTCCTGCACTGGAAGCTCAAGAATGTCGGCAATAGAAATTGTGCTCATGTTGGATAAGGTGTTCTTCTTCTTGTTTAACACTTGCGAGCTTAACTGACACTGAAAAGTACGAAAAATGTACAGATAATTTGGCCAAACATAAAAAACAGTGCCACCATAGGAAATGTCAGGCCTGACGGCATATAGTCGTCTGCTTTAAAATCCCGCATACCCCCCGGGAACGCCGAGCTCCAGCTCGGCACAAATATCAGAACATCATGCTTTCAAAGCCCGCAAGAGGTGGTCGAATGCTGACTGGTAGGCATCGTGCTGTTTCCATTGGGTGAAGTCGCCGATGTGTCGCAGGCGTTTCACGTTTTCGCTCCCAAAGCATCCTGATTTTGATATTGATACTGAGATTTTTTATAATAACAAAAGGCAAAATTCGCAATTTATACGCATTACGGTTTCACTGAAACACTTGCTTTCCGATGCAGTTATCTATGAGAGCACACCATAACACCACCATAAAGAAAAAGTAATGGAGGACTGGCAAAAATGGAGTTACCATAAATCCCGATCAATGTGGATGTCGGTCATGCTTTCGCGGGTTGCGAATCAGGGTTATTGATATCCTCAATCTGATGGCTGCAGGACTTACTTCTGACGAAATTATTGTGGAGTTGACGGATCTTGAAAAAGAAGATATTCTTGCTGTTCTCAAATACGCAAGCAAGAAGCTCAATCAGGTGATATCAGTAAGTTTATAGCAAAAAAATTCTTGTTAATTATAACACCAAGTGATATACTTAAAAAATGAGGGTGTTCAAAAACAAATGGTTTAACCATTGGGCACGTCGTGAAAGAGTTTCGGACTTTGCGCTATTTCAGGCAGCGGAGGAGATTGCCGCAGGCAAGGTTGAAGCAAACCTTGGCGGTTGTTTGTTCAAGAAACGGATGCCACGGGCAGGTGCCGGAAAGCGGGGTGGATATCGTGTTCTTGTGGGATATAAAAGACCAAATGCTGATCGAATTATTTTTCTCTACGCTTTTGCCAAGAGCGAAAAGGATACTATTTCTGACAGGGAGGAAGTGGCTTTAAGTATTGTCGCAGATTCTTTTATTTCATCAAGTGAAGAGCATGTTGCAGAGCTTTTAGAGGCGAATTTAATATGGGAGGTAAGCTCTTATGAGTGAGATTTTGGATATTGCCAATGAAATGGCGAAAGAGTTGTTTAATGTTGGTGCTATGGATGAAATCACGATGCGTACCGTTGATGCGCTTTGCTTGCCGAAAAAACGCATGTTGCAACCTGAGGATATTCAACGCATTCGCATGGCAAACAGTATGAGTCAAACCGTTTTTGCAGTGATGCTTGGTGTTGGTAAAACGACTGTGCAGCAGTGGGAGCAGGGACAAAAAAGACCGGGTGGTACAGCGCAACGTCTTCTTGATGTTATTGATCGTAAGGGCGTGTCGGCACTGAGCTGAAAAAGAGAACGCGGAACTGTTGGGTGAGCATGGAAAGGGGAGCCGCTTGAACGTGCTCCACAGGGCGAACCGGAACAACGTTTGAAAACTTTTCTGTAGAAACACTTACTGTGCATTTGGTTTAACCATCTGGATAACCAGTTTCATCCCACATGCGCTTGCATACCTGCGCAAGGTATTGTGCGAAGGTGAGTGATTCTGTTTGCCAAGACTGGACTCAATTCGGGCAAGAACCGGCTGCGATACTCCCATTCTTGATGCAACCTGTGCTTGCGTGAGTCCTGCCTGCAAACGGGCATCCAGCAAAGCGGCCAGTGCGGCAAATTCATCTTCCAGCGCATCGTAAGCTATCCTGAATTCAGGATCATTGGCGGACTTTTCGGCGACCTCTTCTGTGGGATTGAGACGTACAGGGTTGTATCTGTTGTCAATATTCATGAGATCATCAAAAACGAAGTATTTTTCAAAAAGAAAGAATGATAATCATGGGTGATGACTACCGATTTTGGGGCCAACAACCCGGATTTCGAGCGTCATGTAACACTGCTAAAATATGCACAAAATCACTCCGCACTACATAAAATAAACCGTAAGGAAAGCGGGGAAGGAGAGCGCGGCGCACATTTGGGATAACTTCGGAATAAAGTAACGGAGCTTGCTCAAGCCGTTTTAGCTGTAACTCCATTGCGGCCATAAATTCAGCACCAAGGCCGGGGCTCTGTAATTCGTACCACTCTTGAGCTTCACCAGTTTCACGTAACGCTCGTGCAGAGAACTTCAGACGGTACGCCATGAGCCTTTTTTAAGGTGTGATTTCACCTGATCCCAGGAACAGCCACCTTCGGGATTTGCTTCGAACTCTGCAAGGCGTGCTTCAAGCTCAGCCTTGAGCGCAGGCGAAATCTCCACGGTTTCAGGCAGTGCTGCAACGCTATCCCAGATAAGCTCAACGAGACGAATGCGTTCCTGCACTGGAAGTTCAAGAATATCGGCAATAGAAATTGTGCTCATGTTGGATAAGGTGCTCTTCTTTTTGTGAAACACATGCGAGGTTAACTGGCCCTGAAAAGTACAAAAAATGTACAGATAATTTGGCTAAACATAAAAAACAGTGCCACCATAGGAAATGTCAGGCCTGACGGCATATAGTCGTCTGCTTTAAAATCCCGCATACCCCCCCGGGAACGCCGAGCTCCAGCTCGGCACAAATATCAGAACCTCATGCTTTCAAATCCCGCAAAAGGCGGTCGAATGCTGACTGGTAGGCATCGTGCTGTTTCCATTGGGTGAAGTCGCCGATGTGCCGCTGGCGTTTCACGTTTCCGGCCCAGCCGGTTTTGCTCTCCATGATTGCGTCATCAATTCGTACAGGGAAGAGACCGGTTTTTTTACGCTCTCTTTCGAGGTCGAGGGCGTGTTCAACTTCATGCTCAACCCAGTCGCTTTGTACTGAGTGCTCAGAAAGAATCAATAGCAGCTTGTCATGAAGGCGAATTGAGTCGTCGATGGTTGGTCGTATTTTGTCGCCAATTTTCATGTCATGCGGAGCAAACCAGCAGCGAACACCCTTTGCCTGCAAGTCGTTGTGCAGACGCTTTGCGAAGTCATCATCCCTGTGGCTGTAGCTGATGAAGCATGAATAGTATTCGATGCCTTTTCCGGTTAGGGTGGGGATATATTCGATAAATTTATCTGGCAGGCCGCAGCCACGGAGGAATACTTCAGGAATATTTCCTTTTGACTGGTAAATGGTATCAATACCGAGAGAAGATGGGCCTTTGTGACGAATTGAATTAAGTCCGATAGCAGTGCTTAGATCGGTATTTGCAAATATTGTCCAGCCAATAATTGAACAATTGAAATTAGCATTTGAAAGTTTGGAATCTGTAAAATTAGTTTTGATAAATAAAGCTTTTAATAGAAGAGCGTCAGATAATTTGGCGTGAAATAGATTTGTAAATGAGAGATCTGATTCTGAGAGCATTGCATAAGAAAAGTCAATAAATGAAAGATTATATCCTCTGATATCTGCTTTAATAAGATTTGGTACTATATTAGGATTTTCTTTTCTCCATTTATTCCAGACATCAACACCATGATTTAGTATATCGAGATGTTCCTGATTGGCCATGTTTTATAAAGTTTAATTTTTACTAATTACAATGAGGCCTTAAAGACACGAACAACTCTTGTCCAGTTGTTTGTCCATTCACCAACTTGATTATCTTCTGAAAAAATCATTTCTCTATCTCTAAAACTACGAACAAAATTATCTATCCTATTTGTTTTAAAGTCTGTGATGTAAGGGCTGCAACAAATGAAATAGTTTATTCCTTTTTGAGATCGCTTAATAAGCTCAATCAAATTATTTTGAGAATAATAATTTTCATCAATATCCAAAACATTTGAGAATAAGTGAATTTTGATTGCGTTAGCACCAGCGCATACATCTTTTAATTCTAATGATTCAAAAGATTTGCAAACTGTTATTGTGGTTTGTACTGATGGGCAAGCACGAATATGTAAAGCTGCCCTTTTAATTGATAAATGAGAAGGTTCAATCAAAGTAATTTTTGAAATATGGATTTCAATGTCATTACTTTTTAAAAAATCACAAAGAACCATTGATGCTAAACCTTGTCCACAACCCCAATCTATTACTTCAATTGGTTGATTAATTTCAACAAAAGGGAATTTATAGAAGCAAGATTCCAGTTTTGCTTTGTGCATTTTTCCATATCGGTATAAATAAATATACAGTTCATTTTCTTCTATTAATGGCGTAACTCCTCTTCCTGGCAAGTGTGTATCAATTCTTCTACATTTATCTACAGCAATATCTCGTATGAGATTAAATGAAATTTCAACATTCTCTAATAACCTTGAATAATCTGTATTTGCTTCAATAAGATATTCTATGTCAATCGTTACTGCGTCTAATAACCTGTATTGCCGATCATTGATTTTATCAATTAATCTTTGAATTGATTGATAGGCAGATTCTGGATTTGTAATGTCTATCTCTAATAGTTGAGATAGATAGGGACTTTGCAAAAAATCAAAAGCAACACAGCTTCTTTTTGCTACTAAATTATTCTTGAGAGATTCAGAATATTCAATCGAAGTGTCACGAACAACTTTCGCATAGTAGTTAAGAAAAGTAGTAACAACATCTTTATCTGAATCTTCCTCTTCTTCAAGCGAAGATTGAAGCAAAAAACAAATATCATTGAAACGATTAATGTAGTCACTGACGTTGCGAATATTTAGCAAGTAAAGTTTTGCAGCATCCCTTCTCTTGCCAAGATAAAGTTCGTTTCTTCTTAAAGTATTTTCAATATTTACAATACTTAAAAACCCAAATCTCTCGGAAAAATCAAAAATTATGGAAATGAAAGATTTATTTGTGTTTTTTGTGAAGTCAAGTTTTTCTAAAATAAGCCTTTTAGTTTCTATAAATTCACAAATATCATCCTTTTCAGCATTTAGATTTGCAATGCTTGAATTATGCAACTCATAAAAGAATTGGATGTTTTCAGAAAGAAAAGCATCTAAAGACTTGTCACTTGTTGATGAAGTGATTAACCTACGAAATAACGTCATAAGTTACTTTTCTTGATTTTTAAAAAGTCCTCCATCATGTGATTTCTTATGAAAAGAAGATATTAACTCATCAATCTTTTTTGACTTTGTTTGCTTTTGTATTAATTTTAATAAAGTTTCGTAACTATTTATTCTTTCCATTAATTCAGATATCTGATTGTTATTTGCTTTTTTAATTATTGAGTATTCTGCAAATGGTTCTTGTAATGCAGATTCATTTGTTTTTATTATGGGATCTTTTGATTTTGTTTTTTGTGATGTTACTTCTTTCTTTTCTGCATCTTTCAGCTTTTGAACTAATTGAGAATTTTGGATTTTTAAAAGTTGCAATTCAGAATTTCTATTTTCGATTTCAATTGCAAATTCATCCACTAAATCTTCTTTTATTTTTTGAAACGCGGAAATAAGAAATGGTCTAAATAATTCCTCTTGATTTTTTTGAAAAAAAAAGTTCAAAAATCTTACCCACCATTTTGTATCGCCAACCTTAATCCGTTCGGCAATTACTAATGTGTCCAAAATGTAATAATCATTTTTTGATTGCTTCTTTGCTTTACAATTGCTTATTGGAATTATCGAATCAAGATATTCAAACGAATTACTTTTTATTGCATTAATAGCATATTGATAAATACTTTCAATAGTGTAGTAATCAAGTTTGCTATTCAATTCAAATTTGACGATTTGTTCAGTTTTTTCGTTCCGATATTTGTTTGTGAAAACAGAATATCCTCTATTCAATCCATAACAAAGTGCAATAACTTCAGATCTATCTTGCTTAATGTTATTATGGAAATTACTTAAGATTAATCCGTCAACTTTCAATTTTCTTCCTTCATCACCAACACCATATGAGCAAAGCACTGCAATAATG
>CAJEXI010000045.1 GCA_903994455.1 uncultured Chlorobiaceae bacterium | reverse complement strand
CTCTTTCATGTGCATAGGTACACGACGCATGGCCTGACCCTCGGCAAACACAAGGTACTGTTCCACAAGGTTGTTCAGCGCCGCAAGCTCCTCTTCGTTGAGATAGTTCTTGGCAATGGTTACATCATCCTTGCGAACCCTTGCCCCTCGCCAGTTTGTCAGACCCATGTTGGGCTTGGCGCTGTCGGCTCGGGCGTGAATGATTTCGGCTGCTGTCTGGCCGGTTATTGCCCAGTGCATCTTGTTCTGAACGGTTTGAAAAAATCCGATACTCTCCGGCATCGTCGGGTCGTAGTCAATGCTTGTGGCATAGATATCGGTAATCTTCTGGTAAAAGCGCCGCTCGGAGGTTCGAATGTCCTGAATCCGCCTGAGCAGCTCGTCAAAATAATCAAACGGCTGGTCAGGATTCTTGAGCCGCTCATCGTCAAGTATAAAACCTTTGACAATGAACTCGCGAAGGGTTTGGGTTGCCCAGATGCGAAATCGGGTTGCGACAGCGCTTTTAACACGGTAGCCAACGGAAATGATTGCGTCAAGGTTGTAGAACTTTCTGGTGCGCTGAACCACTCTTGCCCCTTCAGACTGAACTTGTAAGAATTCCTTACAAGTTGCCACTTCATCCAATTCTCCTTCGGCATAAATGTTGTTCAAGTGCATGGTAATGTTCTGAACCTTCACTTGAAACAAATCGGCCATCTGCTGCTGTGTCAGCCAGAGGGTTTCATTTTCCAGCCGAACTTCAATCTTTATCTTGCCGCTCTCATTTTGATAGAGAAGAAACTCTCCGATTGATGGCATTGATGTTGTTTCTGGTTTGTCCATTCCATCACTCCTCAGTTGGCTCACTCAAGCCGTCAGGATTCTTCAACGACCTCTTTTCTTCAGAGGCCATTCGGCGTTCGACCTTCTGGGCATGAGCCTCAAACATTGTCGTCAGTGTTTGAATAACTTCGGTTTTCATCGTTCAACATTCTTTTATGTTCCCGGAGCCAACATAGCCTGAACGGAGTTACGAAACATGCTAAAACTGTGGGAACAATTCTGACGAATATCCATCTGTTTGGCAATGCTGCGGGCGCACTCAACCTTGCGTAATCCGGTAGAAAAATAACCCGCTCTCTGAAAAATGCGTTCAAGTGCTTCCCATGTGCCACCTTTTATCGCATCAGGATTTCGATAGGGAGCTTTACGAGGAATAGTTGCAGGCACTTTTGGATAGGCTGCATGAACAGCATTCCAATCCCCAAAATACCATGCTTCAAGCTCTTCAATAACAATTCGATTCGTTACGTTAAAATCGAGAAGGGATGAAGCTGACGTCTTTGTTATAAAACCGGCTGATTGAGCATATTCTTCAAGCTTTTGTTTCAAATTGTGGCAATCATCATCATCCCGATCTACAAGCACCAGAAGTGACCAACTCTTTGGCATCCAGGTGCTGTAGCCTTTTAATCGCTCAGGCAATTGTTTCAGCATCTCATTTTTGCATGAAAAACTGATAATCTGGTACTCAATAGCCCCAAGCATTCTGGGAAGAAGAATCTCCAGCGCCACTTCCATGGAATATTCCTCAACAAAAACAATCAATTTTTCCAGCCTCATCTCTTCCCCTTTTTACCTGTTTTGGGGGCGCCTGAGTTGACCAACGGATCTCCAAAACCAAAATGCCCCTCCATCCATAAATGGCCAAGCGATGCTCCTGCGGCAATCATTTGAGGAATACCCTGGATATCTGATGCTTTAACCACTTGCGTAAAGCCCTCCTCATCCCGATAGAGCACCCGTACCTCCTCTGCACGCATGGCATTGAGCAGAAAGGGAGAATGTGTCGTAATTAATAACTGAGAATTCTCTGCGGCTGCACGGCACTCTTCAGCTAATTCTGGCAGTAATCGAGGATGAAGAAAGTTTTCCGGCTCTTCAATACCAATAAAGTGCGGAGGTTCCGGGTCATAAAGCACGGTCAGGTAGGCCAGCATTTTCATCGTCCCGTCTGACGCAAATTTGGAGAGCACAGGCTGTTCAAAAGGGGCATCCTTGATTTGTAAAAGCAATCGACCATCAGGCATTGGAGCCGCATCAACCCTTTCCAGACGAGGAATTCTTTGACGAAGCACCGCAAAGATCTCTTCTAATCGTTCAGGATGTTGCTCCTTCAAATACTGGATAACATTTGGTAAATTATCGCCATTTTTGCTCAGTCGCTCCTGCGGTCCGGCCTCTGGTTGATGGCGGGTTTGATCTATCGCCAAATACGAAACATACCAGCCTGTTATAAACTCACGCAATGCCGCCACTCGAGGATGTTCGGAAAGTTGCCCTAACGTATTGACGGCAATCAAGTCCGAAGACCTTAAATTGCTTTCTGAACGCTTGTCAGTTTCATCCGGCTCATCTCCACTGACAGCTTTTCCGAGACCATGACTAAACTCTAAAAAACGAAATGGTTTACCTCTTTTTCCACGGTGCCATTGCAACCATTCAGCAACAACCTCAGGGCCTTTGAGCCCCTCGTCTATCGCCAGGTGATAGGTTATCAGTGGTGTTCCTGATTGTTCGCGATATTTTAATTCAAAAACAATAGGGCCGTTTGCGCCTCTGCTTTTTAACTCTTTACTCCGTCCACGACGATCCCACGCATGGCGCAAACCATATTGAAAGCATTCCGAAAGGAAGTTAAAGACATCAAATATGGTGGATTTACCACTCCCGTTCGGGCCAAGTAAAACACTCATTGGTGTCCATTTATCGAGAGTTACATTTTTTAACGCCCGATAATTCTGCACCTTCAAAGATTCAATGCGAGGAACCCCCTGACTCTTTTTCTGTACAATAGTTGTTGTCATATCTCTGTTTCTCGAAACTTGAGAAGTCGTTCCATCTTACCATCAATTTGTAAGCACGTTGACAATTTACTGAAAAAAGCATACTCATCTCGTTTTCCCGATGTCGGCAAAACGATCAACAGCTTAAAGAGAAGAAACTCTCCGGTTGCCAGCATTGATGTTGTTTCTGGTTTGTCCATTCCATCACTCCTCAGTTGGCTCGCTCAAGCCGTCAGGATTCTTCAACGACCTCTTTTCTTCAGAGGCCAGACGGCGTGGTAGCAACGATTCCGGGCAAATGCCCCGTTCAAGCAAGGTATTGCGTACCGCCTCGTTATTGGTAATGTGCTCAATCGAAATCACCCCTTCGCTTTTCATCCTGTGTTCCCGTGCATTAAAGATGGTAATTTCGGTTGCAAAATCTTTGGCTTTCAGGATGATAGTTGGTGCAAAGTCAGCCAGCGGCCGTTTATCCGGTACATCCCACTCCGCCTTCATCGCCTGCGTGCTTTTGCCAAACAACGCATGATCGCCCTTGCTGCGGATGACAACAAAGTTCTCGGCACCACCAGTCTGCTCGAAGATAACAGAAGAAAGCTCTTTTTCTGTCGCACTCAACTTGTGCCGGGCATGAACACGCTCAGCCTCCAGCAACCGCTGCTCAATCAACTCCGCACGGCGCGTCTGGACGGCGAAGCAGGTTTGCGCAAACGCGATCTCTTGCTTTCGGGGGGCACCTCGATCGGCAATTTTGCGCTCGTCCATCCGTGTGAAGCCGAGTACTGGCGAGCCCCGGCGTTCAGGCCCGAACGAGGGAAATGCCAGGGCATAACGATCCTCAAAAAGCGTTACAGCAACACCCAATAGTCTGTCGGCTGTAAAAGCCCTCTGTCCCCCTCTCCCGTGCCAGCGAATCTCAACCATTGCTGTACTGTTTTGCCTGGGCTCGTAACGTCAACAGACGTGCTCCTGCGGCGTTGAGCGTCTCCGGCTGTTTGGCAAAATGAAAGCGGATCAGGTGGTGAACCGGTTCACGGAAAAAGCTTGATCCCGGTACTGCGGCAACTCCAACCGTGCGTGCCAGCCATTCACAAAAAGCGACATCATCAGTGACCCCGAATTCATCAACATCGACCATCACATAATAGGCTCCCTGTGGCCGCGTATAGGAGAGCCCTGTCTGGTCGAGCCAACCAAGAAAAATGTCCCGTTTTTCCGTGTAACTCGCCAGGAGAGTTTCATAATAGGAGTCGGGAAATTCAAGCGCTGTCACGGCAGCTTCCTGCAATGGCGCTGCGGCTCCGACGGTCAGGAAGTCATGCACCTTGCGGATTGCATCAATAACGGCGGGTGCTGCCACCACGGTTCCAAGCCTCCATCCGGTGATTGAATAGGTTTTGGAGAGCGAACTGCACGTGATGGTGCGCTCAAACATACCCGGCAACGCCGCGATGCTCAGGTGCGTGTGGGGGGCATAAACAATGTGCTCATAGACCTCATCAGTAATGACAAAGGTATCGAATTCAATGGCAAGGCTTGCGATGATTTCAAGTTCACCCTGCGTAAAGACTTTTCCTGTTGGATTACCCGGATTACAGAGAATCAGGGCTTTGGGTCGGTGTTGCTCAAACGTTTGCCGGAGTTCGTCAGGATCAAAGGAAAATTCCGGTGGGCGCAAGGGAACATAGACAGGAATGGAACCGGTGAGAATGGTGTCGGCGGTATAGTTTTCATAGAACGGCGAAAAGATGATAACCTTGTCTCCCGGATTGCAGGCAGTCATCATGGCGGCCATCATCGCTTCCGTACTGCCGCAGGTCACCACCACGTTTGTGTCCGGATCAACGGGAACTCCCATGAATCGTGACTGTTTTCGGGCAAAAGCCTGACGGAAATTTGCCGCTCCCCAGGTCACGGCGTACTGGTGCGGCCCCTGGCGACCTGTACGTTCAGCCGCCACCAGCAACGCTTCCGGGGGATCGAAATCGGGAAACCCCTGCGACAGATTGATTGCGGCGCAGTTGTTGGCCACACGGGTCATTCTTCGAATAATTGATTCTGTAAAATGGCTTGTTCGCCTGCTTGTTTCCGGCACGAATAAATCCTTGATGGTTATGTGTTTCGTAAATCAACGATCCGCTTTGCTTTATGATTCGCACGGGGGAGCGTTCCATTCGCCAGAACGTTGACCTGCAGTGGATTAACTCCTGAACGTTGTTTGATCAGTTCAGTCACCTGTTGTGCAAGCATCTCTGCTTTGGCTTCATATCCTTCTGCGGCCTCAACATCCACTTCAAACCGGAGAAGTCGGTGCTCTAATTTTGGCCTCGGAAGGGTCTCTATCTACTCCTCCCAAAATTTTCGAGTACTCATGGGTTATTCTCCATTAATGAGGTCTTATAAATTGCGCCCTTCACTCATCAGTCGTTTATAATAAAATGCGCTGGTATAGAGTGCGGCTGCCGGGTTGTGCCCAAGCACCCTGTCTTTTGTAATCAGCGTTGTCACCGGAGCATCGGAATATTTGATAAAGAGCGAATCATGACCGACACATAAGCCGATGATGATGTTCAAGTCTGTTTTCCGCTCGTTGAGAAGTTTGGCTTGCAGAATTGGATTACACAACGCTTCATGACTCCCCTTCTGAATTTTCAGATCATCCTCAATGCCGATTTCAGTTTTATCAACAGAGCCAATCTTGCAAAGGACGGAGTATGGCTCAAGACCGTTAATCCTGAGAACCTTGACAAAAATCCTGGTCTCCTCCGAAAGCCCGATGCAGGTTGCAAGCCCTATTTTCTTCGCTCCCATGCGGTTGGCAAAGGCAATAATCTCCTCTACACGGGTCAGTTTTCCATAATAGGTGCACTCAACGTCCGCAGAGGCCCGTGCTATTTTGGCATCAAGACCCTCTCCTCGATAGTGGTCTGTAATGTTGTCCAGTTGTTCTTGCTCAATCGATTCGGTCAGACAGAAATCAGGAAATCTGCCCTCTTGCCGATAACAGTTAAGCGTTCCACACTCCGAACAGCTTAATGGGTGCTGTTCCTTTTTCCCCTGTTTTTGCTCAGATGCCATACACATGCTCCTTTTGTTTTGACCGCTGCCTGCAGAAATGTCAGCGGTAGATATTCCTGCGCTTTTGCTTCTGAAAAAATAAGCAATGAAACTGCTTCCACAAAAGGTAACGCAAAAAAACCTTGCGATGCAAAAGTAGCGAAAAACTCGCCCTATTGAAAAATAGCGTCATTATCAAAATAGTTTTAACTTGTTGCACGATGTTTGTGTGTTATTGTTTGCAAAAATATCTAACTTGCTTCATTTATTACAAATACCATATTTACGGTATTTGGTATACCGCAAACAGTTTATTGTTTAGTGATTTTTATCGGACAGTCGTCCACAGCTATCGCAAAATGCCCTCACTGCTTCCGGGTGAACATATCTGAGCAAAAAGATTTTTTTGGACGGGAGATGACTGATTTTGTTTATTTTACGGTTCATGGTAAAGCGCTGTTGCTCTATCGAGGTGACTTGTGGCATTTGAATCAATAAACCGTGGACAAGCAACACACCCTGATTTTTTTAACCGGGTTCAGTGGATCTGGCAAATCGACGATAGGACCACTCCTGGCGAACTCGCTTGGCTATGAGTTTATTGACCTTGATCAGACAATTGAACAAATTGCAGGAAAAACCATTACCCTGATTTTTGCAGAGGATGGAGAAGAGCGCTTCAGAACGCTTGAAGTTCAGACGCTTGACGGACTGGTTTCAAAAAGCAATCTGGTCATCTCTCTTGGTGGTGGTGTCCTGGAAAATGACCAATCATACGGACTCATCAAGAAATCCGGCACCCTGGTCTATTTGAAATCGCCCATAAAAATTCTTGCCCGAAGGCTCTGCAACAAAACCGATCGACCGTTGTTAAAGGGTGAAAAGGGGCGAAAGCTTTCGTATGAGGAGATTGAGGAAAAAATATCGACCATCTTTGCCAGGCGCGAACCCCGCTACGAAAGCGCTGATATCACTGTTGAGACCGACATCAAGCGCATTGGCTCTACGGTCGAGGAGCTGACCCGCAAAATAGAACGGTATGTGCGCACAGCATCAGCCACTACCGAAGATCAATAATCATGGAAGCATTAACGTGAGCACCATAATTGTGGGAACACCGGTTATTGCCGGATTGGGTGAATTGTTCAAAACCCATGGACTTTCAAAAAAAACCGTGGTACTGTTCGATGAACATACCCGAAAACTCTTCGGCGACGAGCTTCTCAAAAAGTTTTATGATGAGGGGTTTCAGTTTATAGAGCTTGTTGTCCCTGCACGAGAGGCATCAAAAAGCTTCAGCGTTGCCTATCGCCTTTATGGCAGTATGATTGAGGCCGATGTTGACCGGAGCTGGAACCTGCTTGTTGTCGGCGGGGGTGTTGTTGGCGATCTTGGCGGATTTATTGCTGCGAGCTATTTTCGGGGTATTCCTGTGATTCAGCTTCCCACAACACTGCTCGCCATGACCGACAGCTCCATTGGTGGAAAGGTGGCCATCAACCACCCCCTCGGCAAAAATTTGATCGGCTTTTTTCACTCTCCGGAACTGGTGCTGATCGATACTTCATACCTTGCAACCCTGCCCCGGCGGGAGATCTATGCCGGAATGGCGGAGGTCGTCAAGTATGGATTTATTGCCGATGAACCTTTCTTCAGCTTTCTTGACCTTCACTTTGCGGATATTACAGGGCTGAAAGAGCCATACGTCACCGAAGCCGTTAAAAAAAGCGCCTTTATCAAGGATGATGTTGTAAAAAAGGATTTTAGGGAGACCGATGGCCTTCGGGCAACCCTGAATTTTGGACACACTTTTGCCCATGGACTGGAAAAGCTTGCGGAGTACCGGTATCTGCGTCACGGCGAGGCGGTCACCATTGGCATGGTCTGCGCCCTCTATTTATCACACAACCTTGGCTATCTCGACCGCCAGTCGCTTGATCGCGGGCTCACTCTCCTGCAAAAGTTCCGCTTTCCAAAGGGGCTGCTGAAGCGCAGGTTTCTTGATATTGACCGCGACCTGCTTCTTGAGAGTATGTTCTCTGACAAGAAAAAGCTTGATAAAAAGCTTCGTTTTGTGCTGTTGAAAAAACTTGGCAACGCTTTTCTGCTTGAAGAAAACATCGAAGATCAAGATGTTCTGCAAGCCATCAGCGATGGTCAGGCACTTTTCAGCCCAAAAAATGGGCGTTGAGCTCAAAGAGTAACCGGGTTCCCTTGACTACCGCCAGCTCTTCAACCACCGGAGCACAGTCGAGCATGCTGGCAACAAGAGGCGCACTGCCGCCCGTGGCAATGACTTTGATATCATGTTCATTGTACTCCTTCCGAAGCCAGGATGTAATCTTTGTGATGGCACCCTCCATGCTGGAGACACAACCAAGAATAATCCCGTTCCTGATACACTCAACGGTCGAGTATCCCAAAAGAGTCTCCTGACGATCAAGAGTCACCAGCGGAAGCCTTGCTGTATGTTCATGCAAGGCACTTGCCATGAGGTAAAGACCAGGCATAATGAGACCACCAAGATAGTTCCGGCTGGAATCGAGCACATCGACCGTAATGGCAGTACCAATATCGAGAGCAATAACGGCATGTTCAGGAAAGAGGCTTTGACTCAGCGCACAAAAGGCAATCCGGTCTGGACCAAACGTATCGGGTGAATTGTAGTGCAGCATGAAAGGAAGGCGCATTGAAGAGCTGACCTGCATCACCTGACCAGTCAGATGACGACGAAGTGAATCACCGATACTCCTCTCCAGCGACGGCACAACGCTACATAGCACAGCGTCACAGAGATCCGGATATTTCATGAGAACCGGAGCAAGCAACCTGGAAATACCATCATGGCCAGAGAGGCTTGGCGAAGGTATTTTGTGAACTTCAAGACACTCGGAACCACTGAACACCACCATTGAAGTGGTTGTATTACCTGTTTCAACGACAAGAAGCAACGTATCGGTAGATAAGGGCTCGCCGGAATAACGCATGGTTGTGTGTCTTTGAAAAGAGACTCAGTGAAGTTTGGCTTCAACACCGGTTCTCCTTGAGATCTCTTCAAGAAAATCCTTGTAACCGGGAAGGTTTGTTGTTACAAACAAGGAGTCCTTTACCGGAGATTTTCCTGCAACGATAAATATTTTTGGCGGCGGGTTATGGGTAATGCTCTCCTGGTAAATAGCAGTAATATCAGTAAGAAGAACTCTTTTTTCATTGCCTTTCCGGTCCATATAGAGCAACTTGTCGCCTGAAATTTTAACGGAATCACCATCCTGACCATGCTCCCCGGCAAAACGGGTGTTATAAAACATTGGGGGGCCTATCGACACGGTGGTAAACAAGACAAGTAAACCCGTTTTCCAAAAGCAGCCAAGATCCACGCCATAACTAAAGTTTCCATAACGGAAAAAAATCGCCCACACCAGCGCGAGAAAGAGCATACCCAGAAACCATGTTACAAGGTAATAGTAATCAAGCCAAAAGGCCGGATAGGTCATGGTATAATGAAAAACCTCTGGCATGTCGGTAAGGGTTGTTTAGGAAAACATAAACACAATAACGGGAATCGCACCCTGAAAATAAGGCATAACCCAACGATTACAATAAAATAATTTTTTCAAAAAAAAAGGCCCGCCGATGCGAGCCTTCTCTTTATTGAAACCTGATGAAGGTTAGTGCTCAAACAACATTTCTGAGTAGGTTGGAAGCTGCCAGCGACTGCGGTCAACAACCTGTTCAAGCCTGTCGGCGATGGTGCGCACCTCCGTCATCAACGGAAGAAGTTCATTGGCGCAGTAATCGGCCTTGTCGAACTCGGTTGCAAGCGTCTCGATTTTTTCAACAGCTTCATCAAGCTCGGCTGTCATGTCAATCAACGTCGAGAAATTTTCGGCCAGTGATTTCAGATTACCAGCCTGACTCTGGAGCACCTTGTCAGACAAACCAATTGCATCAGCAGCAGACAAAAGATTATTGAAGGAGTTGCCAAGATCACCCTGATATTCAGAGACATCAGGAATCACGAAGGTCTTCAACATAAGCTGGAGCGTGCGAGCTTCAATATCAATACCCTTGACATAGCGTTCGAGACGGATATGCAGACGGGCCTCGATCTCCTGGACACTCAGCACACCATATTTGACAAACATATCCTGGACATCTTTCTTCAGCAGAACTCTGAGTGCCTGGGGAGTGTTCTTCAGGTTCGGCAATCCTCTCTCTTTCGCTGCCTGTTGGAGAGCTTCTGCGTAGTTATCACCCTGGTATCGGATCGGCTTGGTAGCCGTAATCTCCTCACGAAGAGTTTCAAGAATTGCTGCATCCCTCTCTTTTCCTGCCTCGATTTTGGCAATAATAGCATCCGAGATTTCATCAACAGCCTCAGCCATCAGCGTGTTCAGCACCATATTGGGCACAGAAGCAGCCTGGGAAGAACCAACCGCCCTGAACTCAAACTTGTTGCCAGTGAAGGCAAATGGGGAGGTACGGTTACGGTCAGTATAATCCTTGTTGACCACAGGAACCTGCGAAAGACCCAGATTAAGTACCTGTTTTTCAGTTTTCAGGTCAACTTTGCCGCTTTCAATGGCATCAAGCACTTTTTCGAGCAGCTCGCCAAGAAAAACAGTTACCACTGCAGGAGGCGCCTCGTTGGCACCGAGCCGGTGGTCGTTACCCATACTTGCTATTGACATTCTGAGTAAATCGGCCCTCTTGTAAACACCTTTGAGAACCGCAACAAGGAAGACAAGAAAATGAACACTCTTTTCAGGAGTGTCACCTGGATCAAGAAGATTGATGCCGGTATTGGTACCTATCGACCAGTTATTGTGCTTGCCAGAACCATTAATGCCGGCAAAAGGTTTTTCAGCCAGCAACAGGGCAAAATCTTTCTTGTCGGCGATTTTTCGCATCACCTCCATGACCAGCAGGTTATGGTCGACGGCGATATTGGCCTCTTCAAAAATCGGAGCAATTTCAAACTGGTGAGGAGCAACCTCATTATGACGGGTTTTGGCCGGGATACCAAGCAGGTAGAGTTCATGTTCAACATCCTGCATAAATTCGAGCACACGATCAGGAATGGAACCAAAATAGTGGTCTTCAAGCTGCTGCCCTTTCGGTGGAAGAGCGCCAAGAAGAGTACGGCCACACATCACAAGATCGGGACGTTCGGAATAGAATTTCTTGTCGATAAGGAAATATTCCTGTTCACAACCCGCAAAAGTTTTGACGCGGGAGACACCGGTAACACCAAGCACTTCAAGCAGTCTTATGGCCGACTTGCTGACGGCATCCATCGAGCGCAACAGCGGGGTTTTGGCATCCAGCGCTTCGCCGTGGTACGAAATGAAAACGGTTGGAATGCAAAGGGTAAGATCTTTTCCCCCTTTCATGAGAAAAGCCGGGCTGGAAGGATCCCATGCCGTATAGCCGCGAGCCTCAAAAGTGGTCCGCATGCCGCCGGATGGAAAACTCGAAGCGTCAGGCTCACCCTGAATCAGTTGTTCACCCGAAAATCGCTCAATCGGAGTGCCATCGCGATCAATCGATAAAAATGCATCGTGCTTTTCAGCAGTAGAACCGGTCATCGGCTGAAACCAATGGGTGTAATGGGTCGCACCGTTCTCCATGGCCCACTCCTTCATACCATGAGCGACTACGCCTGCAATTTCATCGGTTATTTTTTTTCCCGCTTTGATCGTATCCTGTAACGCCGTGAACTCCTCTTTCGGCAGTTTTGCACGCATGGCCTTATGATCAAAGGTCATCGAACCAAAATAGGTTGAAACCGGAATTTTACTATCGCTGTTCAAAATAACCTCCTTGTTGAGTTGCATGATATGAGCCTCCTGGCTTATGAAAAAAATTAAACCCTTGTCTTATTTTTTTGATCTCTTTTCATCAAACGTTGTCAGTACCTGACGGTCCTGAAGATTTTTACGAACAATCTCGGCACATATTTTTTTATTTTTCTTCAACTGGGAAAGCACAAAGCTGGTATTGGTTCCAAGAACACCCGGCCAACTCTGTATCCTTGAAAGAAACTGCTCGAGCGATGCTGTATTGTGGGTCATGACCTTTAAAATGTGTGACCCTTCACCGGTTACAGAAAAACACTCCATAATCTCTTCCTCTTTCAGCACATGCTCCATAAATGACTTGTAGTGTCTGGATGAATCGATTCTGACCCTGACAAAAGCATGAATATCAAAGCCAAGCTGCCGTTCATCAACCTCCATGGTAAACCCCTTGATGATACCGTTTTTCTGCAGTTTGTCGAGCCGCTCGCTGACTGAGGGTATTGAAAGCCCTACCACCTCAGCAAGCTCGCTCAATCGAACTCTGCCGTTTTCTCCAAGAGACTCAATAATTTTAAGATCGATCAGATCAAGATGGCCAGACATAAGCACAATTTTGACTTATTTGAAAGCAAACAGAAATTACAAAATAGTAAGAAAAAAACAATCGCTTTCTTTATGATTCGCAACTTCTTCAGCAAAATTCTTAAATAATTTAGGGCAGCAATCCGTTTTTCTGTAGTACATTGTGCTATTGATTATTCTTGATGCTGTTGCAGATTGTTTTTATTTGACTGTCACCAAGAAAGCTACCGTAAGGGATAATCTTACAAATAAAAAATATTTCAATATCTTATGCTCAAATTTGAGTATAGAAGTGGAATCATGCACGCAAACGATCTTTTCTGCACAGCCGCTTTCTCTCCAAAAGAAAAATCAAAGTATTATACATCAACAACGCAAGGCGACCGGACTTTAAATAAAATTATGAAAATAGCAATTTTCGGCGCTGGAGTTGCGGGCCTGAGCGCTGCTGTGGAGCTTGTCGATCGAGGACACACGGTTGAGATATATGAAAAACGCAAAATACTTGGCGGCAAGGTGTCTGTATGGAAGGACAGTGATGGCGACTCCATAGAATCAGGGCTGCATATCATTTTTGGAGGCTATGAACAGCTCCAGCGCTATATGAAACGGGTCGGTGCAGAAGATAACTATCAATGGAAAGAGCACGCCCTTATCTACGCCGAGGAGAATGGCACACAATCTTTTTTCAGAAAAGCCAACCTTCCCAGTCCCTGGGCCGAGGTGGTTGGAGGCATGCGAACCGATTTGCTCACATTCTGGGACAAAATTTCGCTGGTCAAAGGGCTCTACCCAGCCATTACAGGCAATGAGGCCTATTTCCGCAGTCAGGACTCTATGACCTATTCGGAATGGCATAGACGAAAAGGAGCTTCGGAACATTCACTGCAGAGACTGTGGAGGGCCATTGCACTTGCCATGAATTTCATTGAGCCAAACGTCATCAGCGCCCGGCCGATGATCACCATTTTCAACTATTTCGGCTTAAATTATACAGCAACAAAATTTGCTTTTTTCTGCAAAAATCCTGGTGACTCGATGATTGAGCCAATGAGGCAGTATATCCAGAGCAAGGGGGGACGCATTTTTGTTGATGCGAAACTGAACCGGTTTGAGCTGAACAGTGATGACTCCATCAAAGAGGCTGTCCTTAAGGATGGTCATAAAATCGAGGCTGATGCCTATATTTCAGCCCTGCCCGTTCACAACATCAAAAAAATTCTGCCCGTTCAGTGGCTGACGCACAAGTATTTCCGCAACCTGCATGAATTTGTCGGCAGTCCGGTAGCAAACTGCCAACTCTGGTTTGACCGCAAAATTACCGATACCGACAACCTCATGTTTTCACAAAGCACGATATTTGCCACCTTTGCCGATGTCTCCATCACCTGTGCAGAGGATTTCCAGAAGGGCATGGGCTCTGCAACTGGAGGAAGTGTCATGAGCCTGGTACTTGCTCCAGCTCACCAGCTTATGGATATGCCCAATGAAGTTATAACGGAGCTGGTCATAAAAGATATCCATAATCGTTTCCCGAAATCCCGGGATGCCAAACTGCTGAAATCGACCATTGTCAAAATTCCCCAGTCGGTCTACAAAGCAGTACCCGATGTCGATAAATTCCGCCCGAACCAGATCAGCCCCATCAAAAACTTTTTTCTTGCCGGAGATTATACCGATCAGCACTATTTGGCCTCCATGGAGGGTGCAGCGCTGAGCGGTAAGCTGGTTGCTGAAAAGCTTCTCAGCAGATTCGGAAATTAAGAGCCCTGTATGAATAATAACCGGCTGCTCATCGTTTTAAGCAAAAATCCAGAGGCGGGAATGGTCAAAACCCGCCTGGCAAAGAGCATCGGCGACAAAAACGCCCTTGATATTTACGAAATACTTTGCCAGCATACAGCCCGGATTGCCGAGATGGTCCATGCGAAACGAATGGTGGTTTACTCCCGCTTTATCCCCTCTTCCGATCTTATTTTCAACGATACCTTCATCGCCAGACTGCAGAAGGGTAATGATCTGGGCGAGCGAATGCTGCATGCCATTGAAAGCGGATTTGAAAGCGGCTTTCACCATGTCGTGCTTATTGGAACTGACTGTTACGAACTGAACCCGGCAATCCTTGACGACGCGTTTTCCCGCCTTGAGCAAGCTGATGCCGTAATCGGACCTGCCAGCGATGGAGGATTTTATCTCATCGGCATGAAAAGAGTGATTCCTGAACTTTTTCTTGACCGGAAGTGGAGTAACCCCGTGGTGCTTAAGGAAACGATAACAATACTCAAGCAACTTGACACCTCTTATGAACTTCTTGAGGAGTTGTCGGATATCGACACTTTTGACGATCTAAAAAAAAGCCCTTTATGGACAAAACCATAAGCATCATTATCCCGACCTGTAACGAAGAGAGCATCATCGCTCATACGATTCAGAAACTCTTGGCCCTCACAGAGCACTCAGAGGGGGTGGAGATCATTGTCAGTGACGCAAGTACCGACAAGACACCCGATATACTTGCAAGTTTTCCGGTAATCGTCTGCAACAGCGCCAAAGGACGCTCCATACAGATGAACAGCGGGGCTCTTCATGCTAACGGTGAAATCCTCTATTTTCTGCACGCCGACACCGAGCCTCCAGAAACCTTTCTCAATGATATCCGTTCGGCAGTCGCCAGCGGCAAAGAGGCCGGGTGCTTCAGAATGCACTTTGATGATGACCACCCTCTCATGAGCCTGTTCGGATGGTTCACGCAGTTCCCCCTGATGATCTGTCGAGGCGGAGATCAATCACTCTTTATCACCAGAGAGCTCTTTGCCATGATTGGAGGATTCGATGAAACCCGGCTCATTATGGAAGATTACAATATGATCTCCCGGATAGAACAGGTTACGCCGTTTCACATTCTCAATTCAGAGGTGACCACATCAGCCCGCAAGTATCACCGCAACGGTATCATCCCTCTCCAGCTCAGTTTTGGAGCCATTCATCTTCTGTATGCACTTGGCGTTACACAAGAATCCATTATCCAGTACTACAAAAAAAATATTGTCTGAGAAAAGAGAAAGAAACACCTCGCCCAAAATAGCATCAAGAGGTGAATGGCGTTAGTAAATAAGTTGTTATATTCAAAAAAATATTTTCACTTACTTACCCTTAATCCAACCATAACTATGGCAGCAGAAGAACTCAAAAAACCGGCAGGGGCAGTTGTACCTGTCTCATCGAACAATGCAGATACAGGTGTCGGGAATGGAGACATGGCCCATCTGATCGGAAGCATGGGCGCCTTGATTGACTCAACTATTGTCTCTGTACAGGGAATCATCACCACCGTAAGTACTGTTACCGGGCAGCTTGTTGAGGGCGTTACCTCCACCATCAATTCTGATCCAGTACAGGGAATGATCAGTTCAGTGGGTTCAGCTACCGGTCAACTGATTGAGGGAGTTACCTCTACCATCACCGTCGAATCAGTACAGGGAGTGATCAACTCGGTGAGTTCCGCCACTGGTCAACTGATTGACGGGGTGAGTTCCGCCACCGGGCAACTGATTGACGGAGTTACCTCCACCATCAACTCAGAGCCCGTCAGGGAGATGTTCAACAACGTCACCTCCGTTCCGGGACAACTTATTGATGGAGTCACCTCCACAATTACATCAGCGCAAGTACAAAACTCTTTTCAGGAACTCGGAAAATTATGGACTGGTCTTCTCGAAAACCTGAACGCTGCCGGAAGCTCAAACCAGGTACAGAATCTCTTCAATAATGTCAGCGCCGGGCTTGGGCAGCTTATGAACAATTCCTTTATGCCGGGCATGCCAGGGATGCCGGGAATGTCAGGAAATCGGTCAAAAAAAGATGTCACTCAGATCATCTTTACCCCCAAAGAGATAGTGTCCGCTCCAGTTCAGTTGAACCCTCCAAAAGAGATTGTTGTTACCTCTGTTCCAGTGAACAAAATTTGAAGTTTTTTCCTCATACGTCATGATGAGCGAAGTCAAGAGTCCTTAACAAGAGATACACACTTCGCTCACGGTGACAACGGTTATGTTTTTGCTTACCCTCGCCCCATGCCCGTATGGCCAAATCCCCCTTCACCTCGAACCGTTGAGGCAAGCTCTGCCACCTCCTCAAAATGCACCTGCTCAACCCTGGCCACCACCATCTGCGCAATGCGGTCGCCGTGTGACACCGTAAACGGCTCTTTGCCATAATTGACAAGAATCACCTTGACCTCACCCCGATAATCAGCATCAATCGTTGCCGGCGAGTTTGGCAGCGAAATCATCGAACGCAACGCAAGCCCGCTTCTTGGACGAAGCTGCGCCTCATACCCTTCGGGGATCTCCATGGCAAAGCCGGATGGAATAAGGGCGGTTGAAAACGGCGCAAGCGTCACCGGCGCTTCGAGGCAGGCAGAAATATCCATCCCGGCAGCATGAGCGGTGGCATAAACCGGCAATATGGCTTGTTTATCAAGACGAACTATCTTTACTTTAAGCATTGGTCAGAAGTGGCTTGTTATGAGAATTCTTTATCAGAACCGCAATATACTCAGAGGACAATTGAAACAATCACCAGAAACCGTCTATGCCCTTGCCTTCGGCGCTCACCCCGATGACGTTGAACTCTCCTGCGGAGCCACGCTGCTGAAAATAAGAAGCGAAGGACAAACCGTCGCGGTCTGCGACCTCACAAGAGGAGAAATGGGTACCCTCGGCACTCCTGAAACAAGAAAAAAAGAAGCTGAAACCGCAGCACAATTGATGGGTTATCAGAGCCGCACGACCCTTGACCTTGGCGATTCAAAACTTTTTTATACCGAAGAGAACCTTGCCGAAATCATCAAGGTCATCAGGCAATTCAGGCCACACGTCGTCTTTGCAAACTCCCCTGACGAACGACACCCCGATCACATCAAAGCCTCCAGGCTGGTAACCGAGGCCTGTTACTATGCCGGGTTACAACAACTTGCCACCACCTTGAACGGGAACGCCCAGGAGCCCCACCGCCCCAAACATCTCCTCTACTACATCCAGTTCAAACACCTCGAACCCGACTTCATCGTCGATGTCTCCGAAACCTTCGAAGCCTCCAGAAAAGGAGTTCTCGCTTTCAGTTCCCAGTTTTATAAAAGCGGGATGACAGAAAGTCCTGAAACCATGATTAACCGCCCCGAGTTTCTCACCGGACTCGAAGCTCGCGCCCGCTCCTTTGGCGAGCAAATCGGTGTTCACTATGGAGAAGGCTTCAAGCTTTCCCGAATACTTGGATTAACCTCTTTTACCAAAACGTTTTAGAAGAGAGCAAGGCTGATTCTGAGCCACAGACTCCTTGTTATCTTTTTGCCCAAGCCCTGGAAGAACTTGTTGATGCACTTTTCGAGTCTGTCTCTTTCTGCGCAACCCTCAACCTCACACTAAAGACTGAGCCGTGGTTAACTCGCGATCGAACTTCGACATCACCTTTATGGGCAAGAATGATATGCTTCACAATGGACAGCCCAAGACCGGTGCCTCCAAGCTGGCGGGAACGCCCCTTGTCAACCCGGTAAAAGCGCTCAAAGATCCGCTCAAGATCGTTTTTTGATATGCCGATTCCGTTATCTTCGACCTCCAGCCGGACATCATCATCAACTCTGAAGGCTGAAATCCTTATCCTTCCGTTGCCGTCATCAACATATTTGATGGCATTGTCGAGCAGGTTACGGATAACAATATCGAGATATCGGGCATCAGCACAGACTGGTGGAAGTGCTTCGGAAATATTGATATCAAGCCTGATCCGTTTTTTATCCAGTGAGGGTTTCAGAAAGTCAACCGATTTTTGCACCACATCATGCATATCGACTTCTGTGAATTGATACTCAATGTAGCCCGACTCAATTTTAGAGAGATCAAGCACATCGTTGACCAGCGCGGTGAGCTGTTGACTTGCCTGCAGAATAATGTTCAGGAAGGGTGTCGCATGTTTTGGATCATCTATTGCTCCTTCGAGCAGGGTTTCGGTATAACCAATGATGACGGTAAGTGGCGTGCGCAGTTCATGTGACACACTTGAAACAAAATCCCGCCGTATTTTTTCGAGGTTGCGAAGCGTTGTGATGTCATTGAGGACAAACACCGTGCCTTCAAACCGGTTTTCTTTAATGAGGGGCATGGAGCTAATCTGCATTATGCGCAACCCTTTTGAGGTCATGAGCGACATCTCCTCCTTGCGTAACGCTACTTGTGTGCTGTGAACTCTGGCAAAAAGCTCCTGAAGCTTGCTGTCAGAAAGATGCGAGACCGAGCGCGACTTGAACATGGCTCCATCAAGCTGTAACATTTTTGATGCTGCAGAATTGACGAGAATAATATCACCGGACACATCGGTGACAATAATTGCTTCACGAATGCCTGAAAAAACAGCCAGATACCACTCCTCATTGCGACGCATTGTTGCTATTTTATCCGTCATCACCGTCAATGCCTGTGCCAACAGACCAAATTCATCACGCCGTTGAGGGTGGTTAACTCCGGAAAAGTCGCCCTGAACCCTTTTTTGGGCCATTTCAGCAAGCGTGCGAAGTTGGCGAGTAAACGCATAGGCTGTCAGAACACCTGCGGCAACAGAAAGAATGAGTATGAATAAAAGCTGCGCTATAACCTTGTTACGAAACTCAAGTTCGTAAATTCCGATATCGTAGAGTGGTTTGCAGAATCGAAGAATGGCCCAGGGTTTTGGCATCCCGACCGGAACCGCCATATAGAGCATGTACTCTTTTACCGATTGGCTGAATCGAGTATTTTCACCGAAACCATTTTGACGTGCAGCTATTACCTCTGGCCGGTCACGGTGGTTTTCTGTTTTGACAAGGTTATCCGGCGCGATGGAGGTATCACCAAGAACCCTTCCATCAAGATCAATCAGGGTGACTCTGACATCGAGTGTACGCCCCACCTGTGCCATCCATACCCGGAACCTGTCACCTGATTGCCAATCTTGTGGCATCTGTTCCAGGATCTGCTTGTTGAGCAGAAGGTCGCGCTGCAACTCATGTCTGGTTTCTGCAGTCAGTATCTCCGTCAACCGATGGCCGACAAAAAGATAGCTCATGACGACCGCAAAAAAAATAATGATGCCAAGAGCCAGACCAATCCGGAAATGCAGCTTAACGTGCATGGGCTTCATCATTATTCTCCACAAGCTTGTAACCAAGCCCCCGCAAGGTTTTGATGATACTTCCACTCTCCCCGAGCTTTTCGCGAATCCTTGTAATGTGCGTGTCGATAGTTCTGGTGCTGATGCTCTTGTCTATATCCCAGACATCGCTGAGCAACATCTCCCGTGACTGGGCCTCTCCCTTTCTTTTGAGGAGTGCAACAAGCAATTTGAACTCCATAAGGGTCAGCACAAGCTCTTTGCCATCAAGCGTCACAATATGACGGGCAAGATCTATTTCAAGCCCGCCAGTCTTGAGTACCTCCGGCATTTTACCTCCCTGACGACGCTCCCGCTTGAGGATTGCGCGGACCCGAAGGTTCAGCTCACGGGGACTGAACGGCTTGATAACGTAGTCATCGATGCCGAGTTCAAAACCAAGAATTCTGTCGATCTCCTCCCCTTTGGCCGTCACCATGATAATGGGAATATCCTTGTAGAGTTGATGCTGCCTGATTTTCTGGCAGAGCTCAAACCCGTCCATTCCTGGCAACATGATATCAAGAAGCACAAGGTCAAAACTTTTTCGTGAAAGTTCCACAAGAGCATCTTCAGCGCTTCCGGAAAGATGACATTTATAGCCTGCCCGATTGAGATTATACTCCAGCAGGTTCGCGAGGTCCTGGTCATCCTCGACCACGAGCAGCATTGGGTCCGACATAACAATTAAATTAAAAAGGTGATCTTTGACCTCAATGATGGTTGAGCCTCCAAAGCCGCTCAGCATCCACAGGTTCTTCATTATTTACTCTTTTTCAATGTACCGTAAAATTGTAAACATTTTTGCAAACAGCTTTTGTCTGCTCTAGGCCAACTCTTCTTTTTACTGATTATTAACATACTCTTAACATAACCTTAACAGTACCTCAACACTTTATTACATAAGTTCCCTGTCTAAATGAAGCTATGATTCATAGTCACCCTGATCCGAATTTATAAAACACAAAAATAATAAATTTGCTTCATGATGAATTTGAGGAGAAAATCTGTTCAAACCTGAACAATAACGTTGTAACTCCATGCATTTTTACGAACATTTCTTTTCTTTCCAGGAATTTCTTAAAATAATGCCTGGTTTGCTCATTTTCCCAATTTCTTTATATCTCGGATTACAGAAAATCGGAACCAAAGTAAATGCTGGTGTATCATTTGGCAACAATCCAATTTCACCATATTGCATACGGTATGTCGATCTCAGAAACATGAAAGATCGCACCATTGTTATTTATTCAATATTTGTCTCTATAAATAATGATGAATTTTTACTGGAATTAAAAAAGTGTAACCCACCATTAATTCTAAAAGGATATCAATCAACTATTGCCGAGATACTTCCATATTCTTTTTTGCTTCTGGATGGCAAAAAGTTCAAGCTGAACAAATCAATGACAGAAAAATCAACAATATATCTTGAATTGGCACACAATACTGTTAAATGCAAAACGTTAAATTATCAAAAACCTATCAGCAAAAAACTGAGCAAGTATCGTATCCTGGAGAACATTACAAATAATTTTAATGG
>CAJEXI010000044.1 GCA_903994455.1 uncultured Chlorobiaceae bacterium | reverse complement strand
GACCTATGGTCGTATTTCTGACCCTGGTGTGCCGCTGACGCTGAGTGCAACAAAAATTTATACCGCCGATCAAACGCCGGGTGAAGTTGATTTTTACGGCAGTACCATTGCAGGGGCACTTCCACTGCACACCTGGTACAATGCCGTTACGGGCGACTACTTCTATGGAGTAGATGCCGCGCAAGTGCCGTACTCATGCTACCAGCAGCAGCCAGACCTTGGTTCGGTGATGGCGGCAGGAACGGGAGTTTATGATGTGCATCTTTACCTCAATAGCGAAGGTGATACGCAGTTTGTGGGAGAATCAACCGCAAATGCCCGTGGCTTGTTGGCACAAGGCTATACGGACATGGGCGCTTTGTTTGCCTCAGCGAAGGCAGTCACCCTCGATACGGTTGCTCCGACCGTTGCCGATTTTAGTCCGGACGACAACGCTAAGGGTGTTCCGGCAGGAAGTGATATTGTGCTGACCTTCAGTGAGCCTGTTACCAAAGGAACCACGGGCACGATAGCAATCCACAGCGTTTTAGCCAACGGTCCCGTGGTCGCCAGCTCTATAACCGTATCCGGTAACACACTCACCATCAACCCGACTGACGATCTTGCGCATAATACTCATTACGTTGTTACCCTTGAAGACGGCTCAGTGGTTGATCTTGCAGGCAATAACTATGTCGGTACATCGACGTACGATTTCTGGACTGACTCTTTGGGTGCCGACCCTTATGCCGGTGGAGGATCGTCAGACACCAGCGCTGGCACGGTTCTGGGCGGTATAGCTGCGCTGGGTGTGCTCGCCTGGCTGGCGTTTTAAGAGATTCGTTACTCAATTAATGGAAAGATGTTTATTCTGAACGCAAGCAACACCGTGCAGTTGCTTGCGGCTGTTAACGGATGATCAGAAGACAGTAATATCCTCGTTCAACGGAGAGAAGGCTTACAATTGCCTGGCAACCAGCGCCCAATGGGCAAGTGTGGCAGCGTTGGGGGCATCAAGTTTTTCCATTAAATGTGTGCGGTGGTTTTCAACGGTTCGGATACTGATGCCGAGTTGTTTTGCTATCAGTTTAGAGCTTGCGCCACCACCAACCAGCAGAAGAACTTCAAGCTCCCGTTTTGTTATCCGGTTGCGCAGCCAGTCAATATCTTTTTTCAATGATGTCTGGCTTGCCTTTTGTTTCAGCGCATTAACTCGCTCCAGTCGCCCATATACCGCCGCGACTAACTCTTCTGTTGAAAACGGCTTGGTCAGATAGTCGTCAACACCGGCGGCCATCCCTTTTCTGATCTCATTGCGATGACCCAGCGCCGTGATAAAGATGAACGGAATAACCGCCAGCGCGTTATCCTGTTTCAGCATGTCAAAAAAGGTATATCCATCCATTTCCGGCATCATAATGTCGCAGAGGATCAAATCGGGTATCTCATTGTGCAGCAGAGCCAATGCCGATGTTGCTCCCAGCGCTTTAAGGACACGGAATCCTTCCATGCGGAGGACAACTTCAATGTTATCCAGATAGGCCGGGTCATCTTCAATAACAAGCAGGGTACAGGTTTGAGAGGACGTTGTCATTTCGGCTCCGGTATCAGGGGGATTGTTATATGCATGGTTGTACCGTGTCCAATACTGCTTTCAACGTGTATGGAACCTTTCAGAAGGGCCAGTGCCTCCTGAACAATCGAAAGGCCCAGCCCCAGCCCTCGCCGTGAACCGATGTTCTGGCCGCGAAAAAATTTGTCAAATATATTTTTTTGATCATCCAAGTCAATGCCTATGCCGGAGTCAGACACATCAAGCAGCAGCATATCGCTACTGCGGGCGAGCCGAAGAGTGACATCACCTCCGGGTTCGGTATAACTGAACGCGTTGGTGAGCAGATTCTGGACAACTCGTCTGAAGAGATTTTCATCGACTAATCCTTCCCCGCAATTTTCTGCAATCGAGAGGCGGAAAACTTGCCCGTTGTTCCACACGGCCTCTGCTTCTTCGGCTATTTTTTGACAGAGCGAGCCAACCGCAACTGATCCGCCCGAAGCTGCACCGTCAATGATTTTCGGCTGATTATAGGAGAGGATAGAGCTAATCAACGAATTAATTTGTTCAACTCCGCTGCGTATTCTTTTGGTCTGTGTTGTCCGTTCTTCCGGGGTCAATCGATCCCAATAGTGATACACAATATCAGCGCTGGATGAGAGCAAGCCTAATGGCGTGCGGAACTCGTGTGAAACAATCTGAAGAAACCTGTTTTTTGCCAGGAGCGCGGCCTCCAGTTCTGAATCGATTTTCTCCTTTGCCAAAAGCAGCATACTGAAACCACTGATCAGCATCATGAAGAAGACCGAGGGCAGGGTAATTTGGTCGATGAATAATCCTGAGGCTGGCCAGGATTGATGCGTCATCAGCAAGAATTGTAATGCACTGGCAAAAAAGATACTTGCAAGCAACAGGTAACTGTAGGCAAGCATCGTACGTAAGAGAGAGTGTTTACCGGGATTTTGGAGAATTGCCAGGCCAGGCAACAGATAAAACAGGGTGTGGAGCAGAAACGTGGTCGCCATTCGATGTATCGGAGTAAGATAAAACATGCCTGCGCAGATGGCAATAATTCCGGCAGTGGTGGACGAGTGCACTTTGCGACTCACCGGGTGTCCGGTGATATAAAAAACAGCCCACCCTTCATAGGCGCAGCCTGAGAGCAGTAATATTGTTGACAGCATCATGACAAGAGGTGATGCGACGGATTCACCATAATAAAAAATAAGCGTTCCTGCTCCCTGGAAGAACTTTGCCGGGATCCAGAACGGAATACGGTGAGATTTATCTTGATCATACTGAAAGAGTATCAGCAGGAAGCCAAAAATGAACGAACCGAATGCCAGTGCGAGTATGATGGTTTTTGTGTCCAAAAGGATGCCTCGCTCCATGCTTTATTGTTGACGACGGAATCAACTGATTCAGGCAGGCTCAAGTTAACGTATCCGGGCCGTCTTTTCAAATAACTCTGACTTAATTTAACCTTGTGAAGCACTCCAGGTTTGATAACAGTTTTTCATGCCTGAATAATCAGTCAAAACCGTAAAAATGAGTAGTTCTACGGATATCTATTTTACCTCAGTTATCGTATAATATCAAGGTTATTCATGAAGACATCCCCTACAAAAAGTGATTTTTGCTGTTTTGTTTGATCTGACAAGTTTGGTGTCGAAAAAAGTGCGTATAAAAAGCGGATGCTCCACTCATTTGTTCCGATGCAAAGATATTCAATTGTAAACTCATAGCTCATACTCCCATGACACTTTCTTATGAGACCATCACCAATGACCAGTTTGCTGCTCGTAAAGTTATTGTTATTGACAGCGGTGTAATGGACTGGAAAGTTCTGACTGCCGGGTTAAGTCCCGCGTTGCCGGTGCGCTTGTTGCCTGCCGTGGGCACAGCCAGCGAAGTGGTGATTCTCGACAGCCGCCTGCCTGGTATGGCAAGCCTTATGGATAGTGTCCATGCAGGCACGGATGTCTGGCTGCTCGACGCTGGTTCCAGTGCTCTGGGCCAGATCAGCGGGATTCTGGGCCAGTACCACAACCTGAGTGCCGTACATCTTCTTTCCCACGGCTCGACAGGCGAGATCTCTCTCGGTGCGGAGACCATCTCTGCCAGTACACTTGCCAGTCAGTCGGCAACGCTCTCCGCATGGGGTCAAGCACTCTCTGACGCTGGCGACCTGCTGGTGTATGGCTGTAACGTTGGTGCTGGTGAAACCGGGCAGCATTTTATTGACGCTTTGGCAACTGCTACGGGTGCGGATGTTGCCGCTTCGGATGACCTCACCGGATCAAGCTGGCTTGGTGGAGACTGGGTGCTGGAGGCGAAGGCGGGAGTGGTTGATGCCACTGCCTTTGCGTTGCAGGATTATACGGGTACGCTGGGTACAGCAAGCTTGGTCAAGGACTTCATTCTTGGCAGCGGTGGCTCAAACCCGTATTCTTTTACCAATTTTAACGGTACGCTGTATTTCGCAGCGACTGACGGTGTCTATGGCTATGAGCTATGGAAGAGCGACGGTACGGATGTTGGCACGGTGATGGTGAAGAACATTAATAGTGACATTAATAGTGCCGGCGGTTCCTCATTACTGAGCTCTCTTACCAATATCAACGGCACGCTGTATTTTTCTGCCCATGACGGCACCAATGGCGAAGAGCCATGGAAGAGCGACGGTACGACAGATGGCACGGTGATGGTTAAGAACATCGGAACTGGCAACAATGGCAGCAATGGCTCACTCCCCTCCTCTTTTACAGATGTTAACGGCACGCTCTATTTTGCTGCGTCTGATAACATAGTTGGCCTGGAGCTCTGGAAGAGCAACGGAACGGCAGCCGGTACGGTGATGGTCAAGAACATCAATACTGGTAACGCTGATTCCGGTCCATCCTCTCTTACTAATTTCAATGGTACGCTGTATTTCGCTGCGACCACCATCAACAATGGACGTGAGCTCTGGAAGAGCGACGGAACGGCAGATGGCACGGTGATGGTCAAGGACATCAATAGTGGCAGTAGTTACTCATCCCCCTCCTCTCTTATCAATTTCAACGGCACGCTGTATTTCGCTGCTTTTGACGAAGTCAATGGCTCTGCGCTCTGGAAGAGCGACGGCACGGCCGCTGGCACGGTGATGTTCAAGGACATCAATAGTGGCAGCGGTTACTCATTCCCCTTCTCTCTTACCAATGTCAACGGCATGCTGTATTTCGCTGCTACTGACGTTGTCAATGGCAGCGAGCTCTGGAAAAGCGACGGTACGGCAGCCGGAACGGTGATGGTGAAAGACATTAAAAGTGGCAGCGGTAGCTCAGCTCCGGCCTATCTTACTAATGTTAACGGCACGTTGTATTTCGCGGCAAATGATGGCACCCATGGTGTTGAGCTGTGGAAGAGCGATGGTACGGCAGACGGTACGGTGATGGTTCAGGACCTCATTAGTGGTAGCACTGGTTCATCCCCGGCCTATCTAACTAATGTTAACGGCACGTTGTATTTCGCGGCAAATGATGGCATCCATGGTGTTGAGCTATGGACGTTATTGAACAACGTCACCATCGCCCAAACCGGCACCTCTACAGCAGTTACTGAAGGCGGTGCGACCGACAGCTACACGGTTGTGCTTACCAGTGCGCCGACCGCCGATGTTACCATCACGCTCGACGATACCAACGGCCAGGTCAGCTTCGACCAACCTGCGCTCACCTTCACCACAGAGAACTGGAGTACAGCGCAGACGGTGACGGTGACGGCGGTGAACGATACGGTGGGTGAAGGAGCCCACAGGGGTCTGATTCACCACACGGCAAGCAGCACAGACGTAAACTTCGACAATATTTTCATCGAGAACCTGGTTGTTGCTGTGAGCGACAACGACCTGCTCGTTGGCGATCGCATTTTCCAGACAGCGCAAATCAATCCGTTTGGCCTGAGCGAAGTGGGTAATATTTTAAAACCGACGTTCGTTGATATTGACGGAGATGGTGATCTTGATGCCTTTGTTGGTAACTTTAACGGTGATACGCTGTTTTTCCAGAATACAGGCAGTGCAAGCAGCGCAGCATTTTCGGCAGCACAGAGCAATCCGTTTGGCTTGAGTGATGTGGGCTCTCTTGCCAGTCCGACGTTTGTTGATATTGACAGAGATGGCGACCTTGATCTCTTTGTTGGGAACGACGCAGGCAATGTGCTGTTCTTCAAGAATATTGGAACTGCGAGCAGCGCATCGTTTGCGTCGGCGGTAAGTAATCCGTTTGGATTGAGTAATGTTGGTTATGATGCCAATCCAACGTTAGCAGATATTGACGGGGATGGTGATCTTGATGCCTTTGTTGGCAACAAAGTTGGCGATACGCTGTTTTTCAAGAATATTGGAACTGCTGGCAGCGCTGCGTTTGCGTCGGCAGTTAGTAACCCGTTTGGCTTGAAAAATGTGGGTGTCTATGCTAATCCTGCGTTAATTGATATTGACGGGGATGGCGATCTTGATGCACTTGTTGGTAATAATACCGGCAATACGCTGTTTTTCAGGAATACCGGAAGTGCTGGCAGCGCTGCGTTTTCGTCAGTAGCAGCAACGAATCCATTTGGCTTGAGCGATGTGGGTTCTCATGCCAGCCCGACGTTCGTTGATATTGATGCCGATGGCGATCTTGATGCCTTTGTTGGCAACAACACTGCCAATACGTTTTTTTTCCTGAATATAACTCCACCCGGTATCACTGTCGATCAGACGGAAGGGACTACCGCAGTCGTGGAAGGCGGCGCAACCGACAACTATACCGTTGTCCTGAACACAGCCCCGACCGCCGATGTTGTCATCACGCTTGACGACACGAACGGCCAGGTCAGCTTCAACCAACCCTCGCTCACCTTCACCACAGCGAACTGGAGCACAGCGCAGACGGTGACGGTGACGGCGGTGAACGACACGGTGGGTGAAGGAGCCCACAGGGGAGTGATTCACCACACGACAAGCAGCACGGATCCCAACTACAACAATATTTCAATCGCGAATCTGGTTGTTGCTGTGAGCGACAACGACCTGCCTGTTGGCGACCCCACATTTCAGACAGCGCAAACCAGCCCGTTTGGCTTGAAAGATGTGGGTACTTCTGCCAAACCGACATTCGTTGATATTGACGGAGATGGTGATCTTGATGCCTTTGTTGGTAATGGAGATGGCAATACGCTGTTTTTCAGGAATACGGGAACTGCCAGCAGCGCTGCGTTTTCGTCAGTATTAGCAACGAATCCATTTGGCCTGAGCGATGTTGGTTCTGTTGCCAAACCGACGTTGGTTGATATAGACGGAGATGGCGATCTTGATGCCTTTATTGGTAATGGAGATGGCAATACGCTGTTTTTCAAGAATACGGGGAGTGCGAGCAGCGCTGCGTTTTCGTCAGTAGCAGCAACAAATCCATTTGGCTTGAGCGATGCAGGTAATTGGGCCGCCCCGACGTTGGTTGATATTGACGGAGATGGCGATCTTGATGCTTTTGTTGGTAACTCTGATGGTAATACGCTGTTTTTCAGGAATATTGGCAGTTTGAGCAGTGCGTCGTTTGCATCGGCGGTAACGAATTCGTTTAGCTTGAGCGATGTGGGTACTGATGCCAGGCCGTCGTTGGTTGATATTGACGGCGATGGCGATCTTGATGCCTTTGTTGGTAACAAAGATGGCAATACGCTGTTTTTCAGGAATATTGGTAGTGCGAGCAGCGCTTCGTTTGCGCCAGCGGTATCGAATTTGTTTGGCTTGAGCGATGTGGGTGATTGGGCCTCCCCGACGTTGGTTGATATTGACGGCGATGGCGATCTTGAGGCCTTTATTGGTAACGGAGATGGCAATACGCTGTTTTTCCTGAACCCTTTTACCATTGCTCAGACGGGAGGTACAACAGCCGTTACCGAAAGCGGGGCGACCGATACCTATACCATTGTCCTTCCCACCCTTCCGACCGCCGATGTTACCATCACGCTCGACGACACGAACGGTCAGGTCAGCTTCGACAAACCCACGCTCACCTTTACCACAGCGAACTGGAACACTGCGCAGACGGTGACGGTGACGGCGGTGAACGACATGGTGGGAGAGGGCTCGCATACCGGTGTCATCCGCCATACGGCAAGCAGCACGGATCCCAACTACAACAATATTTCAATCGCGAATCTGGTTGTTGCTGTGAGCGACAACGACCTGCCCTTTGGCGACCCCACATTTCAGACAGCGCAAACCAGCCCGTTTGGCTTGAAAGATGTGGGTACTTCTGCCAAACCGACATTCGTTGATATTGACGGAGATGGTGATCTTGATGCCTTTGTTGGTAATGGAGATGGCAATACGCTGTTTTTCAGGAATACGGGAACTGCCAGCAGCGCTGCGTTTTCGTCAGTATTAGCAACGAATCCATTTGGCCTGAGCGATGTTGGTTCTGTTGCCAAACCGACGTTGGTTGATATAGACGGAGATGGCGATCTTGATGCCTTTATTGGTAATGGAGATGGCAATACGCTGTTTTTCAAGAATACGGGGAGTGCGAGCAGCGCTGCGTTTACGTCGGCGGTAACGAATTCGTTTGGCTTGATTGATGTGGGTACCTTTGCCGCCCCGACGTTAGTTGATATTGACGGCGATGGCGATCTTGATGCCTTTATTGCTAACTCTGATGGTAATACGCTGTTTTTCAAGAATATTGGCAGTGCGAGCAGCGCATCGTTTGCATCGGCAGCAACGAATTCGTTTGGCTTGAGCGATGTGGGTTCTCATGCCAGGCCGTCGTTTGTTGATATTGACGGCGATGGCGATCTTGATGCCTTTGTTGGTAACAAAGATGGCAATACGCTGTTTTTCAGGAATATTGGAAGTGCGAGCAGCGCATCGTTTGCGTCGGCGGTATCGAATTTGTTTGGCTTGAGCGATGTGGGTAATTATGCCAGCCCGACGTTTGTTGATATTGACGGGGATGGAGATCTTGATGCTTTTGTTGGTAACGGAGATGGCAATACGCTGTTTTTCCTGAACCCTTTTACCATCGCTCAGACGGGAGGTACAACAGCCGTTACCGAAGGCGGGGCGACCGATACCTATACCATTGTCCTTCCCACCCTTCCGACCACTGATGTCACCATCACGCTTGACGACACGAACGGCCAGGTCAGCTTCGACAAACCCACGCTCACCTTTACCACAGCGAACTGGAACATAGCGCAGACGGTGACGGTGACAGGGGTGAACGACACGGTGGGAGAGGGCTCGCATACCGGTGTCATCCGCCATACGGCAAGCAGCACGGATCCCAACTACAACAATATTTCTATAGCGAATCTGGTTGTTGCTGTGAGCGACAACGACCTGCCTGTTGGCGATCCCGTATTTCAGACAGTGCAGAACAACCCGTTTGGCCTGCGCGGTGTGGGTTTTAATGCCAGCCCGACGTTTGTCGATATTGACGGGGATGGCGATCTTGATGCCTTTGTTGGAAACTCTGATGGCAATATGCTGTTTTTCCTGAATACGGGAAGTGCGAGCAGTGCTGCGTTTTCGTCGGCGTTAACCAACCTGTTTGGCCTGAGCAATGTAGGTTTTGTTGCCAAACCGACGTTTGTTGATATTGACGGCGATGGTGATCTTGATGCTTTTGTTGGTAACACTGTTGGCAATACGCTGTTTTTCAAGAATACGGGGAGTGCGAGCAGCGCAGCATTTTCTGCAGCCGCAACTAATCCGTTTGGCTTGAAAGATGTGGGTATGTATGCCAAACCGACGTTTGTTGATATTGACGGGGATGGAGATCTTGATGCATTTGTTGGCAACAGAGATGGCAATACGCTGTTTTTCCAGAATACGGGGAGTGCGAGCAGCGCAGCATTTTCGGCAGCACAAAGCAATCCGTTTGGCTTGAGCGATGTGGGTAATTATGCCAGTCCGACGTTTGTTGATATTGACGGGGATGGAGATCTTGATGCATTTGTTGGCAACGGGGCTGGAAATACGCTGTTTTTCCAGAATACGGGCAGTGCGAGCAGTGCTGCGTTTTCGTCAGTAGCACTAACGAATCCATTTGGCTTGACCGTTGGTTCTATTGCCAGCCCGACGTTTGTTGATATTGACGGAGATGGCGACCTTGATGCCTTTGTTGGTAACAACGCTGGCAATACGGTTTTTTTCCAGAATGGACCTTCCATAGGTGTTACCATCACCCAAACCAGCGGTACTACTGCCGTTACTGAAGGCGGCGCGACCGACAGCTACACGGTTGTCCTTATCACCGCCCCGACCGCCGATGTTACCATCACGCTCGACGACACGAATGGCCAGGTCAGCTTCGACAAACCCGCGCTCACCTTCACCACAGAGAACTGGAGCACTGCGCAGACGGTGACAGTGACGGCGGTGAACGACACGGTAGGTGAAGGCACGCATACGGGTGTGATTCACCACACGGCAAGCAGCACGGACACCAACTACAACAATATTTCAATTGCGAACCTGAGAGTTGCTGTGAGTGACAACGACCTGCCCGTTGGCGATCGTGACTTCCAGACTGCGCAAAGCAATCCGTTTGGGTTGAGCCATGTGGGTTATAATGCCAAACCAACGCTTGTCGATATTGACGGAGATGGTGATCTTGATGCCTTTGTTGGTAATGTTGGTAATACGCAATTTTTCTTGAATGCTGGCAGTGCAAGCAGCGCAGCGTTTGCATCGGGCGAAAGCAATCCGTTTGGCTTGAGTGATGTGGGCTTTAATGCCAGCCCGATGTTTGTCGATATTGACGGGGATGGCGATCTTGATGTCTTTGTTGGTAACAATGATGGCAATACGCTGTTTTTCAAGAATACGGGAAGTGCGAGCAGTGCTGCGTTTGCGTCGGTGGCAACTAATCCGTTTGGCTTGACCGATGTTGGTTCCAAGGCCAGTCCGACGTTTGTTGATATTGACGGGGATGGCGATCTTGATGCCTTTGTTGGTAATAAAGATGGTAATACGCTGTTTTTCCAGAATACGGGCAGTGCGAGCAGTGCTGCGTTTTCGTCAGTAGCACTAACGAATCCATTTGGCTTGACCGGTGTTGGTTCTATTGCCAGCCCGACGTTTGTTGATATTGACGGGGATGGCGATCTTGATGCCTTTGTTGGCAACAACCCTGATGGTGAAACAATGTTTTTCCGCAATAGTGGGAGTGCAAACAGCGCGGCGTTTGCGTCGGCGGTAAGTAATCCGTTTGGCCTGAGCAATGCGGGTTCTGCAGCCAGTCCGACGTTCGTTGATATTGACGGAGATGGCGATCTTGATGCCTTTGTTGGCAACAGAGATGGCGATACGCTGTTTTTCTTGAATGCACCGCCACCAGGCATCACCATCGCTCAGACAGGAGGGTCAACTGCTGTTACTGAAGGCGGGGCGACCGGCAACTATACCGTCGTCCTTAATACCGCCCCGACCGCCGATGTTACCATAACGCTCGACGACACGAATGGCCAGGTCAGCTTCGACCAACCCGCGCTCACCTTCACCACAGAGAACTGGAGCACTGCGCAGACGGTGACGGTGACGGCGGTGAACGACACGGTAGGTGAAGGCACGCATTATGGCGAAATTAAGCACACGGTAAGCAGCACTGATACGAACTACAGCACCAAAACGATTGGTGATATTCGTGTCGCCATCACCGATAACGACCTCTCCACAGCTTCACCTGCATTTACCGTGCAAACCAGCAACTTCGGCTTGACCGATGTGGGATCTAATGCCAGTCCGACGTTTGTTGATATTGACGCTGATGGCGATCTTGATGCCTTTGTTGGTGAGTATAATGGTAATACGCTGTTTTTCCGCAATACAGGCAGTGCAAGCAGCGCAGCATTTCAACCAGCACAAAGCAATCCGTTTGGCTTGAGCGATGTTGGTAGTACGGCCAGTCCGACGTTAGTTGATATTGACGCTGATGGCGATCTTGATGCCTTTGTTGGTGAACGTTATGGTGATACGTTGTTTTTGCGTAATACAGGCAATGCGAGCAGCGCAGCATTTTCGTCAGCACAAAGCAATCCGTTTGGCTTGAGCGATGTGGGTAAATATGCCAAACCGACGTTCGTTGATATTGACGGAGATGGCGATCTTGATGTCTTTGTTGGTGATCTGTACGGCAAAACGCTGTTTTTGCTCAATACGGGCAGTGCAAGCAGCGCAGCATTTTCGTTAGCACAAACCAATCCGTTTGGCTTGAGCAATGTTGGTAGTTTTGCCAGTCCGACGTTCGTTGATATTGACGCTGATGGCGATCTTGATGCCTTTATTGGTAGAGGTGACGGTAAAACGCTGTTTTTGCTCAATACGGGCAGTGCAAGCAGCGCAGCATTTTCGTCAGCCGAAAGCAATCCGTTTGGCTTGAGCGATGTGGGTAATGGGGCAAGTCCGACGTTGGTTGATATTGACGGAGATGGCGATCTTGATGCCTTTGTTGGTGCGCCTAATGGCAATACGCTCTTTTTCTTGAATGCACAAGCCGCCGACACTACAGCGCCAACGGCTTCGGTAACAGCAACAACGGTTAACAATACAACCGATGTTACGACTGTTCAAAGTACAGAAACGGGCACGGTCTATTTAGTGAAGGAAGGCTCTACGGTTACCGATAAAGCATCGTTGGATGCGTTGGCAAGCGGTAACGACGCTAATAGTGCAACGGTTATAACAGCGAGTAGCAATACTACAATATCTACATCAGGATTGATGGATGGTACCTATTACGTGTATGCGGTTGATTCTGCGGACAATGTAAGTGTTGCTTCGACTAATGCGGTTATACTGGATAATATTGCACCAACCCTCTCCAGCACCAGGCCAGCCGATAATGCTACAGCAATTGCTCCAAGCGCGAACATTGCGTTGGTGTTCAACGAGAATATTGCGGCTGGCACGGGCACTATCACTCTTGTCAATCTCTCGACTGGCGCTACGGTTGAAACGTTCAACATTGCCGACAACGATGGTATTAATGGTGATCATAGTGGGAATGCTTCGATATCCGGCGCTACGTTGACCATCAACCCCGGCAGCAACATGGCCGAGGCGACCCAATATGCGGTGCAGATCAGTGCGACTGCGGTTAAAGATACCGCAAATAATGCGTTCGCCGGTATCGCCGACAACACCACCATCAACTTCACCACCGGTTTGACCGACAGCATTGCACCGGCGTTACTCGCTCTCCAGCGCACGGCAGCCGAAGCAACGAACGCCGCGACACTTACCTATACTCTCGTCTTTAATGAGGCCGTTACCAATGTTGATGCCAGCGACTTTGTGGTCAGCACCACCGGCACCGCAACGGGCAGCGTCACGAGTGTCACCGGCAGCGGCAACACCCGCACGGTGACGGTCGAAACGGTGACCGGCACCGGCAAGATTGGCTTGAGCCTGAACACCGGGCACGGCATTACCGACATTGCAGGCAATGCGCTTCCCGATGGCAACCCTGTCGATAACGAGGCGTACACGGTTGATCGTACCTTGCCGACACTGGTTTCTCTCAATCGCCTCGCTGCAGGCGATGGTGTCACGAACGCTGATTCCGTGCAGTTCCTTGCGGTGTTCAGCGAGGCGGTGAGCGGTATTGCTGCGGGTGATTTTGCCTTGACCGGTACGGCTACCACCGGCGCAAGTATCACCAGCGTCAGCGGCAATGGTTCATCGGTGATTACCATCACGGTGGACAGCATCAGTGGTGATGGTTCCCTTGGCGTGGCTCTTGCAGTATCGCCAACCATTACCGATGGCATTGGCAACAGCCTTACCAACATTACTCCGACCAGCACGGTAACCGAGCGCTACACGATCGATAACAGCGCTCCGACTGCCGTGTCGATTTTGCGCAATGCGGCGGAGCTTACTACCGATGGCAGCATCACCTTCGACGTGGTTTTCAGTGAAAGCGTCCAGAATGTCTCTGCTGATGATTTTGTGGTGACTGGCGCTGCCACAGGCACAATCGCTTCAGTCACCGGTTCAGGTAGCGCTTACACCGTTACGGTCAACAGCGTGGCGGGCGATGGTGCTCTCGGGTTGAGCTATGCAGCAGCGCAGAACATCAGCGATGCTGGTGGCAACACCTTCAGCGGCTCTTTGCCAGGTCGCAATGAGAGTTACACTGTTGATAATACAGCGCCTGTGGTTACCGCCATCAGCCGCGCCGGCGTGAACCAGATTGCCGCCAGTACGTCAACCAGTGCGGTGTTTACGGTGGTGTTCAGCGAAGCCGTTACGGGTGTTGCAGCGGAGGACTTTACCGTTACCGGTAACGCATTGCATGGAGCAGTGAGCGTCAGCAGTGCTGATGGCAAGGTGTTTCAGGTGACGGTCGCCAACGTTAATGATACCGTTGGAAAGACGCTTGGCATCAGCTTTACCGGCAGTGCCAATGATGCGCTGAATCAGGCAAGTACGGCGACCTTTACAACGGGTGAGAACTACACTATCGGTGGCGTACTGCTGAATGAAGGTGCCATTGATCAGGCGGGGCTCGATGCTCTTGCGGGCGCAAACCATAGTGGCACGCTGCACCTGGTGACTGCCGTTGGCACAGCCCGCGAGGTGGTGATTCTCGACAGCCGCCTGCCGGGTATGGCAACTCTTATGGATGGTGTCCATGCAGGCACAGATGTGTGGCTGCTTGATGCCGGTTCCAGCGCTCTCACTCAGATCAGTGCTCTTCTTGGCCAGTACCACAACCTGAGTGCCGTACATCTTCTTTCCCACGGCTCGTCGGGCGAGATCTATCTCGGCGCGGAGACCATCTCTGCCAGCACACTTGCCAGTACACTTGCCAGTCAGTCGGCAACGCTCTCCGAGTGGGGTCACGCTCTCTCTGACACTGGCGACTTGCTGGTGTATGGCTGTAATGTCGGCGCAGGTGAAACTGGCCAGCACTTTATTGAAGCGTTGGCAAATGCCACCAGTGCTGATGTTGCCGCTTCGGATGACCTTACCGGATCGAGCTGGCTTGGCGGTGACTGGGCGCTGGAGGCGAATGCGGGAGTGGTTGATGCCGCCAGTGTTTTGAGTGTGGTTGATTATACTGGCATTTTTACAGTGGTGGGAGGGGGGGTCACAATCACTCAGACGGGAGGGACAACACCAGTTGTTGAAGGTGGTGCGACCGACAGCTACACCGTTGTGCTTGCCACCGTTCCGACGGCGGATGTTGTTATCACGCTTGATGACACCAATGGTCAGGTCAGCTTCGACAAACCAACCTTGACCTTCACCAGTGCAAACTGGAGCACCGCGCAGACGGTGACGGTGACGGCGGTGAACGACACCGTGGGTGAAGGTGCCCACAGGGGTGTGATTCACCACACGGCAACCAGCACGGATGCCAACTACAACAATATTTCTATCGCGAACCTGGTTGTTGCTGTCGGTGACAACGACCTGCCCGTTGGCGACCCCACATTCCAGGCAGCGCAAAGTAATCCGTATGGCTTGAGCGATGTGGGTTTTGTGGCCAACCCAACGTTCGTTGATATTGATGGCGATGGCGATCTTGATGCCTTTGTTGGTGAGTTTGACGGTAATACGCTATTTTTACGAAATACAGGAAGCGCCAGCAGCCCGGCGTTTTCGGCAGCGCCAACCACTTCTCCTTACAATCCGTTTGGCTTCAGGGATGTGGTTTTTTATGCCAATCCGACGTTTGTTGATATTGACGGGGATGGTGATCTTGATGCCTTTGTTGGCAACGGGCCTGGAACTACTTTTTTTTATCGCAATACTGGCAGTGCAAGCAATGCAGCATTTTCATTAGCAGTGGGCAATCCGTTTGGCTTGAGCGATGTGGGCTCTAATGCCAAACCGACGTTCGTTGATATTGACGGCGATGGTGATCTTGATGCCTTTGTTGGTAACAACTCTGGCGATACACTGTTTTTCCTGAATACTGGAAGTGCAAGCAACGCAGCATTTTCAGCAGCAGTGAGCAATCCATTTGGCTTGATCGATGTGGGTTTTTTGGCCACCCCGACGTTCGTTGATATTGACGGAGATGGTGATCTTGATGCCTTTGTTGGTAACAACGCTGGCAATACGCTGTTCTTCCGGAATATTGGCAGTGCGAGCAGCGCAGCGTTTTTGCCAGCAGCAACCAATCCATTTGGCTTGAGCAATGTTGGTGATTATGCCGCCCCGACGTTAGTTGATATTGACGGAGATGGTGATCTTGATGCCTTTGTTGGCAACGGTGCAGGCGATACGCTGTTTTTCCTGAATGGCCCGAGCAACACCGCTCCTGCCTTCACCGGTGATACCACTCCAGATAATGGCACGCACGACACCGGCTTGACTGTGAATGAAAACGCCGTTGCGATCGACATTGCAACTCTGCTCGCTGTCACCGACACCGACAGTGGGCAAACCTTGACGTGGTCGGTGGTTTCCGGTCAAGGGCCAACCCATGGCACATTGGACGGCTTTACTACAAATCCAGAGGCAACCAGTGGCACCGGAGTTACCCCATCAAACGTTACCTATACGCCAACAAGCGGTTATAGCGGTAGCGACAGCTTCCAAATTCAAGTATCAGATGGCAATGGAGGCACCGATACACTGATCATTACAGTGACCGTTACCGACGTGAATCCCGCCATTTCCAACGCTACCTTCTGGGTGGACGAAAACTCCAGCAATGCCACTGCCGTCGATACCGTTACCGCGACCGGCGACACGGATGGCCTCACCTACGCAATTACTGGCGGCAACACCGGCAACGTTTTTGCCATAGACAGCACTACCGGCGCAATTACGGTGGCAGGCGCGCTCAATTATGAAGTGACCAGCAGTTACAGCCTGACAGTAACGGTGGATGATGAGGATGCCGACACGATAGCCGACAGTACTGCAACGATTACGGTGACTATCAATAATGTGGCGGACGCGCCTGTTTTACTGTCAGCCACTCCATTGGATAATACCACCGGTGTTGCCGTGACCAGTAATGTTGTCCTGACCTTTGACCAGGATGTTCAGCTTGGCAGCAGCGGCACTGTGACGCTCTACGATATCACCGGAGCTGGCGCAAACTCCATCGCCATTGATGTTGCCAGCCACGCCAGCCAGCTTTCGATCACGGGCAAAACGCTGACCATCAACCCGACTGGCAGCCTGATCACCACCAATCAGTATGCCGTGCAGTTCACCGCCGGTGCATTGAAAGGCACGACCAATCTGACGTGTGCCGCAATCAGCGATACGACGACGCTCAACTTCACCACCGGCACCACCGATACCACCGCGCCGACCGTTACCATCGTAGATGCCATCGACCCGACCCAGCCCAATGCTGGCACGGTTGCCATCACCTTCAGCGAACAGGTGCTGAAGGTTGATATCAGTGACTTTACCCTGACCTCCGATACCGGCACCGGTGCTCAGTCAGTCACCCTGACGGGGCTGACCGTTGGCGGTTCAGGCAGCAGCTACACGCTTGACCTCTCGACAGTGACGGCAACGGCGGGAACCTATGTGCTGACGCTGAGTCCGTCGGATATCACCGACACCACCGGCAATGCACTGGCGGCAGGTGCAAGCGATACCTTTGTGATTGATCGCACCGCGCCGACTGGTGTGGCGCTTCTGCGTGCCAGCGCCAATCCTTCGACAGCCAGCAGTGTCAATTTCACCGTAGCTTTCAGCGAAGCGGTCACGGGTGTGGATGCCACCGACTTTACGCTGACCGGCACGGCAGCCTCTGGTGCCAGCATCGGCACCGTGACGAAGCTCTCCGACAGCGTTTATACCGTCGCGGTCAATACCATCACCGGCGATGGCACGCTGGGTCTCGATCTCAACAGCAGCAGCACCGGCATTACTGATGTTGCAGGCAATGCCATCAGTGGCGGATTGACCGGGCAGCTCTATACCATCGACAACACCGCCCCGACGGTAACGGCGATCAACCGTAACGACGCGGCAATCATCAGTGGCACCTCCGCATCCTTTACCGTGAGCTTCAGCGAAGCGGTGACGGGCGTTGATGCCAGCGACTTTACCCTCGACCTCAGCGGCGTAACCACCACGAATGGCGACAGTGACATCAGCATCACCGGCAGCGGCAGCACCTATACCGTCATGGTGGCGAATGTGTCGGGCACGGGCACCTTGAGTGTTGACCTGAAAGCAACCGGCACCGCCATTGCGGACGTGGCGGGCAACGCCATCGCGACCGGTTTCACCACGGGCGATCTTTATACCCACGATATCACCAATCCAACGGTGACAGCCAGCCAGGCGTTCAACCTGCCGGAAAACATGAGCAACGGCTTTGTGATTGGCCAGGTGAAGGCATCGGATACGAATGGCGTGGCGCTGTACACGATTGACAGCGGAGATGCCAGTGGATATTTTGCCATAGACAGTCACGGTGTTATTACGTTGACCCCGGCTGGTGCAGCATCAGGTGCAGCATCTGCGGATTACGAAACTTCGCCGAATACCTTCAGTCTGGGTATCAAGGCTGTTGATGCTGCGGGGAATATGTCGAGCAGTGAGATGGTGACCATTACGGTGCTTGATGAGGTGGAAAACCGTGCTCCAGTCGCTGTGGCTGATACGGTTACTGCCGGAGAAGCGGGCGGCATAGCCAATGGCACTGCCGGTACCGACCCGACAGGCAATGTTTTGACCAACGATACTGATACTGATGCAGGAGATACTCGCCGCGTCATTGATATTCTTGCTGGCACCACAGGCACTGGCACGGCTGTGGCAGTCAGCAGCACCAGCACCAGTAGTGGCACTACAGTAACTGGTACCTATGGCAGTCTGATTATTGGCGCGGATGGCAGCTACGTATATACAGTAGCTAACAGTAATAGTGCGGTACAGGCTTTGGCCAGCAATGCTCAAACTCTTACTGATACCTTTACCTATACGGTGCAGGATGCAGGTGGATTGAGTGATACCACGACGCTGACGGTGACGATCACGGGAGCCAATGATACCCCAACGGTAACGGCAGGGACGGCGACCGCAACACTGGTCGAGGCAGGCGGCGTGGCGAACGGCACGACGGGTACGGCAAGTTCGAGCATCACACTGACGAAAGGCGATGTTGATGGCACGGCAAGCTACGATACCACTGCGATGGTGACGGCGGGTTGGGCAACCAGCGACAGTGGTGCAACGTACAGTAAAGCAGGGACGTATGGCACGGCAACGCTGATGCTCTCGACAGGCGTTGTGAGCTACGTACTGAGTGACAGCGATACGGATACCCAGGCATTGATTGCAGCTCAAAGTGTGAGCGACAGCTTCACGGTACAGGTGACGGATGGCACCACCACGCAGACGGTTGCTGCACTTTTCAGCATCACTGGCACGAACGATGCGCCGACGGTGACGGCAGGGACGGCTACCGCAACGCTGGTCGAGGCAGGCGGCGTGGCGAACGGCACGACGGGTACGGGAAGTTCGAGCATCACACTGACGAAAGGCGATGTTGATGGTACGGCGATTTACGATACCGCCGCAATGGTGACGGCAGGTTGGGCAACCAGCGACACCGGCCTCACCTACACGAAAACCGGTACCTATGGCACCGCAACGCTGACGATCTTGACAGGCGTTGTGAGCTACGCGCTGAGTGACAGCGATACGGATACCCAGGCATTGATTGCAGCTCAAAGTGTCACCGACAGCTTCACGGTACAGGTGACGGATGGCACCGCCACGCAGACGGTTGCTGCACTTTTCAGCATCACTGGCACGAACGATGCGCCGACGGTGACGGCAGGGACGGCTACCGCAACGCTGGTCGAGGCAGGTGGCGTGGCAAACGGCACGGCAGGTACGGCAAGTTCGAGCATCATGCTGACGAAAGGCGATGTTGATGGCAAGGCAAGTTACGATACCGCCGCAATGGTGACTGCAGGTTGGGCAACCAGCGACAGTGGTGCAACGTACAGTAAAGCAGGGACGTATGGCACGGCCACGCTGACGCTCTCGACAGGCGTTGTGAGCTACGCGCTGGACGACACCGATATTGACACTCAGGGGCTCCTCTCCGGCAGCGTGAGCGACAGCTTCACAGTGCAGGTGACGGATGGCACCGCCACGCAGACGGTTGCTGCGCTGTTCAGCATCACAGGCACGAACGATGCGCCAACAGTAACAGCAGCGACGGCGACCGCAACACTGGTCGAGGCAGGTGGCGTGGCAAACGGCACGGCAGGTACGGCAAGTTCGAGCATCACGCTGACGAAAGGCGATGTTGATGGCAAGGCAAGTTACGATACCGCCGCAATGGTGACTGCAGGTTGGGCAACCAGCGACACCGGCCTCACCTACACGAAAACCGGGACGTATGGCACCGCAACGCTAACGATCTTGACAGGTGTTGTGAGCTACGTACTGGACGACACCGATACTGACACTCAGGGGCGCCTCTCCGGCAGCGTGAGCGACAGCTTCACGGTACAGGTGACGGATGGCACCGCCACGCAGACAGTTGCTGCACTTTTCAGCATCACAGGAGCTAACGACACCCCCACCATAACAGCCGGGACGGCGACAGCGACACTGATCGAGGCAGGTGGTGTGGCGAACGGCACGACGGGTACGGCAAGTTCGAGCATCACGCTGACGAAAGGCGATGTTGATGGTACGGCGATTTACGATACCGCCGCAATGGTGACTGCAGGTTGGGCAACCAGCGACACCGGCCTCACCTACACGAAAACCGGGACGTATGGCACCGCAACGCTGACGATCTTGACAGGTGTTGTGAGCTACGCGCTGAGTGACAGCGATACGGATACCCAGGCATTGATTGCAGCTCAAAGTGTCACCGACAGCTTCACGGTACAGGTGACGGATGGCACCGCCACGCAGACGGTTGCTGCGCTGTTCAGCATCACGGGCTCGAACGATGCGCCCACGATAACAGCAGCGACGGCGACCGCAACACTAATCGAGGCAGGCGGCGTGGCGAACGGCACGACGGGTACGGCAAGTTCGAGCATCACGCTGACGAAAAGCGATGTTGATGGCACGGCAAGTTACGATACCGCCGCAATGGTGACGGCAGGCTGGGCAACCACCGACAGTGGTGCAACGTACAGTAAAGCAGGGACGTATGGCACCGCAACGCTGACGATCTTGACAGGTGTTGTGAGCTACGCGCTGAGAGACAGCGATACGGATACCCAGGCATTGATTGCAGCTCAAAGTGTCACCGATAGCTTCACGGTACAGGTGACGGATGGCAGTGTCACTCAGACGGTTGCTGCACTTTTCAGCATCACGGGCTCGAACGACACGCCCACGATAACAGCCGGGACGGCGACCGCAACACTGGTCGAGGCAGGTGGCGTGGCAAACGGCACGACAGGTACGGCAAGTTCGAGCATCACGCTGACGAAAGGCGATGTTGATGGCACGGCAAGCTACGATACCACAGCAATGGTGGCGGCAGGCTGGGCGACCGGCGACAATGGACTTACCTACACGAAAACCGGGACTTATGGCACCGCAACGCTGACGCTCTCGACAGGGGTTGTGAGCTACGTGCTGAGTGACAGCGATACCGACACCCAGGCATTGATTGCAGCTCAAAGTGCCACCGACAGCTTCACGGTACAGGTGACGGATGGCACCGCCACGCAGACGGTTGCTGCACTGTTCAGCATCACAGGAGCTAACGATGCGCCCACGATAACAGCAGCGACGGCGACCGCAACGCTGGTCGAGGCAGGTGGTGTGGCTAACGGCACGACGGGTACGGCAAGTTTGAGCATCACACTGACGAAAGGCGATGTTGATGGCACGGCAAGTTACGATACCGCCGCAATGGTGACTGCAGGTTGGGCAACCAGCGACACCGGCCTCACCTACACGAAAACCGGGACTTATGGCACGGCCACGCTGACGCTCTCGACAGGTGTTGTGAGCTACGCGCTGGATGACAGTGATACGGATACTCAAGCACTCCTCTCCGGCAGCGTGAGCGACAGCTTCACGGTACAGGTGACGGATGGCACCGCCACGCAGACGGCTGCTGCGCTGTTCAGCATCACGGGCTCGAACGATGCGCCCACGATAACAGCAGCGACGGCGACAGCGACACTGATCGAGGCAGGTGGTGTGGCGAACGGCACGACGGGTACGGCAAGTTCGAGCATCACGCTGACGAAAGGCGATGTTGATGGTACGGCGATTTACGATACCGCCGCAATGGTGACGGCAGGTTGGGCAACCAGCGACACCGGCCTCACCTACACGAAAACCGGGACTTATGGCACGGCCACGCTGACGCTCTCGACAGGCGTTGTGAGCTACGCGCTGAGTGACAGCGATACGGGTACCCAGGCATTGATTGCAGCTCAAAGTGTCACCGACAGTTTCACGGTACAGGTGACGGATGGCACCGCCACGCAGACGGTTGCTGCACTGTTCAGCATCACTGGCACGAACGATGCGCCAACGGTAACGGCAGGGACGCTGACAGCAACACTGGTCGAGGCTGGTGGCGTGGCGAACGGCACGACGGGTACGGCAAGTTCGAACATCACACTGGCGAAAGGCGATGTTGATGGTACGGCGATTTACGATACCGCCGCAATGGTGACGGCAGGCTGGGCGACCGGCGACAATGGACTCATCTACACGAAAACCGGGACTTATGGCACGGCAACGCTGACGCTCTCGACAGGGGTTGTGAGCTACGTGCTGAGTGACAGCGATACCGACACCCAGGCGCTCACCTCCGGCAGCAGCGTCACTGACAGCTTTACGGTTCAGGTCACCGATGGCAGCGCCACGCAGACGGTAAACGCAGTGTTCAGCATCATGGGAGCCAACGACACGCCTACGGTGACAGCAGGCACGGCAACCGCAACACTGGTCGAGGCAGGCGGGGTGGCGAACGGCACGGCAGGCACCGCTTCGAGCAGTATTACGCTGACAAAAGGCGATGTTGATGGTACGGCGATTTACGATACCGCCGCAATGGTGACGGCAGGCTGGGAGACCGGCGACAATGGACTCATCTACACGAAAACCGGGACTTATGGCACGGCAACGCTGACGCTCTCGACAGGGGTTGTGAGCTACGTGCTGAGTGACAGCGATACCGACACCCAGGCGCTCACCTCCGGCAGCAGTGTCACCGAGAGCTTCACGGTACAGGTGACGGATGGCACCGCCACGCAGACGGTTGCTGCGCTGTTCAGTATCACGGGCTCGAACGACACGCCCACCATAACAGCCGGGACGGCGACCGCAACACTGGTCGAGGCAGGTGGTGTGGCGAACGGCACGACGGGTACAGCAAGTTCGAGCATTACGCTGACGAAAGGCGATGTTGATGGTACGGCGATTTACGATACCGCCGCAATGGTGACGGCAGGCTGGGCAACCAGCAACAGTGGTGTAACGTACAGTAAAGCAGGGACGTATGGCACCGCAACGCTGACGATCTTGACAGGTGTTGTGAGCTACGCGCTGAGTGACAGCGATACGGATACCCAGGCATTGATTGCAGCTCAAAGTGTGAGCGACAGCTTCACAGTACAGGTGACGGATGGCACCGCCACGCAGACGGTTGCTGCGCTGTTCAGCATCACGGGAGCCAACGATCAACCAACGATCACCGGCACCAGCGCCAGCACCGTTACTGAAGACACCTCCGTCACCAACAATCATCTTACAACAAGTGGCACACTGACAATCAGCGATCCTGACCAGAATCAGTCATCTTTTGTTGCGCAGCCGAGCCACGCAGGCACCTATGGCACCTTCACCCTCGATGCAGCAGGTCACTGGAGC
>CAJEXI010000043.1 GCA_903994455.1 uncultured Chlorobiaceae bacterium | reverse complement strand
CGTTCCGTGATCGGGTGAAACATTGACAACACTCAGTATATCGCCATCTGCGGTATCGGCAAAACCCTCCAGCAGATGTGCTGCAGTGACAGTATAGGCCACATCTTCTGTGCCAGACTGCATGGTATGAGTTGCAGCACCAGTCGGGGCATCATTGACTGCGGTAATGTTGACTGTAAGATGGTATGACGAGACGCTGAAGTCGATACCATCGCCAACATGGAACTCAAGTGTAGCTGTACCATGAGCATTGGTCGCTGGAACAAACTTCAGCTTGCCTGCTTCGATATCAGCCTTTGTCACATTCACCAGAGTGGCCACGTCAGTAACCCGGGTGTTGCTGTAGTACAGCGAACCTGTTGCTGAATCTGGTAATGCCGTAATCTTGACCGCAGCCATCGAATCACTTTCTGCATCAGCGTAGTAACCAAAATCCGCCAGTGTCAGCACCCAGGGGGTATCTTCCTGGGTCGTAACGGTGGTACTGCTGGATGTCGGGAGGTCGTTCAGCACCGTTATGTTGATGGTTGCCTGTTTGGTAGCCGACAATCCACCATTATCGGTGATCGTCAAATTCAGCAGGCGTGTGGCAGGAGGGACATCGCTGGTGTTACCGTACTTCAGTGCTCCAATAAGGGCTGCAATATTTGCATTGGTCGCATTAGCGTTAAGTAGCACTTCCAGATAATGTCCCGCCGCGCCATTGTTCGATGGTGCAACAGTACCGATGACAATGCCGCCCCAGGTCACCGAGGCACCATTGAAACCGATCGCACCAGTTCCGATTCCGTTGTCGGCAATGGTGAGGGTTTCGGTGCTGGCACCACCGCCATCCATGGCGATGTGCAACGTTCCGCCATTGTAATTTTCCTGGGTATCGGTAACGGGCAGAGTGAAATTGAGCAACTGCGGATCGCTGTTCAGATCCGTTTCGCTGAGCGTAGCGCCACCATTGATCATGCTGAAAACCGGCGCGGTATTACCGGGCACAGAGGCATAAACATTGACCGGATCGCTCGTCAGATGCTCCACAGTGCCGCCGCCATCGGTCCAGGTGACCACCACGTTGACTGCTTTACCGACATCACCCGCTTGCAGAGTATAGGTGGAGTTCGTTGCGCCAGAAATTTCGGTGCCATTGGCGTACCACTTGTAACTGAACCCGCCAAGGGTATCGCTATCGGCAATGGCTGTGGTATTTGCTGATAGCACACTCCCTGCGTAACCGAGCACAACCGTTTTACCATCAAAAATCAGCGTCGAGTCGCTCGTGCCGGAGCCATACGTAACCTCAAATATTTCAGGCTGACCGGCGCTTCCGGAAAATCCCGTTACAGAGAAGTTATCCAGAGCGCCTACACGATTACTTTCCGCAGAAAAGAAGGGGTGTACGGTATTCGTGCCAGCAAGAAATGGTGCAGTGATTGATCCACTTGTAGTGGTTATTACGGTAGTCGGGATACCAGACGCATTAACATTATAGATATTGGTCGTCCAATTAAAAGCAGAAGTCCCGGTTGAAATAACAACAAGTTCAAGCTTGTACCAGAAGCCACTACCCTGTACCGGAACATTAAGATTAGTCCAGGAAGTATAATTATCGTAACGACTAACTACATTACCACCGCCGCCGTGAACGGTAATCCCAAAAAAATCTCCGGTTACAGGTATTGCTTCGCCTGAACTCCCGGCGGCATTGGACGCGTTCGATGAGAAACCCAAACCACCCCAACCATAGTTTCCACTATTATAAAGCAGGGCTGAAACCGTATAGGTACCTGATGCTGCAAGGGAATACGCTGCGGTGGTTGCCCAGATAGCCGAAGACCCGGAGGGAATCGAAACACCGCCTCCACCACCAATCCCTGCGTTAGCGCTCCATGAGAATGGGAGAGTTGCACTCGTTCCACCCGTCGACGCGGTGAAAAAGGAGGTTGTGTTCGTGCTGAAATCCTGGGTTGATGAAGATACGCCATTTTGAGTTTTAGCCACAACAGCCGTGCCGCCAAAGGTACCAGCGCCGATGACATTGGTGTAGGTGCTGTCCGTCACATCGCCATTCGATGTCGCCGTGTACACCACAGTATCTGGATGATCTCCCTTGAGAGCCACGGTGTAGTTGGTCGTAGCGCCTGCGGCTACCACAGCGGCGGCAACCTGTGCGCCGGCCTGTGCTGTGTCGATGGAAAGAGCAACAGTGCCCGTCGGAGCATCATTGACTGCGGTGACGTTGAGGGTCAGAACGTAGTCGCTTGCGCTGAAGGCTGTGCCATCGCCCACTTTAAAGTCAATATGGTCAGCGCCATTGAAGTTAGCCGCTGGCACAAACTTCAGCTTGCCTGCTTCGATATCTGCCCTTACCACGTATGACAACGTGGCGATATCGGTTACAGTAATATTGTTGTAAGAGAGTGTGCCGTGGGCGGGCAGCGTCGTCATCTGCACCGCAGCCAGCGGGGTGCCATCGTCATCAGCATAGGATCCAAAATCCGCCAGCGTCAGCACACAGGCGGTATCTTCCAGGATTGTTATGCTGTCAGCGCTGGTGGTCGGCAGAGAATTGACAGAATCGACAATAAAATTCTGTGTAGCTGCAAGAACACCACCATGACTATCGCTGACGTTGTAGGTCAGGTGAACCTGTCCGTGGTAATTGGCAGCCGGAGTGATATCGTAGCTGATACCATCACCATTCAGAACAACCGTGCCATAGTCAGCGACCAGATTGGAGAGTGTAAGCGTGTCGCCGATATCAGCATCGGTAATCCCTGCCTTCAGGTTTGCAATGGTGACATTGTACAGCGTGCCTTCCGTGCCATGCGCCAGCTCAGCGCTCGGCGATCCAACGGGGGCATCGTTTTTACCCTGGATGGTTACAGTAATAGCGGCGCTACTCGAAACGCTACTACCGTCCTGCATGGTGTAATTGAAGGTGTCCGTCAGAGTACCACTCGCACCCAGGGCTTTGACGGCATCAACAGTGGGCTGGTCAATCTTTAGCTGATAAATGTAGCTGCCATCGGCATTCAGCGTAAGAGAGCCATAAGTGCCATTCAGGGCTGAGGATAGCGTACCGGCTGTGCCAGTGCCAGGAATATTACCGGTTCTCACCGAAACAACGGTTTTGGTATCACCAAGATCCGCGTCGGTATCGTTCGTTAGCACATTGGCTTGTATCGAAGCCGCTCCAGCAATAAGGGTAACTGCATCGGCAACAGCAAGTGGCGCGTCGTTGGTGTATGTCACCGTGACATTCACATAGCCAGTAGTGGTATGGCTGTTTCCATCAGTAACGGTATAGCTGCGGGTGATGATCTCGCTGCCCTTCCTGGCCGCAATGTCGGCTGGGGTGTAGGTGAAAGCGCCTGATGTTGTGACACCATCTCCTGCGAAAACCAGGGAAGCGTCCGCCGTCTCAACATCGGAAACCACTGTCTGAAGGTCGATGCTCGCCGTGTTGCCCGCGTTCACTGACAGCGTGGCCAGCGATGCAACCGGGACATTCGTTCCAACGGCCGATGCGCTGAAGGCCGTACCGCCTAAAAAGGCTACAGTACCTATCGTGTTATAGTTGACCGTAATCGTGACGCTCTCAAGATTCCTGCTCGAGTCGACAAGTGTCTTGAACCCAAAGATGGCGGCCATGTTTGCATCTTCATAACCATTGCCAACGGGAGTTGTCCGATCCATATTGTCAATCAGCGCATATACCCCCGTCGCTGGATCGGAAAACCAGTTCGAAACGGTGAAGTCCGGGGTGGTGGTATGCCATGCATCGGTGTAGTTCAGGGTAAGCGTAAACCTGGCCGTGTCATACCAACCGTTGCCACCCCCAGTAGCGAAGAGGTGCATTTCACTGTAAGATCCGCTGGCAATGTCAAATGTTAAGGAACCGGTAGCACTGTTCGTGAGTTGCCAGGCGTTGTTACCATTTGCATTGAACGCCGTAAGTTGAATGTCAGGGTGATCCGCGTTAGCGGCAAAAAAGCCATCATTCGGCAGTCCGTTGAAAGCGGGATTGGAATTGGCAGAGGCCACTGCGGCACTGATAAACGCATATCCTGTTGTTGCAAAGGTACCTATGTGATCCGTACCATACACGATATCGGCATTGAAATTGGACGCGAAATCGAGCTGGGAGGAGTTATTGAGAGTGAAACTGCGCGTCTGATCACTGCGGCGCCCGCCATTTCCGTCAATCACATCATACGTGAGGGTAATGAGGCCGGTGTAGTCGCTGGCTGGAGTAATGGTAAACATACCATCTCCATTGCTCTTCACCCCGCCATGGTCAGCACGCAGGGCGGTAACACTGAGTGTGTCAGGATCAACATCGCTGAAGCCCTGCGTGAGTTGTGCATTGCTGACAACGTATGCAACGTTCTTCTGGCCATTGAGCAGCGTGTATGTGGACGATCCCGTCGGTGCGTCGTTAACTGCGTCAACGACAACGGTCTGTGTGTTGCTTGCCACCGTCCCGGAATGACCATCATTGACGGTATAGCTCAAATGTACCGTTCCATTGAAGTCTTGCGTCGGGGTGAATGTCCAGGTACAGTTTCCATTATCAACCAGTCCGCCAGTGGCGACATCACTATCGTTCCTGGCAGTCAGACCGGTAATCGAAAGCGTATCGCCGTCAACACCGCTAAATCCCTGGAGAAGATCGGTCTGATTAATGATATAAGCGCGATCTTCTGTTGCATGCGGCAGTGATGCGGTTGCTGACCCCTGCGGTGCATCGCTTGCTGCATCAAGCGTAAACTGCCGGGTTGCCGCAATAACGCTACCATGGCCATCGCTGACATTGTAGGTCAGGTGAACCGGACCGTTGTAGTTGGCAACAGGTGTGATGTCGTAGCTCGTATCATTCGCATTCAGAGCCACTGTGCCGTGATCCGCAGTCAGTCCGGAGATGGCAAGCATGTCGCCGTCAACATCGCTGATTCCGCTTGTCAGATTTGCAAAAGTAACATTGTACACCTGATCTTCTGTGCCCGTCACCAGGCTTGCATTCGCCGTACCTGTCGGGGCATCATTGACTGCGGTAACATTGACCGTAAGATGGTATGACGAGGCGCTGAAGCCGATACCATCACCAACCTGGAAATCAAGTATAGCGGTACCATGAGCATTGTCCGCAGGGACAAACTTCAGCTTGCCTGCTTCGATGTCCGCCTTTGTCACATGGACCAGAGTGGCAACGTCAGTAACCAGAGCGTTATTGTAGTACAACGAACCCGTTGCAGAGTCAGGTAATGCCGTGATTTTGACCGCAGCCAACAAATCACTTTCAGTATCAGCATAGGATCCAAAATCTGCCAACGTCAGCACACAGGCGGTATCTTCCAGTGTCGTAACTGCGGTACTGCTTGATGTCGGGATGTCGTTCACCGCCGTCACATTCAGCGTGATAGTGCCCGGCGCAGGGCCTGCTCCGGCGGCATCACGAATGAGGGTGGTGATGGTGGTGTTGACATCGTTGTTGGTCGCCGGGGTAAAGCTGACACTCTGAAGAGCGGTGTTCACTGCCGTTTGCGTACCGGTAATGGTCCACACGCCTGTACTGGCATTATAAGTCGCTGTACCTGAAATGCTCAGAGAACCTGCCGTCGGAGTAGTAAGTGTCAGAATCGCCGTAATGGTATCGCTGCCATCCGCATCGGTAACTACAATATCAGCCAGTGCCACGCTTGCATCCCCTTCGGTATAGGTCGCTGCTGTCTGATCCAGATTGGTCGCTGTTGGTGCCGCATTGGATGGCCAGGCCAGCGGAGTAACCGTGAAGGTGCGGGAAACCTGCTGGGTGGCTACCTGGCCAGGTGCACCGTATTCGATGATATAGCCCGAGACATACCAGACTGCTGCGGAGTCAGTCTGGCCTGCCAACACCAGGTCACTCCACTCCCCTGCATTCACGGTCGTACTACCAACTGTCCTGGTGGTGGATATTAATTGTGCATAGTTCTCAGTTCCGGACGCATTTACATCGTTGTTTGGCTCTCCGGGTCTCCAGTTGCTGTACATACCGTTGAACGCAGTTCCGCCACCACCCCCTGATATCTGGGTGAAGAATTGCTGCCCCGCTTCCGGACCGTCCATCCACTTCCAGATCGTTTCAGCCCCGGAGTCGCTGGCACCGATCCATGCATTGCCTGACACCTTGCTGATGATAAACTGGTTCTCTTCAGCAGAGGTAATGTTTGCCAGATACCCCGTCAGGCCGTTGAACGTGGATGCCTTGGCTGCTGTTCTCGCGGTATTCCACTGCCGGTCAAGTGCCGATGTATTTGTCGCAAACGGCACGTACTTGTAGTAGTGACCATTCGATGCATTGTAGACTGCTCCGTCGAGCAACGCACTGACGGTAATCGTGGTTTCGGCATTGTTATCCCGATTCACCTGCAAGTTTTGGAGAGCCGAGTTGACATCCGCCTGAGTGCCTGTAAATGCGAGGGTGGTTGCCAGACCGTCGGTAAGGTTGGCACTGGTACCATAACCGGTTGGCACCGTCAAACCGCTTGCGCTGGTCAGTTTGATGTGGCCAGCGGTGGCCTCCACCACCACGCGGACATTGCCGCTGAAAGTCCCGCCCAGCGGCTCGCCGCTGTAGGCATTGACCCATGTGCTTGCCGCCTCCGTGGTCAGGCTGTTCGCTACCAGCGTTACTGTTGTGGCTGGGCCATCCACCGAAAGATGGTAGCTGTTGACACCGAAGGCAGTGCCATCGCTCACCTGGAATTTGAAGCTGTCGTACCCGGCGTTGAGCGTGCCTGATGCCGGCGACACATATTTGAGATGATTGAGACTGATCTCCGATGCGGAGATTATCTGGTTCAGCGTGACATCATTCCATGTCGTACCATCAGTCGTGTATTTCAGGCTGCCGACCGATTCGAGCCGGGTGATTTTCACCTGTTGCAGCATATTGCCAGTATCAGGATCGGCAAAGGTGCCAAAGTCATTCACCGTCAATATTCTGTCCGTGTTGACAGTAGTCGAAATGCTGTCAATGGTGGAGGTCGGCACATCGTTCACCGCAGTCACATTCAGCGTGATAATACCCGGCGCCGGGCCAGATCCAGCAGCATCACGAATGAGGGTGGTGATGCTGATCGTGGAGTCCCAATTGGTTGCCGGGGTAAAACTGACGGTAGCCAGGGCGCTGTTGACCGTGGTCGCAGAACCACTGATAGTCCAAACACCGGTACTCTGATTGTAAGAGCCGCCACCTGATGTCGTCAGCAGACCTGCTGCAGGCGTATCAAGCATCATGAGCGCAGTAATGGTATCACTGACATCAGCATCGGTCACGACAATATCGCCAAGAGCAACCGAAGAAACGTCCTCGACCCAGCCTATGGTCTGGAACAGGTTAGTCGCCGTCGGCGCGTCATTGACCGCAGTGAGATTGATGCTCAGAACATAGTCGCCTGCGCTGAAAGCTGTGCCATCACCCACTCTAAAATCAAAGTGGCCAGTGCCGTTGCTGTTGGGTGTCGGCACAAACTTCAGGAGGCCCGCTTCAATATCTGCCCTTGTCACGTATGACAACGTGGCAACATCGCTGACGGCAACGTTGTTGTAAATGAGTGTACCGTTGGCTGGCAGCGTCGTCATCTGCACCGCAGCCAGCGGTGAACCATCAGCATCAGCATAGGAACCAAAATCTTCAAGCGTCAGGAGATGGTCGTGGTCTTCGAGTATGGTTATGCTTGAGGCTGCCGACGTTGGCAAGTCATTCACATTGACCACAGGCGAGGTCTGGAGGCTTGCTGCACTTTCTGCCGTGCTCCTGCTGTCAAGGTAACTGGCAACAACCGTGATGACTTTGCCAACTTGCGCCTGAAGCAGGGTGAAGGTTTCGCCGATTCCAATCTCGCTCCCGTTGGCGTACCAGCGATAAGTCAGTCCGGTGATCGGAGAGGTACCATCAGAATCCGCGAGAGTGTTCCCGGCAGTCAGAAGATCACCCTGTCGCAAAGTGGTCGTGCCGCGACCGGAATTTGTTGTGTTGGTGATGGTGACGCTGCCACTCGGCAGGTCGTTCATCGGAGCTGCAAGATGCAGGAGAAAAATATCGCTGGCAGAAGCTGCGTGGTCATCAGTTGCCGTCACTTTCAGGGATATATCGCTGCTCTCCGCTGGCGGATTACCCGTGAAGGTACGGGTGGCTTCGTCAAAGCTCAACCATGAAGCATGAGTCGCCAGCGTCCCGTCACCCACCAGCGCTCCGCTACCATCCACCACTTGCACCGTGTAGGTCAACCCGGCACCTTCAGCATCAGTAAAACTGCCTGCCGGAATCTGATAGCGCCAGGAACCACTGCCGCTGAAGCTTTGGTCGGCAATAGTTGCGGCAAGCAGCGGAATGTCGTTAGCGCCAATGATGGTAATATCCAGCGTCTGTGTGCTGAAGGCACCTGCCGGGTCAACCACCTTGAAGTCAAACGTGTCGTGCACCGTTGTGCCAGCCGGGAGGGCGTTGACAGCCACCAAATTGCCTGGCGCATAGCTCCATACACCGGTGTGGCTGTCGAGAGACAAGGTACCGTAGAGACCGACTTTGGTCACAGTCCTACCGCTGACGCTTCCGCCCCGCACACCAAACGCGGCGGTGTCGGTCAAGGTGCTGTCAACATCAGAGGCCGCAAGTGTGCCAGACAGGGAACCACTTGTTGCCGTCAGAGTACCATCGTAAGCCGAAGTTTCAGTAATTGTCGCCGCACCCGCTGCACTCATAAACGCAGGTGCGTCGTTGATGGCGTTCACAGTGATGGTAAGGCTCTTCGAAGCAACTGATACACCAGAGGTGGCTGCGTCGGTGGTCGTATTAAAATATACTTGGCTCGCGCCAATGCTGTAGGTGCCAATGAAGCTGTTGTCTGAAGCGTTCAGGTAAAGCCCGCCCGGAGTGCCGCTATAGTTGGCAACCGGCACAAAATGGACTTTGGCAGTTGCAGACAGGGTTAAACCGCTGCTGGGGCTGACGGAGCCGATGCCGTACCAATTCACACCGTTGTCGGTAGAATATTGCCATGCACCTTCCGTTGTCGCATTGGCGTAGTTACCAACGACGACGACACCGCCTAAACTCGAGCTGTGGTCTGCATCGGCAAAGCGCCCGCCAAACAGGGCACTGATTGTTGCGCCAGGATTGGTTGCGTTCGTGGCTCCTGCATCTTCAGGAACAGCCGCCATAACCCCGCCACTGCTGAGTGTTGGCGCATCGTTCGTTGCAACAACCGTTACCGTCTCTGTGGCGGCTGTCGAGGTGGCTGTCCCATCACTCACTTTGAACTCTATCGTACGTGCCGTCGTATCCGGCATGTCGCTCGTGTTGTTATACTTCACGCTCTCCAACGCCAGCTCAAACTCCAGGGTCGAGGGGCTTTGTCCACTTATTCCTGTTAAGCTCAATACCCCTGTCGTGTTATTGTAGCTTCCCTGTATCTTCGACGTGTTCGAAAATAGCAGTTCATCGCCTGACTTTACGTTCGTTATCGTTACCTTCGCACTTGTCACCGTGCCGTCAGGATCAGCAACCGTTAACGCGCTGTTAATAACCACATCATTGGCAGTGGTATCGATACCACTTACTTCCGTAAAGCCCGGACTTTGATCGACTGCTATAACCGTCGGCACGCTATTCGACTCTCCCCAGGAAACATTACCGAATAACGTTCCACTATAGCTATTAACCGAGTCATCAGTGAGCGTCGTACCGGAACCATTGCTCATGTTATAATAGGCAACTAACCCACTTTCACTTCCAGTTTTGGCAGTATTCCAATACGAACTGATGTAACTTGATGATAACTCTGCATTCCACAAACCAACAGTATCAATACGACCCTTGAACGTCTCGGACGGACTTTGATCTCTCCCTATTGAAAAACCTCCACCACTATAAATGGTTCCATTGCTATACGTACCAAGACTTGCTCCATTAAGATAAATGGTAACATTATTGGTACCAGTTGCCTTGGTCATAGCTACATGGTACCATGTATTAGCAGAAAGAGTTGTATAGGTACTTGCTGTACTATTACCAACCCATAAATTCAGTTCACCACTACCAGCAAGCCCTAATCCCGTATTAGCACCGTAAAAAATTCCTTGATATCCACCAATTGAACTCACATTAATACGCGCCTCCATGGTAAATGCTGTATTTACTGGAGCACTTGTATCAACGTAGCCCCCATTAAAAGAGAGCATGTAATCCGGCGTACTGGTTATAACATCCACTTTTGTTGCCGATGCCATCACGTTTGGTGTTGTTGCTGCATCCTGTGCAACAACGTAAATATCGTATGCTGTGCCTGCAGTTAAACCTGCAAGATTGAACGTATGACTGAAATCACCCGTGCTTACTGCTTGACTGCCAGAGGTGAGAGCTGCTAAACCACCATTATTCTGCCCTGCCTTAATTTGTGCGACACCTGGCGCTGCATCTCCATCAGGAACTACCACGTAATACATGGTACCTGATTCCGTTATACTTGCTGAAAGGTTGAGTGTCGTTGGTGCTACATTCGCTGTGGCTGGAGCTACGTCAAACGTCGGTGGTGTCGTCTCGGCAGGCGTAACAAACGAGGTCACAGCCGAATTGGGACTGATCCAGCCATCGATGACCGAACGCAGGCGAACATGGTAGGTGGTGCTATCAGCAAGCCCCGTCAAGACGTAACTGGTGTCTGTGCCCGCATCCTGATCATCGATCACCAATGTTTGAAATGCCGCATCCGGGGCGACATCAATCCGGTAATCGTTGGCGGTTTGACCATTGATGTTATAGGCGTGATTCCAATTGACCGTCAAGCCCGATACCGAAGCGATGAAGGGATGCCTGGCACCGGACGCGACCCAGTCAGCATCCGTGGTGTTGGTCAACGTCAGATTGTTGGTTCCGCCTGACGGTGCATTGTCAAACAGAGTAGCACCGCTTGTGGCATCAGCCTTGTAGGCAGCAATCAAGTTGTCTTCAGTGCCAGACAGCGTGGCTGACATGGTTTTCTGAATATCGGTCAAACTGCGGACGGTGTTCCATATCCGCACTTCGTCGAGCTTGAGCTGAGTATTGAAGGTAAAAACGCTGCCGGTCGAATCTACGCCAAGATAGAGCGGATCATTGGTGCCGCTAAACGTCAGGCTGCCTGGTGTCGTCACATCTGTCGCTATGGTGGCTTGGCCATCAATGACAATGGATGCTTTGTGGCTGGCGTTATCGTAGATAAAGGCAAAGTGATGCCAGTTGGTGTCGACGATCGTCACCCCAGAGGATATGTTCGCAGTTGTGTTTCCCAACCGCATGTAGAGAGAAACGTTACCATCACTGGCCTTATAGGGAATCACCCGATTTATCGTATAGGCTCCATTGCTGAACAACGTCAGCATATTCTGCTGGTTCGTTAAATCGGTGAAAGCACCCCAGTATTCGATGGTGAAGGAGCTACTCATGCCGGAGACCGAGCCGCTGACATAATCGTTTGATGCATCCAACTGAATCGCCTTGTCCGGTTGGGCCACAAGCACACCGGCAAATTGCGTGTCAGTGCGAACAGCCCCGGCACTCTCAACCACTCCTGCCTTCGCCTCCAGCACCCAATCCCCACCCTGCGCTGCAGCGCCCGTCAGGTCATCAGAGGCAGCCACATCCGCGCCCGTCGCCTGCGCTAATTTCCCGATAAACTCTACGCCCGCCGAACCAGCCGCCACATTGCAGCCATAGAGCAAAATATCACCATGCTCACCAAGGGCCGAACCAATCTGCGCCAGCACTCCAGCATAGTCGTTTATATTGCTGCTCTGCAGCGCTACCATGCCAAGCCGCAACACACCTTCACTGCCATGGCCGAGCAAATGGATGGCATTGTAGCCCGAGTGGGTTTTTGCCCACTCGGCAATCTGCACAAGCTCGTCGGAATGCGCGTCGAGCAGATAGACTTCAGAACCCGCTTTGACACCCTCAATCAGTGACTGGAGGTCGGACAGGTCTCCTGAGATAAAAACAATTTCAGGAAGAGCATGGGATGCAGCAGCAATATCCTCGTCTGCAGGCACAGGGGCATCAGCAAAAGGAACCGTAGAGTTCGGTATTTCGCCAGCGCCGTCAACAATATTGTCAATCATGGTATTAATACAGTTGGAATCACGGTGTTCGACTCATCGGCCAATGCAAATGAGCAATAATAACTTCCTTAACAAATAATCAAGATATTTCCAAGTGCAAAATTAGCATTTGACGTGAGCTGGCGGTGTGCTTTCAACAATCAGAAACTGGATGATCTCGGCACTGAAAAAATACCAGAAAAGACAAACCAGCTCCCTTGCCAGCGCCAGGAATCAGAGTCTGTTTGCTACCAACATCACCCACTCAAGCTGACGGGGCAAACAAACGCGTTTAAGATCGTAGGTTGCCTGTGCAAAAGCGCGGGCGTTGGCACCAAGCCTTGCCCGTTCAACGGGATCGTCGAGCAGCGCACAGACCTCGTTCGTCAGCCCGGTAACATCAAAGAACGATATCATGCGTCCGGTTTCGTTATGCTGGACTGCTTCGTGCAGTGGCCTGGTGTCGCTGGCCACAATGGCGCATCCGGCGCTCATTGCTTCAAGCAGGCTCCAGGAGAGAACAAACGGATAGGTCAGATAGACATGCACTGTTGAGAGTTGCAAAAGCTGCAAAAACTGAGGATAGGGAATGGTGCCAGGAAAATAAACCCTTGCCCGGTCCGCTTCACTGATCTGCTGGCGAACTTCCTCAATAAAAATCTCTTTCCAGGTTTTTCCCTCTTCCGGCCTTGCTCCGTAACTCACGTTGCTGCCGCCCACAATCAGTACCCGGGCACGCGGCCTGCGCCGCAGAAGTTCAGGTAGAGCGCGCATAAAAATATGATATCCTCGATAGGGTTCGAGATTGCGGTTCACGAAGGTAATCACTTCATCCTGCTTCGTAAGCTTCACGTCCCCAGGAAGAGCAAAACTGACCGCCGGGTTTGGAGCAACCATGACGGTATCAATACCATCGTGCGCCACGGTAATCCTGCTTCGAAAAGGTTCCGGAAAGGTGCTTGCCTGCCACTCGGTGGGCGAAATTCCTGCATCAGCCACTTGAAAGTGCAGCAGGCTATTGATATTCTTCAGGCGCAAACGGCAGACATCAGCATCGTCCCGAGCAGGAAACTCCTGATCAAAACCAACATCAGCGCCTTTCTGGTGGTAATAAAATTCGCAGTAAATTCCAAGCTTTGCCTGCGGCCAGACATCCTTCAGAAAGAGACTTTCACCCCAGCCAGGATGTGCAATGATGACATCAGGAATAAAACCCTCTGCCTTCAATTGCTGCGCCGCACGAAAACAGGCCTCCCCCCTGATCGTCTTGGTCTCGAAATCGCTCACCCAGGGATGTATGCCCTTCGTTGTTCCACGGCCAGCCGCATAAGAGCGCAGCTTGATACCATGCCATTCGGCTACTGCCATCTTTTTCATGGTCAGGGCAATCACCCTGTTTCGTGGGTCAGCCGCGAGGGCCGGAGCAAGAAACTTGAACTGCCCAGGAAAATTCTGGTGAACAAAAAGAAACTTCATAACGATCCATGCCTTTTTTACAAGCTTATCACTTTTTAAGATAATATTTTATATCTATAGATGAACCTTCAAAAGAAGATTCCTGCCAGTTTCCGAAAAAAATTTGTTCCCGAGAACATTTCAAAATAAAAAGACAAAAATGTCTGAAATCTTATTATCTTTTCACATAAAGGCCTTATTTATTTAGGAAATATCTTCTATCCTCCAAATAAAAAACATTAGCCATGCTTTTTGGAGAGTACTTTGTTCACTGAAGAAACCGTCTGAACATGCGAAGAGAGAGCAAAACATCTTCTCCTTTGATGATCAAACCCTGGATCATTGATACCACCCTCAGAGACGGAGAGCAGGCACCCGGCGTGGTGTTCAGCGCTGATGAAAAAACAGAAATCGCCTCTCTGCTTGCCAATACCGGTGTCAATGAACTTGAAATTGGTTACCCGGCCATCAGTGCGGATGAACGGAATGTCATCAAAAAAATTGCGGCGCTGAATCTCCCGGTACGCCTGACCAGTTGGGCCCGTGCAATATGGCAGGACATTGAGGATGCTTGTTTCTGCGGAACCGAAGCGGTGCATATCAGTTTTCCTGTCTCCGACTTGTACCTGCAACTGATGCAAAGAGATTATGCATGGGTACAGCAACAGTTGCAGGAACTTGTTCCAAAGGCAAAAAAATATTTCAACATGGTCAGCGTCGGAGCGCAGGATGCAACACGTGCAGAGCCCGAACTGCTGAAACGTTTTGTGCTTGATGCAACGGAATGCGGCGCTGACAGAATACGAATTGCCGATACCGTGGGAATTGCAACACCTCCGACAGTAATGAGTCTTGTGGAGTGGCTGAAATCAGCAACGCCCGCTGCTCTTGAGTTTCATGCCCATAATGATCTGGGAATGGCTACCGCCAATGCGTTTACAGCGTTGGAAGCTGGATGTCAGGCAGTCAGTGTTTCGGTAACGGGACTTGGCGAACGGGCAGGAAATGCTGCGCTTGAAGAGCTTGCCATTGCCCTGAAACTCTCGGGAAAATATAGCACCCGGATTGATACCCGGCAGCTTTCGCACCTCTGCAAGGTGGTCAGCAAGGCTGCGGGAAGAGTTATTGAAGCTCAGAAACCAGTGGTCGGTCAATCGGTTTTCCAGCATGAATCGGGTATTCATTGTGCAGCCCTGCTGAAACATCCGCTCTCGTATCAACCGTTTCTTCCCGATCAGGTTGGTCGTGACAAACATGAACTGGTGATCGGAAAGCACTCGGGAAGCGCTTCATTGCAGCATTTCTATTCCAACAGAGGGATTATGGTAACAAGAAACGAAGCAAATCATCTTCTGGCGATTGTCCGCACCACTGCTACAGAAAAGAAACGGGCGCTGCAGCCAGAAGAACTCGACAGCATTTACAGCACACTCTTTGTGAAACACTGAGAAAAATATCTTGTAAGCATCATGCTCATAACACAGGTACAGGAACATAACAGTATCAGCCTGCTTGCTGAAGTCAGCAGAACAATCACCAATGAAGATGATATCAACAAGGTGTTAAGGCTTGTTCTTTTCATCATGTCTGAAAATATGAACATGTTGAGGGGGATGATCACCATTCTTAACCGTGATAGCGGCGAAATTGTCATCAACGAATCATTTGGACTAACAGAAAAAGAGAAAGAGAGAGGTCGTTATCAGATCGGCGAGGGAGTGATCGGTCATGTGGTTAAAACCGGCAAAGCGGTTATTGTTCCCTCCATTATTGACGAACCGCTCTTTCTCGACCGAACCCGGTCACGGAGCAAGACGAAAAAAGAGAATCTTTGTTTTATCTGCATTCCAATCAAGGCAGGTACTGAGATTATCGGCACCCTGAGCGCTGACCGCCAGCTTGAGCCGGCAGCGGTGGTCGAGCGCACGACAAAGACAAACGCAAAAGGGGAAAGCATCGACATGTTACAATACTATGTTGACCAGCTCTCTATTATCGCCTCCATGATTTCACAGGCTGTGCGCCTCAAGCAGATTGCCCATGAGGAGAACTCAAAAACGCCTCATGAGACAAAAATAACCGGAAAGTCCTCTTCACCACAACGACGCAAGGCAGAAGAGCAAGAGGATGAAACCATCTCATCGACCGAGCGCCCGGCAAATATTATCGGCAATACGAAACCGATGATTGCCCTCTATAAAATGATTGACAAGATTGCAAACACCAACGCAACAACGCTGGTGCTGGGTGAAAGCGGTGTTGGCAAGGAGCTGGTGGCAAGCGCTATCCATTTTAAAAGCCGCAGGGCCGATAAACCGTTTATCAAGTTTAACTGCGCAGCGTTGCCGGAAAGTATTGTCGAAAGTGAGCTCTTCGGACATGAAAAAGGTGCCTTCACCGGAGCGTTGGCTACCCGTCATGGCAGATTTGAACTTGCCCACAACGGCACCATCTTTCTTGATGAAGTCGGCGAACTGAGCCTGTCGGTCCAGGCAAAACTGCTCAGAATCATTCAGGAAAAGGAGCTGGAGCGGGTAGGAGGATCAAAAACGATCAAGGTCGACGTGCGGATCATTGCCGCAACAAACCGCAATCTTGAGGAGTTGATACAAAACGGACTTTTCAGGGAAGATCTTTATTACCGACTTAATATTTTCCCAATAACGGTGCCACCGCTCCGTGAACGCAAAACCGATATTCTTCTGCTTGCCGATTATTTTGTAGAAAAATACAATGCGGCAAACCATAAAGGAATTCGGCGCATCTCGACCACCTCTATCGACATGCTCATGCGCTATCACTGGCCAGGAAACGTCAGGGAGTTGCAGAACTGTATGGAACGGGCGGTTATTTTGAGCGAGGATAATGTTATCCACGGCTATCACCTTCCGCCGACGCTCCAGACCGCAGAATCCAGCGGCACCCCCTATACAGGATCGCTGCTGCAGAAACTTGATGCCATTGAAAAGGAGATGATTATGGAAGCACTTAAACGCACCAAAGGCAACATGTCCCGTGCCGCTGTACAACTTGGCCTTTCCGACAGAATCATGGGCCTGCGCGTCAAAAAATTTGATATTGACTATCGAAAATTTCGGTGACTCTTTTTTTGTGCCCGGAAGCTTCAAAAATCCGTAACTTGATGGTCTGTACCCCTGAAGGAGCAGTTCCCCGGAACTTCGGGCTAAAACTTCGGCCCTGCACCGGCAAATGACATCATTTGATCAACCTGGTCATCCTGTCGCAACAAGGCAAGCCGTCGCTGGTAGGCCATGCTCTGTGCGGTCATCTGAGCCACTTTAACAAGAAGCATAACCAACACCTCTGCGCCGGGGAGTTTGCGGGACAGTGCCTCAACAAGTACTTCAGGAAGTTTGGAAGCGGGGAAAAAACGTTGTATAAGCACATCGTCCAGCGAAATATACCCACGAACTGAACCGGGATCGCCCTGTCTGGCACAGCGTCCGAAAAACTGGCGGTCAATGCGTTCTGCCTCATTGGGCTCGGTTAAAATGACATGCAACCCGCCCATTTCAGCAATTCCGTCGCCAAGGATAATATCGGTTCCACGGCCTGCCATGTTGGTTGCAATGGTAATATTGCCACGTTCACCCGCACGCGCAATAATGGCCGCCTCTTCACTATGGTAAAGGGCATTGAGCAACTGAAACGACAACATTCTGCTCCTCAGGAGTTCCGCAAGCAGTTCACTCTCACGAACACTTCTTGTGCCGACAAGAATTGGACGACCTCGCCGGTGTAACTCCTCGATTTCATGAAGAACGGCTGCATATTTGATTCCCTTTTCTGAAAAAACTTTTGGACGGCCTGTCTGGCGCCTGGAGGGGCGATGGGTAGGGATCCGGACACAATTCAATCCATAAATGTGCCAGAGTTCCGATGAAACCCCTTTGACGGTGCCGGTCATACCGCTCAAGGTCTCAAAAAAACGAAAAAAACGCTGGAAACTGATCCGGGCGGCAACCTCGACGGGGTCACTCATTGCAACGCCTTCCAGCATTTCGACAATCTGTTGCGTCCCCTGCCGCCATTTGCGGTCGGGCATCAACCGGCCAGTAAACTCATCAATAATAATGACTTTACCATCTTTGACAACGTAATCTTTTCCTCGCTTGAAATTTTCCCGGGCGGCAAGTACGAGGAGAAGCAGTTCGTCCCTTCTTGATGAGGAGTGCCAGAATTGAGGAAGAGAGGGAAGCATCTGCTCAATCTTCATCGTCCCGGCTTTGGTAAACTGTATCTGCTGAAATCGCTCATCAACAAGATAATGCTCATCTCTTTGCAAAAGGATCGCAATCCGCACGGCTTCCTCGCAGGCATCAAGCAGTGGCTGGTTTTTTACGGCACGAGATATAATCAAAGGGGTCGCCGCATCATCAACAAGCACACTGTCGGCCTCATCGACAACGGCTGCCGAGAGTCCATTAAGAACAGGACGGTTTTCTCCTTCCCTTTCGGAGCTTGAAAGAATATATCGTCTTGATGGATCCGTCATTCCGGGCAGCAACAGCCGATCCTTCAAAAAATCTGCCACAAGTTCCTTGGCAGTCACATAGACCACAGAGCTTGCGTAACCCTTTCTTCTTTCGTCTCTTCCCTGTTCGCCCAAAACACACGCCGATGACAAGCCGCAGAAAGTATACAATGGCTCAAGTTTTGCATAGTCTCGTCCTGCAAGGTAGTCGTTGACGGTAATGACGTGGCAGGGGCGACCGCTCCAGCCAAAAAAAACTGCCGCAAGAGCTGCAACAAGGGTCTTGCCCTCTCCTGTCTGCATCTCGATAAGAGTGCCATTCATGAGGGAGATAGCCCCCATGACCTGTTCTGGATAGGGACGCAAACCAAGGGTACGCTCTGAAGACTCAACCAGCAGGGTCATGGCTGCGGGAATATGGAGCTGATGCTCTCTGCCCCTGCGTCGAAAATGTTCCCGAAAAACCATCAGGCGCTCATGAAGTTCTTCATCCGATACGGTTCGGAATTGCTCGGCCGCAGCATGTATTTCATGAGCCTCCTTTTTCAGACTTTCGGTATTAAATGCTGTATGGTGCACCTTGCCTGCAATCCAGTGCATCAATCCTTTTACCCCCGCCGGAACAATACCAGGCGTGCGGACGACAGTCTGTTTGTACTCTTTTGAAGGTATCACCGCCGATATCGTTTCTGGAAAAGCTGATAGAGGTATCTGCTCCACTGAAACAACAATGGTTCAGGCGCAAGGGTGAAGCGAATATTCCCGGAACGACCATGAAGCAAATGCACTCCTGAATTTTTTTCCAGCATGGCATTCACCAGAAAAAATGGCTCGGCGGCATTGTCGTTTCCCTGTTGGGGATTAACAGTGACTGGAACATTTCCGCCACCCAGCAAACCGAGGGCTGGAGAAGGAAGCTTCTCGTGCTGATAGGGAATCAGATGGACTTCATTAGATCTGATACTCCGGTATGCCTCACCCCACAGGCGAACCTCGACACTTTTCACTGAGGCCTGAAAAACCTCGGAAGCCTCTTCCTGGGCGACAACTGCTGCAAACCGGAAACGGTCGCCACCAACAATATCACCGAGATACCGTCCCCTCTCCACCCAGAGACCCGAGATAGATTCCTTGTTTGCAGGAATCCAGATGCCGTTGGCCCGTGCACGGACAATCAGCTCCGTTTTACTGCGCTGCAGATCGGCAAAAGAGGCCTGGGCTGCCAGCAGCTCCTTGAGCACCGGTTTAAGATCGGCAATACGTTTTCCAAGAGCCTGCCGTTCCCTGACCTTAATTTCGGCAACTCTCGATTCTGCTGCCCTGACCTCAAAATCAAGCTCCCTGCTCTCAAGTCGCACAAGCGGTTGACCGGCGACAACGTACTGGCCGGGTTTCACCAGATATTCATTGACATACCCTGAAACCGTATTGACAACCTTGATATCGGGAAATGACTCGACAACGCCTGGAGCAGAGACATTATGGGGAAAGGGTATCAGTACCGTCAGGACAGTAACAGCAGCAAAAAAGAGTGTCGAAAGAGCAATGATCCGTCGTCGGCATTGCATAAGACGTGAATCAACAAAAAGATAAGAGATAAATTTGACCATTGGCAGCAGAACCCCGGTAACCACACCCACAATAGCCAGTAGAGTGCCAATAATCAGCCATTTATCGGCGACAAACAGGGTAATGCCTAAAAATATCACCACCTTGTAGATTGAAGCAAGAACGCCGTAAAGACTCAGCTCAATCATCTCCCGCTTATTCTTTGCCGATGGGCGTGCGCCACTATACTTGAAAACAAAATGTTCAAGCAGATACTTCAAGTGCTCTGTTGACCGGACATGCAAGTTCGGGATGTCGAGAAGGTCTGACAAAATGTAGTACCCGTCAAGACGAAGGAGAGGGTTGGCATTGAAAAGAAGCGTCGAGACCGAGGCCACGAACATGATGTTGTAGGCCAGTGAATGAAGAGGCCCACTACCGGAAACCGCCCAATAAATAGCGGCAAGAGAGGCAACAAAGAGCTCTGCAAGCATTCCGGCAGCGCCGACAAAAGCCCGCTGCCATCGACTGCGGAATCCCCAGCTTGACGTTGCATCCATATAGGGAAGAGGCGTAAAGATCATGAACATCAGGCCCATGATATGCACCTCACCGCCATAACGGTGACAGACCGCAGCATGACCAAGTTCATGAAAAGCCTTCACAGAGACAAGACCAAGATAGAGCAAAAACAGATTGTCGGATGCGAGTACTGCCTGTGCGCTGTCAAAGGCAGTATCAGCATTATCGGCCACCAGCTTGGCGGCCACGCACAAGGTAAAAAACCAGACAATTGCTCCTGGAACGCTCAGAATCCGATGAATCAGCCATGAAAATCGTGTGAGCAATTTTTCCGGATCGAAGAGTGGCAGCCGGATAAACATGATGTTCATGAACTGGGAGAGCAACTCTTTGCGCCGGTTCGTTGAATACCGGGAAAAGATCTGTCTGGTATCGGGAGAAACATCTGTTTCCAGAAGATTCATGGAGTAGAGCTGACCGAGAAGCATCACCACATCAGCCTGCCCGGGAGAAGTTTCCGGGAACTCTTCCATGCAGGCAATCCACACCTCTTCAACCGTGCGATCAGGCTGAAGACGCATGATAAAATCGTAAGCGGATGGCTGAATACGAAAAAAACGATTATTAAAAGGATCTTTCAGGACATACCATTTTTCGCCCCGATAAAACTGCCGCTGCACTTCGACCGTCGAGCGAAATTTGAGATGAAGATTGGCGACAAGGTGCCACGATTCACTGTACGTTGTTCCTTCTGCATGCATATTACCACCACAACTTCATAGAGATAAAATCCATCGTGCGGTGCAGAAAGATCCACAAAATGTTCCGCCTGCCCACACTCAACTTTGATAACCCGCTCATACCGGGCCGCCACCACCCCTCCCGGTTCTCTGTAATTCGACCAAGCACAAGAAAAACACTTCCTTTTTGTTCATTGACCGCCATGGGTTCGATGCGATCGACCACCACCCTGAACTTTCTGCCCGGCTGACTGATAAAGGCTACTTCACCGGTCTGCCCTACCCTGAATTCCTGAATATCCTTTTCATCAACTTTCATTTCGACATAGAGATCTTCAAGCTTGGCAACCTTGAGAAGCACATCTCCCTTTCGCACCGGAGCGCCAAGAAGCTTTTCAAGATCACCCTCAACAACGACACCGCTAAATGGTGCCCTGATGTCGGCATGATCAAGATTAAAGCGAATCATCTGAAACCTGCTTTCCGCCTGCCGTTTGAGTGCTTCGGCAACTTTCATTTCAGCAAGGGCATTTTGCGCCATTGCTTTTTTTTCCTCTTGCATATACCGCTGCACATCAGCAAAACTTCGTGATTGCTCCAACTGCAACTGTCGGGTATCAAGAAGCAGGAGCGGCTGGCCGGTTGCAACAATATCCCCTGGTTTACGGCTCACCCGTTCAATATAGCCGTCAAAAGGGGCAGAGAGCAACGCAAGATCTCTTGTCCGAAGAATAAACGGGGCCTCCACACGGTAATCCATGGTGCCAAAAAGAAGAAATGCCAGAACAATGCTTGCTGCAACGGCATACATCCTGTTAACCGTATGATCCGTGCCAAACGCGGAACTCCCCCATCGCTTCAGGGCATCGATGGCCAGCGCTCCGAACCATCGATCATAGTGTTTCAAGTCCGCCAGACGACGAGTAACCTGATCACAGATAATTCGAAGGCTGCGGATCTCTTCGGCAGAAAACGGTTTTTCGCGTTCACAGCTTACCACCGCAGCAACCTTCTGTTCAAGGCGAAGAGGAATCGACAGAATCGCCACCAACCCTTGTCGGGAAGCAAAATTCCTGTGTTCACGGATGATCGATGCCGACCCTTCAACTTCAGGCAGAAGAAGCTCTTCATCCTGATCCATGCACTCTTCCATCACCACTTCAAGCGCCTGGACAATCCCCATTTTTCGATCAAACTTCTCCGTGTGGCTCAATGCCTGCAGCCGCACATACTCTCCCTCTTTCCAGCCCAGACTTACCCTGGAACAGCCAAAACGATACGCAAGTTCATTACAAAGCGCCATGGATGCTCCGAGAAATCCGCTATGCTCGTTCATGCTGAGCGTCACATCCAGTGAATCGGGCATACTTTTCCTCTCATACACCACAGCCCGATCTGTTCGCCCCGTTTTGAAGGCTTCAGGGATATCAAACAAGAGTTCCCTTTTTAACTGATCTCCATCACGGTCAATAGCTGAGCTGGACGTGCGTGAAAACAACGCGATCGTCTCTCCATCCTCTTTGGAGCACTGAAGGCGGAAAGAGAACAACACACCGGAATTACCCGCATCATTGCCACTGGCCGAAAAATAGTAAGCAACTGGACTTTGCAGTGTTTTTTGTGCAAGTTCCTCCACAACAGCAGGATCCGCAACACTTTGCCGGGCAGCGGCAAGAGGCCAGAAACAGAAGGGACTCCATCCACCCGGCCCCCTGCGCAGCAGAAAGACTCGCTCAGCATCAAACAGACGACATGACTGTTCAGCAAAAGAGAGCCAAAATTCGCCATCCCGGCCCTGAAACATGCGAAGAGCACGCAGAGCGTTCAGACGATCATCAAAAGAGTTCATACCAGCAACGTATTACTGTTCAGGCAAACGCATTCTGGCCGTTACTCCGGGCTTTATGCTGCCATCACTATTTTCAAAAACAACCTTTACCTGCATCACGCCACTGGCTGGATCAACAACAGAAGGGACTTTCGTTATCTCTCCTTTCTTTTTAACCTCCGTCGCCCCGACATTGATCAATAAATCAACAAGCATCCCTTTTTTGAGATTATAGCTCCGGGTATCATCAAGATTGGCTGTCAGCAGGCAGCGTTCTGAATCAATCAGGCGAACCAGCGGCTGACCTGGCTGGTAAACCTCACCGGCCTTGAGAAACACCTTCTCAACAACTCCGGTAACAGGGGCCTTGAGAAGACGACTTTCCAGCGCCTTCACGGCTATATCATATTCAACCTTTTCTCTCTGCTCCTGATTAAGCAGACGGTCCCGATCTGCCACCGCATTTTCCCACTGCAGGGAAAGCTTGTCAAGCTCTTCCTTGCTTACAGAGCGGGTTTCATCATAAAGCGTCCTGTTCGATTTCAGGCTTGCTGTCAGGGTGCTGACCGTCACTTGCGCCGATTTAAGCTCTGCATGGTTCATCCAGATAATTTTCCTTCGGGCAACCTCAAGCTCTTCCAGATTCTTCTCCAGATTAAGAATAACCCCTCCTTTGGGAACCTTACGGCCTTCAGGGAAATTGATTCTGTCAATCCTGCCCTGAACAACCAGACCAAGGGTAACGTCAAGATAAGGTTCGACAACTCCGGAAACAAAGTTCGGATCATCAGTTACTGGAGTCTGCGGCTGAGATGATGCTCCCTCGGCTGGCTCAACTTTAATCACGGGAGAAGAGGGGAGAACTGTGCGCTGCCCGGAAACCGCTTTTTCATTTCCCCTCTTTTTGGATTGCTGGAACGGATTGAAGAAAACGAGGGCAAGCAGGAGCACAACAACAACCGAGCCTATAACGTAGTTCCTTTTCATAAAAAAACGCGAGTAATTAAATTTTTTACCATGATAATAACTCTCATTGCAGTGCAACCTTGCTTTTCTCTGCCTGCGACAATCCATAACGCTCCAGCAGAGAGCCTTCAAGTGCGTAGAGGTTGACCAGCGCATACTGATAGGCAAGACGGCTGTCGAGCAAACTCTCGCGCACCTTGAGATAGTCCTCT
>CAJEXI010000042.1:7500-23888 GCA_903994455.1 uncultured Chlorobiaceae bacterium | reverse complement strand
GGGGTTTTTTTGATGCTTGAATCACATCTTCCTGTAAAATTGCAACCTGATGCCAGGTTTTGAGCGCTTTGAGATCGGCACGGTTCTCCGGGACTGCGTTATCACTTTCCGCAGGCAAGAGACTGTCAATGACAAGGTCGCCGGTTGGAACAATAGTCACGCCGGAATCAAGGTGGAGCATCACTTGTAGGGCCTCCTCTGCATTTTTCATCTCGTCAAGCAGCATCATTTTTTGCTCAACCAGCTCCGACAGCCTGACATCAGTAGAGAGTTTATCTGACTTGGGCAGCAACCCGGCGTTGTAACCCCTGGCGGCCTCACTGCTGTGCGCCTCCATGGTTCGGATAGACTGTTCTACGGCTTCAATATTTTTTTGCGCAAGAAGAAGAGCGTAATAGACTTTTGCGACCTGCAGTTCGACAGACTCCGCAGTTCTGGCGGTCATAAGTTCCTGTGCTTTTTTTGCCGTAAACGCCAACTGCCTGCCAAAAGCAGCATCGGCATTGTACACCGGCTGCATAACCTGAATTGAGGTATTGAAGTCGTTGATGACATCAGCATTATTGAGCTTTGCGGGCATAAAATCAGATTGCTGCACAATGTTCTGTTGCAGCTTGAGAACCAGCGCCGCACCGGGATCATTGGTCACCGTCAGTGTTTCCTGAAGGGTAACTTTCGGCAGATATGACTGACGACTCTGCACTATCCTTGCCTCAGCCTGGTCAACCTTGCTGCGGGCTGCCTTGATCGTATAATTGTTTTCACGAGCCATGGACACTGCGTCGGCCAGAGAGAGTTTCATTGTTTTATCGCTGGCTGTTGCCTGAAGCGGTGAGCCGAGAGCACCCACAACACAACACGCGATCAATGCTTTATATCCCTTCATGATGGTTAGTGTTTTGAAATAAGTTTTAAAATCTTTTCGACACTTTTTGAGTCATCACGATTCAGACACTGCATAAGGTTGCGCTGGAGTACAATCGAAAACGTATTGTCAAGAGCCGCTTTTGCCGCCTGGAACTGCGTGATGATTTGGGAACACTCCTCTTCCCTTTCAATCATCCTTGTCAATCCCTCAATCTGACCAGCCACCCTTTTGAGTCTCAGAATAACATCGTTCATCGAATCTGCGGTTTTAACCATGATCGTCTTAGTTTAATAATAGAATATACCCATACCCTGTATTGGTATATTAAACAAAAAATCATATCATATGCAAGCGAATTTTTATTCTGGACGAAGCCGATGAAAAAGATGTTTGCCTGAACCGGATAAACTGAACGAAGAAAAAAAACAGATAACAAAATATACTATGAACAAGACACATGAAGTCAGCCCGGCAAAAGCCCTTGCACTGATTAATAACGGAGCCTTGCTTGTCGATGTCCGTGAACCGAAAGAGGTTGCAAGTAAATCATTTGATGTTTCCACGATCGCGCAGATTCCTTTGCGCGAGTTAAAAAATCGGTTCCAGGAGATACCTGTTGACCGTAAGGTAATTATCGCATGTCATAGTGGAAATCGCAGCCTGATGGCTACCCGGTTTCTGATGAACCATGGATACACGCAAGTTGTCAATATGCAGCAAGGCATTGTCCGTTGGGAAAAGGAAGGGCTTCCAGTCAAAAATGAGCTGAAACAAAAATCTGGATCACGGCTGATGCAGTTTTTATTGGGGAAGTCATAGCGCTGTGAGAGAAGAGTGACCATTCGTTTCTTCACGATTGCTTTCATGGCGTGGCCATCTTTTTGCATTTCACATTTTTGCAACTTCACGAAAAAGCTCTCCTCGCTCAAGGTGCCCAGTGATTTTGAACTCTTCTGCCAGTGAGACAAACGTCTCTGCCCACCCTGGATTCCCGACAACATGCAGGTGAGCAAAAGAGGCAAAAAGGTTCCGATAAAGCATCCCGTCACTCGTTCCGGTTATTCCGTTTCCCCGGAGAACGTTAAACTGGCAGGAACACCCGGTGGTCGGACTCATCGGCCTTGCATAATGAAACTCATGCGCCCTGATTCTGGCACCCTTTCGAAACCAGGGCGAGTCTGTTGTGCTCTTGAGGTCAAGGTATCCGTGCCCTGCCGGATGATCTTCGAATCCGATATCAAAAGGCAGAAGAGCGGCAAGAGAAAATGTTTTCCCTCCATAAGTGGCTTTGCGGCAAAGGTAAATCAAGCCACCACATTCAGCATAGAGAGGCATACCTGCTTCAACCCGCTCCTGCACCTCTTGCAACAGTCCCCTGTTTGCACTCAACACCTCAAAAAACGATTCTGGAAATCCGCCCCCCAGATAGAGTGCGTCAACATCAGGTAAAGAAATCTCCTGAAGAGCATTGATGAACAGAAGCTCAGCGCCGTTGTTCATCAGGGCGCTCAGGTTATCTGGATAGTAAAAACAGAATGCAGCATCTCTGAACACACCAATCCGTGCTCTTTGCGCCATGGTCTTTACACCATTCGCAATCCTCGGCATCGGCATAGGCGGTGCCTGATAAAAGAGAGAATGGATAGCGTCCATATCACAATAATGGGCGACTTGCTCAGCAGCGCCCCGAACGAACTGAACTGAATGAGCTGTTTCTTCGACTGTTGTCAGCCCAAGATGCCGTTCAGGGATAACCAGCTCTTTGTCATAAGGGATCGCTCCCAGCACCGGCACCTTGCAATAATGCTCAATTGCCAGCTTCTGCTTGTCGCTCTGCCGTGAACTTTTTACCTGATTTAATATCACACCCTTAATGTCGACGCTCGGAGGCATCGCCTGCATGCCCATAACCTGCGCGGCGATCCCGCGGTTCGTTTTTCTGCTGTCAACCACCAGCAATACCGGCATCTGAAGCATGTGAGCAAGTCCTGCCGTGCTGTCAGAACCATCAAGCGAAAAACCATCATGCAAGCCATGATTGCCTTCAACGAGGGCAATGCTCCCGTTTTCCATCCCGCTATTTCGCTGAAACGACTCAAGGCACCCCTCTCGTCCCATAAGCCAGGGATCAAGATTGTAGCACTCGTTGCCACTGGCAAGCCGATGCCAAGAGGGATCAATGTAATCAGGACCTTTCTTGAAACTCCTGATGGCCACGCCCCGGGAGGCAAGAGATGCTACTATTCCAAGACTGACCGTTGTCTTGCCGGCACTTTTGTGGGGTGCCGATATCATCAGACGAGGCAAGTGTACCGAATCCATTTTGTCTCCTTGCAGCCCTCGCAGAAAAAGGGTTGTTGTTAACCTCCAACGTCAACAAGCACAGAAAATCCGGGAAAGAGCCTGACAGTACAAGGCGCTCATGCGCTCTTTCCCCGAAACGAGTTACTTCTTCCTGATAAAGAAGGTATGAACATTTGATGCCTCGGTATGGGCAACAAGTTCATGGCCGGTACGCTTTGCCCATGATGCCATATCATTGACAGAACCGGGATCGGTTGCGGTCATTTTCAGTATCTCGCCGCTGTTCAGCGAATCAATAGCTTTTTTTGTCTTCAGAATTGGCAAAGGGCAATTTAAACCTTCACAATTCAACTCCATAGTACTTGCCATTTCACTCATTATCATCTCCTGATTGTTTTTGTTTCTTCTTTATTACATCTTTCGCCACCAGATGAGCTTTGGGATCTTTCTGATCTTGCCGCAGCTTTACGGTAAAATATTCATCGGCATAAGCAGAGTCAACCACGTTTCCTGCACTGTTCCAGAGTGGTTCCTCATAATCGTTCCAGCCCCTCAAGCCTGTCCGCAGGGAAGCAACATGTTCATAGCCCAGCAACTGCATGGTATGGACGGCAAGAACACTGCGGTGACCGGAACGGCAAACGACAACAAGTTCACGAACCCTGGCTAGCACCAGGTCATGCACCGTATCCTCGTAATCCCACTCACAGGCAGATTCCAGAATACCCCTTGGAACACTGATCGAACCTTTTATATGCAGGGCATCAAATTCACAGGGTTCACGCACATCAACAATCAGAAGATCCGGATTCTCTTCCATTCGTGTAACGAGATCCCAGGGCATAATCTCTTGCACATCAGCCAAACAGTTCTGAACAAGCTCTCTGTAACTCACCATATCCAGAAAGTTTTGCTGTCAGATAAAGAGTGAAATATCAGCATCCGCAGCATATTCAAGAAAAGTTGCCGCACCACCGTATTCAACTCCGTCAATAAATTCCTCTTTTTCAAACCCGAAAACATCCATGGTCATCTGGCAGGCAATGAAACGAACTCCAAACTCCAGACACATGCTCCGAAGTTGTTCAATCGTGGCAACTCCTTTCTTTTTGAAGGTCTCCTTCATCAACATGGTCGCCATGTTGTCGAAACCTGGAACATTACCAGAAATGACATTCGGAATCGGCCAGTTAACGGATTGAAATTCCTTGCTGCCAAATGGCATTTTCATTGGCATTGCCGGATTGCTGTGAGGAGAAACTTTGGCATCAAGTTCCTTTTTAAGCAATGGTAACCCATAAAAAGTAAAAAAGATGACAGCCTCCATATCCATAGCGGCGGCAGTTGACGCCAAAATGAAAGGAGGGTATCCCCAGTCAAGTGTTCCCTGGGACGCAATGATTGCAAGTTTTTTTGTATCAGACATGGTTATTTTCTCGATTATGCTTTCCTGAAATAATTGACTCTGTTTCCTGTACCAAATAGCTTTGCCACAACCCCGTTCTATTCCTTGCTGATTATATAACTGTAAAGGAATATAATAATAACAACCAGGATTTTGATCTCTTTTTTTCTGGTTTTTCTGCAAACCATCGACTCAACAGGAACCCAACGGTTCAATTTGCTGCTAAAAGCAATGGTTTCTTGATGGTCAATGACCGCCAGAAATTATTCCTGTTGCAGCAAAAACAAGAACCAGCACTTGCAGAGCCGCAATAATGGTATAAATATGATCTTTCTCCTTAAAAAAAAGGGGGATAATAACCGCTAAGCAGATCATCGTCACCGATGAGAGATAGACGATTGATGCGTAGCTGAGCACATCACCCCGGCCCAATTGACTGACCCAGTCCCACCCCGAAGGAACCGGCACCACCTTGTGGAATTCTGATGCCCGAAGATGCCATTGCGTGGCTATCTCTGCCGGAGAAACTGCTGAGGGGAGCAACTGAAAGACATAGACCAGATAACCAGCCACAATAAAAATCATTCCCAGGCTTGAAGTCCAGGAAAGTACTGTTGCATAAGTCAACTGTACCTTGTTCGCGTGAAGTTGTTCTTTCATGATAGTGATAATAGTCAGATTCCGAATCCTTTTAAAAGAGCTCTCATTCCAGCCGCCGCCAACAGCGCAATAACAAGCCTTCTGACAACACGGGTATGGACCTTTGTCAGCAGTCTGGCACCAATTTTAGTGCCGAGCATCATGCCCGCAATTGATGGAACTGCGATAAGGGGGAGTACCGCTCCCTTGTGAAGATAGACCCAGGCGGCAGCAGTATCGTTAACAGAGAGAACAAAAATACTGGTGGCTACTGAAACTCTCAAGGGAACACCAAGGACAAGGTTGAAAACAGGCACATTTGCCCACCCGGCACCAAGCCCGAACATACCCGCCATGAATCCTATCACAATAAAAAGAAGGAGGCCAATCGGCGTGCGATGGATCTGCCAACTGACATCTTTTTTAAGCTGCTCGTCGTAATAGATCCCATAAATATGCAATATTTTGGAAAGCGTATCGGGTTCGGCTATCTCAGGATATGCTGAATTACTGGAAAGAAGCATGATCAGGGAAATACCGAGGATAGTGGCTCCAAGCGATAACTGCACAACATTTTCCGGCAACGCCAGGCCAACCATAGCACCGCCTATAGAGCTGATGGAGGCAATCAAAGCCATGGAAAGAGCCAGCTTGAGATTGGCCAATCCCTTTTTCAACAAGGGAGAACCTGCCGAGAGCGCTCCGGAAAGCGCCACGAGAAGTCCTGCTCCTCTCACAAAGTCAATGTGAAATGGAAAAAAGCTGCTTACAATCGGAACAAACAGTACCCCGCCTCCAACCCCTCCAATAACGGCAACAATACCAAGGAAAAAACAGAACACGAAGAGCGCGATCTCCCAAACCCACCATGGTGTCTGTACGACTGGCTGAGATTGCACAGCAAAAGCTGCTGTCGGGAAAAACAGCAGCAGCGAAACCAGCATGGCAGACAAAAAAAAGAACCCTGTTGCAGGAAAAGCTTTTTGATTCATCGGGGTACACTCAAGTTTTTGAAATGTAGTAAGTCTTTTCATCAGGCCTGAATGGGCGCCCCATCCAGAGAGGACGACGAAGACCATCTGGCCCGGGTGCTGGCCTTGTCATGGCAAGCCACTCCTTATAAATCTGGAACGAGCGGTCGGTATCGACAAAGACATCACCGTAACAATCCCCTTCATGTGCTTTTTCGATACGCACTTTCTGGTGCCAGCAGTGCATGCCGCTGATCGGATCGGGATGAACCGGGAAGGTAATGTTCTGGTGAACACCGCCATCAGACCAGAATATTCTGGACGAATCGGGATCGCTGCTCTCGTAGGGCTCAATGCTTTCGGCAACACGCATTTTCCATTTTCCGCCACCTTCACGCTTGATCTCCACCCTGTTGGTTGCCCAACGGTTGGCCGCCGGGTCCTGCTCGCGGCGCCAGCGACCGATATGGTGCGAACAGGCAACCACGCCGGGGCGAATCCCTTCAGTTACCCATACACGGTTGATGAAAAAACCGATATCAGTATTCACCCTTATAAGGTCGCCATCTTCAAAACCGAGACTCTTTGCGTCAGAGGCATTCATCCAGACTGGATTACGATGCGCAATCTCGGCCAGCCATTTGGCATTGCCGGAACGGGAGTGAATCAGTACCGGAAGGCGGAAGGTGGGGACGAGGGCAAACTCACCTTTGCTTCGGTTCATGATCTCCTGATGCACATGGCTTTTGATGTAGGTTGGAAGGCGATATTCGGGCCACTTCCAGTCAATCATCGTTTGCGAATATAACTCCTGCTTGCGGGATGGAGTCGGGAACCCGGTGCAATTTACTCCGTTAACCTGAACACCGATTGACTTGCCATTTTTTGTGATCAGGCCAGTCTCCGACTTTACGGTTGAGCCTTGCAAATCTGCTTCCGACAAGGTTCTTTCGTTGACCTTGTAGACGTTGGTTTCAACCTCAAAGGCTCCGTATTTCTGCATATATCCCAAGGCTGTAAGGCCCTCTTTGGCTGCCTTTTCCGGCAAACCGGGGACACGCTCAAAGATATAGCGATAATACTCTTCAATGGTGATCTTCTCACCGGGACGGTAAGGCGACATGCAATACTGCTTGATGCCGAGGCTTCCATCGGGATCAATGCGCCAGGTAAGCTCAATCCAGAACTCATCCTCTTCCCACACCTCGCCAACATTTGCCTGCCAGGTATAGTCCACCGGTTTGCCCATTTTTGCATGAGCAACGCGAAGAACCGGCTGACGAAACGCAATCCACTTGCCGGCATGGGTTTCATAACTGATGAGATCATGCCGCTCGGCGGAGTGCCCCATCGGCAAGACATAATCGGCAAAATAGGCCGTTTCACTCCAGGTTGGAGTCAGCGCCGCATGAAGACCGATTTTTGATTCATCCTCCAGCGCTTCGATCCAGGAAAAACCGTCAGGATAAGTCCAGACTGGATTAAAGACCCGGGTAAAATAGACATCAAGCTTGCCACGCCCCTCCTTGAGAAAATGGGGCAGCAGGAAGCTCAGCTCAAAGTGAGCAAGAGGATATTCATCAGGCAATTGGAGTGTGTTCCAGAACGTCTGTGGTTTCGGTTTGGCATGAACATCAGGGTGAAACTTGTTCCATGCGCTTGGCGACGTTCCACCCGGCGTGCCAACACTGCCGGTCAGAACATTGAGAAAGTGCAGCGTGCGAGACACTGCCCAGCCGCCAAGATTACCGCTGCTTGCACTGCGCCATACATGCGTTGCAAACTGTGTTCCAGCCTCACCTATTTTGCGAGCAACCTCAACAATCATTTCGGCCTTGACACCACTCTCTTTCTCTGCATACTCTGGCGTATAAGCGCTATACTCTTTTTTCAGAGCCTCAATGAAATTTTCAAAGGTTACCGGCATCCCCTTGTAATCCTGCTGCAGGTACTCCTTCCAGTTCACCCAATTTTCAAGGTAATCGCGGTTATAGATCCCTTCATCGAGAATAACCTTTGCCATGGCAAGCAAAATCGCAGGCTCACTGCCGGGAAAACTCGGCATCCAGTAGTCCGACATGCTTGCCGTGTTTGAAAGACGCGGATCGAGCACGGCAAGTTTGGCACCTTTCGTTCTGGCCTCAACAATGCGCTGGGCATGAGGGTTGAAATAGTGCCCCGACTCAAGATGGGCACTGACCAGAAGCATAAATTTGGCATTAGTATAGTCGGGTGAGGGGCGATCAAGTCCTTCCCATATTGCATAACCAAAGCGTGCTCCCGAGGAACAGACATTGGTGTGACTGTTATGGCCATCCACGTTCCATGCCCTGAGCACCCATTCCATGAAACCTTCATGGCCGGGACGACCGACATGGTACGATATTTCGTTGTTGCGCCCCTCCTGTATGGCCTTGCGCATTCTTCCCGCAATATCGTCAAGGACACTGTCCCAGCTCACCCTGTCCCACTTGCCACCGCCTCTTTTTCCCGATCGTTTCATCGGATAAAGCACACGGTCTGTGTCTTCAATCTGGTTGAGGGTTGCGGGCCCTTTTGCACAGTTTCTGCCCCGGCTTGCCGGATGATAAGGATTGCCGACCAGCTTGCGCATCGTCATGGTCTTCTTGTCAACATAAGCCAGAAGTCCGCAGCCAGCCTCACAGTTAAAACAAGCTGTCGGAATCAGCATATACTCCTTGGCCTTGCGCTCTGGCCAGCTTTTGGAATCGTATTCCACCCAATTGTCCCATTGATCGGGAGGTGGACAGTTAACCTGACTACCATCCGCTGCGGCTTTTTTGGCTGACGGGCCATCGCCTGCCGTATGGAGGTCAGCGATGAGATGCAGTTTTTCTGCTATGGTTTCAATAACTGTTGGTTTATGGGTATAACTCATAGTTTCTCCAGCACTTGTTTAACTTAACGGAACGGTTTGCGGTGCATGAATCCAGACTTTTTCTGTGTAGAAGACACCACAAAGCCCAAAAATGGCGGCTATGGCAAGCATAACAGGCGAGGAAACTGCAAGACACAACAGAAGAGGAAGAACATTCCCCAAAATGAAACTGCCATACCAGAACGTTTTTTTCAGTGAACCATGCATGATAACTTCCGCAGCACGTTCGGCAGACTTTGACGGATGCTTGCCAAAAAGTTCAGAAAGCATAACCAGAATATGGAGAACAAAACCGCCCGCAAGAGCTGAGCGGAGCATGTCGGAAAGCTCTGGAGTGCTGGAGGTTACAATACCAAGAACGAGCATCGCTGAACCACCGGCAAGCAGCGAGTTAAGGAACATGTGCAACAGAAGCATGGGACTTTGCCAGAAGTCTCTCCCTTTGGCAGATCCAAACAGAAAAGCAGTATAGGTCGCCGTCAACAGGGCAAAAAGCGCACCACACCACAACGATATTGCTTCGAGAAGTGGTAATTGCAGATACTTGGCAGCTCCCCACAAGGCAAGAAAAGCACCAAATCCGGCAATAATCAATCCGCCCTTTACAAGCCATGAATCGAACTGTGGACGGAGCATCACCGAGGAAAAACGCTCGGGACGATCAAGATCCTTGACAAGAAAACCTCCCGTAAGGGCAAGGAAAAGAAGCGATGTCGCCCATACCGCCCATTGCAAAGCATCCGACAAAGGGTGCATCAGCAAGGTCTGCAAGACAAACATCAGAAGAAACAATCCTGATGCGACCGCCTTCGACGCTACGTAAGCAGGAACTTCCCAGCCCCAGACAACCCCCTTTGCAGGAATATCATATACTTTTCTGGCCTTTGGCTTTCCATCAATTCCTGATGCTGGAAGTATTTTTTTTGCAGGTTTGGTAAAGTGCTTGCCAGAAAAATGGCCAACACCGCGAGACTGCTCACTCCAGAGATATCCGTTAACTTCCGAAACCTCCAGAGGATCAAGCGAAGCTCCATCTCCATTGATATAAAACAGCTTGGGTGAAGTACCTTTTTCAGGCTTTCGAACCATCGTCTGCTCTTTTGCCACCAGACGCGCTATCTCGCTGCGAGGGTCATCAAGATCACCGGCAACAATGGCCTGCTGTGGACAAATCGCAACACAGGCAGGCTTGAGGCCGACCTCTTTCCTATGGGCACAATAATTACATTTTGCGGAGGTGTGCGTCTCGGGATCCATATAGAGAGCCCCGTAAGGACATGCCTGGGAGCAGGCTTTACAGCCAATACAGCGACGCTGGTCAAAATCGACAATGCCGTCATCCCGACGGTGCAGAGCCTCGACAGGACAAATTGCAACACAGGGGGGTTCAGCGCAATGGTTGCAGCGAAGAACGGTAAAATATCTTCGGCTGTCGGGGAAGGTTCCCTTTTCTACATATTTCACCCAGGTGCGATTGACGCCGAGGGGCACCTGGTTTTCGGATTTACATGCTACCGTACATGCGTGACATCCGATACATTTTCGGGCGTCAATAACAAAGCCGTAATTCATGGACTGGTTTGCTCTAAATATTATGATACTGCTGCCGTTTTATCCTTTCGTCACTTCAGCGCCCAGGCTGAATATGACCAATGCGTGACGGTTCTTACTTGATACAGCTCTGTAACCAGACGAAGAAGCCTGTAAAAGTGCCAGTCAAGTTACTATATTGTTATATAATTGACGAGTGTTATTTTAAGAAAAGATATTTACTCTTCAAAACGAAATCGTGAACAAGAACTCCTGGACACGAAGAGTGATACTTGGGGAATTAATAAGAGAAGGAAACGCACTAAGGGAATGCAACTCTATAAGATTATTTATTATAGAGTTACATTCGCAGTGATTATCAATTAAGAGTGGATTGGAAAAAATAAGCGAAACACACTTTCAGGTAGCGGCCTCATTTCATCCCACATGCTTGCCTGCCATAACAAGTGTTGGTGGAGCACCAAGGTGGCGTCCGGCAAGCAGAACATTCCAGTAGAGCCATTCAAAACCAAGTTTTCCATACCAGTTCATCTTTGTCTCCTGAAGAAGTGTAAATGGGCCAATTTTGGGAACCGGGAACTTGCCGGGCAATGGCTCTATCCTGTAGTTAAAGTCGATCAGCGAAGAGGTGCCTTTGGAATAGACAATAAAACAGGTTGAGTGGCCATCATAAATCTCCTCCGGCTTGACTCCGTGTATTTCAGCCATGATATTGAAAACCACAACATCAGCCTCATAATGAGCAACCGAACCTGCCTTGGAAGTCGGAACATTGGTGGCATCACCGATCACATAGACCCTTTCATGCTTCAAGGCCTTGAGGGTGTTTTGGTGAGTAGGAACATAGCCGATACCATCATCCATACCTGAATTGCTGATCACTTTATCACCAATAGTGGTTGGCACAATGACCAGTGTGTCATAGGAGATTTTATCGCCTTGTACAGACTCGATATATTTCTCCTTACCATTCACCGCATTGAGTTCGTAACCGGTGGTAATTTTAATGTTTTTGCTTTTGGCTGACTCCGTGAAGACCGCCGAAGCCTTGGGCTTTGTGAATGCGCCCGACAACGGCGTTACCAGTTCGATCTCCGTCTTGTTTCTGATACCTTTCTTTCTGCAGAACCAGTCGGCCATAAAGACAAACTCTATTGGGGCCACCGGGCACTTGAAGGGAAGTTCGGCAATATTGAGCACCAGTTTCCCGCCATCAAACTCTTTCATTCTCTTGCGCAGCATTTCAGCGGCCGGAATGGTATAAAACGAAAACGCATTCTTGCCCCACGCATCCATAAGGCCGTCATTCTCCTCAGGAGCAATGTTACATCCTGTGCTTATAATCAGAAAATCATAAGAAAAGGAGTGATTTTTAGTTTTTACTTCCCTTTTATTGGGGTCAATACGAGTGATTTCGTCGATCACAAAATCAATACCGGGAATAATATACTTTTTTCTTGACCGCACCAGAGTATTCGCCTTTTGCAGCCCAAAAGGGACAAAGAGCATACCTGGTTGATAGATATGCTGATCATCGCGATCAATCAACGTGATCTCCCAGTCTTGCGGCAAATGTCTCCTCAGGTTATTGGAAACAATTGTCCCGCCGGTGCCTGCACCCAATACAACTATTTTTTTTGACATTATCCTGGACTCCTTTTTGGGAATGAATTATAAGCGATGTATTGAAAAAAAAGAAACCTCATGACAACGTCAACGTGTCGTCACAAACAGTATGGATCTGACAATGATTCACAGGAGCACCCTCCTGATAATTCAACAAGAGGTAGAATGAGCTGATAGAAGACTCTGGGCTTGCACACGATTTACATGAAGAGTAAAGCACCGTGTCGTGCTCCCAAAAGAATTCCTGTATCTCTATATGCTTTTACAATTGTTAAAATATAGAGAAGATCAAGATAAAATACAAAGAACACTTTTTCCGTAACCTTGTGAGGCACTCTTCACCCTGCAAAAGGAGGATCATGACATGATGATATGATGAATCTTACTGAGCGAGCTAATTATTTTACAACAATGACTCAGCGCCTTGGCAATAGATTCAAGATGCCTTTTTTCTTTTTTCAGCTCTTCTGTTGCCGACACAATGTCAAGCCGGACGAACAACCATGAGTTGTTCCAAAAGAGCTGTGCCTGCTTGTTTTTTTCTTCAAAGATCTCTTTCAGCCTGTATTTCGGCCATACCAACTCATCAGGCAACTGGCCACCTTCAAAAGCCGGTAACTGCTCAAGCCATTGCACTTCCGGCCAAATCTCTTTCAATAAATCCATCATCCCGTCGTCAAGAACATCTATCCTTTCAGCCTGATCAAGCACAACAGCAAATTGCTGAATCAATTCCTCCCTTGATTCAGGGCCTCTCTGCAGCAAGAGAAGATATGCCTCCAGACACTCTTTGATTCTTGGCCGATCAATTGCTTCATATCGCCCGTATGCATGCAGAACCCTCTCAAGAGTGACCTGCATGTCTTGATACTGTTCACGAAATGCCGTTCTCTCTTCCGGTTTCATCGACGACGTTATCAGAAGCTCCTCCAGAACGGCAGACGAAAAGTATTTGGCAAAAGCCGACAATTCATGTAAAGGAACACAGTTCATCTGTTCCATGGTCATCTCCTATTTCGAAGTGATGTTCATAAACAACTCCCTGAATTTACTGCCACTGGTTTTTACGGCAATAATGGCTTTTTTGTCATCACCCTCGGTTGTTGATCCGAGTATATCCATCTGCCGGAGCGTTACCCAGCGCTCTTTATCGGACAAAGATAATCGTGAAGCCAAAATCGTCTCCTGAAAGGTTGGCAGAAGAAGAAGCGCCACCCTGGCTTTTCGGATGTTTCTCGTCTGAGCATCGATATCCCGAGTGACGGTGCTGAGCTGCCCATCCAGAATATCAAGGGCACTGAGGATAATCTGTTTTCTGCTGCTCAGCTCTTTACGGAGTACTCTTTCTGTGAAGTGCGTCCCGATGACAGGGGCAACTGACGGCGATACCAAAAAGGAATCGCGATTTTGAGATTTCAGGGCATCTTCCAGTTTCGCAATGATTTCGCTGCTTTTGGCACCGATATCAACCAGGGCGGTTGATGCTGCCAGCTCCTGCAAGGCGATGAAATAGTTCTGGAGAGTGATCGCCACATTTTTTGTCTGGCGATTGTTTTCAATGGCAGCCAGGTCTGCTCGATTGGCTTGCTTGAGCGAGTCACGCAGAGCATTTTTCAACGCCTGGCCTTTGTACTTTCGGAGCAATTCATGATGCTGTTGAAGCAGGGAATAAGAGGAGGATTCCACCCTGACGGCGCTAGCCCTGTCCACCAGAGCTGTAACCGCACCTGTATAGGCAACACCATCACGGGCAAACGCGACGTACTGCTGCGAACTGGCGCAACCACTCAAGAGAACAAAATACAACAAAACCCAGAATGCAGCAGGGGCTCTTAACGATTGTTTCATAGCCATTGTGGTAAGTTGCCTACCACAAACGTACAAAAAATACCCAGTGCTGCCACCTTTTTTTTATTGAATGGAAAAAAAATTCCAGGTTCCGCTCAACAGAAGTACCTGAAATAAAAAAGCTCCGTGAATTTGATTCAGGGAGCTTGAGATTGCAAAACGAACCCGCAGACCTGGTTTACTTCTTTTTTTTAAGAAATCTCAGGCTTCGGTGCCTTCGGCTTCTACTTCAAAATGAACCTTTACCGTAATATCCATAAAGATTTTTGCATCGGCTTCGTATTTGCCGAGCAACTTGATCGGGGCATCAAGAGTAATCTTCCGTCGATCGACATCAATTCCCTGGACTTTCAGGGCATCTGCAATATCGGCTGCAGTAACTGTTCCAAAGAGTTTGCCGGATTCGCCAGCTTTGACATATACTTTCAATAACAGTTGCTCGATTTTCTGAGCGTGTTCACGAGCGCTCTTGCGTTGCAACTCGACCTTTTTGGCTTGCTGCTTTTTCTCCGTTTCAAGAGCTTTAAGCGTTCCCTCGGTAGCCCTTATAGCCATACCCTGCGGAATCAGGAAATTGTTTGCATAACCGTTCTTGACGGCCACAACTTCACCTGCATCGCCAAGGGTAGCCACATCTTTTCTTAAAATGACTTTCACTGCTTAGCTTCCTTGTTCAATAGATTGCAAAATGGTTATTTATATTCGTCAACAACATAAGGAATAACGGCCAGGAAACGTGCCCATTTTACTGAATGGGTAAGAAGGTTCTGTTCCTTGGCAGAAAGTCCGGTGATGCGACGGGGAATGATTTTTCCCTGATCGTTAATGAATCGTTTGAGCTTGCGTTCGTCCCTGTAATCGAAAAAAACTACCTGATTCTTCGATACTTTCTTTTTGGACGCAAGGGCATTGCTCAATGATTTGTTACCCTGTGCTTTGTAACCCTGTGATTGTGTGAATTTTTGTTTCATAAGTTCATTACAAAATTTTGCTTACCCGGCCCTCTCAATCGGAAGAAAGGTATTTGTATTCGTAAATGTGACCAGGATCATCTTCATGATGGTTATCTTGACTATCGTCTTCAATAAAGCCCTCTTCATCCTCCTCACCGTTCTTGTGCCTCTTGTTGAGGAACTGAATTCTTCTGGCCTTTATTTCAACCACGGTTCTGGATGATCCATCCTGCGCTTTCCATGTCCGGCTCTGTAATTCACCGTCAACAAGGACTGCTGAACTTTTCTTCAGGTTGTCACGGCAGCTTTCAGCAAGCTTGTTCCAGGCAACAATACCAACATAGCAGACATCTTCCTGCCATTGATGATTGCTGTCCCTGAATCGTCTGTTACATGCAATCGAAAAATTAACAACCGGCGTTCCTCCTGAATTAGTTTGCCTGAAAACAGGATCTTTGGTAAGATTTCCAGCAATGACGACACTGTTTATCTCTGGCATTTTTAATTCAGCCATAACATCTGCTCTGTTTATTTCTTCAAAAGGAATCACTTCTCAGCTTGCGTTAAAACTATCCCTGACAATCATTTGGCAACGGTATCGCTAGCAGCGGCTTCAGCAAGAGCATTGTCTTCCTGACTGCCGATGACAACACTGTATTTCTCAACCCTTTTACGCATTTCAAGCAAAGCACCGGTAAGGTGAATAATCAGGTAACGCAACAGCTCTTCCTCGTAGCGAAGCACTTTTTCAACCTCTGCAATAACGGTTGCAGCAGCAGTAAATTCAATGTGTGCGTAGTAGCCAATCGTTTTCTTTTTAATCGGATAGGCTGTTTTGCGCCTGCCTATTTCGAGAACACTGCTGATACTGCCGCCTTTTTCGGTGATAACCCTTTGCACCATCGCCATTGCTGCGGCAATGACTTCATCTTGAAGTCCTCCGTCAATGATGAGCGTGCATTCATAAAGTTTGTTTGTTTCCATAGCGCAAATTGCTGATAATGTTAGTACTCCTCAGTTGCTTACAAGTTGGCGAGGGTCCGGCATTGCGCAGACCAGCCCCACGGCTTCAAGGTTTCCCTGTGAACACCAGCTTGCAAATTTGAACCCCAAAGGTAATCTATTTGCGCCAATATTCCAACCATGAGGAATAATCCCGGGAAGAAGGTTTTTTTGCAGCCTTGAACGCGATTGTTGCGTTTTTAACCGGCAGGGGTGAAATAATCAAGAATATGCTCAGCAATAAGAGCGACAGAGAGATCGTTCATGCATCGAAAGTGACCTTTCGGACAATGCTCCCTGCCAATATGGGAACAGGGTCTGC
>CAJEXI010000041.1 GCA_903994455.1 uncultured Chlorobiaceae bacterium | reverse complement strand
TAAGCTCAAAGATTGCAATACATCCTTACCGAATAACCTATAATTCATGGAATTAGAAACATTGCTGTGCTGTTTGGCGCTTCCTCGTTATAATATTATCGGGAAATCAGGATAATACTGTCTGATCAGAGAAGGCGGCCCACGGTGTTTGCTGGTCGGCACTTTTACGCATCAAATCGGCCAAAGCATCTCCCCGCTCTTTGCGGCTGTGACGTGCATGAGCGATATGATTACCAGTTTCGATAATAGAGGCTAAAGGCAGAACAAAAGTGGTTGTCTTCTCATCTATCTCTGATTGAATTTTTTGCGCAACCCGTTTTTTATCCCAGCGATCATGATCCGGGCCGCAATTCTCCATTCCCGGCACCTCAAGCCAGATAGCAAGAATGCTGGTATCAATAATCAAGAGATGTTTCAATTGCTCTCCTCCAGTCTCAATGCAGACTCAATGCTGCCTTCAGTGGTCAACTGACCAAGGCTGCCTCCTGCCATAAGCTTGGGCAATTGCTGAATATCTTCAAGCTGGGTAAGTTCACTGGCACCCGTTGCATTATTACGATGAGCGACCGTAATAAATGGCACCATACGTGCTCCGGCGGCATCCAGAAGCGCCGGGTTGTGGGTCGTAACGATAACATCAATACCGCGCTCTTTGCCAAGAGCCCTGAGCATAGCAATCAGGATGTGCGCCCGCGACGGGTGCAAACCATTATCAACCTCTTCGATAACCAGCAGGCTTCCGGATTCGCGGGTCAGAAGTGCGGTGACAATCGCCAGATAACGCAATGTCCCGTCAGACATGCCGCGTGCATCAATTTCATGGGTTGCCTGCCCTTCCCAGCCCTCTTCGCAGTAAAGCATGGCATCGGTACTGAACTTTCCAACAGGTTCTGTCCAGACTCGTTTTATGTCACGCTCCGGCAACTCTTTCAGATACTCTGTCAGTGTCTGTTCCACCTCTGCTTTGCGCAAAGGTTCCAATCCTGCCAACACCCCGGCAATATTCGAACCATCAGCCAGCAGTGTTTCTGAAAAGGGTGCGTAATCGCGGATATGACTGGGTATCGGATCAAAAACGAAGATACGCTGAAGCTGCGAGAGTACCTGTTTTGCGCCCTCCTGTACCTCCTTACGTAAATTCATGGTTTCGGTTTGGCTGAGAATGATATGAGAGCGATTCAGATCAAAACGTTTGCCCCGGCCTTGTGTACCTGTCCAAAAATATGTTAGTATTCCAGTACTGGTAGATTCCTCTTGCTCGGTACTGAAGAGTCTCTTTTCTTTCGGGATCTGGCTTCTCTGGCTATAGGTGAGCAGCGTTAATTCCTCCTTGACAACCTCGGCTTTGGAGCCATTTACCTGTACCGTAACTTCATAGCGATAATCCTGGTTTTTGTTCCCGCCTTCCACAACAATCGCAAGTGTAAACTGCTTTTCAGGCTTGCGGCATACCCATTCCATCCCGCCACGCAGGGCAGGCAGATTAGCATCACCGGCAATAGACTGAAAGATCCCAACCCCAGAGCTCACTCTATTTAAAAAGAGCAAGGCATCGAGGGTATTGGATTTTCCACTTGCATTTGCACCGATGAGGATGGGCAACGGATCGATAAAAAGCGTGGATTCCGAAAAACTTTTCCAGTTTTTAAGCTTTAATCTCTAAGGGTCATATTCCCCGCCTTTTGAGGCGTAAAGTATGATAAAGTTGTCTTCAAAATACCCCGCTGCTTGCGGCGGGGTTCTTTATTTCTTTGATCATGACGATTACAATGTTACCAGAGAGAGTAAAAGAGATAGAAGTAAACCCGACTCCTACGATTCAATTGTAAACAATAAGAACCATGGAGCCAAACCTTAAATACGGCATTATTACGTAATATCATTATAAGGAATGGTTCAGTAGAAAATTTCCGGCCGCCACGAGGCGGCACTGTGTCGTTCACTGACAGAAAAGAGTTGTGCACAGCCGCTCGTCCCTCGCTGCTGTTCTCAACTCTTTTGTCAGCTCTCTCTTGCTCAAAGTAAAGGTCGGAATGAGCTACCAACTGACTACGGGACGAACACCAGGCGGAAGCCAACATCGTTGCTGCGGCGGCCAGGGACCCCGCGGTAGCGATTAGCCGACCGGCAGCGCCCCGCATTGCTGCCCCAGCCGCCACCACGCAAGACACGGGCCGAACCAGTTGCAGGGCCTGAAGGGTTTTCAACAGTGCCTTTCGCCTTGCACTCATCGTAATATTTGTCTCCGTACCAGTCTCCACACCACTCCCAGACATTGCCGTGCATGTTGTACAACCCCCACGCATTGGGCGCAAAACTTTCAACAGGAACGGTATTCTCCCGGTACACTCCCTTCTGATTGTTGTTATACGGATAGTTGCCGTCATAGTTCGCCTGTCCGGTCGTCAAATTCTCTCCCGTGCTGAAGGGGGTTGTTGTTCCTGCCCGGCAGGCATATTCCCACTCGGCTTCCGTTGGCAAACGAAAGGGTTCTCCTGTTTTTTCCGACATCCATTTGCAATAGGCTACAGCATCGTTCCAACTCACATGAACCACCGGATGATTCTCTTCGGCCTGAGTCCGTTCACTGCCCGAAACACCATAACGCCAGTTAATGCCAGCCCTCTTCTTCCACTCCTTGCCATCCCAGGCGTAGCTGCCATCTCCTTTTTCAGCATCAGTCTGATACCCGGAAGCTTCAACAAATTTCCGAAACTCGGCCACCGTCACGGCATAGCGGCATAGATAAAAGTCACTGACCTTTACCTGATGCTGAGTTTCGTTATCAAATCGGTCAACTTCCCCTGTCGGGCTTCCCATGCTAAAGAGAGCGCCTCGTATGAACACAAAATTCGGTGGTGTCTTCGGGAGCACAACTGCTAGTACTGGTGGATGTATGGCGCTCACCCGGCCCGGCAAATCAGCAACCAGAGGCATGGAAATTCTGGAGGATATTGCCCCAACGCATTGGCGGAACTTGAGATGAGAACGGTCATTATTCCACTCAGAAAGATCCGCCGCGTGGATATGACTGAATCCAAATGGCGGATCAACAACGTCAAGAACGGCCGGAACCAGAATTCCCCGTTTATCCGCCTCATCGGCTTCAGCAATCACCCATTTGGAGGTAATGGAATGGTGAGACCATAAGACGAGCACACAACGTGATTCGTCCAGCCTCTTTTTGATATAACTTCGCCAAGTCTCGCCCGGAGGAATCTCCAGATCCCAGAAAACGCTCCAGCCATGTTTCAGCAACTCCATAACAATAGGCTCAACCCGTTTCAGGTCTTTGCGGGCATAGCTTATAAAAATATCGGTTTTGAACTCATTGGAATGCACCCTGGCTGGCATCTCTGCTGTATTGTTACTACCGGTCGATTCGTTGTACATCGACAGAAATGCTTTCATTTCACCAACCCAGCGTGGTCTTTCATGATCACTCAATCCATCAATATAGTGTTGCCTTTTTTGTTGAAAACGAACCTTGTCGTCACCCCTGAATTGCAACTTCGCCGCTTCAAGCAATGCATCACCAAGTGTTGCTGGGTGATCAAGCATCCTGATAATGTTTTCTACAGTCATACTCATTATTTTTTTCCTGCCGCTCCACTGACTTTTATGAGCAAAAAAAATGCCCGTAGTCTTCGAAACGGCTATCCGGCTCGTCCTACCAACAACGGGCATTACATTGTCTGCTCTTTGCCCTGGATATTACAGGGACAGGGTCAACAATCTGTTCAGAGGCAGTCATCCGACTTTACTTTGAGCTACGGGACGAAGACCAGGCGGAAGCCAACATTGTTGCTGCGGTTGTCGGGGGTGTCGTTGTTGCGATTAGCCGACCGACAGTTCCTCGCATTGCTGTTCCAGTTGCCACCACGCAGGACACGGTTCGAACCCACGATTGATGCCCTTTTTTTTACCATGCAGACCACTCACGATACACATTTTTTCTGAATTCTCTTGCGTTGGTGTATGCTATACAGGATGCTGCAAATGGCATGGAGCATGAAGCAGGATGCCGAGCTGGAGCTCGGCGCTCCCGGGGGGGGGGGGAAATTCCGGCCGCCACGGGGCGGCACTGTATCGTTCACTGACAGAAAAGAGTTGTGCACAGCCGCTCGTCCCTCGCTGCTGTTCTCAACTCTTTTGTCAGCTCTCTCTTTCTCAAAGTAAAGGTCGGAATGAGCTACCAACTGACTACGGGACGAAGGCCAGGCGGAAGCCAACATAGGAGCTGCGGTCGCCAGGGATATCGCGGTGGCGATTAGCCGACCGGCAGTGCCTCGCACGGCTGTACCAGCGGCCACCACGCAAGACACGGTACGAACCGGTTTCGGGGCCAGCGGGATTTTCAACCGTACCTTTCGCCTTGCACTCATCGTAATATTTATCCCCGTACCAGTCACTGCACCACTCCCGGACATTGCCGTGCATATTGTACAAACCCCACGCATTGGGCGCAAAACTGTCAACCGGAACCGTATTTTCCCGATACAGCCCTTTCAGATTGTTGTTATATGGATAGTTGCCATCATAGTTCGCTTGATCGGTTTTCAGGTTCTCGCCAGTATTGAACGGTGTGGTTGTTTTTGCACGACAGGCATACTCCCATTCTGCTTCCGTCGGCAGCCGAAATTTTTTACCGCTTTTTTGGTACATCCACTTACAATAAGCCACGGCATCGTTCCACGACACACCTACAACAGGATGATTTTCATCAGTCAACGCCTTTCCCAGCTTCTTATAATGATCATCGTCTCCTGTCTTTACATTATACTTACTACCAACCTCCATCCATTCGGGGTAGTGACTGTTGGTTTCCTGAGTAAACTGTAAATAATCCTTAACAGTAACAGCATATTTACAGAGATAAAACTCACTCACCTTGACCTGATGCTGCGTTTCGTCATCGTATCGCTCCGCTTCAGTTTTTGGGCTACCCATGGCAAATTCATCTGCGGGTATGCGCACAAAGTCACGTGGCGGAATTTTGGAGTTGATTGCCACAAGACATCGCTGGAATTGCGGATGCAAAACGTCATTATTCCAGTCAGAGAGATCAGCAGATTGAATATGGCTGAATCCATATGGCGGTTCAACGGCATCAAGAAGCGCCGGAAACAGAATGCCCCGCTTTTTTGCTTCATCAGCTTCAGCAATCACCCAGTCGGAATTAATGGAATGGTGAGACCATAAGACGAGAACACAACAGGATTCGTCCAGCCTCTTTTTGATATAACTCCGCCAATTCTCCCCCGGAGGAATTACCATATCACAGAACACACCCCACCCATGTTTTTTCAACTCCCTGACAATTGGATCAACCCGTTTTTTGTCTTCACGAGCATAGCATATGAAAATATCATTTCGAGGAGCTGGATTTCTTATTTGCGCCGGATCAAGCCCCATAGATCGCAAAACATCATCCGGAATTTCAAAAAAGAGGGAACTGTACTCGTGCTCGTTGATCAGATGGATGCTCACCATGTCGAGCAAATCGGTTGTCTGCTCAAGGGTATTGACCAATTGCTGTGCTTTTTTCTCGAACAGCTCTTTATTGGTTTGGGCAAGCAGTTCATAAACGGCGAGTTGCAGGGTACAGGTCTCAAAATCAGCATCTCCCTGGAGTGGACGGTTCTGGCTGAGCTGATCGTAAAGAAATTGATAGACTCGGGCACGCTCTTCAAAAGTCAGCCACTGCTGTTGAAGTTCCCGGCGAAAATCGTCAGGAATACTCCCTTTTGTAAACCAGTTGAGACGGAGCAACTGGCTGAGACTCTTGTGTGAGGGTAAAACGCTTTGTTCTATCGAGAAGAGTTTGCCCAATGCGAGGGTAAGATTCCAGTCGAGCTCGGGGTAGATTGCACATGCGGCAATCCAGCGCTTGAGTTGATCGTCAAAAAATAACCCGATGTAATCAAGCTTTTTGCCTCCGGTTTGAATCGGCACCAATGAATAATCGGCATTTTCCGGCCAGTAATGGAGACAATCGAAATCGGCCCCTGCATCCGATGAAAGGTCAGCAGCCATTATCTGCAACCCCTCAACAGAAAGAGGCAGTACAAAGGGAAAAACGCCCTGCAACAGTTGTTCACGCTGACCCCACAGGCCGGGTGGTTCAGAGGTGTAAAAATAGCGACGCTGCCAATGTTTGAAGATATCGGTCCACGCAAACACTCTCGATCGACGGGTATCAACACATTGCAACCCGTCGGTAAAGAGCAACAGCACGGCATGTTCATGAAGGCTCAGAATCTCCTTCAAGGCAATGCCGCCTGGATGGCGAGGATTGCTGCAAAGGAGAGGCGAATAGCCAAAATAGAAGCGTTCAACAAAGATATTGTTTGCTTTCAGGGTCTCGTAGAGGTTGTTGTGGAGGTGCGCCTGATGGTCACGCGAGTTGTGGCGGTCAATGAGCATCAGGTATTCTACATGACGGCGGGCAGGGCTGAAAACAGGTTTGGCCAGGCCACCTTCGTGGATAGTTTTGCGAATCGTTTTTTCGATGTCGAAAGAGTAGCGGCCTGAATGTTCGGTGTAGCGGAGTTGGCGCACAACCCTGAGCAGCACAGGATCGCTCTCAATCTCCGTCGTTTGCACAAAGCGCTCAAGCATGGATGAACCGCTGCTTCGGGCTTTCAGTGAGGCCACTATTTTTTCATTCTCTTCCTTTTCCTCTTTCTGTAGCTGCCCAAACGGGGGCTCTGTTGTTGCGGCATCAATCGGCGCTTCTGGTATCGGTAGTTGTTCTTTTTTGCTGGCAGCTTCGGCCTGCTGCTGGAGAAAAGGGATAAAGAGGCGTTTATAGAGTTCAAGAAAAGTTGCCTGCTGTTCGGCTGAATGAGCCAGCACAGGGCATAACCACATATCGAGCCGTTGCAGATTACCCGACTCAATGGCCTTTATAATGAGGTAATGGGCGGTTTCAAGGGTGTCGACACCAAACATGAAACCCTGTTCCTGCAGGATTGCAAAAAACTCATCGAACGGATAGGGCCGATTGGCTGAAATAGAGGTTGCCAGCATTTCCATCATCAACCCTTGAGCGTATGATTTACGATGGCTTTAGTAACAGTTCCCCAATCGTCGGCCTCCTTGGCCAAAACAGAAATTCCGCTCAGCAGGATTTTGGCCGTTGCATCATGTTCGTCGTAGTGGTAGATGTCGCCGGGAGTAAAGCGGTGCTTTCGCATCCACCATACCCATAAAATCAGTTCATGTGTGGCTGGTTTTTTGCCTTTAACCAGGTCACGAATGGCATAAAAAAGTTTGATAAATTCATCGCCCTCCGGTTTAGTGATACCGGGTAAAATCGACTGTTTGGCCAGCAGAATTTCCATCAGATGCTTTTTATCTGGCATATCAATGTGGAAAAAGACGCACCGGCGCAGAAAGGCTTCGGGCAGGGTCTTTTCAGAATTGCTGGTGAGAATGACCACCGGCTTCAGCTCGTCATTGCCTGTTTTTTTATAAATGGGTTTTTCTTTGGAGTCGGCTGTTTTCAGTTGCGGCACGTCAAAGCGCATCTCCTCAAGAATTGTCAGGATATCGTTGGGCAGATCGCGGGGCGCCTTGTCGATTTCGTCAATAAGCACAACCCGGCGTCTCGCAACACCTTCAACATTGTCACCACTTGAATCACAGATTGCGCGGCCCAGCGCCACATAGCTGATGAACATCTTTTCAATTTTGTCAACAGGTAAACACTCTTTTTGGATATTTACCATCTGAAAATGGGCAAGGCTGTCGTAGCGGTAGAGCAGATCGGTTGCCACTGCATCGGTACGTGTCACAAAATGTTCAACTTCACCCCAGCCAAAATGCCAGGCAAGATGGTAGGCAAGGTCTGACTTCCCTGTTCCGGGTTCACCGGTCAGCAACAAGGGCTTGTGCAGCATCAACGCCACATTGACCGCATGTTGCAGCGGTTCCGAAGGGTCATATTCCTTGCCCCTTATGATAGTACCCTTACCCTTCGTCTCTGCTGGTTGGTCGTCCCGGTTGAGCATGGGGAACTGCTCATCTGGACTCAGCTTAAATGGCGAGGTTTTTTGTTCGTCCGGCTCAAAGCCCTCGTTCTCTTCGGCCCTGTTTTTGTAAAAGTTATAGTGTTCCATTGCTCAATTTCAGGGTTAACAATAGCGCAGTTTTTTTACGGCATCACAAAAAGGCATTGGGTCACATCTGCAAAGCTCTTCATCCTTCTGATAGCATGTATAGTCTTTGAAAAAACAGGTGAAATGATAAGGCCCTACCGTTTCATATTCATTGCAATAGCAAAGTATCCAGTGAGGCAAGTGATCGACGTACCTCGGCAATGAGTGCTCTGGAGGAAGAAACAGGCAGAGGAAAACAGGGTGTTCAGGGCATAATGAGGCCCAAAAGCTGTAGTAGAGCTTGAAATTTTCTATAAATCTACTGTCCAGTTGGCCGACAGAGTGAACGATAATGTGTGACTTTGCGTAAAAGTCGGTATTCAACCTTAACTCCTCAGGAATTTTTTCATGGTTTGGTGAAACACGGAAAATCTTTCGCATAAAACCAGCCCAGGAGGCTCCGAGTTTTTCACTGTTGTCAAGGTTAATAACATGACTCATCTTCCCTTCTGTGGGGCTCAAGCTTTCATGAATCTCTTCATGATCTTCCTTGATAAACGATCTCAGAATTTCATCCATCTGATCTGAACAGGCATCAAGGTTATGCTCAATAAAAATCACTTTGACAGGATTATCCCTGTCGCAGCAAATATCGCCTACCCTTTCTCTGAAATGCTTTTTGTCGAGATAATGCCACTGCTTCTCCCTGTCAAAGGTATAGCTCCTGAAGCTTTCTCCATCGGTTGCTCCAACACTACAGCCATTATACATTGAGAAAAAGTTTTTCATTTCGCCAACCCAGGTTGGCCTGTCATGATCACTCAATCCATCAATATATTTTTACCGTTTATGTTCTTTTCGCCAAAGGCCATTATAACGACAAATAACCTGGACGCGCCAGGTTAAGGTGTTTATCGGGTTGAGTATGCCAGATATTCAACAGCGTCGTCACCCCTGAACGGCAACTTCGCCGCTTCGAGCAAAGCATCGCCAATGGTCGCCGGATTATCGAGCATCCTGATAATTTCTTCAACGGTCATTCGTCTTGAGTATTCTGAATGTTATGGGATAGTGTCAAAGGTACTGTGCAAGAAAGTTTTTCATTTCGCCAACCCAGCGTGGTCTCTCATGATCACTCAATCCATCAATATAGTGTTGCCTTTTTTGTTCAAACCGAACCTTGTCGTCACCCCTGAATGGCAACTTCGCCGCCTCAATCAACGCTTCGCCAAGGGTCGCAGGATTATCAAGCAGTTGCATGATATCCTTGCCCGAGTTACTGGCGGGCGAGTCAATAATAGTTTGTGTGGTTTCCCCTGTCGGTTTCAACTGGCTTTCGCTCTGCATCGGGTTCAGCTCCCGGCTCTCGTAAGCCTCCGGGTGCGCGGCCATGCGTATCATCTCCATCTTGATCTTTGCCAGTTCAGTAAACATTCTGTCGCGCTCGCTTTTATCCCTGATATTGGCAATGGTCTGGCAGAGATCGTATTGCTGCAAATCCATCAGCATAAGCTTTTCGGATACTTTCACAAATTCGGGTGAGAGCTTGAACTGCCCAAGCTTGAAATCAAAATCCGCCAGCTCTGAGGAAGATAGCCCGGCAGAGAGTCCGCTGAAATCAAGCGTTTTTGTGGCATAAGTGAAAAATTTTTGGCAAGTTGGTTTTGGAGAGAAAAATGGGAGCATTGGTTTCCTTATCTTGAGATAATTCAAGCGTAACATGGTCATGGTATCCTGCACCAGCCTTTTCTTCCGAACAACCAGAACGCCAAAATCCGCCGTAAAAGATAAAAGGCCACACAGGCAGAAAAAAGAGGCACGGCATATTCGCAGCAATCCGGCGCAGACTGGACACTGCGCAATTTACTCATTATGCGAGCTTTATCAAGGTGGTACTCAATAAATCCGAGTCAGAAGAACCCTGCAAATTTTAACCCCGTCGAATTCGACAGGAATGAAACACTCTGAAGCCAACGCCGTTATAACTGTTGGCTCTACAGTATTTCGAGGGCTTTCTGACCCCTATTGCTCACCTCTTCCCTGCAAAAAGGCAGCAATATCAGACATACTCAACCCGGTGAACTCGGCTATGGTGTTCGTATCAATACCTTTGCCTGCCATGTTCAGCACAATGGCTTTTGATGCTTTTTCCTTGCCGATTTCCATCCCTATTTCTTTGCCGATTTCCTTGCCGATTTCTATGTTTTTTTCTGCTCCAGAGGCAATGATGCTCGCTACATCGGCGAACTCTTTCAGTCGAACCTCATAGACTTGACGCTCCTCTTCATTAAACATCCGATCAATCGCCGCAATGGCTTTCACAATATTTATATCGGATGCCAGCTCTTTTGGCGTATGCTCCCGGTCAAGCTGATGCGCAGTCGTTAAAAAACTGCTCCAGCGATCCAGCGCGCTCTGAATTTCGTGATACGTTTTTGTAAACTTTTTTAACTCAATGTAGTGCAGCTCAAAAACGTCGTGCAGGCGGTCATCGTTGCCTGTCGCGGTATTGATTATTTTGTAACAACTGTGAACCTCCGTGGTGTCAGGCACAAAATTGTAGTCGAGAATGTTGATGCTGATGGTTTTTTTCAGCTCCTTGTACATCATCCCTTCAGCGAGCTGTTCGGTCACCAGTTTTGCCCAGTAATAGATTGCCCGCTTGTTAAAGTTGTTGTCTTCCCTGATCTGCATTTCGACGTTGAACCAGCGGCCATTTTCATCTTTGGCCTTGATATCAAGGATGGAGATCTTATCTGCACGGTAATCGGCCAGGTTAAAGGGATTTTTCAACTCCACCTCCACCACCTGATCCTCTTCCGAAACAATGGCATTAATCAACGAGATCAGTAAATCCTTGTTCTCTTCACTGCCAAAGAGCTTTTTAAAGGCGAAATCAACACGGGGATTTATTTTGCACATGGTTGTCTCCGGTTCATGAACGATAAATACAAGAAAGAATTTTGGCCAACAACGAACTGACACAAATTCCTGTCTGCCCGATTTAACGTATAATTGAGCGAAATATAAGAATTTTTCTGCTATAACTGATTATGGGTACGACATCAAGAATAGAGTGCAGTATGACAACTATGCCATTTCATGACGACGCTGTTGAATATCTGGCATACTCAACCCGATAAACACCTTAACCTGGCGCGTCCAGGTTATTTGTCGTTATAATGGCCTTTGGCGAAAAGAACATAAACGGTTACAGTTTCATCGATAATCTCATAGATCATGCGATGCTGCTGGCTGGTTAAGCCTTCTTGACCAGAGACCCGAAAATTCTCCTTTCAATGCTTCAGGTTTACCTGTGCCTTTGGCGGGGGTGCTCTTCCAGTTCAGGTAAAATCTTTTCAATTTTTCGAAGGATTGCCTTGTTGCCGACTTTCATCCAGTAAGTGAGATGAGTGTCGAATTCCTTGGTGAGCTCTACGGTATACCTTCCCATAACTGCTTGACCGTGGTAAAGTTGCAAACTCTGCCAGCTCTTACATCTTCACGTGCGCGAAAAATAGACTGCTGTACTTCAGGCAGGTCAAGATATGCTTCTAATTCGGTTTTCTTCACAATTCGCTTACGGTGTCTGATGTCTATAGCAGGAGTAATCGTAAAAGTCCCCCGATTCCTGAGGCGTACAATAAGCTGCCCCTTCTTCTATACAGTAAAATCAAAGCACTTGATCATATTCCTGCGTAATTCTGTACTGGTAATCTCTATCATGGCTCAAATGTTCATAGTTGGCCTGTAAGTTACAAAAAGGGCAAGCCCATACTCAAAAAAAATGGAACTTCAGGGCATCAATCTGCACAATTCAAAATGCCGAGCTGGGACTCGGCGTTCCCTGATGAAAATAATGATCGGCAGTACTATTGGTATCAGAAATATTGCGCAGCATTACAACGCCTCCCGTTCTGGTTGTTCCTGTTCTTCACGCTCTACCATAAAATCATCCGTCACCTTTTGCGGCCCGAGGAAAAAGCTCTCCCATGTCTGGCCAACGGAGGCAATTATCCGCTCATTAACGCCATTTGATCCGTGGTCGTAGTATTTCAAGATGTATAGCCCCACTCACGGAATTGTTCATGAAATTCACTATTACCTGTAAAAGCAAGATAAAAAAGGTATTCTGGCGCAACATCAAGTTCATCGAACCAGGAGATGGTGTTATGGGTTATGGTGAAACTTCTGAAAACATTTTTATCCTTTATCCGTAAAAAAATCGCTCTGTTATCGTTTTGGATAGTTTGTTCAAGGTTAACAGTTCCCGTGTGCCCATTATTGAACGCCAGGAGGATTTTATAGTCACCGATATATTCTGCTTTCTGTATTTTCAGCATGAGCACCGCTCCTCGTTAAGCCAATGGTTTGATTTTATGATAATGCCCTGTTTTTTGAATACTTGTCCAATTTTCAAGTAACTCTTCTTGATGATCTTGTGCCCATTCAATCACAAGGCTTAACACTTTTGATGGGAGTTTCCCTTCAATAATCCCTAATGTTGCAATTGAAATTGTTGATGTAAATTCATTATACTCCGCATGAAAGTGAGGCGGGTTATGCTCATTAAAGTGCATGTATATCACAATCCCAAGAAATCGGCTCAACTCAGGCATGAAACACTAATTTTGTATTTTTTAAAATTGTACCTGTACCGAAATGATTTACAGTTGATGTTTTTCCCTCACTCAACAGGACTAGCGTAAGACATCAATCTCCTTTTTTCAAAAACTGAACCATTTATTCTCTGTTCCATGCCTCCTCATCTTCTGGTGAGGACCATTCATTGAGTGAGTCCGATACTCCTTTCAGATATTCATCGTCCAGGAGGTTTATTTTTCTGATGAGGAGATAATCACCTTTGACTTCAAATGTCAACCTATCGCCAGCATTCAAATGTGCAGCTTTACGAATGGATATCGGGATAGTGGTCTGGCCTTTAGAGGTAATTCTCGCGATGTGCATGCTGACTCTCTTTTTGTAGGAATTTCTTACAAGTAAGAATATAGGAGAAGTGGCCACGCTTGGCAAACAATCCATCGTTTGCAGAGATCACGATCACCGATAGAGAGCCTCTCACCCCAAAAACTTTCCAGGAACTCAACTATCCGAAATCATCCACCCCTCGGCAAACGCATTAGCTTCAGCCTCTTTTTCTTTGCCGTCAGAGGAGTAATCGAGCCCCTCAACAAAAACATCCTTTTTGTTATGCTTCAGGATATGGCCAGCTTCGTGGAAAAAAGTGAACCAGAAGGTATCCGACCGATTAAAACGGTTTGAGAGTTGAATCAGGGGACGGCCCTTCACCCAACGGGTTGAACCATGCAGCGGCGCTTTAGGCAGAGGGGGTGTATGCACTACCTTGACACCAACCTTTTGGCAGAGCGCCTGAAGGTCGAGAAAAAAGTTGTCGGTTCCACTGACCATAAGCCCTCGAAGATGCGGAAGGGTCTCTTCAAATGCTCTTTTATCAAAATCAGGAACCTCCATCACATCAGCCTGCCGTTCTCCCTGCCGGAGCCATGCTGCAACTGCATAGGGGTCTTTGCTGTTTTTTTCGCTCATCCGGTAAGCCGCTGCATACACTTGCCCATGATAGAACTTTTCGTATGCAGCCGGGCTTGCCACATTAAACCAGGCCAGCAATGCTTTACCTGCGTTCACCGATCCGTTTTCAAAGCTTATCCAGCCCAAATTTTTCATCACCCGGCAGGGAAACCTTTTCGACCACTCACCCGCCTGAAGCAAAATTTCGGATTCATCAATCTCGGCAAGCCTCAATCGATAACGACGTTCAAGTTCTATCCAGAAGTCCGCAGGAATTCCAGCGACGCGTTCAAGCTGAAGTGCGGTTTCCGGAGTGAGCTGCGCCTTGCCCCGGATAATTTCGTTGATCGTCTTTTTTGGCCTCCCCATCCGCTCAGCCAACTCTGCCTGAGTCATACCCGTATATTCAAGATGTTCGGCAAGCGTGTCACCAGGGCAAGAGATGATTTCACGGGCAATTGCAATATCTTCAGTTGTTTTATACATGCTCTTCAGTTTTTCTCAATGGTAATCCTCCCCAATTGCCATAATCACAATACCGGTTACCGATTTCCAGTCCAGTCCTCCATCATCTTTCTTCGGAAGAGGACGATGATCGGGAATAAAAATGATACGATGATTCGGAGAGATGTCAACCGCTATTTCACCAATCCTGTCCGCTTTCAATTCATGACAGTTCGCTGAAGAAAAAATGCGCATCGCATCAAGATTGGCTGCTGCTGCGAGCTGTTCAAGACGGAAATCCACCTTTTTAGCTCTGTCACCATAATGTTTCCTGATAGCGGAAAGGTTCTCCACACTCTTTTCCAGCTTACGTGTTTGGTTGCGAATGTTCATCAGGAAAGTAATAAAATTTATCGGAAACAATTAATAATTATTAACCCCAAAGGTTAATGTTTGATAAACTTTTTACGACTGACCGCATTACCTTGTTTGTCAAGGGTCGATTTCATGGATTAACTCATTGCCTTCTGCAAGGGTTTTGCTGGTTTACTCAATTTCACATGCTGACAAAGTTGTATCCATCCTGAAAATACATCTAAAATTAAAGAAAATGGCAAATTCATATCTCATATTCATCTAAATTACACTTTACCAAAACCAGGCATTCTCACATCATTACCATATAGCCGAGCAGCCTGGTTATACAACACCGCAACGCTCAAAAACTGGCGAACAATCGATCTCATTCAGCGCATCGATAGCCCGCTGGTGGATAGGTATAGCATCTATCCGCAAAATACGTGCGCCTCTCCTACCAAAATGTAGATTTCAACATTTTCCTACAGGTTTGTAGCTCTTTCCGTCATTCATGATCTGCTGTAAACAACACACGCCGTCCGTCCAATAAAAAAACAACCCCTCAGCAAAAGGCTGAAACCCTTTAGCCATGCGGCGTTAAGGATGTCAATTCACTTGGTTTCAAAAAAATTTACGATAACACCGAAACTTTGGCACGCATCTTGCTTCATAAAAGCATAACTATTCAGGGCAACAATGCTTCAAGCCTGAATATTTGACGATAAAGGCAACGATAACCTAATAAAGGCACAACAATGAGAAAAGTAGCTATTTACGGAAAGGGTGGCATCGGCAAGTCAACCACAACACAAAACACGGTTGCCGGTCTTGCGGAAATGGGCAAGAAAATCATGGTCATTGGCTGTGACCCAAAAGCTGACTCTACCCGTCTGCTTCTTGGTGGACTACAGCAAAAGACGGTTCTCGACACACTTCGCGAGGAGGGTGAAGAGGTTGAACTTGAAGATATCATCAAAGCCGGGTACAGAAACACCCGTTGCACCGAATCCGGTGGTCCTGAACCAGGCGTAGGATGCGCAGGTCGCGGTATCATCACCTCGGTGAACCTCCTTGAGCAGCTTGGAGCTTTCGATGACGAATGGGAGCTCGACTATGTTTTTTACGATGTTCTCGGTGACGTTGTCTGCGGAGGATTCGCCATGCCGATTCGCGACGGAAAAGCAGAGGAGATCTACATCGTCTGTTCTGGTGAGATGATGGCCATGTACGCCGCAAACAACATCTGTAAAGGTATTCTGAAATATGCTGATGCCGGTGGAGTGCGACTTGGTGGTCTTATTTGCAACAGCCGCAATGTTGACAACGAGCGCCAGATGATTGAAGAGCTTGCGAAAAAAATCGGCACCCAGATGATTCATTTTGTGCCTCGCAACAACTTTGTACAGCGTGCTGAAATCAACCGCAAGACGGTCATCGAGTATGACCCGACTCACGAACAGGCTGATGAGTACAGGACTCTTGCCAGGAAAATTGATGAAAACAAGATGTTCGTCATTCCAAAGCCGCTCGAAATTGAAGAGTTGGAAGCACTTCTCATTGAATTTGGTATCGCCAACTAAAAAAAGGAGTAAACAATTATGTTAATGATCAGAACAATCGTCAGACCAGAAAAGGTGTATGATGTCATGCAGGGATTGCTTGATGCAGGCTATCCCTCTATCACAAAAATCTCGGTGGTCGGACGCGGTAAACAGCGCGGGCTCCGTGTCGGTGATGTGGTTTATGATGAAATTCCAAAAGAGATGTTGTTCACGGTGGTTCCGAATACTGATAAAGATTTTGTGGTACGGGCAATCCTTGATAATGCCAAATCGGGAACAGAAGGAAAATTTGGTGATGGAAAGATCTTTGTGTCGGCCGTTGAAGAGGTTTATACCATAAGCACCGGCGAACAGGAAATCGATCCGTCGCTCCCAGTAAAGGAGGCTTGAATGAAAGAGATTATTGCAGTCATACGGATCAACAAAGTGAACGCGACCAAAAAGGCGCTTATCGATGCAGGGATTCCGGCTTTCACGGCCACTGGCAGAGTGATGGGACGCGGCAAGGGACAGGTTCATTACGACATTCTCAGAGGCGCAGAAGCGGGTCATCCCGAAGCAATTGCGCAGCTCGGCAATGCACCAAGGCTGGTTGCAAAGCGAATTGTGACCGTTGTGGTTCCCGATGAGTTATGCAAAACAGCAATCGACACCATTATCCAGACCAACCAGACGGGGAACCCCGGTGATGGCAAGATTTTTGTAACCCCGATTCTTGAAACCATCAGGGTAAGAACAGGTGAAGAGGGCGATGCAGCGCTGAACTAACGATCAATATTTAACAGGTGTAAACGGAGAGAGTTCCATGGAGGCGAACAAGATTATTCCAGATCCGGCCCAAGTCAGGGAGGAGCTGATACAAAAATACCCGGCCAAGGTGGCCAAAAAACGGGCTAAATCAATTGTGATCAACGATCCTGAGATTATCCCCGAAGTACAGGCCAACGTGCGTACCGTTCCAGGAATCATCACGCAGCGTGGATGCTCTTATGCTGGCTGTAAAGGTGTGGTGCTTGGGCCTACCCGCGACATTGTCAACATTGTCCACGGCCCGATTGGATGCAGTTTTTATGCCTGGTTGACCCGGCGTAACCAAACAAAGCCAGAGACGTTGATGGATGCAAACTATATCCCCTACTGTTTCTCGACTGATATGCAAGAGGAGAACATCGTTTTTGGCGGTGAAAAGAAGCTGAAAGTTGCGATCCAGGAGGCTTATGACCTCTTTCATCCCAAATCCATAGCGATTTTCTCGACCTGCCCGGTTGGCTTGATTGGAGATGATGTGCACGCTGCGTCAAGAGAGATGAAGGAGAAGTTTGGAGACTGCAACGTTTTCGGCTTCAGTTGCGAAGGGTACCGGGGCGTGAGCCAGTCGGCTGGTCACCACATTGCCAACAACGGTGTTTTCAAGCACATGGTTGGTCGCGACAACACCCCGAGTGAAGGCAAGTTCAAGCTGAACCTGCTTGGTGAATACAACATCGGTGGTGATGCTTTTGAAATTGAACGCATTTTTGAAAAAGTTGGCATTACGCTGGTTGCCTCATTCAGCGGCAACTCGACAGTCAGAGCAATTGAGAATTCCCATACGGCAGATCTTAACGTCATTCTCTGCCACCGTTCGATTAACTACATGGGCGACATGATGGAGACGAAGTACGGGATTCCATGGATGAAGGTGAACTTTGTCGGAGCAGAATCGACAGCAAAGTCACTGCGGAAAATTGCTGAATACTTTGGTGATGATGAGCTGAAAGCACGGGTTGAAGCCGTTATTGCCGAAGAGACCCCAAAGGTGAAAGCGGTGATTGAGGAGATTCTTCCGCGAACCAAAGGCAAAACCGCTATGCTTTTTGTCGGTGGCTCACGTGCTCACCATTACCAGGATCTCTTTGCTGAGCTGGGCATGACAACAGTGGCCGCAGGGTACGAGTTTGCTCACCGTGATGACTATGAGGGACGTGATGTACTGCCAAAGATCAAGGTTGATGCTGACAGCAAGAATATTGAAGAGCTGAAGATAGTCGCCGACCCGGAGCTTTACAACCCGAGAAAAACAGATGCGGAACTTGACGCACTGAAAGAGAAGGGGTTGGAGATCAATGGCTATGAGGGAATGATGAAGCAGATGACCAAAAAATCGCTTGTTGTTGATGACCTCAGCCATTACGAGTCCGAAAAGCTGATTGAGATCTACAAGCCGGATATTTTCTGCGCCGGTATCAAAGAGAAGTATGTGGTACAGAAGATGGGGATTCCGTTGAAACAGCTTCACAGCTACGACTACGGCGGCCCGTATACTGGTTTTGAGGGTGCAGTAAACTTCTATAAAGATATCGACAGGATGGTAAACAACCCTGTATGGAAGCTGATCAAGGCTCCATGGGAAACGGCAGGAAACGGAAAAGGTGCAGGACTTGAAGCCAGTTACGTGACACAGTAATGAACATGGAAAACGGAGACTATTGAATTATGCTATTACGACACACATCAAAAGAGGTTAAAGTGCGCGAAGGGCTGACGATCAACCCGGCAAAGACCTGCCAGCCGATCGGTGCCATGTATGCCGCGCTTGGAATTCACGGCTGTCTGCCTCACAGCCATGGCTCACAAGGATGTTGCTCCTACCACAGGAGCACCCTGACCCGCCACTACAAAGAGCCTGTTATGGCGGCAACAAGTTCGTTTACTGAAGGAGCTTCGGTGTTTGGTGGCCAGGCCAACCTTCTTGCGGCCATCGACACCATCTTCGCGGTTTATGACCCCGATATCATTGCGGTGCACTCTACCTGCCTCAGTGAAACCATCGGTGATGACTTGCAGCAGATCACCAGAAAGGCACGCGATGACGGAAAGATTCCGGAAGGCAAGTATGTGATTTATGCCAGTACGCCAAGCTTTATCGGTTCGCACGTCACCGGTTACTCCAACATGGTTGCTGGCATGGCAACACAATTTGCTGAGTCAACTGGCGCTAAAAAGAACCAGTTCAACATTATTGCTGGATGGATGGAACCTTCGGACATGCGTGAAATCAAACGCCTGGCGAAAGTAATGGGCATCAACATTGTGCTTTTTCCAGACACTTCAGATGTCCTGGATGCGCCACAAACCGGTAAACATGTTTTTTATCCGAAAGGAGGCACAACGGTGGCGGAGCTGAAAAGCAGTGGCGACAGCCTCGCTTCACTGGCGCTCGGAAGCATCAGCGCTGAACCAGCGGCAATAGCGCTTGAAAAGAAGTGCAAAGTGCCGTTTGAAACACTCGACATACCGATTGGGCTGACGGCAACTGACCGCTTCATTATGGCAATCAGCAAAGTTGCTGGTGTCAACGTCCCTGATGAAATCACTGAGGAGAGAGGACGACTGGTTGATGTGATGTGCGACATGGAGCAGTATCTGCACGGCAAAAGAGTTGCGCTCTTCGGTGATCCGGATCAGCTCCTTCCGCTCACCGAGTTTTTGCTCGACCTGAACATGAAGCCAGTGCATATCGTCAGCGGCACCCCAGGTCAGCGGTTTGAGAAACAGATGCGCCAGCTTCTTGACGAGAGGTCGCCGGAAACAAACTTCAAGAGCGGGCTTCAGGCAGATATGTTCCTGCTGCACCAGTGGATGAAAAACGATCCTGTTGACTTGTTGATTGGAAACACGTACGGCAAGTATATGGCTCGCGACGAAGATATTCCGTTCATCAGGTTTGGCTTCCCGATCCTTGACCGTATCGGCCACAGTTACTTCCCGAATGTCGGGTACGGTGGCAGCCTGAGACTGCTTGAAAAGATTCTGAATGCGATAATGGATCGCCAGGATCGCGACGCGCTTGAGGAGAAGTTTGAGTTGGTGATGTAAAGAGTGAAGGGTGAAGAGTGCTGCACCTGCGGGAAATGAAAACAATTGTTTTTCAACCCCGCAGGGGCGGCATATTGGTGGCGCAGGGTATAAACCCCGGGAAAGCGGGGTGTAAACCATGAGAACGGGGAACACATCCCACAACAATTTTTTAAAGGTATGGCTATGGAACAGATTGGGATTCTTGAGGGCAGACAAAAACAGATCTTTGAAAAGAGAAAAGGGACGACGCAGGCGGATATTGCCTGCGACACCTCCAGCCTTTCGGGATCGGTGAGCCAGCGTGCCTGCGTCTTCTGCGGCTCCCGTGTGGTGCTCTATCCTGTCGCCGATGCCATTCATCTGGTTCACGGGCCTATCGGATGTGCCGCATACACCTGGGACATTCGTGGAGCAGTCTCATCGGGGCCGGAACTGCACCGCCTGAGTTTTTCAACCGACCTGCAAGAGATGGATGTTATATACGGCGGTGAAAAAAAGCTCTACAAGTCACTGATTGAGCTGATTGAGCAGTACAAGCCCAAAGCAGCCTTTATCTACTCAACCTGCATTGTCGGCCTCATCGGCGACGATATTGAGGCTGTCTGCAAAAAGGTAGCACGGGAGACCGGAATTCCGGTGCTTCCAGTCCATTCTGAGGGTTTTAAGGGCACCAAAAAAGATGGCTACAAAGCCGCCTGCCATGCTCTGATGAAGCTGATCGGCACAGGCTCAACCGAGGATATCAGCAAATACAGTATCAACATTCTCGGTGAGTTCAACCTTGCCGGTGAAGCGTGGATTATCCGGCAATACTATGAAAAAATGGGCATTGAGGTGGTAGCGACCCTGACTGGCGACGGTCGTATCGACGCAGTCCGACGCGCTCATGGCGCAACGCTCAATGTGGTACAGTGTTCAGGCTCAATGACCTGGCTTGCCAAAGAGATGGAGGAGAAATACGGAATTCCCTACATTCGTGTCTCCTATTTCGGCATTGAGGATATGTCGAAATCGCTCTATGATGTGGCCGTCAAATTTCCTGACCGGCCAGATATTATGGAAGCTGCAAAACTGATTGTCAGTGAAGAGGTAAAAACACTCTACCCTTCACTCCAGAAATTCAAAAAAGCACTGACGGGCAAGAAGGCCGCTATCTACGTTGGTGGCGCATTCAAGACCTTTTCGCTCATCAAAGCGCTTCGTTCAATCGGCATGTCAGTCGTGCTGGCAGGTTCACAGACCGGCAACAAGGACGATTATGCCCGGCTCAAGGAGATGTGTGATGAGGGAACCGTCATTGTGGATGATTCCAACCCCGTCGAACTCTCGAAATTTATCCTTGAAAAAGGGGCTGACCTGCTTATTGGCGGTGTCAAGGAACGACCAATCGCCTTCAAGCTTGGTATAGGATTTTGTGATCATAACCATGAGAGGAAGATCCCTCTCGCCGGATTTATCGGCATGTACAATTTTGCACTGGAGGTCTATCAATCGGTCATGAGTCCGGTATGGCAGTTCGCTCCAAGAAAAGGAGGCTCACTATGAAACACGAACACGCAAAAACAGCAACCCAGAACGCCTGCAAACTTTGCAACCCTCTTGGTGCATGCCTCGCCTTCCGGGGAATAGAGAACTGCGTGCCATTCCTGCATGGTTCCCAGGGGTGTGCGACCTATATACGGCGTTACCTGATCAGCCATTATAAAGAGCCGATTGATATCGCTTCATCGAACTTCCATGAGGAGACTGCCGTTTTTGGTGGCAGTCATAACCTGAAGATCGGGCTGAAAAACGTCAGCGACCAGTACAAGCCAGACGTTATTGGGGTGGCCACCACCTGCCTGAGCGAAACCATTGGAGACGATGTGCCAATGATTCTGCGGGAGTACAAAAAGGAGTTCAAAAACGGCTCGCCCATGCCGATTTTGATCCATGCCTCAACGCCAAGCTATCAGGGCAGTCATATCGACGGGTTTCATGCTGCTGTGCACGCTTCGGTGAAAGCTCTGGCTGAAAAAATGCCATGGCAGAGGCTGATCAACCTCTTTCCAAACATGGTCTCCCCTGCCGACATGCGCTATCTCAAGGAGATTCTTGAAGATTTCGGAGTGCCATACATGATGCTGCCCGACTATTCACAGACTATGGATGGCGGCCCATGGGCAGAATACCATCGCATTCCGCCGGGCGGCACACCAGCGAGCGCCATTGCAACGGCGGCCAGTGCCATGGCAAGTATTGAGTTTGGTTCAACAATTGAAGCCTCAAAATCGGCAGCCGGATATCTGGATATGATGTTTGGGGTCCCTGCTTATCATCTGCCTCTCCCTATAGGTATCAATGGGAGCGACAAATTTTTCAGCCTGCTCGAAACGTTGACCAGCCAGAAACGAGCTGAAAAGTATGAAGATGAGCGGCGGCGGCTTGTTGATGCATACGCTGATGGCCATAAATATGTTTTTGACAAGAGAGTAATCATCTACGGCGAAGAGGATCTGGTCATCGGTATGACCGCTTTCCTTCGCGAGATCGGTATATTGCCTGTGCTCTGCGCCTCGGGAGGGAAGAGCGGATTGCTGAAAAAAAGGATTGGTGAGCTGGTTCCCGACATGGATGAACTCGGCATCAAAGTGCGCGAAGGTGTTGACTTCGTCGATATTGAGGATGAGGCGAAAATACTCCAACCCGATTTTCTTATCGGCAACAGCAAAGGGTATACCATGTCAAGAAAAAACAATATCCCGCTGCTTCGGCTTGGGTTCCCGATTCACGATCGCTTTGGTGGACAGCGGATGCACCACCTCGGCTACCGTGGTACCCAGGAACTCTTTGACCGGATCGTCAACACCGTTATCGAACAGCGGCAGAATGCTTCTTCAATCGGCTACACTTATATGTAAGGGAGGATATTATGACACTTAAACTTGCAAACCACCCCTGTTTCAACGATTCGTCACGACACAAGTTCGGACGCATTCACCTCCCTGTTGCGCCGAAATGCAATATCCAGTGCAACTATTGCAGCCGCAAATTCGACTGCATGAACGAGAACCGGCCTGGTGTCACCAGCAAGGTGCTGTCACCAAAGCAGGCATTGTACTACCTTGATCAGGCGATGATACTCTCGCCGAACATTGCAGTCGTAGGTATTGCCGGCCCGGGAGATCCCTTTGCCAACCCGGACGAAACCATGGAGACGCTCCGCCTGGTCAGGGCAAAATATCCGGAGATGCTGCTCTGCCTGGCAACCAACGGCCTCGAACTGCTCCCGTACATTGATGAGCTCGCCCGGTTGCAGGTCAGCCATGTCACCATCACCATCAATGCCATTGACCCGGAAATTGGAGCCGAAATCTATGCCTGGGTACGGTACAACAAAAAAATGTATCGCGGGATCGATGCGGCCAAAGTGCTGATCAAAAACCAGCTTGAGTCGCTGAAACGGCTGAAGGAGGCCGGGATCACCGCCAAGGTAAACTCCATTATCATTCCGGGAGTGAACAATTCGCACGTCATCGCCGTCGCTTCAAAAGTGGCTGAACTGGGTGCTGACATCCTGAACTGTCTCCCCTACTACAACACAAGAGAGACTGTTTTTGAAAATATTGATGAACCTTCTCTGGAGATGGTGACCGAAATCCAGAAAGCAACAAGTGAATTTCTGCCACAGATGAAACACTGCGCACGCTGCAGGGCTGATGCGGTCGGAATTATCGGAGAAATCAACACGGAGGAGATGATGCAAAAGCTTGCTGAAGCTGCGGCTATGCCCAAAAACCCCGAAGAGCGCCGTCCATATATTGCCGTCAGCAGTATTGAAGGGGTACTGATCAACCAGCATCTCGGCGAAGCTGATCGGTTTTTGATTTACGGTATGGATGATTCTGGAGAGTGCATGTTGATCGATTCAAGAACTGCTCCACCGGCTGGCGGAGGAAAAGAGCGTTGGGAAGCTCTGGCCGGAACCCTCGGCGACTGTCGGGCGCTGCTGGTCAATGGCGCGGGCGACTCGCCAAAAAAAGTTCTGAATGCGCACGGTATTGATGTGCTTGTGCTCGAAGGCGTTATCGAAGAGGCTGTATATGGCATCTTTACCGGACAGGATCTGAAACACCTGATGAAAAGCAGCCAGATTCATGCCTGCGGATCAAGCTGCTCAGGAACCGGTGGAGGATGCGGGTGAGGAGGGTTGTTTTATAGTTCAAAGTTCAAGGTTTAAGGTTTAGGGCAACGAGTTATGGAGTGATAAATAAATGATTAAATAATTATCTGGAGTCAAAAAATGGATAAACCAAAGCATCACATTCTGGTCTGCGCAAGTTTTCGGGCGCAGGGCACACCGCAGGGAATTTGTCACAAAAAGAAGTCGCTCAGCCTGATTCCCTACATCGAAAGTGAGCTGTCTGACCGTGGCATGACCGACGTTACCGTCTCGGCAACCGGCTGCCTCAATCTTTGCGAGAAAGGGCCTGTGCTTGTCGTCTACCCCGAAAGCTTCTGGTATGGCGAGATTGACAGCGAAGATAAAATTGACGAGATTCTTGATGCACTTGAAGAGGGTGAGGCGTGTGAAGCGCATTTGATAAATTGAGAGCCTTCAGTGCCGGATGCCCTGTTGGAAAATACAGGGTGTTTGGCATTGGGTAAAAAGCTGCAAAACCTCTCGCCAAATTGGCAGCGCTTGGGGATAAACCATAAGGCATGGAAAAGAGTCTTTTGCGTTGCAAAAGTATATCCGTTGAAGAGCTTCGTGCCTACAATCGTTACCAGGATTCCTTGCGCGATGAAGCAAGTTATGTTGAGACAAACTATTATTTGCAAAGATGGAAGGCAGGGAGGAGGGTCGTATCGAAGGCGAATCACGGTTACTGAAAAGGCAGCTTGAACGCCGTTTTGGCCGCTTGCCTCAATGGGCATCAGTGCGGTTAGAGAGCGCTACGGAGGATGAGCTGGAAGTCTGGAGTGACGCTGTACCACGGCCTCGACTCTGGAGGCTGTTTTGAGGCACAACAGCTTGTCTTAAAAGAGCTCTGGATACTGGGCACCAGCCAGCCGCGCTGCTTGCCTGAAACACTGGAGCTGCGGACACAACTAAGGCGATGCTCTGGTGTACTCAAAAATTTTCAGAATCAGACGATAGACATCGCGATACACGGGTAAATCGTCATAGAGCGCCATAGGGATTTTGCGGTCAGCAGGGGGGCCAGCCCCCCTGCACCCCCTGAATAAAGAACCCCGCCGCAAGCAGCGGGGTATTTTGAAGACAACTTTATCATACTTTACGCCTCAAAAGGCGGGGAATATGACCCTTAGAGATTAAAAAGTCCGCACAGCCCGAACACAAAACTTAAAAATCTTGTCGCTCCTTTCAGTCTGGTAGCCATCGTAGAACCTTTGGCTCCATGCGCTATCATCATAATCATTGCTCTCCGTAGAACTCCAGTAGGATGTGCCGGAAAAACCGCCAACAGCAATTTTATTTATATAGAGCTTGTTCAGCTCATCCTTGCTCGGCAGGTACCAGTCGCTGTAACTTCCTCCGTTATATGCGCGAGCCAACCCGGCAGCGTAGGTTGCTCCCGCTCCATTCTGAGCGATAATTTTGTCGGTATTTGCTGAACCTGTCCCAATCGCTTGACTGGTGCCTCCAACTGATGTTGACTGATATGCGGGTAACGCCCATGGTATGCCCGAACTCTGGTCGGCGGTGGCAGCAATGAGACCGTGCTGAATGGTTGCTGAATATCCAGTATCACCAGATTGCAGGATGTACGCAACTTTGCCGCCGCCGTAGCTGTCGCCGATGGCAAGTGGCTGCGTTGCAGGGAATGCTGCCGTCACTTCACCGGAATTGACTGCATGGCTCACCGTGGTGGCTCCCGCTACCGTAAAGCTGTTTGCTGCTACACCGATCAACGTATAGCCACTTTTTGGATCCAGCGTTATCTTTGCAGTATAAACGGTCAATGGGGCAAAGGCGCTGGGTGACCCCGACCACGCAACCGTGCCGGTGTATTGATCGGTAGCAGTTATTGTGGTAACGGGTGTCGCTCCTTTAACCGGCGCAGTCACACCCGGAAGAGCAGTGATATTGATCACCTGCGCTTGAACGGCTGATGTAGCCGCACTCGTCACGCTGCCTGTATATGCACCGCTGCCGGTCGCAACCACTCTCAGAAATTTATGAATATCACCGGAAACTATGGTATAGCTCTTGTCCGTCGCTCCGCTGATATCGGCATACGTACCGCCTGATGCGGCGCTGCTTTGCCATTGGTATGTTGCCGTTGCTCCCGACGGACTCAGTGCTCCCGCTGTCAACACCTGACCAAACGTCGCCGTCCCGCTGATTGCACCAATGGATGTCAGTGGTGCTGTCACTTGCACCGTGCTTGATGTCACCATCGTCAAGCCGTCGCTGCCAAACCCGAGTGTGCAGTTCGTGCCAACTGTACCCGTCAAGGTCAGGTTCGTGAAGGTCACCACGCCGTTCACGGCTGATACCATCGTGGTGCCGCCAAGCGTACCGCCGGTACCGCTTGCAATCGTCGCCCTTACCAACGCATTGCTCGAGGTTACCATGTTACCATTTGCGTCGGTAATCTTCACCACCGGCTGCGTAGTAAGAGCTGCGCCACTTGCTCCACCTACCGGCTCCGTCTGCATCAGCACTTTCTCCGCAGTGCCTGCCGTGCCCGTCGCCGTGAACGTTACCGGTGAGCCCGTCAAACTGCCGCTCATCGCCTTCAGGATATTTGGGCCCGCCGTTGTACCAAGCGTCCAGCCTTCTACCGCTGCTATTCCACTCGCATTCGTTGTCACCATCGTTGTGCCCTTCACCGAGCCACCGCCGCTTTCCACTGCAAACGTCACACTCACATCTTTTACCGGGTTGTTGTTCGCATCCTTCACGATGACGCTCGGCGGTGGTATTACACATGTACCGGCTACCGCTGTTTGATTATCACCGGCATTCACCGCTATCTGTGTTGCTGCACCAGCGGTAACCCTGACGTTACCCGATATGGCTGAGGTCAAGCCGCTGCTGGCAAACTGGAGTGTGTAGTTCGTGCCAACTGTGCCCGACAAGGTCAGGTTCGTGAAGGTTGCAACGCCGTTCACCGCGTTGACCTCCTTTGTGCCGCCAAGCGTACCGCCCGTACCGCTTGCTATCGTCGCCCTTACCCACGCATTGCTCGAGGTTAACATGTTACCATTTGCGTCGGTAATCTTCACCACCGGCTGCGTAGTAAGAGCTGCGCCACTTGCTCCACCTACCGGCTCCGTCTGCATCAGCACTTTCGCCGCAGTGCCTGCCGACAGCGTCAACGTGTTCGACACCGCCGTACAACCGGATGGCGTGAAGGTGACTACAAAGTCGCCTGCTGTTCCTGAGATGCTCAAATTGGTGAACGTCGCTGTACCACTGCCATTCGTTTTTACCGTCGTTGTGCCGCCAAGCGTTCCCGTCCCGCTCGTGATCGTGGCCACCACATCGACACCCGAGATACTGACGTTATTGCCATT
>CAJEXI010000040.1 GCA_903994455.1 uncultured Chlorobiaceae bacterium | reverse complement strand
TCTCTCCGAATAACCGCTTTTTTGTGGTAACGGAAATCTATATGCCATAAAATTGATAGCTGGGCTTAATTGATATATTTCTATTTAACATTTTTAAATCGGGAATTGCTGTTTGCAACTTCAACATGGTACTCTTTTCCCGCATGTAAATCATCAATTGGATTGATGATAATGGTGTTGCCAGAAAAAGCTACTTGCGTGGTATCGGTTACATTAATGGTGCGTATATCCGTGCCATCAGTAATTATGATGTTGTCTGTACCAACTTGCACGCCTTCATCAAAGGTTAGCGTAATGTTGCTATCAACGGCAACGGCTGTTGCATTGTCGGATGGAGTGGATGAGATAAGGATAGGAGCTATGATGTCTTGAATTGATCCGTTTATAGCATATTCTATTATTCCGTATTGAGACTTTAACACATTTATATCATTCCATTTTGCAGCTAAACTTGGAGTATATATTTCTCCTCCATCTTCATCGCCTAACACATTCGGCTCACCATCAGACCAATTAGTATAAGTTACGGGGCTTCCATCTACCCAAACAAAGTTTCCTTCTTGTTGAATATCATTTAAGCCAATCCATCGGTAAGTAGAACAAAAAGTAGAACCAAGCCATGTATTTTCTTGTTCATCATTAATAGTTACCAAATGTCCATCAAAAGCAACAGCTTCAGCCTCGGCTTGACTCCAAGTCATTGCAGAGGTTGTTAATTGGTAATAATGATTATTGTAGAAATGTAATTGTTGTCCATTCCCTTGATGAATAGCTGTTACAAAGTCTAACGTATCAGCATTGGTAATACCTGCAAACGAATTATCTGCTAAATCCGTGATGGCACTGTTGTCAATTACAATATGGTAATTGCTGCCTGTTTGTAAATCTTCGGATGGATTGATAGTAACGGTTTTACCATCGAATGTTACTTGCGTGGAGTTGGTAACATCTATCATGCGAATATCTGTGCCGTTGGTGATGACGATGTTACCCGTGCCAGCTTGAACATTTTCATCAAAGGTGAGCGCAATGTTGCTATCAATAGCTACATCTGTAGCGTTGTCGGATGGGGTAGATGTGGTAAGGGTTGGGACTGTGGTGTCAACAATAGTAACTGTAGTGTTACCCATCGTGCTTAATGCACCGGAACTATCGCCATCATTAAATATCCAATCAATTTGTACCGTAGTAGTCTCCGATGCAGTACCAAAATTCTGGTAGGCCATTGATTGCATTGCTTGATTTACCAGCGATTGTGTGGCAGCACTATTAAAGTTCATTGCAAGCGTTCCGTTTTCCCAACTATAAGTACCTATGTTGGTTGACGCTACCGTTACCGCACCATTTGCTTGCCCAGCAACAATACCAGCACCAGAGAAGCGGTCGTCTATGCTTGCACTATTATGTCGTGCAAGAGTAAGCGTTGCACCACTATAATTACCAAGTGCAGCAAGTTCAGCATCGTAAATCTGCACATCGTTATCAAGTATAACTGCACGTCCCCCAACATTGTAGGTTGGCGTTCCATTAAGAATATTAGAATCAAAGGTAGTATCTAAAGAACCATCGCTGTTATAACGCGCTATCGCAAAATCTGTGCCGGTATAAGGGGAATGAGCGCTTCCAGCAACAATGATTTTACCATCGCTTTGCATAGTCACACTATTATCACCACTATCACCCATAAAATCATTAGCAAAGTAAGTGGTTATTTTACCATCACCACTAAAAGTAGTATCAAGCGAACCATCACTGTTATAGCGCGCCAATGCGAATTCTTCATTACCATTAATAAAAGCACATCCAGCAACAATAATTTTACCATCGTTTTGCATCACCACACTTTGTCCGTAATCATATAGTGTAGCAAAATCTGTGGTTATTTTGCCATCATCACCAAAGGTCGTATCAAGCGAACCATCGCTATTATAGCGCGCTAACGCAAAATCGTAAGAGGTATCAGCAATGGTATCATCAGAGTCTGCATATCCAACCATAATGATTTTGCCATCGTTTTGCATCGTCACGCTGTAACCAAAATCAATGCTTATAAAGTTAGTGCTGACTATGCCATCATCGCTAAAGGTGGTATCAAGTGAACCATTGCTGTTATAGCGCATCAAAACAAAATCATAATTGTAACCCCCACTATCTATAGACCCAGCAATAAGAATTTTACCATCACTTTGCATCGTCACGCTTCTACCAGCATCACTATATCCAAGATCAATGATAACTTTGCCATCGTCGCTAAAGGTGGTATCAAGTGAACCATCGCTATTATAGCGCGCTAACGCAAAATCATTCCATCTTCCAGTGTTAGTATTTCCCACTACAATGATTTTACCATTGTTTTGCACCGTTACATCATAGGCAATATCATTGTAGCCAACAAAGTCAGTGGTTACTTTACCATCACCATCAAATGTAGTATCAAGTGAACCATCGCCGTTATAGCGTACTATTGCAAAATTATCATCACCCTCTCCAACAATAACAATTTTACCATCATTTTGCACAATTATACTTTTACCGTAATCATAGATTGAATCAAAGTCAGTGGTTACTTTACCATCACCATCAAATGTCGTGTCAAGTGAACCATCGCTGTTATAGCGTACTATTGCAAAATCATTACTGTTATTGATAACAGCGCTTCCAGCTACAATAATTTTATTGTCACTTTGCGTGGTAACACTATATATCTTATCCATGGATACGCCAAGAGCCGTAGTTATTTTGCCATCACCAACACCAAACGTTGGTGCTACATTCTCTGCCATCACTCCCTCAAAATTAGCAACAATCATCGGCACGCTCTCAACCACCCCGCTCAGCACCTCCAACGCCCAATCACCACCAAGCGCCGCTGCACCCGTCAAATCATCCGAAGCCGCCACGTCAGCCCCCGTGAGATCCGCAAGCGTTGCCACAAACTGCTGCCCAACGTCGCTGGCACCAACGTTGCAACCGTAGAGCATAATGTCGCCTGTTAGCGAAAGCGCACTACGAATTGCCGACAAGCTACCGGCGTATGCCGTTAATGTGCCGTAATCCAGCACCGTGTTGCCCAGCGTAAGCACACCCGGCGCACCATGCGAAAAAATTTGCAACGAATCATACACGTTGCTTTTTTCTGCCAATGCAGCAACAAGTTGCTCAACGCCATCGCGCGTTGGGTCAAGCACTAAATAATCGGTTCCTGCTGAAAGATTGGCGAGTAACGCGGTGTAGCCATTAACACGGCTGTCGAGAATAACGAATGATGTGCTCATAACAGTATGAATTTATTGTAGTTAAAAGATTTTTGTGTAATTGTTTGTAGAGGGCAGTCAGAGAGAGCTGCCCCCTACGCCTGCCACCTCTGCATATAACCACCCCTCCCTTCGGGCACCCCTCCTTCAAAAGGAGGGGAAAAAACAAGATTTCAGATAATCAAACTCTCCCCCTGCAAAGGGGGAGTACCCCGAAGGGGGGAGGGGGTCATCATCCCCCCACCACTCCCCAACTGCCATCAACATCGCCTTTGACAATGCCGATGAGGTCAAGCTCAATGGAAGTTTGATCAACATCAATGACTGGGTTGATGTCTGACCAATCAACGTGGCTCCGACTCATGGTTTTGCTGGCAACGGATTCGGCAACAAAAATCCATTCGTCGGATGGAGCTGATGGAGCATCAAGTGCCATTTTCAGGATGTTGAATGCGTCGTTGGCACGTACTTTGCCATCACGATTAATGTCGGCAGCAAGGTATTGGTATGGCAACACAGCACTGCCATCGTCATTTGGATTGAGTTCCACTGCCATTTTCAGTGCCGCATAGGCATCGTTCACATGAACGGCGCTTGCTTCTCTTGCGCCAGCTATTTTATCGGCGGTAAGAGCGTAGCTGCTATCGGCTAAATTAATGTAGTGGTAGTAGTTATCGTTACCGGTGTTTGCGCTATTGCTTACAACGCCAAAGCCCTCCACGGTGTCGTCTCCAACCATGCCAGTGGCTAACAGCAGCTCAAAATGGTCAGGCGTTGTTGGTTGGCTAATGGTAAGCGTACCAAGCTTAACAGACCCTTCAGAAAGCGTTACAAGGCTTGTCCCCGACATACCTAAAACAAGAAAGCTGCCTGATGCTGTGGGGTTAGCGTGTGATGACCAATCTTTTGGTAGCCCTTGTGCATCTTGCCATGTTGCGGATGAACCATCAGGGAGCAGAAATTCACATTCAAAACTGCCGGTTGTGCTGTTTGGCGTGGTTGCCCATACGTCAACGGTATGGCTACCATCGGCGTTAACGTGGATGTTTTTCAGCTCAATGGCGTGGGTGCCATCGGTTGGCAAAGCGGTGAGGGTTGTGGTTACGTCGGTAATGGCTTCACCGCTTTTCCAGAAGGTGATGTGACCAGAAAGGTCTGTTTCATTTGAGCCATTATCATCATCAATAACAACGCCTGTTGCCGCACTTGTTACGCTTTCAGCCGTACTGTGCCCATCGGTATAGCTTGCTATAACAGTTATGGTTTTACCAACTTCTGCTTCGCTAAGCACCAGCGTATCACCTGAGCCAATAATAGTACCTTTAGCCAGCCATTCGTAATTAATAGTACCTGATGGAATGCCATCAGCATCCGCAAGCGTATTGGTTGCCGTTAGTGTTTTTCCTTGTGTGGCTGTGCCGGTGATGATGACTTCGCCTGTTGGTGCATCGTTAACGTTCACGACGGCTGTTGTAGGATTACTCGCCACACTTTCCACCGTGCCACCACCATCGGTATAGCTTGCTATAACAGTTATGGTTTTACCAACTTCTGCTTCGCTAAGCACCAGCGTATCACCTGAGCCAATAACGTCACTATTCGCCAGCCATTCGTAATGAATAGCACCTGATGCAATGCCATCAGCATCCGCAAGCGTATTGGTTGCCGTTAACGTTTCTCCCTGCATAACTGTACCAGTAATGAGAACGCTACCGGTGGGTAAATCATTAAGATTATCATTATCATCAAAGACAAAATCAGGCAGTGTCCCCAGATCAACCATACCGGTATCTGCATTTTCCAAATAACTACCATTCAATGATACCGTAAAACTGCCACTTACCGGTGCAGTAAAACGTAGTGAATTCAACAACAGGTCTTCGGTAGCACTACCAACAGTAGTTACCGAACCATACGTTCCAAGCTCCATCACTCCTGTATCTGTTTGTGATGAAAGCCAGCTCCAACCACTAACACCCGATTTTGTAACAGGTTGCCCATTTACCAAAACAAGTGCAGCGTCACTTTCGTTGTAATGAAACACTAAGGTTGCACTGTTGATGTAGGTACCTGCGGCTAACCAAACCTTTACATCAATATTGCCGTCTGCGTTTTTTTCTGAGGTGATTTTTAAGGCGGAAGCTGCCATAGTGTGTGGGTAAGCGCTTGCATAGGCAAAAGGCACGATGGTTGCAACACCTCCATTACCTACAACCACATCGGGTTGCCAAGAACCACCTTTGTTAGCTGCCCCAACTAACCCACTAAACGCCGTTACTGCTGCACCGCATGTTTGAGAAAGGGCATCTACAAAGGCTTTACCTTTTGCTCCTAACGCTGTATTACACGACCAAAAGTGAAGTGAGAGCGCTTTTGCTTGCTCCGATACGGCTGTGGTAAACTCTTTAATACCTACAATTTTATTACCAAGTACAATGCCACCCGGTAAGCCGTGCGCTAAAAAGTGGATGGTTTTGTAGCTCCCTGATAGTGCCGCTGATAACAGATGTGCCACATTACTGTTGTTATCAACACGCCAAAGCTCAGTGTTTGGTGTAAGATGATCAAGCAGTATGGTTTCATCTTGTATATTCGTATCGGCAATAAGAAGATGGCGAGGTTCGGCAAATGTAGCGTTGCGCATAAGCATGTCGCTTGAGGTACTGAATTTGTTCTGTTTCATGGGAACCCTTTTGGTTAATTGGCATTACTAAATACCATTGATTGTAATGTGTTAGCAATACCTGTAATGAAAAAAAGTTGTATAGAGATTCACTCCCCGCCTGTAAACCACCCCGTCAGGCTTTGCCTGCCACCCCTCCTTGTCAAGGAGGGGAATTTTTTCCCAAAAATCTCCCCCTGCTAAGGGGGAGTACCCCGAAGGGGGGGAGGGGATCATTCTTAATCAGACAAAGCTTCCGTTAATGTCGCCCTTGACAATACCGATAAGGTCAAGTTCCATATCAGTATCAAGGTCAATGGTTATTGGGTCGGTTGGCCAAACCACACTGTTGCGCGACATGCTTGTGCTGCCAACGCTTTCATCAACAAAGAGCCACTCTTGCTCAGGTGCACCGGCATATTTAATTGCCATCTTTAAAATATTCAGCGCATCGCCTGAGGTTACTCTACCATCTTTGTTTACATCAGCGGCAAGATATTGGTAGGGTAAAACAGTACTTCCGTCACTATTTGGATTAAGAAGCAGTGCTATTTTTAAGGCTGCAAGAGCATCGCCAGAGGTAACGGCTGTTCCTCGCAACGAAGCTTCAGCAACTTTGGAAGCATCAAACAAGTAAGCACCTGAATCAACGTTGAGGAATTCATACAGACCATCGGTACTGGTTGTGTCGGTTTCTGAGAAAACACGGAAGGCGGGCACCGTGGTTTCTGCAAGTTTGCCGTTCGTTAATGCTATTTCGAAGCGTTCCGTATTGGATGGAGCGCTCAGCGTTAAAGTGCCAAGCAGCATGGGATCAGCCGATAAGGTGTTGACACCAAACCCACCCAACAGTACTTGACCCGGCTCCGTTGTGCTTGCAAGTAACGCCCAACCGTCAGGCAGGGTATTGGCACTTTCCCACGTTGGAAGCGAGCCTTCAGGAAGGTTAAATTCAAGCTGTAAGTCGCTGATGTCGGTTTGCGGTGATGTTTTCCAGATTTCAATGGAATAGCTGCCATCGGCGGCATGTTGTATGTTACGTAATTCTACAAGTTGCCCTTCGGTTTCATGGGGAAGAGAGGTTAGTGTGGTAGTTACGCCTGTAATGGCAGCACCGGTTTTCCAGAAGGTAACACTCCCCGAAAGATCCACTGTACTTGTGGTTTCGGTACCGGTTATAGCTACTTCAACAACACGAGTAGCGCTGTTGCCATCGCTATCAACCAGAACAACAGTAAATGCTTCAATTTTTTGCTCACCTTCTCCGAGGTATGTAACAGTTGCGGCATCAACACTGTACGTCCAGTTTATTTCACCGCCTTCACCGGTGCCGGTGGTATCGGCGGTAATCGAGGCTGTCAAGGTACCTGATGCGCCTGATGATGCCGGTGAAACGCTAACCGTGTGAACATCCGAAAGGTCAGCATCGGTAAAGCTGATGGTACCGCTATCGCTTAACGTGCCTGATGGTGCATCCATTTCGGTAATAGCTCCACTTGCATCATCGAAAGCAAGCACTGGCGCAGTATTGGGAGTGGTAGCAATATCGAATGTGTCGTTGGTACTTAAACTGCCATCGCTTGCGGTTACTTTTACGCTGACGGTGCCAACATCGCTATTGGTTGGTGTACCACTAAAGGTGCGGGTTATGGCATTTAAGGTGAGCCAGCCTGGTAACGGACTACCGTTTGATAACGTGGCGCTGTAGGTTAGCACTGTACCGGCATCAAAATCCGTAAAGCTATTGACGGGAATAACATAGCTGAATGCGGTGCTTTGCGTTGCATTCTGGTCAACAAGTGCGTTTGCAACAGTTGGCGCATGGTTGGTGGGAGTTACTCCTGTAACCACGCTTGTTGCTGTACTTGCCACACTTTCTGCCGTGCCACTACCATCGGTGTAGTTCGCTTTTACGGTAATGGTTTTACCAACGTCCGAAGCTGTTAGCGTATAGCTGCTCCCGATAGCTCCAGAAATATTGCTACCGCTTGCTAACCATTGGTAACTTATTGCGCCTGTCGGAATGCCGTCGGCATCGGCAAGCGTGTTGCTTGCTGTTAGTGTTTCACCTTGCGTTGGTGTGCCCGTGATGGTAACGGAGCCGGTTGGAGCATCGTTAACACCATTAAGCGTTATAATAATGTTGTGGAAAAAGCCATCACTTGTTTTAACAGTAAAGAGGTCAGTAGCAGCGCTATTGCCAACAAGTGGCTGAAGTTTACTGTTGGTTGCGGTATAGCTCCATGCACCATTAGTGCCAATGCTCAATGAGCCATAGCTACCGGCTGTATTTAATTGGGAGAGGAAAGTTGCACTACTGCTATTGATGAGTGTGAGTGTACCGGATAGAGAATATGCACCGCTATCTTCCGTAACCGTTCCTGTGTCGCTACCGCCAAACATTGTAGCATCATCAAGCGCATTGATGGTTATTTGCTGGGTTGCTGAGGTTTCAGCACCAAGATTATCAGTTACCGTAAAGGTAACAAAACGAGCAAGTGCAGAGGGGGTGTCGCTGTTGTTTTTAAAGGTTATAGCACGAGCAACATTTTGAACGAACGCATTGGTAGCATTTGTGTTCAAGGTAAAAAGCCAGCTTGCATTACCTTGAACCAATGCAGCATTTGCCGTACCAATTTCCGTAGTACCTGCCATGAGCTTATTGCCGGTGGTATTAAGCCAAATGCCATTGTTACCGGGATTGGCAGTTGGCAGGCTTAATGTATCCACCACTTCAGCGTTGCTGCTAATTTCAACTGAAAGGGTGCCACCATTCCAACTGGCATTACCATCAGCATCGTTAACTACAATATCGCTGCAAACGAGCACCGAATTTTGTTCGGTAAAAGAGGTTGCGGCATGGAGGTTAACGCTATTAAGAAAAACCGAAACCGTATTGCTACGGTAATTAGCTACCACTACATCCGAATAAGTATCGCCATTAACATCGGGGGTTATAACGTCGCGTGGTACATCACCAGTGGTATAATTTTGCTTTACCGCAAAAAAGCCATCGCCGTTTCCTAAAAAGACCGAAACTGTGTCGTCATTACCATTTGTTACCAATACATCAAGCTTGCCATCGGCATTTACATCAGTTGTGGCTATTGATGATGGAGAAAAAGATGGAGAAGAACCTATTGCATAATCTTTTTTTGTAGCAAAGGTGCCATCACCATTATTAAGCAATAGTGAAAAATTGTTGCCGGAAAAATTAGCTACAACTAAATCAACCTTGCCGTCAGTATTAAAATCGCCTGATGCTATATCTATTGGCTCATCGACGGTTGCGTAATCAACTTTTGTAGCAAAGGTGCCACTCCCATTACCTTTAAGCACAGAAATGTTACCGTTACGATAATTGGTAACAACCAAATCAAGCTTACCATCACTGTTGATATCTGTTGTTATTATTCCTGATGGTGAAGTACCAGTTGAATAGTGAACTGCTGCGTTAAAAGTGCCATTCCCTCTATTTATGAATACAGAAACAAAATCTGAATCATAATGAGTTGTCGCCAAATCAACATACCCATCATTATTGAAATCACCGGTAACAATCTTAGAAAAGTTATCGCCATATGTGCTACCTGTAGAATATGAAACCGATGAAGTAAATAAACCGTACCCATTGTTTAGTCTGATTACAACTTGATGAGCATGAGTGGTTGAAGAAAAAGAAAGTTGCTTATAAGAAAAGATTCTGGTTATAGCCAAGTCAAGCATTCCATCACCATTAAAATCAGCAAGAGCAACATCATAAAGTAGTGTTGCATCAACAGAATAATAGCTGCTATTGCTAAATTCAAATGAGTATTTCACAGGACTCCCAAAAACGCCATTTCCTGTATTCAACAAAACAGAAACAATGCTACCAAAGTTTGCTGCAATCAAGTCAACCTTACCATCACCATTAACATCCCCACTTACAACAGACATGGTATTATCGCCTGTGGCAAACTCGGTTGCTGTGCCCAATGAGTTTACCAAAGGTGCAAAAATAGTTGGCGCACTATTTGCCATCACCCCATCAAACCCCACAACTGCCATCGGTTCACTCTCCACCACACCACTCTGCGCCTCCAACGCCCAATCCCCCCCAAGCGCCGTCGCACCCGTAACGTCATCCGAAGCCGCAACATCCGCGCCGGTCATTTGCGACAATTCCTCAACAAAAGCACGTCCATCTTCGCCAGCCGCAACGTTGCAGCCGTAGAGCAAAATGTCGCCCGTTGGCGAGAGCGCACTGCCGATGTGCGACAGCGGTAAAGCGTAGTTATTCAAGTTCGCAAGCGAAAGCGAGGTATTGCCCAGCAGCAACGAGCCAGCACTGCCGTGGGTGAAGATGTGAAGAGCATCAATATCCGTACGCCCTTGCAGAATCAAGGCAAGCTGCTCAACGCCATCTTTTTCAGCATCAATGAAATGAATTTCCGCATCGGTGGGCAGTACGGATGTCAATGTAAGAAGGTCGGGGAGAGCTGCATCAAAGATGAAAAGTTTTTGGCGTATTATCTGCGCATAGGGGGGGGGGGGTAAATATTCCGCAATAATGTTTTGCATGGCAGTCGCTGTTGATATTATTGAAAAATAAGAGTCACTGACGTGGTTTGTGACCGTAATAAAAGTACGCTTTAAAAAATTATGAAGCAATATTGCAGCCCATTTTCAGAGAAAAAATGTTGGGTTTGTTTTGAGTCTCTACCAGTGGTTCTGTGAAGTCAGGGGGAGGGTATCTGTTGGATACATCCGTGATCTCCGAACTGATCAGAGCGGAGCCGTTACCAAAAGTTTTGGAGTGAATTGATGGTCAGGATGAAGAGAACCTGTATCGGCGTGTCATCACGCTTGGCGAAGTTGAAAAAGGAATGTCAATACTGGCGGAAGGCAGAAAAAAAATGCAATTGCAGGCGTGGCTTGCTGATGAACAACACTGCCCCCCAACGAATAAAAGAGCGGCTCTTCAGCTCAACCTCAGCACGTTGACCCCCATCAACAGACAGAGCTTCCACTTCAAGACCCAGATGAATGACAAGCAAATCATAGCCCGTCAGGGTGATATCGGCACCAGGCAAGCCTTCAGTATTGGTTATCTCTATTTCACTTCTCAACCTGAAAGACTATATCATCCAGCGTAACCTTCAGCGCCTTGGCCACAGCCAATAAAACATCCGTCGTTCCTGTCCGTTTGCCGGTTTCGATTTGCGACAAATATGGTGTACTTATCTCCGCCACCTCCGCTAATTGCTGTTGAGTCAAACAGCGATATTCACGCCATACTTTAACTGGATTTTCACCATCAAGCAAAGCAAACGTAACTTCACCGGGAACAAGCTCTTCTTTGCCTTGCTTAATTGCAGTTTTTACCGCATCATAATCGCGTACATCCTGCAACATTTCCGATTCTTCAACAAGTTGGACGTATGCGTCATAGGGCAATACTGCCCATTCCGGCTTACCATCGCGTTCGATTACCTGGACAGGTGCATTCATCGGTAGACCTCTTTGCGTTGCGCTATTTTTAGGACCAAAACAACTAACTCATTATTTTGTATTTCGTAAATCACTCGCCAATCCCCTATGCGTAACCTATAGCCTGAACGGTTTTGCAGCTTTTTCGCGTTCATCATTGGTGCATAAGGATCAATTGCTAACTGCTCCAATTTTTTTCGTACCAGCAGTGCCGTATTTTTGGGCAATTGTAACAGCGCTTTTTGAGCTTCTTTGGCAAAAATTATTTTATACATGACAAGATGTTAGCATAATGCAAACAAAATACCAAGAGGAATAGAGCAAATTATCAACGTCGAAAAGTTCGAGCATCCACTTTAGCTGAATAATGCTGCCTGCGACCATAGAGGGATCAGCACAAGGGAGCTATCAGGATAAAAGTTTCGAGATGAGTCTTCATTACGTTCAAGCAAAGCCCACATTGTCAACAAAAAACTGGGTCTCAGCTCAATACCTCCCAATGGTCACCCTTTGCTGGACCAACATAGCGCAAGCGCCTCTCTTTCACTAATTTTGCACTTGCTCGTTCCACCGCTCTCACAGATTTATCGATTGCTTTAGCGACCTCCGCCAGTGTCAGTTCAGGATTTGCCGTATGCAGTGCAAGAATCCGCTCCGGCGTTTTAACCGGCGTTTTACCAATAACATGTCTATCTGAAACATGAACCCCATTTTACCTGTCAAAATGCTTGGCAATCTTTGCTCACTTGTGTAAGCATCCATAGTCTCCACCGTTTATGAACTGATGTTGTCGGGAAGTAAATGAGAACAGGGTTATAAAAAAGGTTAGCTGCTTGCTACACGCAATGGCAGCAAGAGATTGTGCGTGCTATCAAATATTTATAGCAATTTATTACTTTAGTGTGGTAATGTTTTTTACTGATTTGAGTGGCCGATCATCAACATTTTCCTTGCCATAACCACTGCAGACTCGTCTATTGCTCTACGCATCTTTGAATTGCCCTGAAGCATCTATTTTTTACTGCAAATAGCTGGCTTTGCAAACCCTCATGAATAATTCAGGCTAAATCAGTTATAAACGGTGTGGTATTTTTAATAGACTATAAGTGATAAAGGACATCCCTCACCTCCCCAACACCCTTCACCACTGCGCAACGCCAGTGGCCGAACCCACCGTGAGTGTTCACGGCCTGCACCCACTCTTCCAGATAGCGCTGCTTTACTTTATCCTGCTCTGTCTCCTGCCCTTTGGTTTCAAGAATAAGCATGGCGCCATCAGCAAGGCGTACCAGAAAATCTGGCCGGTATTTTCGGACTACTCCGCGATAGATGTAGAGAATCTCGAATCCGAGGTGGTCGTTTTTGGCCCAGGCGGCAACGTGGTCGCTGTTGTCGAGCACAAAGGCATCGGTTGCTTCCCAGGTGCTGTCGTGGACGCTGACGTTGATGTGCGATTTTTTGGTTCGCTCGCAGGGTTTGCCGGTGTACCAGGTACGCATGTCAGTTGTTGAACGGAGCGGGTGATCGCGGTCAAACACCGGCATGAGCTTTTCGGTATTTTCCTGACGCACGGCATCCCAAACGTGCTGCACAACCCGCGACATGTTGAGGGTGATGATGACCCGGCGACGAAGCTCATCCTGATAGAACAGGGATGGAGAAATGGCAATATGCTCTGAACGGATGAACTCTTCGACAATGCGCACCAATTGTGCCAGCAAAAGCTCCCTGCCTCCCCTCCACGATGGGCGCATCTGGTCGAAAACATCCCGTGCTGTTTCAAAGATAATACGCTGCTGGCGGAACTCACGGGCCAACTGCTCCAGTTCAATGCGGTTAACGAAGTTCACGTTCGGCTTCCCTTCAAGCACTGGGGCAAGTTCAGCCACCTGTAACGCCTGGGCGGCATCGAGTTCCAGCGTCGTGACCTTGCTCCAGTCGATCTTCAGTATCGGGTAAAAAAGGCGCTCAAGACGCACCACGTTTGGCCAACGGATTTCGTACTCCACCTTGGCGGGATCAGCTTCAACGATGGTTTTGGGGGACGGCGGCGGTGGTGGGCCATCGGTGCCTCCCTCATGGGGCAAAAAGGTGAAGGGCACCCCGAAAATATTGACATACTCGGGATCAAAAAGCCCGGTCACCGGGTCCACCTCGTAGGAGGTCCGGCGCAGGCCGCGCCCCACCACCTGTTCACAGAGCAACTGGCTGCTGAAGGCACGCAAGCCCATAATATGCGTTACGGTACGGGCATCCCACCCTTCGGAGAGCATCCCGACCGAAATAACCTTCTGAATGCCCGCCCCCGGCTGCCCCGGCTTGCCGACCGTATCGACCATCCTGCGCAACAACTCCGCCTGCTTTGCCTTGGTCAGCTTGCGCTCTACCGGCGCTTCAGTGTCATCGACCTCAATGGCAGCATCAACAACCTCTGCCGTCGAAACGGGCTCCTCTCGCTCTTCAGCATCACTCAGCACCTTCGAATCAATGTGGAGGATGCGCTCCTGATCACACAGCTCATCAATGTGAATCCGGCGGGAGTCGAAGGCGTGCTTCACCCGTGCGGCTGTTTCGGTGCGGTTGCAAACGGTGATCATCACGGGCGGAGTGGAAAGGCCCGCCTTTTTCCAGGCTTTCCAGGTTTCCCGCCAGTCGTAGCCAAGCAGATAATAGGCGTTCAGAACCAAATCAGGCAGCGGTTCTTCCGGCTCGGCCTTGCGGTTCAAATCGTCTTTGACCTCCGGGTCGTTGTAGATGTGGTAGAGGCGTGACTTGTAGGTTGCCGCATCAGGCCGGGCATCATCACGAACCACCACCCGGGGGGTTTTGACGAGCCCCGATTCGATGGCATCGTTCAGGCCAAAGTCGCTGACAATCCAACTGAAAAGCGCCTCTTCGCTGCTTTTTTTGCCTGACGGAGTGAACGGTGTGGCAGAAAAATCGTAGCAGGCAAGGATACCTCGTGAGCTGTGCAGCCGGTCGAGCCCACCAATCCAGACGGTTGCCTCTTCGGCGCTCTCCTTCATCTCACGGCTGCGGAGGTACTTGCCTTCCGACTCCCGATTGACACGCCAGGCATGGTGCGCCTCGTCGTTAATGACCAGAAGGTTGCGGGCGTTAGCCATCTCACCAAGCACCTCGCGGCTGTAGGCTTCGTCACTTTTGGTGCCGCGCTTGTCTACACTGCGCCGCTTCCTTATCTGCTCCTCGCTCTCCCAGGCCAAGGCGTGCCAGTTGCGCACCAGCACCTTTCCCTGCCGCAATTTATCGAGCATGGCCGAAGGCACAATATTGAACGCTTCATAATAGTTGCCCTCTCCCGACGGCTCCAGTACCGCCAAACGACTCTTGACCGTCAGACCCGGTGCCATCACAAGCACATTCCTGGTAAAACGGCTATCCTGCGGGTAGGTCACTTTGTTCAGCACCTGCCAGGCAATGAGCATCGCCATAACAATGGTCTTGCCGGAACCGGTCGCCATCTTGCAACATTGGCGCATAAAGGCACCTCCATCACCGGGAACCTCTATCCCGACATGCTCGGCAGCAGGCGCTTCGGTCAGCCATATCAGCGTCTCTATCGCTTCCAGTTGGCAAAAGAAAAAACGGCGCGACTCAAACTCTTCTGCGTCTCGCCATTGCTCCAGCAAACGACTGGTAATACTCGAAACCCCCGAATAGCCCGCCTCACGCCAGGCACGAACACGCGGGCGAATCTGGTTCACCAGCGGGATTTCAACGAAGATACCGGGATCATCAAAAGCTTTTGAATCACCCGAAGCAACCACATACCCGGCAGAACGGCGCCCCTCAACCAGGTCAAACGAGCGTGACTCACGCTGATAGCGCCAGTGACGTTCCGGCTCCACGTAGGGAGTATTGATAATCAACCGGTCAATCACGCTGCGACTCCAGCGTCTGGCGCAGCATTTGCAGAAACTTGATCAGTGAGGATTTTCCTGAGCTGTTGCGACCAATCAGGATGGTGATTGGTCGAATTCTAACCGATACCTCCTCCTCAAAGCCTCTGAAATTCGCGAGCCTCATGTTTGTTATCATCGCATAAACTCCTTTACGTTACCCCAATAACCTTGAGCGATTCAACACCACGGTCATCGACAATTTTTACCGCTACCCGTGAGTGGTTACCCAGTTCAAAGGGCAGGGAGAGGGTGCCCCGGTAGGCCTCAATCAGCTCTTCGTCAATCTCGGCTTTCAGATTTTTGGCCAGCCTTGCCCAGCCGTCGTTTTCGCCAGCTTGCGGAAAAAAGACCTGACGCGGAAAAATGCTTCGACCATCGTAGTCGGTATCGAGCAGCCAGACGGCAATCTGCCGGGCACTGCCCGATTCAATGGCACCGGTTCTGGTGTTGTAGTAATCGAAACCGTACACCTCCAACTCCCATTTTCCCTGATGTTCGCCACGATGGATTTGGCGGAGCGACACATCCGGTTGCCCAATGAGCCAGAAAGATTCACTGCTGGCCCGTTTTTTCTTCAGATCGTCGGTCAACAGGTCGGCATTCATCTGTGCCTTGAGCAAAGTCACGCCCGGCCAGTTGGTTTCATCAATATCTTTTGCTGCTTCAGGATCAAACTGAAATGCAGCAAAGAGAATAAGCTTTGGCCTTGCCACAAGGGTTTGCGCCTCTTCGATTGCCTGGGCCACCTGGCGCTGTTCCAGAGGCGCATGTTCCGGGCCGAATGAGACGACGATTCTTTGAGGCTGATGAGAGGTGCCCTCTTGACGGATGAGATTATCGGTGCCGGGGCGGGTTTCGCCATCAGCATGAAGATAGTGGCAACCGGGCAGTGGCTCCAGCCGGGCAAATTGGATCTGCTGCCCCCCTTTGCCTCGAAGTCCGGTGCGTGAAAGCTCGTCGCGCCACTCGGCCTGACGAAGGGTTTCACCAGAGCGTGCGACGGAGAGGTCACCAACCTGCGGGATACCATCAAGCAGCTCATCAACCGATTTGACTGAAGGCGCTGGGACGGCCTCAACCGTGAAGGGGCCGCTCACCCGCCTCTTTTTGCTGTCGAGGATTGGCTGGTCGTAGAGTGTAATCGGTGAAGAGGCATCTTCCGTTGAGAGAATTTTTGGAGATACGTGTGGCACGGTGTTGTACCTGAACCCACTGCCAACCCCTTCTTTTGGATGTGCCAGTTCGTAATAATCAAACACCGAGGTCATCAGGCGCTGCCGGGCCAGAGTGAGCGCCACGCGAGAGGTGTCGCAGGTGATCCAGCGACGGCCCCACTGCTCGGCAACAAAGGCGGTGGTGCCACTGCCGCAGGTGGGGTCAAAAACGAGATCACCGGGGTCGGTGGTCATGAGAATGCAACGGGTAATAGCCTTGACGGCGGTTTCAACGACATACTTTTTCTCGGTTGGGTACATCTGGGCTGACCAGACATTGTTGATACGCCGCCCGGGAACCTCATCTTCATACTTCTTCCACATAAGCGAAGCTTGTCCATCGGCAGCATCAAGACGCCCGATTTTCGCCAGAGAGTCCATCCCCTCTTTGGATATCGACCAGTGGCGATTAGAGGCACAAGGAAAGATCCGTCCATTCCATGTATAAGGCTCTGAACGCCCTGTCGTCGAAATCCCCTGTGAATCAAGACCTGTACGCCTGTAAATCCGCGCCCCTTCCGCTAAATTGCTGTCCGGGTCGAAACGCTCATGATCCAGCAGCTTTCGACAACTCCCGTCAGGAAGCTCAACCATGGCGTGCCAGTTGAAATACTCGATTATCTCGGTTCGAATCAGTGGTTCATAAAGCTGGCGATATTTTACTTTTGTTGCATCTTTTGCATACCATAACAAATAATCAGCAACTTGCGGGAGGGTGGAAGCTGAACTGCCGCTTGTTGTTGCAAAGGTGATGGTTGCCATACGATTAGCGGCCCCAAATACCTCGTCCAGCACAATCCCGGCACGGTGAACATTCTCGTCACCAATCTGCACAAAAATGCTCCCGCTTTCAGTGAGCAGTTCTCTGCCCAGTAACAGCCGGTCGCGCAGGTAGGTCAGGTAGGAGTGAATACCAAGCTCCCAGGTGTCACGAAAAGCCAGAATCTGCTCCGGCTCGGAGGTCAAATCGTCATCCTTGCCATCTTTCACATCGCGCTTGTTGACAAAGGGCTGAAAGTTGGAGCCATACCTGATGCCATAAGGCGGGTCAATATAGACCATCTGCACTTTGGCTGCCATCCCCTCCTTTTCAAGCAGTGAGTTCATCACCAGCAAGCTGTCGCCCGCCACCAGACGATTGCTCCATCCGTGAGCATGCTGATAAAACTTGATGGCTTCGCGCAAAGGGGGGTTCTCATCAAACTGACCAAAAAACGACAACTGATTGTCCTCTTCGCTGATTTTGCGTACCGCTTCGATGATGCTGCGAGGGTCAATGCGCTCATGAACATGAAGCGAAACCGTCGGAATCTCAAAAGAGGTATGCTCCGCCTTGCCAGCCCATTGCAGTTGAGGGTCAAGATGCGGATCGTAGGCATAGCTTTTCTTTGCTCCTCCATCAGGGTCAGTCTGGGGTGTCACCAACCCCACAGGCGGATTGTTCACCCGCAGCTTGTCTTTATGCTCGTAAGACTCAATCGGGCGTTTCGTATCGACTGCCTGTTTTTTTGCCATTGAAGTTGGATGCCTTTTATTTCGTCACGATGGTTGCCGCTGGTACGCTCACCCTGACCGGAGAGTGTACAGTAAAATGCGCGTGATAATATAGGTAACGATTTTGAATTAGTTTTCTCGATATTATTGTTGGAATAAGTCATTCCGTTTCGTCTTTCAGGGACAATCGCTGGCTCTGTGTTCCGAAAACCGTTATGGAAAAAATGAATCGTCATGGAGTCTCTGTCAGACACATTATCATCCAGCATCCCGTCCGGTCCCGGTGATCTTTTTGCACGTGTTGCATCTATCCTCGAACAGGCGCGGAGTAGTATTGTCCGTTCGGTCAATTCTGGCCTACTGGCTGGTCGGCAGGGAAATTGTTCAAGAGTTTCAGGGCGGTAAATACCGAGCGGAATATGGCAAACGAGTTTTAGCTGAGTTATCACACAAGCTGAACAAAAAGTTTGGCGGTGGTTTTTCTGTAACAAGTCTGAAATACTTCAGATCATTTTACCAGGTATATTCAGAACGCCTACCTGAAATTGGTCGCCCGGCGAGCGACCAATCTATGAGAGGTGACCCAGAGGAAAAATCAGTATTGACCGGATTTTCTCCACAACTTTCATGGTCTCACTATTGAGCTTTGATGCGTGTTGTCAACAATGAAGCTCTGCCTCACCCCCACACATTCAGGCTTGAAGAAAATCATCAACAGGTATTTGAGCCTGTTTCAGGATGGCTCTCAAGGTTCCCTCAGGCATATCTCCCGGATGATTCGGGATTGTCGTAAAAATCTTTTTGGCAGGATGAAACCAGAGTTCATGGCTCCCGGCGGCCTGCCTGTAAAATCCAAAACCGAATGTTTTCAGTTTCCTGATAATCTGCAAGCCTCCCCATTATAAACCTACGACTAACGGGTAATCAAAAGATTCTTGTATAAGGATAGAGTTTTTTTCAGGTTCTTGACCCGCCTCAAGAAGCATTTTAGCAACATCACGAGCTATCTCAAGTGTTTCACTAACAGTCCTTCCCTGAGCAACAAGCCCCTGCAAAGTATCGGAAGTCGCCAGATACACACCTTGTGGAAGCTTTTCTATGTGAATAGTGATAATGGTTTCCATATCATCATAATTTTCAAAATGTTAATCTGCACATATTATACAACAAGTTTCGCGATTTTCATTAACCAGCGAGGCGATGTGCGGCCCGATGACGAAACCCCAACCAGTATTAGGTTCACCCGCAGCCGCTGTCCGAATCAGGATTACGCACTCCACAGGAAATGGTTCGGTAAATTATAGAGCCCCTGCTGTAAAAAGAACCGACTGTAACTCAAAGAAATAAATATCAAAACCCGGAACGAATTGCAGAGCGCTTTTCTGTCGGCACCAATTTCAACGACAAACACTCTCGATAGCGACGGCCACTCAATAGGTCATAACCAGCCCGCCAATGGAGAGCCCGGCACCAGTACCGACAAGCAGTACTTTCTGCCCTCGCTGGAGGTCGCAGTCACGCACCGCCTGGTAAAGAGTCACCGGAATGGATGCCGCCACGCAATTGCCAAGCCATTCAAGAGTGTGCATGATTTTCGACTTCGGCCACCCGTAACGCTGAAGGAGAAGCAGACCAACCTTGCTCGACTGATGCGGAACAACAAGGTCAATATCTCTCAGGCTTTTTGAAAGGCCCGCATAGAGCTCCTCAAGAAAAGCTTCATCAAAGCTCCGCACCATGCGCAGCACTGCCAGGCCATCCATCCTGAAAAGATCATCATCGAAGTTATGGTCAGCTTTGGCGGGATGGCGTGCCGAGCCCCCTCCCCTGATGGCGGTAAAAAAGGCTCCATCACCATAAGTTTTGAAATGGGCGTGGTGAATGGAGGCGCTGTCATCCGGGCCTGAACGGGTTACAACCAGAGCCGCCGCCGCATCACCCACCAGCGTAGCCGACTCAGGCTCCTTGGGATTGATACCGCACGAAGCGATATCGGAACTGACGATGAGAATCGAGGTGTAGCGCCCGGTAGTGAGGAAGGTTGCTGCCACCTCAAGAGCGGTAATACAACTGAGGCAGGTCGTGTGCACACTCATGGCAGGAATCCCCGAGCTGCCAAGACCAAGTTGCCGCTGAATCAAGGCACCGGTATCAGGGATAGCCTGTTCAGCGGTACCGGAAGCATTAATAATCAGACTGAGCTGGTCTGGCCTCAGCCCTGCCTCATCAAGCGCCTCACGCGCAGCCTCCGCAGCCATAAACGAAGCCGTTTCGGCAGTAACCCATCGCCGTTCACGCACACCATTGCGCCGCTCCACCCATCCGGCAGGCAGAGCCCAAGTACGCTCAAGCTCGGAGCTTTGAACAATACGAGAAGGAAGATACCGGCCAAGGCCAATAATTTTAAGGGGATAATTGACATCCATGCAGCACTGCTGATAATTCCCTGCGACTGTAAAAAAAAGAGGCAACACAGGGAATGTACCATAAGTTCCACCATTTCAACACCCACTACGACAAGTCAGGTCATCATGAATTGTTAAAGAAAAGAGACGACGAACCTGTTCAGACCATTCTGCTGAATTTTTCGAGGCGTTTGATGGCCACTCAACCCTCAGTTCATGGACACTACTTACAAACACTGCTCCACCTTCACCATACCAAAACCCATCGAATTCTTTTCACCAAATCCGCACTCATAGCCAACCTCCATCAACTCCCGGGGAGCCCTCAACCTGAACGGTGCAAGCGTCCCCTTGATTTTCGTCTCATCCGAACGCCCCTCCTTCAAGGTAATCAGCTTCTGAACCTTCCCATTCATCCGCTCCACATAAGCCTCATCAATGGCAAAACCGAACTCTGCGCTCTCGCACACCAACGAACGCCCATGCAGCACCTGATACTTCCGGCAAAGGTTCTCCAGCACCACCCGCTCAAACTCCGCTTCACCCGGATAGAGAAACTGTGGATACTGATCCGGTTCCCGCTTTGTCGTACAAACAAGAGGTGAGTTCAATAACGGTACCTACTGAAAGCAGGATTACCGGATATATCAGAAAAAAAATGTAAGTTCAAGCACGCAGTATTGATTGCAACACAACCGCTGCGATACATGATCAACTATGCCTTTGAACGGCCACATACATGGAAACAAGAACCGATCTCTACCTTGGAGACTGCACACAACTGCTCAAAACGTTGCCGGATGATTCGGTAGACCTGATATTCACCTCCCCGCCTTATGCTGACCAGAGAAAGCAGACCTATGGTGGCTTTCATCCAGACGACTATGTTGAGTGGTTTTTACCGATATCCCTGCAACTCCTTAGGACGCTGAAGCCAACGGGCACCTTTGTTTTGAACATCAAGGAAAAGGTGGTCAATGGTGAACGGAGTACCTACGTGATGGAACTCATTCTTTCAATGAGGAAACAGGGGTGGTTCTGGACGGAGGAATTTATCTGGCACAAAAAAAACTGTTATCCCGGCAAATGGCCAAACCGCTTCAGGGATTCCTGGGAACGGCTGATCCAGTTCAATAAAAGCAAGCATTTTTATATGGACCAGCAAGCGGTGATGGTGCCTATGGGTGATTGGTCGAAAAGCCGGTTGAAAAACCTGAGTGAGACCGATAAAACGCGCGATGAATCGAAGGTTGGCAGCGGGTTCGGAAAAAACATCTCAAACTGGCTTGACAGGGAGATGGCTTATCCGACAAACGTACTGCACCTCGCCACAGAGTGCAATAACAAAAAACACAGCGCGGCTTTTCCTGAAGGACTTCCTGAATGGTTTATCAAGCTTTTCACCAAAGAGGGTGATACTGTGCTTGATCCCTTCATGGGGTCAGGAACAACCAATGCGGTAGCGAAGAGAATGAGAAGAAACTCCATCGGCATTGAAATGGTGCCGGAATACTACGATATGGTAAAAAAGGAGCTGAAACCGGTTGAGCTCTATCTGCTGGAACAAAAGGAGGAGAATGACACCACTTATTCTGAACGACGTATTGACGTACGTTGAAGAGCACATTGGCACCTTTCATCAGAAAAGAATTGCAACCCTTGATGAATTGAGTCTGTCAAAAGTACTGAAAAGAAAGAATCCTTACCTTTTCAAGGCAAAGTATGTTCAAACTGCCGAAGAGATTGTCAGGGGACTTGTTGATGCCCATATCTCATCAAATGAGGAGACAATTTTTGGTGACTGGCTGGAAGGTCTGGCTATTTTTATCAATGAAAAAGTGTACGGCGGATGGAAATCCGGAATTGCGGGCATTGACCTTGAATTTGACAAGGAGGGAAAGCGCTTTATCGTCAATATCAAGTCAGGGCCGAATTGGGGGAACAGCAGCCAGATTGCCAAAATGAAGTCTGACTTCAAGACTGCGGCAAAGACGCTGCGCACAAGTAACTCGGGGATCCAGGTTGTTGCCGTCAATGGTTGCTGTTACGGAAAAAACACCACTTCGGATCAGGGGGACTATTTCAAGTATTGCGGCCAGACTTTTTGGGAGTTTATCTCTTCAGATTCAAATCTTTACACCGAGCTTATCGACCCGCTTGGTCACAAAGCCCAGAAAAAGAACGAAGAGTTTCAGGACTCCTATGGCCGGACGGTCAATAAATTTACTCGCCAATTTAGTATCGAGTATTGCGACGACAGTGGCGCTATCAACTGGCACAAGCTTGTCGCCTTTAATTCCTCTGCGATCCAGATGCCGATAATTTGATGAAGAGCCATGCAAAATGTTGTGGTTCTACTCTGCCGGAGGTGTTGAAAACTGTCAACTCAACCTGCCCGGAAAAGATGTCGGCATAATCTTCATCTTTTTCGGAAAAAATTACCGGGCGACTTGTTGCTGAGCACTTAATCATAGGAACAAATCTCATGATGGCCTCACCCCGCGCCCGGCTTTTTCTTTGCTTCTACTCCTCTATATCATCGTCTGATCCATTAACAACAGAATCAGGCAACCCTTTTGCGCCTTCGATATTCGCAGCGGCAAATTCTACTCCATGGAGAAGAGCACCACTGAAATCAACCCCAACAAGTTCCGCGCCGGTGAAGTCACTTCCGTGGAGAAACGTTTCACTGAAATCAGCGTCGGTGAGGTCAGCGCCAGTGAAATCACATCCCTTGAGGTTTGCGCCACTGAAGTCTGCATGATCAGCAACGGCATCCAATAAGTCTGTTCCCAGCATACTGACGTCCTGAAAGTTCACCCCGGTCAGGTTGGCATCGCTCAAGTCAGCGCCACAAATTGTCGCGGCAGTAAAATCTGCATTTTCAAGATAAGCCCCACTCATATCAGCTCCATTGAGCAATGCCATAGCGCAATTTGCTTCACTAAGGTCTGCATTCCAAAGTATTGCTCCGCTGAGATCAGCCTCACTGAAGTCAACACCACTCAGATGGGCATCAATGAGCACAGCCCCGTTGAGACTTGCTCCAGCGAAACTTGCGCCAGCCAGATTAGCCTCACTGAGATTGGCACCATTAAGCATAGAGTCACTGAAATCCTGCTCCGAAAGGTTCACCTCACTCTCCGGATTTTTAGCGCGTGCTTCATTCCACAGTGCAACTGATTGTAACAGCAATTCTGCGTCCAACATAGTTTTATTTTTTTTTACCTGGTTAAATTAAAACGCCATGTTTCCATATACAGCTCCAACTTTGGACGAAAGTTAATATTTTTTTCAACCAACAATATCATGAAGTGTTGAAACTGTCAAGTCAACCTGCCAGGAACAAAACCAGGCAGACGGTCAAGGTCATAACAGCTCTTGGCTGATTTGAAATAGCCGTTGTGCGAGGAGGTCAACCCTTTTGCCGCATAGATGTTTTTTTCATCCCCGGATGCCTGAAGCAATAATTTACAAGACAAGATTTTAAAAAAGCCTGCCAGCCTGACACAAGAGAAGTGTTTATCCAAACCAATGGAGCAATCGCCTGACAACGCCGAATGTTTTGCCGCTATAGGGCGGATAACGCAGAGCAGGATCCGGATAAAACCCTCTATGGAGCACACTTCGCGGCCAGGAAAAGGTCTCGAACCCAAATCGGCCATGATAACAGCCAAAGCCACTGCTACCAACTCCGCCAAATGGAAGCCCGTGAGGTACTGCCTGAAACAACAGATCGTTGATACACACTCCTCCTGAGCGGGAGCTCCTCACCACCCGTTCCTGCACCAAACGGTCAGAAGAGAACAGATAGATCGCCAGAGGCTCTTTTCTGCTGGCAACAATGTTGAGCGCCTCACCAAGCTCTTTATACGCAATAACCGGCAACAAGGGGCCAAAAATCTCTTGTTGCATAACCGGGGAGGAATTGGTGACTCCAGTTAGAATGGTTGGAGCAACATAACTCTCATCCGGGTCTGTACTGCCCCCACTCCAAATCGAAGCATCCTCCATAAGCGATTCAAGCCTTCTGACATGAAAGGCATTGACAAGACGAGGATATTCGGAACTTGTGCGAGGTTCATTACCATAACAACCTATGATTGCCTCCTCCATTGAGCGGAGCAGCTCAGCCTCCCGTGTTTCATGAACAAGAACATAATCAGGCGCAAGGCAGGTCTGGCCAGCATTCAAAAACTTGGCCCATACAATTCGACGTGCTGCCACTCTGATATCTGAATGTTCATCAACAATACAGGGACATTTTCCCCCAAGCTCAAGCGTCAAAGGAGTCAGATGCTTTGCAGCAGCAGACATCACCTTCCGACCAATCGCCTCACTACCAGTGTAAAAAATGTAGTTAAATTGCTCCTCAAGCAGAGCCCTGGCAACCTCCACTCCACCTTCGACCACAGCAATCGCCTTCTGGTCAAGATAGTGCGCCAACCCTTTTGCAAGAACCGCAGAGGTATGCGGAGCAAGTTCAGAGGGTTTGATAATCACGCAATTACCGGCAGCAATGGCGCTGACAAGAGGGGCAAGACAAAGTTGCAGCGGGTAGTTCCATGCCCCCATGATGAGGACAACACCATAAGGTTCACGCGAGTACCAGGCTTTTGCTGGCTGATAAACCAGGGGCACAGAAACCAGATGAGGCTTCATCCACCTCTTCAGGTGCTTCAGGACGTAGCGAATTTCGCCCCGGAGATAGTTTGTTTCTGTTAAAAATACCTCTGCCGCAGATTTTCGCAGATCATCATGCAACGCGGCAGCAATCTCCCCTTCACACTCAACGAGAAAAGCATCAAGAGCCTGTAACTGCGAGCGCCTCCACTTCAGTTCGCGGGTCACACCACTCTGGAATGTCGCTCTCAACAGGGCCAATTCAGGAAAACCCTGATCTTTTTCCATAGAGAGAGGTTCTGGAAAAGATAACATGGAACAAGAGGGTTATAACATCATTTGACTGCGACTATCACTCCACATGATAGTATTATTTCTCCACCCTTTTTCCTGGATTCACCTCATGAGCGCACAATAGAAAATTCTTGTCGATAAATTCAAGGGAGCGTTAGTGGGTATTTACAGTCAAAAGCCTGACAACGAAGTCTTTGGCCAAGTGGTTGAAAAATTTTGTTTTGATTTTTTGTTTGATCGGGTTGAGTGCGCTTTGTATACTTTAACCATATACAACAATGTCATGACGATTTTTAAGGTTTCAATGGGACGTAGGTAATCTCTCCAATAATTGGGAGAAACATCAAGTATCGAGTGCTGAATGCGAAGAAATATTTTTCAATAAGCCGTTGATCGTTGCCGATGATGAAAAGCACTCTGCCAGAGATTACTGATTTTTTGCGTTAGCCAAAACTGATGCAGGGCGTAGGCTTTTTGTCGCTTTTACTGTACGTGCAGAAGCCATTCGGGTGATATCAGCACGGAGTATGAATAATAAGGAGCAAGCTGTTTATGAAACACGAGAGAAGGGCAATTCCTGAATTCAAGCGCGAAACAGAGGAACGGGAATTTTGGGCAACGCATGACTCAACCGATTATATTGATTGGAGTAAAGCCACGTCAGCACTTTTGCCTGATTTAAAACCAACCATGAAAACCATTTCGCTTCGCTTGCCGGAACCTATGCTCAACCGCTTAAAGGTTCTGGCTAACGAGCGTGATGTGCCGTATCAATCGCTCTTGAAAATGTTTCTCAAAGAGAGGATTGAAAGAGAATTGCGGTAAATTGAGTGTCTGTGCCGCAAAACCTGCGATATTGCCGATTATTATGGGTTGGTGTTTTCTGAACTCAATAGAACGGGTGAATAAACGCTACAAGAAAGAACCTGTCAATAACACGCAGCTTTATTGCGCTTATTCGTCCGATATGGGAAGCAAGGCGCAGTAGAGTAGCGCATATGAGTTACTTGAGGATCTTGAAGATTTGGCATCTGTTGCTGAACGCAAGGACGAACCGACAATCTCTCATGAACAGGTTGTTGAAGAGCTGAAAAAAATGGCTTGCTATAGTATTCAGTGGAAAAATAAGCTGTTAAAGAGGATGACAGGCTGGTTATTCAGGTTATAACGGTTGGGCATCGCAAAGATATTTACCAAAAATTCTACCCGTAGTACGACGTATTCAGATGAGCAATCTGATCAATCGAGGGATGGAGACGGAATAGTTCGCTCAGCTCGCCACCTCAGATAAAATATTGACAAACTCATCCGGGCGTGACCAACGCGAAATTATTGACAATGGCTCTACCAGCTTGAAGTCTTCATCACTCCAGACATCAGAGGTGTCGTCAAACAGTGATATAAAATTTAATCCTTCCGGCCCAGCGGCTAAATGATTCAGATCATACCATGCAGCAACGGTATGCTCAACAATTGGTCGAGCTGAAGAACGGTTCGATGTTTTTAAGACAGAAACAAGGGAACTGCGAAATGGAGAGCTTACGTGAAAATCAATAGCCCATGCCCGGCCAGATCTTCCTGCAAGTTTTTCAAAACGGGTAAATGGCAGCTTTTTGTCAGCGAGGCAATCTGCAACCTCATCAGTGATTGACTCGACCGTCCGTGTTTTAAAGGTAAACCAGAGGTCAGAAACTCTGACGGCAGCTTGAGCAACCCGTGTAACGACCATGGCAAATGAATCGCCCGGGCGACAACGTCCAAGAATCATCCCCCGATAGAGCTCAACACCGTGAGTAAGGCAAGTGTCTTCGATAAGCTGTCGCTGCTTTGTTGATCGCCTGGAAGATGATGCAGACTGTGCATGGAGCCAGCGCACCGTTTCCGCAAGATCAGTTATCGTGACTGTATCCCCATCGGTTTTGCAGAAAAGGTCAATATTGTCTCCATCCGGGTAAAGAAAGGGAGTCCGGATTCGCTGAAAATCTCCATGTTCAGTACAGGTAAATAACTCACTAATACCGGATTTTAAGCTGTCACATATCGTTAGATCGGTCATAAAAAGAGCTCCTGCTGCGTTGATGGTAACGGTTTCATCTCTCCATCATGCTCAATGTTAGATTCTGTGCAAAACTGACTCCACACTGCCAATGGGTCGGAAACCGGAGCCGTGATATCTTCAGGAATATAGGCGTTCTTGTCGCGATACTGTTCTGTCCATCGGTGCTTGTGCTTTTCACCGACCTGGAGACGTTGTGGACTATGGTTTATATGTCCTTTTCCCAAGTCCAACCCATAAATCCGGCCATCAGTCTGCAAGATTCAGGCGTAGGTTAACCCTACAACGTCACTTATAAATAATACTTTTTGGTGTTTATAGTACAGTTTACTATTTTTACAAGAAAATCTTGTAAAAAAGGAGGCGAACGATGCTACCAAC
>CAJEXI010000039.1 GCA_903994455.1 uncultured Chlorobiaceae bacterium | reverse complement strand
ATCAACGACATTGCTGCCCACTACGATTACCTTAAAACACATAAACAAATCATGAAAAAACTTCAGATGAAGAACAGGAAAAAATACTGATATAGGCATGAAGATCAAGTAGTATCCGGTTAAAATAAAGAGAGCTGTGCAACAGGATCCCTCACTTTTTGCAGTGAGCGCTCATCCAGCGACAAAATATCAATAAGCATTCGTTGCTCCATGAGCACAGAGGCGATCATTCTTGTCAGAACCTGCAAGGAATAACTGTATTTGGCCTGAAATTTGATGTAAGATAGTAACAGATAATAGCACATGGCCACCCATATCTGGGATAACACGGCATTCTGGCTTGTCCCAAGGAATGACTTGATTTTTAGGTTTTGTTTGATCCACTTGAAAAAGAGTTCAATCTGCCAACGGGACTTGTAAATCGCTGCAATCGTTGACGCAGGGAGTGTCATATTGTTGGTGATAAACGTATAAATTTTCTTGGTTTCTGGATGTGTATAGCAGATCAGACGAAAGGTTTTTGGATATTTTTTTCTGGTTTTCTCAACGATTAACTCGATTTCATCATCCCGAGTTACCTGAGGATGAACAATTGGTTGATGCTGTCCGACAATACGGTACTGCATCGAGGTTTTAGCGCGTGTCACAAACCAGACGTGACGTTGATCAAGGCTATACAGCCATTCGAAGTCAATATATGCCCGGTCGACGGAAATAATGCTGTCCGGCAGAAGGTGCAAATCAAGTTTCGCCTCACTTTTTGCGACTCGAATGTCAGACTTCTTGCCATCCGTCATGACCATGAATGATGGCAAAGAACCCCAGTGATCATACAGATAATGCAATTTAATAGCTCCTTTCATTTGGCGATATTTTGCCAAGGGAAACACGCTCAAGCACAGGTTAATGACCGTAGCATCCATGGAGAGGATTTGTAAATTCAAACCGATGATTTGGAGTGTGTGAACGACACTTTTCGAGCAGCTTATAAAAAAGACCTTCGTAGATTTGATAGGGTCGGTTTTTCATGGCATCTGACAACGTGCTTCGCTTGATGTCTTCAAGGCCAAGGTGATACCACTTGTTAGAATGAACGCCAAGGCTCGTCTGAATAGCTCGTAGACTATCGTGACCTGCAATCTGGGAATACAGCAGCGTCACCAATTGCTGCCATCCTGTGTAATACCTAAACTGAGCGATACTCAAAGCCAAGTACCAAAGGAAGGGCCGAAATGCAGCAAAAAAAAACAAGAAGTAAAATTTATAGCCAAAAAGCCAAAATAAACCTGATTTATATAAAAATAAGAATCTCCATGAAGGCTCTGTCTGTCGATTTTCTTGACGACAAGGGTCAGATTGGAAAAATATCACTATAATTGGAGAAAATGGCTATGGCAGGCTCTTTTTGGACGCAGGCACCCAATACCAGATGGCATAATGCAAATCTAATGCTGTGCAGTGTAGCTTAACACAGCATAACAGCAACGTTTGAACTGCGCTCAAAAAGTAGATCGAATTTCAATCGATGAAAGCAGGCTACCGGAACTTTCATAATGAGTTTTCTCCCATAGCGAACAATTTTTGCTGCTGTATCAATGAGTCTCCGACGAAAAGTAGTCGCATAAACTGTTGTAGCAATAACTGATGGACTTACATCTGTCTTGAAGCTTTCGAACATATTATTGCTAATCAGCATGAAAAAATACCATGCCGCATTTGAATAAAAATTCTTGAAGGGCAACTTTTCTTCACCAAAGTCTTTTATGGCTCGGTTGGCCAATTCATCATTGCCTCGCTTGTGATAGTTTCCAAGAATATCGTGAGCCAAAAAAAGATTTTCTGCGCCAGCTTGACGAAGCAGATTATCAATTTCACCACCTATACCAATGTTAGTAATTATCGAACAATCAGTATTTATTAATCCCGGTATCACAAATTGCCTGTCACGCAGAATGAGACGACTGTAAATGGTACGACGAGGGATGTCCCATTTTTTTTGTTTGCACATAAACTCGGTATACTCCCATATCTCCTTGTTATTGGAAGACTTAAATTTAAACCAGCTTTTGCTCTCCTTAGCGGCTTTTTTAACATTATTGTAAAGTCTGCCGCCAACGATATACCCGACATTCAAAAATTCACAGATTTTGAACAATTTTTGGTCGTAGAATCCAGAATCCATGCGAATAATTATTGGTACGTCAGCTTTATACTCTTTTCTGATTTTAGCAACGATAGCGCATATCATTTTCCCAACGGTGTGACCATGATTCGAGTGGTCTGAGCCAACTCGGAAAACGGCATCAACAAAGTATCGGCCCCAATTCATCTGTACAGGATGAAAACCCTTCACTTTCTTATACGTTGGTTCAACACCTTCTCGCTGCAGTGCATCATCATTATTCAAGACCATAGAATCAATGCCCAGTTCAATAACTGCGGGCTGGTTAATCTTTAAGCGCCATAAAAAAATCTTTTGCAGCAAATGACGGAAAAGCACATCTTGATAAGGGAATGCTCCGAAAAATCGCTTGACAGCATGAGACGATGCCAGGTATTCTGGATTACAACCAATTAATGGGGCATAGCTATTATCTTTTTTAAGCTCATCAAATGATGTAAGGTGTGGGCTGGTACCATCCATAAAAAAACACAACAATTGAACAAGCATATCAACAACAGGAACACCTTTTTTGTTTTTCCGCATGAAACTGAACATTATTCCCATAATCAGTATGAGCTGAGTGCTCCGCAGATATGAGGCAAACAATAACAGCCCTGCACGATTGGTAATGCAATCATTTGTTGGCTGAATAGAGCTGATATAAAGGTCTTTTTTGCGGGTATTTTTTCTATCTTGTGACATAAAGCCTCCTGATTTCTTGGTTTGTGTTGCGTTACAAATGGTAATTGCCTATTACCCATTATAATATAACATTTTAACCAAGAATATTGAGGCTTTTTTTATATAAAATCGCTCAGTTTAGGTAATACTTGGTGTAATGGTTGCTTCGATGCTGCTTTTCGAGTTTTTCAAATTCATATCGAGGAAGAATTTTTAGTAACTCACCCATTATCGTTGTAATTTGTCGCATGGTCTGAAACTCCTTGTGAATGTTACTGATATCAAAGGTTTGGTCACTTTTAATATCGCTGTTTTTCAAGTTGTTTCAGACCATTTTAATTTTTTTACCGGACGCTACTGAGCCGAAGAGTGTAGCTTGCAGTGGCGAGGAGATGGGCAGAAAACTGAAATCCCGTACGCTCAAGGTTCTCATGAATGGGGATCTTGTGGGAGAATGGAATCTGACTGCTGCCGGATAATGATGTGATTTGAAGAAAAATCCGGGATCGTTTTTCTACCGGTTCAATCGAGGCTTTTCACTTTCTTGCAGAAATAGGTCGCGACTGTGTGGGTGCAATTCAATTACTGCCCGATGGGATCGATATGGTTAATGTCCGGACGATCACTGCCGAACCGGTCAGTGATGATGACATCGAACGGCTGATAGCCCGAGAAGTAACCTCAGATTTTTTCGGCAAGCAACTGGAGGGGCTCGAAGAGTTTCGCATCCTATTTGCCGGAGCCCAGGAGAAGGCAGCTTTGCTTGGCATGATGGGCAATGGAAACGGCCACGCGGAGCTACGCCGATGACACATATCTCTGATGTGGTCTTTTCAATTTGCTCTTCCTGTTGATATTGTGTAACATGTATTGCATTGTATAACATGTATTGAGATCTATGATGGAAAAAGAGAAGGTCGATCAGATGATAGGTATCCGCATACCGAGGAGCATTGGGCAACGGCTTGAAAGCCTTGCTCTAAGAACTGGACGCAGCAAAACATATTACATTCGCGAAGCTATTGTAGAGCATCTCGATGATCTTGAAGATGTTTATTTGGCTGAGCAGGTGCTGGAACGGGTAAGGCGAGGCGAGGAGTCGGTCTCCAGTTTAGAAGATGTGGAGAGTCGCCTTGGTCTGGAAAATTGAAATTACGGGTGAGGCTGAAAAAGAGTTGTCCCGGATCGACAAGCCTGCCGCAAAGAGGATCATCAGGTATTTGCGGGAACGTGTTTCCGTTGAACCGCGCAGTTTTGGTAAGTCGTTGCGTGGAGATCTCTCCGGTCTCTGGAGGTACCGGGTCGGAGATTACCGCGTGATTTGTGAACTATACGAAGAGAAGGTCTCCGTTCTTGTGATTCGTATCGGTCATCGGAAGGATGTGTACCGATAATTTATGAAGGTTAGTAATGGCGGATACTTTATTGAGTGGGAGTGTGGTGCTGATTTGTCAGCGGACACCATTGAGTCGCGTTGGGAGGTTGCCAGCTTGTTACCGTCGAGATAAAAATTTGTCGTAATTTGCTTGTGATCCTGCCGTATCCGACCGGTTACCGCACACGGACCATGAACATGTTCATTGAAAGCCTCCTCGGCAAGAGAAAGTATCATCCTGGCAGGCACTCATGTGTCATGTTCAAAACTTGCCTCATTCATCGACTATTACCGATGAAGATATTGCCGCTGAAATTATTGCCGTTAGAAATAGCCGATGAAGGTGGTTATTGATACCAATATTGTTATCCGTGATCGGTTGCCTGAAAAGAACGGGGGAGGTCGCAGTGGTCGATTTTGGGCTGGTGTGTTTTGTTGGCCTGAGATTGTTCGTTATACCGCAAAGTTAAGTTGTTTTTACAGGTCGAGCACCCCCTAAGATGGGTTTTGTTTTACTGTATATTGCAAATATAGCGTAACTTAAAGATTTTGGTTCTAACTTTTCTGGAAGGGCATCTCCAGTCCAAACATGATCACGAAAATTATACTGCTGGTAATTAGAGTTTGTTTGTGAATGATTTAACACTGTGGCGAAAAATTCAAAAATCACAATCAAGGGAGTGTCCACTATGTCCGCACTGTTAGTCGAGTTGGAGCAACAAGCAACCACGCTTTTGCCTGATGAGTGCGCACATCTTGCCGAAGTGTTACTTGAGTCGCTTCGCGACACGTCGTTGGCAGATATTGAGGCAGAATGGGAACATGAAATTGAGAACCGTGTTAAACTCAAATGTCAATCGTCCGATAATTTTCTATCCGTATGCCGCTGATCTCGCATAAATTGTCGGTAATACAATGAAAAAATATTGTCCCACCTGGCAATTTGGGCAGCAGCCTGTTGACCAATTGCCCTGGTTCCGTTGTGTTCCGAACGGTCATAAAACCTTACATCTTTTGCATCTCATCAAGTAAATCAGGATGCCGGTCTATGAGTTTCAACAACTTGACCAGTGGTGCCGGAGGGCGGGTTTCGCCACGTTCATATCGTGAAAATGCAACCTTACCGATACCGAATGCCAAAGCAAGCTTGGCTTGGGTGATGTTCAACTTTTTTCGGATGCGACGAATGTCGGCACCAGGATCACCCTTTACGGCTCTCACCAATCCTTCCTGAGCCTCTGTATATCGCCGATAACTCTCTTCATCCCAGATCCCTTCGCCACAATGTGAGCAGAACTGGCCATGCATTGCGTGCAAGGTCATTGACTTTCCGCCGTATGAAAGAGTTTCATCGAAAACTTTATCGCTCAATCCGGCATAACCACATGATGGGCATTTCATCATATTTCCAATTCATTTTGCTTTAAACTGTATCACAGGTGGTCGACTATCCGAAAACCCTGTGATTTTGATATAAACGAGAACTCCATCCACTGTTTTGCCATGATACACATCCTGCCAGAGCTGGTGATCTGCGTGGGTTGTCATTGATTTGTAGAAATCGGCTCTTTTCAATGAGAGCACTACTTGACGCATGTCCGACTCGGTCAAGCCCAAAGATAAACCTCCTTGCAACGCAGTTCTCGTGAATGGCCGTGAGGTTCTATCAGCAACTGTTGCCTGTACTTCCGTGAGCCTGTAATGCGGTGCTGTTTTCTCCACAAGAAAAAACCTGCCTTTTTGGATATTTTAGTCAAGATGATAAAATTCTTCAAAAAACCAAAGGCTTTTCAGTGTTCATTGAAAACTTGCCTGCTCTTAAATTGCCAACCACGCACTTTCTTGTGAAAGTGATTTTACTATATTGACTTGATTCTCTTGTAAATCAATAGTATTATTTGTACTTAAAACAAAAGGGTTCTCTTCAGAAAAAATTCCTGTAATATCGGACTATCCTATCCAAAAAAAGGATCAGGGATGATGACCAAAACGATAGATATTCATACCGCTAACATAAGCATAGAAGACCTCTTGGGGACTGAAGTCATGATGACAGAAGCCAATATCCCATTTGCCCGTGTTTTCCCATGCTTTCCGCTTCGTCAAGAACGTGTTGCGGGATTACATTCAGAAGCCATTTGGACAAGTAACGATTTTGATGAACCATTGTGTGGACTATCTGCTGACCTGGAATTGTCGCCACATTGCTAACATGGAAATTCAAAGAAGCATAGCAGGCAATCTCGAATTGTTATGTGTACCCCTGAAGAACTTGTAGGAGACGATGATGTGGAATGATAAAATTGTCAGGGAAGTAAGGGCGATTCGTGAAGCACATGCGGCAAAATACAATTATGATCTTCGCGCAATTGTTGAAGACTTAAAGATGTCAGAACAAAAACATAAAGCGGAAGGGTATAATTATGTACAACCTCCGCCCAAGGAGAATCTGCCTGCTACGCCACTTCAGAGGATGCGTTTTGCTCACCGCTGAGTTTCTGTCGGAATTGTCAAAAAAGAGTATGTGAACCGATAAAGGCTGCTGGACATGAAGGATAGAAGAAGTGCCGGGAGTCAATTGCCCGGAAAACACGAAAGAAGAGCTGTTAATAAGCATTAAAATGACCTTGGAAGAACTTCTTGAATCGGAGAAAAATATGAGCGTTACAAAAGAGAATATTGAAAATAAGATTAGTTGGTTTAATAATGAAGTTGTTCGTATAAAAAATAGTTTTCAACTTTGGATTTCTGAATTAGGACACCAAATAACCGCACAAGAAGTAGAAATTACTAAAACTGAAGAACCAAGTGGTACGTACAAGACAAAACAATTTGATTTTATAATGGATGGGAGTGTTAAAATATCATTAATCCCGTATGGCATTTGGATTATTGGAGCCAAAGGCCGGATTGATATTCATGGCCCTTCAGGAACAGAAAAATTGCTTTTCTTTGCTACTGGTGGGCCTTGAGTGTCAGGAGAAATAAACGTTGGTCGTGAAAGTGAAAACGGTATTAAAAAGATTAACCAAGGGTATTTTGATAAGGTAGAGGAAGAAAATTGGTATTGGTATGATGATAGTTCCTATAGAAAAGTAGCTAAATTTTCTAAAGAAATCATTAATTCGTTATTGGAGAGACTTCAATGAATGAGCAAATAGTAAATGATGTCTTTTCAGTTTATGAAGTGTTGAAAGATTCTATAAAGGTAACGAAAAGATCGATTAACCAGGAAATGCAGATACTTCATAATCGAACGCTCTTTTTGGGTGAACAGAAAGATATAATGCTGAGTAGAATGACGAATGTTGAAACTGAACTTGACGACATTATGGCTCTATCACTTTTCGCATCATTTGAACGTGAATTAAGGATTTCACTGCAAGCTATTATTGACAATAATACCAACAAAATAAATTCAACGTTAATACGATTGACTTCATTAACAATAGATTCAATTGAGCGTTGGACTGTAAGCGATATGATAAATGCATTAGAAGATATTGTATTACTTGAGACAAGAAGCAAAACAAAGCAGATATGTGAATATAGGAATTGGGTCGCGCATGGCAAAAATCGCAATAAATTGCCATCAATACAAACTGACACTAAAACTGTCCAGGTTACCTTGCTTGATTTTATGATTCAAGCAAAACGTGCAATATAAATTTATATATTCTATGACTCAAGCAGAGCTATTGGAACAACCTCCCTCGCTTGTTGTTGGACACTTTGCGGCAATTCGTCAAATAACTTGCGGAATTTTGAGGTGATGCGTGATTTCAAAGTTTATCGGGATCAAGTACTTCACACTTGCCTGCACAAATCTCCTCATCAGCCGCCTCGGCAAGCATAGCCAATGTATCCTGACTTGATGCAAAACTTTTCTCCTAACACAAATCATCATTAATTTTCTCAAGAATCAATGCGGCAATGGCATTTTGATCATTATCAGACAATGTTTTGACTCTATTGACAGCTTGTTCAAGGAGTGTTGTCATAATAGTTTTTTGATATGTTAATACACTAAATTCAACCTCGTCAAAACTGAGGTCATTTTGTCTGAAATGTACCGCTTTATTAGAGGATCGTATAACATGCTTTTTGGGATGGCACTGTTTCCACCGGATGGATCACGAAAACTCTTGGTACTGTGAAAGCCACCGCAGCCACGGATATCAGGGAGCCTGTTGTATGGTCTGATTGTACCCAAGGGTCAAGGGCGTGGATGGCATTATGTCTTCAAAACATGATTGTTTATAATCGTCCGATAATTGTCCGTCAGGGTGCGATGAAGTCCGCATAAATTCTCGGATGTTGCTGTTTGTTTCTGGCTGATGAGTTTTTATGGCCTGAAATTGTTTGTTATCTTCAAAAGGTAAATGTTATACAAGGCGAGTATTGTTGGAGAGTCTTGGCTGACGCTCCCAAGAACAGATACCGCAGAGATGGGTATCTCGTTATAAATTTTGGCATTATTGCGCCCAGCCTCTGAGATGCAGCTTGAATGGTATCCTATGACCGATTATTCAGATATCGTAAGTTCTGTCCAGAAAAGTGGTGCAAAAAGGATAATCTATCTCCCGCGTGCTGTCCGGCAAATGTCGCGACCAGACAGGATGATTTTGGTTGCGGAGGTCAGAAATGGGGTTGAACGAGGGGAGTTGGTCGAGGATTACTCTGAAGATGTGCGTGGACAGAGTTGCCTTCTTGAATCGCCAAACACATTCTTGTCATTGTTTTCTGTTTTGGGCAGATGTGTTTTGATCGCCTGAGATTGTTTGTTATACAGCAAAGTCAAGTTATTTTGACAAGGAGTGCTGTTCATGGTTGATGTATAGCGAAGTACGAACAATCCAGACTCTGTTTCTGTTTTGGAATGGAGGCTCATCCGCTGTTCAGGCTCTGTGGACTGCTGAAATCAACGTAGCAGATCAGATTTCGTTCTTCGAGAAGGTGTATTTAGCTGCGGTTGAGCAATTCTGAATGTTACATTAAACTTCATATTTCCCTTGGAGGAAGCTGTGTACCAAAACAACTATACGGCCATAATAAAAAAAGATAATGACTGCTGGACAGGCTGGAAGACGACTCCAATGCAGGAAAGCTTGATTTCCTTATCAATGCGGCGCTTGCAGAGCACGAAGCGGGATTGACGAAAGAGCCTTTGATATACAAAACGGCTTCCAGCTTCTGGACTTGTTACGAACGCCTTCCTGTGGGGATTCGCAGTCTCGCCAGGAAGGACTTTCAGATGATAAAGGTCGATCATTGATCACACATTTGTCGATGACCAATGCTAAGCAGATTCTCGCTAACGGCCTTACTGACTTGATAGAATCCGCTCTTGATTTATGGCCGGATTATGGCCGGATAAGCAAATGCCGCAACCGCCCATACTATTTCTACTGCTTTGTAACTATCATTTTTGCATACTGTTATTCATAATGGTACAAGTTGTGATCAGCAGATAATCTGTGCCTGAATATGTCCGGATAATGTCCGGATCAGATTTCCACCTCGGTTCTACGATAACATGTTGCAGGACCAGCTCCAATCGGGTCGAGTAATCCGGCATCCACTAAATTTCGAAGATCCCGACGGGCTTGTCGGTCACTGATGCCGCTGCCAGCTTGCTCAACGTCCTCATCCAGGCGGATTGATTCATTGGTGCCCAGCCCATCAAGCAGCACTCGTTGTCGTTCGTTGAGTTTTACAGAAATTTGTTTTAGCCCGGCCCCGAAAAATGTCAGATGAACGCCAGATGCTTTGCTTTGCCACACTGGAGGGCGCATCTTCATCTCGCGGCATTCCTGGACAATCTTGAACGTACCGCGTCCGACCCGCTCCATCAACTCGTGGAGATAGAAGACATGGCTTATATCAGGGTTGACAAGAATGGATTCATGTGTAGCCGCCCGGAGTATTTCCGGAGTCAGCCCCATTGAAAGATGTCCTGAATTCCAGATTTCAATATGTCCGGGGTAAATACTGAGCGAAATTCCACCGGAGAATGCAGCATAGTCGCGATGGACCAGCGCGTTGACCAACCCTTCGCGCAATGAGTTGAATGGATAGTGCGGGCGAGATTCTCGTGCCAGTTGTCCCGGCTTGAATTCGGCAGCAATTGCGACATGTCGTTTGAGAAAGGTCATCGCTTCTTCCAGAAGATAGAATGCTGGCCCCTCAAACACCTGTTCATCAATGAAATTATCTCCGCGATTCGTCTCATAGCGAACCGCCCGCAGTCGTGTTTGCGGATGGCGCAGCGCCACACGCTTTCCAAACAACACATCTGCGGCATTGGTCAATTGGCCGAATCGGGCCAACGCCAAGTCTGCAAGGACGGTATCAGGGTTGTGAGCCTCTTCAAACCGATACCCTCGGCGATCCTGTGCCCTGCGTACCGTCTCATCCAGCAGCCTGAGATCAAGATCGTCAATGGCAAGGCCGACAGCAGCGCGACGTTCCCAGCGCTCGGTTTCGCGGGATTGCCGAACCACCATCTCACGCATTGTCGCAGCGTCAGCCGCCCGGATATCTGTCCCTTTCTTGATGTAAACCGCTCCGTCGAAAACATAGGGACGGTCAGAGCCTTCCGGTACATCCACAGAAATGACCCGGCCTCCCTGAACATCATCCAAGGTAACCGTGAATAATACCCGAGGAGTGCCGTGTTTATGCAGAAAGATGCGAAGTGCTTCAGCCTCTTCTTCACCGGGCTCGCCGAGTACCAGTCCATGATCATCGACACCGATCAGAACACTGCCGCCTTTGGTGTTGAGCAGCGCACACATGGCACGGCCTATCGACTCTTTTTCCTTGGATGATGCAATAAACTCAATGCGATCAGATTTACCTTTTTCCAAGAGTTCTTCTGTCAGATTTCTCACATTCATTTACTCTCCCTCCTTTCTACTTCCCGGCGGATTGCATCGGGATTGCTGAAATGATTCTGTATGAAATTCTCCACATCTCTGTATCGGCCGAATTGTGCGGTGGCAAAAAGCTTTGCATCATCATTCGAAGAGAATTTTTGCACCCAGTTGCCGGTACGATCCTGATAAGTTTTGAGATCGCGTCGAATCGCTGCATCATACATGTCGATTACCCTGAAATCATCAATAATTGTCTGCTCTCGCTGCTTGAGTTTTTTCTTTTCCTCTTTGGTGTCTAATCCGAGTTTAGCGAACATCTCCTCGCGCTCCCTGGTATTATTGCAACCAAGCTTCATAAACAATGAGCGGGCGAAGGGAATGTGATGATGTGCAAGAATCCAGCGTGGTTTGCGCAGTTCGATAGCCTTCAGTAATTCCTGATGCGTAAAGCCAAGCCCGTCTGGCAATACTCCGCTGCCATATTGGGGCGTAACGATACAGAGAAAGAGATCACAACGCTCGACCACAGCCAAGCAACTATCCAGCGCAGTCTGATGAGGATATACCGTGACAGTGCCTTTATGTGAACACCAAACTTCATATCCAAATCCACTGAGCATTGCATAAATCTACTCAAGTAACTCCTCAATTCCATACACGGTCGAAGAGACCATGATAGAGAGTCGGTTGTGTGATGTATTCTCTTTTTTTATTTGTTAAGATAGGGACATACACTCTCTTTGCCCAATGGATGCTTTCTTTTTTTCTTTGTTCGCTTTCTGACAGTGTCCACTGGTTACGATTTATGACTGCACCAATTGTGGTGTTTACAAAAATATCCCATTTTCTGCAAGATTATCAAACCCTCCCCAAAGCCCCAACCAGCCACCCAAACCCAATCCTCTCCTGCTCCAGCCGTAGGTGACTGTCCAGCTCATTCCAGTGCCTTCTCTTTTTCAGCGCGATACTCTTCGATGGTGAGGTTGCGCAACACCGAGCAGCGACACTCCTGATTGTGGACAAAGCCGACACTGGAGACGAAGGGTTCGATGATGTGGATTTTCTGCAACGGTGTAACGATCAGCAGTTGCAGGTTGAGCTGGGCGAAGAGTTGGAGGCCGTACTGCGTTGATTCATCAGAGCCCCGCCCGAAAGCCTCATCAATGACCACAAAGCGGAAGGAGCGGGAGCGCACGGCACCCCATTCCAGACCGAACTGATAGGCAAGGCTGGCGGCAAGGACGGTGTAGGCGAGCTTCTCCTTCTGCCCTCCTGATTTGCCGCCCGAATCGGCGTAGTGTTCGTGTTCGCTGTCATCTTCGCGCCATCGTTCGCTGGCGGCAAAGACGAACCAGTTGCGCACGTCGGTCACTTTGGCTGTCCAGTGTCGGTCGAGGTCGGCATAAGCTTCACGGCACTGGAAGCGGTCGATGATGCGGCGCACCTGGAGGAATTTGGCTTCCGAATATTGCGCGTCATCCGAGCCAGTCAGCGAGCCTACACCATTTGCCTTTGTCCGAGATTTATCGTCACACAACAAGAGACGAATCATCTTGAACTTTTGCCAGTTTTGATTGGCTGAAATTGTTTGTTATACTGCAAAAGGAAGTTGTTTTGATAACTCATGAAAATCTTGCTCGACACACACTATCTGATTTGGTCATTTACGAATCCCGAGAAGTTGTTGCAATCGGTTGCGGATCTTTTGGTTTCAGAGGAAAGTGAGTTCTTCTTCAGCCAGGCAAGTTGATGAGAAATATCCCTCAAGTCCAAGAATTGTGTCATTCAGGATATTGACTGATTTTTACGTCACAGGAGGTGCTGAGCTATGAAAGCTTATAATTTATTGACAAAGAAAATTTGTCAAGATTTCGGGATTTTCACTGTATCAAACAGCTCATGTACTGAAATACATTGAATAGAGGACAGGAGATTACTTTGCCGACAATATCGATGTTTTATGGAATTATCATTCGTATGTACTTTGCTCCTGGTGAACACCTGCCACCGCACTTTCATGTTTACCATGCTGAATATTCAGCAACGGTAGATATAGGCACTTGCGAGGTGATTGAAGGGAATTTACCGAGGAAGCAGACAAAACTTGTTTTGGCGTGGGCGGAATTACATCAAGAAGAACTTATGAGTGACTGGAATTTGGTTATGAATGGTGATGAGCCATTTAAAATTCAACCATTACAATAGGAGAAAATACAATGTATCCATCAGTAATAGATGTTGTTCCCCGAGCTAATTTCATGCTTGATATCACTTTTAGTAATGGTGAAAGTGGAGTGCTGGATATGAAGCCATATCTGGGTTTTGGAGTATTTAATCGACTTAAAGATTGCAAATCTTTTGAAAAAGTTACAGTTGCTTTTGACACCATTGAATGGGAGTCTGGAGCTGATCTTGATCCTGAGTTTATTTACGATAAATGCAAAAAAAAATCGGTTGAACTCTCTTGGTAAAATTTATTGGTTTGAAGCTTTCCGTTTTCGAGCGAATTCAGCTCGTCGAGGACATTTGGGACAGCACTGCTGCCGAGGTATCATATACTGTTGAGTTTTCACAAACACAAATGGCAGAGTTACATCATCGCGTTGCCGCACACAGTGCAGACCCATCAACGGCTGTTCCATGGGAACAGGTTCGATTAAAATTATTTCCGAGTTAACCATGATGTTGGTTGTGCTCTGCTCATCAAGTTCAAGAATTGAGTAATTCAGGATATTGACTGATTTTTACGTTACAGGAGGTGCCGTGCTATGAAAGCTTACAAGACATACGCTGAAGTTGATTCGTCAGGTCGATTGGTGCTTTTTTTTAATGTTAAAAATTCAAGATGGTTTCTCTTTTTCAGGGCGATAACTCTTCGATGGTGAGATTGCGCAACACTGAGGAGCTCCCCTGATTGTGTACAATCCCAAAATAGCCATTCTTCAGTTTTACTAAAATCCCTGCTAACGGCCTTACGGACTTGATAGAATCTTCTCTTGATTTATGGCCGGATTATGGCCGGACTGGCAAATTCCTCAACCATCCATAATATCTCTACTGCTTTGTAACTATTATTCTTGCATACTTTTAGTCATATTGGCACAAGTTGTTATCAGCAAATATCCTGTGCATGAATATGGCCGGATAATGGCCGGATCAGATTTCCACCTCGGTTCTACGATAACACGTTGCAGGGCCAGCTCCAATCGGGTCGAGTAATCCGGCATCCACTAAATTTCGAAGATCCTGATGGGCTTGCCGGTCACTGATGCCGCAGCCTGCTTGCTCAACGTACTCATCCAGGCGGATTGATTCATTGGTTCACGGATTTGCCTTTTCCCAAGAGTTCTTCTGTCAGGGTTCTCACATTCATTTGCTATCTCTCCTTTCTACTTCCTGGCAGATTGCATCGGAATTGCTGAAATGATTCTGGATGATATCCTCCAATGCCGTTGTGATCCGTTTCGGGTAGATGTGTGTTTGATGGCCTGAGATTGTTTGTTATACTACAGACAAAAGTTGTTTTCATAAGGCGACCTCTTCAAGGCAGCAGGATCTGACAAATAGAATTAAGGAAAAATGTTGTCATTGATTGAATAAATAGCTGTTAATAGCGCAGTATTATCGATTATAGTAAAAGTTATGGCGACAATAACGCTGTCTCTATTTGATGATAACTCATATTCGTATGGGATATTAGAGTTTGTTCGTGAATGATTTAACACTGTGGCGAAAAATTCAAAAATCACAATCAAAGGAGTGCCCACTATGTCCGCACTGTTAGTCGAGTTGGAGCAAAAAGCAACCACGCTTTTGCCCGATGAGCGCGCATATCTTGCCGAAGTGTTACTTGAGTCGCTTCGCGACACGTCGTTGGCCGATATTGAGGCAGAATGGGAACATGAAATTGAGAACCGTGTCGCTGCCTTCGAAAGGGGCGAGTTGCTGACATATTCTGCCGAGGAAGTTTTTGCCGAAGCAAGGCGTATGTCTCGGTGAAACGCGCACGGTTTATCGCAGCAGCTCGCCAGGAATTTCTTGCTGCGATTTCTTACTATGACGAAGTCCAACCTGGTTTTGGTTCAAGTTTCAGTGCCGCAGTAGAGGAAGCTACAGTCAGGGCATTGGCCTTTCCACTGGCAGGTTCTCCATCTGTTTCGAATACACGCAGAGTGAGCCTCAAGGGTTTTCCCTTCACACTTTTTTACCGTCCTGAAGGTGATGGCGTGGTCATTTTCGCCGTTTCACATCATGCGCGACGTCCTGGCTACTGGACAGACCGTACACGTGACCGCTACTAACCCATTTATTATTCAGGATGTCTCGGTGTGGCGAAGAAAAAACGTGTCGCCATATACGCGGATAACGAACTAAGCGCAATGCAAGAGCGTTCAGAGGCCGGATGGTCGGGCAACTGTTCGCTGCGGGAGAGCTGGCGCACCCAAAAATAGACAAGACGCCCTTTCAGATTGGTTCGCTCCACCCATTCGGCTACCTTCGGATGCTGCCGAATCTCTGCGGCGATACTCTCAATCCTGTCGCCGCCACCGAGGATCTCCTGCTGCTCCTACTTGAACCTCCAACCACTTTTCCTGACTTCATACATGAAGTGAGAGAGTGAGCCCGCAAAGCCAATAAAATCAAGGTGCCATTTTGTTTCTCCCTTTGTAGTGCCTAATGAGGCGCTCACTTTGTTTTTTTCTTTTCATTTTTTATATTTCTCTCAAAGGCTTTTTCATTTTCTCTGCACTTGTCTATGTTTGTCCGAGTTAAATCAACACCGAATTCACCAAGGCAATCCGTACAGATTGTCACCAGTGAACGAATAGGCGACAAAGTTAAGCAACGCATTGTACGCCATGTCGGTATTGCCGCCAATGACGAAGAATTGGCGAAAATGAAAGAGCTGGCCGAATTTATCAGGGCGGGCCTTGAGACGGAGTCCGCACCGGCACTATTCCGTCCTGATGCATTGGCTCGAATGGCCATTGATGCACGAAAAAAGGCCGAATTGTTGTCAGATCAGCCGTTGAAAGTTGACCTGAAGCAGCTTCGTGAAGAAAGCCGTGTGACAACTGGTATCCATGAGATTTATGGCAAGTTGTTTGATGAACTTGGGTTTGACCGGGTGATCGGTGCCCCTTCACGGCGGGTGCAGGCGGCCAAGACGATTAAACATCTGGTGATGGCCAGAATTGCCAATCCGGCAAGCAAGCGCAAAAGTGTTATCGAACTTGAACGTGACTTTGGCATTAAACTTGACTTGAATGCGGTGTACCGGACACTGGATTTTATCGATGACCAAAGTCTGGAACTGATCCAGAAGAAGGCATGGGATGCGGCGACAGGACTGTTCGCTCAGAAAATCGATGTCATCTTTTATGACTGCACGACACTCTATTTTGAATCTTTTGTGGCGGATGATCTACGGGATAATGGATTGAGCAAGGAACATAAATTCAGTGAAAATCAGGTATTACTGGCTATGATGGTGACCAGGGAAGGGCTTCCGCTTGGATACCGCCTCTACAACGGAGCAACGTGGGAAGGCCATACACTCGCGGATGCCATCTCGCATGTAAAGCGAATGGCTGAGGTAGACCGCGTGGTGTTTGTCGCCGACAGCGGACTACTCTCAAAGGATAACCTTGCGCTAATTGAGAAAAGTGAAAAACACTACATTGTTGCCGCACGCCTAAAGAATCAGCCTGAAAGCATCAAGACGCAGATCCTGGATAAAGGAAGTTATCAGCAAGGTGATCAGATGCTGCTCAAAGAAATAGCATTACAGGGAGGAAGGCGGCTGTTAGTCAACTACACGGAAAAACGGGCCAAAAAAGATGCTCACGACCGCCAAAAGGCACTGGATAAACTGCAAAAGAAAATCAACAAATCGAAAAATCCTGAGTCGTTTATCAGTAACTCTTCCCATCGGAGATATCTGAAGATAGAAAATCAGCAATCGGTGAAGATTGATGAAGAAAAAATCAGATCCGCCGAACAATGGGACGGACTTCATGGTGTCATCACCAATATCAATGATATGCCAGCTAAAGATGCCTTTGAACAATACAGTGGGTTGTGGCAGATCGAAGAATCATTCCGCTTAACCAAGCATGATCTGAGAGTCCGTCCAATCTACCATTGGACATCAAGAAGGATTCAGGCGCATGTTGCCATCTGTTTTATGGCACTGGTCTGCATCCGGCATTTATCGTACCGGGTAAAGCTCCAATATCAGCCCTTGTCACCGGAAATTATTCGCAATGAGCTCGCGCATGTGCAGCAGAGCATTCTGATTCATCAAAGGAATGGAACCCATTATGGGATTCCGTCAAAACTAACTCAGCACGCCAAGAAAATTTATCAAGTTATGGGTGAAAAACTCAGTTCAGTACCGTTCCTTATTGCATAGGATGATGATGTCCCATTCCTGTACTGTAGTGCCTAAATTTTTAAGCCTATCCTTATTTTGCTTATACTTACAGGGTTTTATGTATGAAGTCAGGGGTTTTCCCTTCACACTTTTTTACCGTCCTGAAGGTGATGGCGTGGTCATTTTCGCCGTTTCACATCATGCGCGACGTCCTGGCTACTGGACAGACCGTACACGTGACCGCTACTAACCCATTTATTATTCAGGATGTCTCGGTGTGGCGAAGAAAAAACGTGTCGCCATATACGCGGATAACGAACTAAGCGCAATGCAAGAGCGTTCAGAGGCCGGATGGTCGGGCAACTGTTCGCTGCGGGAGAGCTGGCGCACCCAAAAATAGACAAGACGCCCTTTCAGATTGGTTCGCTCCACCCATTCGGCTACCTTCGGATGCTGCCGAATCTCTGCGGCGATACTCTCAATCCTGTCGCCGCCACCGAGGATCTCCTGCTGCTCCTACTTGAACCTCCAACCACTTTTTTGTGAAAGTGACTTATTAATTTGCTTCGTGCTCTTGTAAATCAATAGTATTATTTGTACTTAAAACAAAAGGGTTCTCTTCAGAAAAAATTCCTGTAATATCGGACTATCCTAGCCAAAAAAAGGAGCAGGGATGATGACCAAAACGATAGATATACATACCGCTAACATAACCATCGAAGATCTCTTGTCACTGATTAGTCAGGGGACTGAAGTCATAATGACAGAAGCGAATATCCCATTTGCCCGTGTTTTCCCATGCTTTCCTCTTCGTCAAGAACGTGTTGCGGGATTACATTCAGATGCCATTTGGACAAGTGACGATTTTGATGAACCATTGCCTGACGAGTTTTGGATGGGTCATCTATGAAAATCATTTTCGATACGCACGCATTTATATGGTGGGATAGCAACCTGACGAGACTTTCTGATCATGCGTTACGACTTTGCCGGGATCCGTCTCATACACTGATTCTGAGTGCTGCCAGTGTATGGGAAATGCAGATTAAACTGCAATTAGGCAAATTGAGACTTCAGTTGCCTTTATCTGATTATCGGATGTCGCCCATACCAACAGAAAGGAAAACGATGCTGATTTAGCTATAGAGTATCTGTATGAAACAAATGCTCAAACGAGTCCCTGCAAGTTGCAACGAGTAAACAGGTAAATATTAATGCGTAATGAAAAACCTCGCTATGAATGCGTATAGATTTAGGCCATTAACAACAGAATGTGAATTTGAAAAGGCAAAGAGTATCGTTGAAACACAACAATTTTGGTGTTCAAAATTTATTGAATTAAATGATCCTATGGAGGGTGTTTTCGCCACATATGATAAAGGCATAAGTGAGTCAATTTTCAATCAAAAGATGGAACTATCCATTTGTTCATTTTCAAATCGATGGGCACTTCGCAATCCTGCTATGTGGGGATACTATGCGGGAGGTATGAGAGGTCTTGCTATCGAGATACGTGTGTCTTGTTTGCGTAAAGTTGAATATGTAAATCATCTGTCCGTAATTGATGGTACAGAGCAAAACCCGGAAGAGTCCGTATTATTGAAAAAATTCAAATCATGGAGAAAAGAACATGAGTATAGGTTTATATCAAAAGTTGATCAAAATCTTAATAAGATCGGCAACATCACTGGAATATATTTCGGTTATCCGTTTAGCGATTTAACCAACAATACATCTATTACCAATAATAGTCAAAAATTACAACAATTTTTGATTTTAAGAGATAGGTTAATCGATGTGGCGCAACACAATAAAATTAAATGCTTCAATGCAAATATAGATGAGCATGGCTCTGTAAAGTTTAGTCCTATAGTCGTTGGTCGTGTATCTTAACGAAAATCATCATGCAATTGGCTGATATTTTTGCAGTAACTACAATTATTGACCCTGCTTTTTTAATTGAACACATTTAGATTTTTGCCAGTATACAAAAGAGTGTGCTTGCCATAAGTTGATTTTTTTTATGATTTATAATGATTGGTGTGATGATGCTTTATTGCAAATAGCTTCTTTTTTTACATTTTAAATACATGTAAAAGTTTAATATCAACTATTTCAATGCTATTCTTAATCATCTTCCAGTGAAGGATAATCCTTTCTCCGTAAGTGGAGATGGGGTCTTTTTATGTAATACTTGGTGGTATCATATTCGATATTGCATACATTACATATAAATTCAGTATTTGATTTGCTCATAGTCATCATGCCACCACAGGAGTAGCAATAATACTCTGCTTTTTCAAAATGACCTTCTTTATTGTTGATTTTATTTATTAAGTCATCCGATATTCGTCTTCCTGTGATTGATAATTTTTTCATTCTTCCTTCAAACATGGAATGTGAGCAGCATGATCCACAATATTTACAGATAACAAGACCATTAGGGCACCTTTTCGATTCTCTGCTGTCTATGATAGAGTTGCATTGATTATTTAAGCAGTGACTTAGGTATATTTCCTTTTTGTGTAGTTTGCATTTATCATTTTCGCAACAAAAACGAGTGACCCCGTAAGCGGCAGCAATTGCAATATTAAGTGGATAAAGAATATTTTCGCATTCTTCGCAATATAACCTCTCAAGAAGTTGATTAAATCTATTTACTTGACTGATGAATTTGTTATAAAGTCCTAATTCAACAGCGCCATAGATTCCTGTCTCGACAACGCTATACCCAAGTATGTTCAAGAAATCTAAAAGTGTATATTTTTTCCATTCTTTTGATGAATGCAGATTTTCATGGCTTTCAAAGCACCAACGATTCGCGCACCACCAAAAGTCTTTATTGTACTGTTGCCTTTGAGCTTTTATTCCTTCACAGAAATATATCCCATTTGGGGTATCTCCTCTATTAAATTCGATTGAGGATTTATTGATATAATTAGGATTAAAGAAAGCAATAATGGAAAATTCGTATTTGTTTGCAAATTCAATAACTTCATTTTCATAACGGGAAGGAACTCCCCAATATCTTTTTTCTCGATTGAATCTTGCTCCGGGCAGCTGCCTAACAGCCCTTACCAATTCAATATTGTAAGCAAAATTTATTTTAAAAAAGAAGCTATTATTACCAAATTGCTCTTTTTTTATGATTTTAAAATTATTTTTATTAGGTTTTGCATCCATTCTTCCTGGACATATATCAAAATATTCGGACAACTTAAATTTTCTTTTTCTATCATTTCCTATATCTCTTAGAACAATCGAAAGCATTTCGGATTCAATCAAAAACTTTTGATTTTGCTCGAACTGCTTTAATCCTTCGATAATTACGGTGGTTGACAAATCAAGAGTTACCCCTGGATTAAGTTCACTATTCACACGGTAAATATCCATATCTGCTCTGACAATCTCGTCAAGATTTTTGATAGTGAAGTCCAATGAACCTTCTTGCTTCATCATGAAAATCTTTTTTATGATGTTTACCTGTTGATTGGGATTAAAGTTGATAAATCTTTCCTTGAAATGCTTAAAGTCGAATTGATCACTCAATTCAAGAAACCATAGAATAAGTATATAAGTATCTTGATTAGAATTAGTTAAGTGTTTGATGATTTCGGGATTGGTTTCTCCAAAGTACTTGATAATATTGATTGCTGTTTGAAACTGGATTTTAGTACGAATGGGATTAAGCGATTTTAGTTTTTGTTCTAAAATGGTTTCAGCCTGTGATCTTGACAAGTAATCGTTATCAATCCATTTGTGAAGTAACGAATATTTATCCTGACTATCATCAAAGTATTCAAAAAGGTATTTGTTTGGCACAATTTTACCTTCCCCATGCGCCCAAAAGCTAAAATATTCCTTCTCGCTCAACTGCTCATACATCTTTTTATCCAATTGTTCCCATTCATCCACGCTGAAATTATTTTTTGCTATCCATAGAATACTCTTATGAATTAATGGGGCTGTGGATAATTTTGTTAACAATCTTTTCTTAAATTCGTTAGTGAATCCTTTCTTATCAGAGAATATTGATCTGATATCTGCGTCAGAGAAGCTAGCTACCCTGTTGATTATAATTTGCTCTGGATCGGAAAACAAATCTTTTATTTTAATCAGAAAATCATTAGTTAGATTTAGTAACAAATAATCCTCGAAAGCTTTATACGCAATAAATATTACTTCTGATCTTACGAATTCTTCATGCTTTTTAAGCTTATCTATTATAGTTTTGATATTTGATAGCTCACAATATATTTGATTGAAATTATATCCAAAACAGTCCTCTGTTTTTTTACATATTTTACACAATACATTGTGCACTGATTCTGCAATCCGTTCAATTGCATTATTGTTTAATGACCTCAGTAGATCAGCAGAATATTGCCGAAGAGACAAGCTGTCAAGTGTGTCTAACAATGTGGCGAATCTCTCTATATCGAAGTGTCTGTCAAGCTCTTTTATTTCCCTATCCAGTAGTAGGCGTGTCACCTTTGTGCTCTTGGCTTCCATGTCAATGCGCACAATATCTTTTATTGTAAAAAATTGTAGATTTTCGAGCAGTTCTTCTTCACTTAATACCGACGCAGATATAAGCTCCTTAGCTAGTAATTCAATTTTACAAGAGGTGGTTATTTTGCAAATATGTTTTGATAAAGTCCCGTCTATTGTTTTTTTTAAGCTGTTGTTTTTTGTCTCCTTTCTTACTTTGAGAAGGGTGTCAGCTTCTTTGATAATATTCTCTATCAGCATCGATTCAAATATCCTTTCAAGACTTTCTGACAGGATATTTGTATTAAAATTCTCAGTAATAGCTGCAAATGCGCATTTGATTATGTTATATTCATTACTCGTTTTACGGTCTTCCCGAATTTTCAGCACTTCTTTTTTGCCTAAATGACGGAACAGTTCATCCCAATCTCCGCTCAAATTTCCAATGTACCTGCAGTTGAGTGCGGTGTATCTTTCTTTCTCTAATACGATATCGAATATTATCGGGATTTTGTTTGAATCATTAGGCTTGACTGTACCGACCCAATTCTTGAAGTGAAGAAATACTTCTTTTTGGGATAAGGTTGAGCGTATTTTGTCATTGGATGTTTCAACAGAACCTGTTTGAGCAATTTCGTCTGTGACAATGACTCCGTAACCTTTGCTATTGTCAAACCATTTGATTAATCCAATATTCATTTTGCGTTACTTGGCTTTTGTGTTGCTTGATACGTAAGTTTCTTTTTTGCTTTAGCTGAGCTTGTTATACACAAAGTATAAGTGTATAATTACATATTGTTTCGTAATATTTGGTCGGTTTTGCCTAATTCCTTAGTATTCGGCCTTGTTGTCTTTGGTATCAATTTTTGTGGAGTGCATCGATATAAAAAATAAATAAATAGTGGATTATACTTAATTCATGATTAAACATTTTTGGCATGGCAGGTTAATAGTCATCGTGAGTATTTTGGATTTAACTATACCACTCGCCGTCAAACCCTCCCCAGCGCCCCAACCACCCACTCAAACCCAATCCTTTCCTGCTCCAGCCGTATGTGACTGCCCAGCTCATCCCGCCGTAACTGATCATAAAGCGCACTCTCATCAGCGGTCAGTCGGATAAGCGCACCAGTTTCCGGAGAAGGCTCAACGCCCCAAAGCGCTTGATGCTCCATCAGTGTCTCCCTGTCCATCAGAAGGGAAGCCGCGTGCGGAAAGATCCCGCGCAACTGGTTGAGGATGGCGAAGCCGTGGGTGTCGATGTCGCCCCAGTAGTGGATAACGCGGTTACGCAGCCACTCGACTGAGGCCAAATTCTCGAACCCATAGCCAGCTCCGAAAATCACCATTGCATCGGGAACATCGGGGAAGGCGAGAAAGTTGATTTCATTTTCGGTGATAAAGACTTTTGTAACAGGCAACTCCAGCCGGGCAAAGGTTACCTGCGTTACCGTGATATCCTGATCGCTCTCCGTCGAGAATAGCGCCAGTGCCGGGTCGAGGATTCGGAAGCGCACCCGCAGGGGTTTGTCCCGAAAGCCATAACGGCGGCAAAACCCTCCGGCTCCTGTGGTCGTTGCGTCAATCTCCTCCGGCGGAAGGACGAGATCGAACAGCTCTCCAAGCACGCCCCGGTACCCTTCGATGAATTTGCTGTGCACGCCTGGCAGGTCGATCTGGCGCAGATAGATGGTTGGCCGGGGATGCTTGAGACGCCAGGCGACAATGGAGAGGATGCGGGGCCACTCTTCTGCCAGTTCGAGGGCTCGCAGGGGGCGTTTTTCGAGCCAAGGGAGTAGCGCTGGCTGCCCGTCGCTGGTGAGCTTGACCATGTCGGCGAACTGCCGGGCTTCTTGCCGCTTGCCAATCAGCCCGAGGGCATCGTCCAGCGTGTCAATCCAGATTTTATCCGGAATTTTATTCAACCCAATAATGGTGTGGTTGACGCTGCGCCAGACAATCCGGTACTGTTTGGCTTCGTCGGAGAGTCGCGCAATCCAGTCGCACACTTTAGCAAAAGAGTCGCTTAACTCTCTTGAGCTTGGCCCTTTCAGCGTCAGGCGACGGGGAAAAACCGATTCGCCGCCAATCAGGGAGGAGAGGATGATGCCCCGATCCCAGAGTTTCTGCACCTGGGCCTTGAGTTCTGCGGGGGTTGTCCAGATCATTCCAGCGCCTTCTCTTTTTCGGCGCGATACTCTTCGATGGTCAGGTTGCGCAACACCGAGCAGCGACCCTCCTGATTGTGGACAAAGCCGACACTGGAGACGAAGGGCTCGATGATGTGGATTTTCTGCAACGGTGTAACGATCAGCAGTTGCAGGTTGAGCTGGGCGAAGAGTTGCAGGCCGTACTGCGCCGATTCGTCGGAGCCGCGTCCGAAAGCCTCATCAATAACCACGAAGCGGAAGGATCGTGAGCGCACGGCGCCCCATTCCAAACCGAATTGATAGGCAAGGCTGGCGGCAAGCACCGTGTAGGCGAGCTTCTCCTTCTGCCCTCCCGATTTGCCTCCCGAATCGGCGTAGTGCTCGTGTTCGCTGTCATCTTCACGCCACCGCTCGCTGGCGGCAAAGACGAACCAGTTGCGCACATCGGTCACTTTGGCTGTCCAGCGCCGGTCGAGGTCGGCATACGCTTCACGGCCCTGGAAGCGGTCGATGATGCGCCGCACCTGGAGAAATTTGGCTTCCGAATATTGCGCGTCATCCGATCCGGTCAGCGAGCCTTCGGTGCAGGCACGCAGCTCCGACTGAAAGTCACGGATGTCGGCATCGAGGTTCATCTGTGCTTCAAGGGTGATGTAACGACCCGCATTGAAGTCGATCTGCGTGAGCGATTCGTTGAGGCGGGTAATGCGCTCCTTGATGGTCTCCCGCTCACGGGCAAGTTGCGACTGAAAATTGGCCACCTCACGGATGGTATTTTCGTTGAGCAGATCCTTGAACCGGCCTTCAAAGCGCGGCAGATCGTCAGCCCGGAGTTGCTCAAACATTGACCGATACTCCGGTCCAGCGGCGATGTTGACATCCACCTCGCGGGTCTCCAGTTTCCACTCCTCCTTGTACTCGGTCATCGCCCTGATGATCTTTTCGCCCAGTCGGGAGAGCTTCCTGTCTTCGCCGTCGATCTTTACCTGCAACCAGTCACGCATCTCCCGTTCGCGATTGTCGCACGATTCAACCGTCAGCGACTGATCGCCGAAAGCCTCCTGGCGCATGAGCTGGAGCGCGGGGAAACGGGCGGCAACTTCCGCCCCCGCTTCAGCCAGCAGCCCAGCCGTCTGTTGCTGCAACTCCGTGATGCCGCTGATTTTCTGCTCGATTTTTGACCGTTTATCTTTCCGGTCGTCAAGCTGCTGCTCCGTCTCATGCAGCTCCTGCTCCAGCACAGCAAGCTGCTCGGTCAGGGTTTGCAGGATATTGGAGGTGGCTTCGAGGTCGCCCTTTTCCGTCTCCAGCCTGGCGATGGCAACGGCGAGAGGCTCCCAGTCGAGATCGCTGAAATCGGGATACTCGTCAAGCTTGGAGAGGATGGTCAGCCGATCCTTGAGCGTTTTCTGCTCCTGCTGCAAGCTGCTGATGCGACCCGCAAGTTTGGTCAGCTCGCTTTGCTTCTCTTTCGCCTTCTCTTCAAGGACGGCAATTTTGGCGGCATTGCTCCACCCCAGTACGTAGCGGGTGCGGTCGTCAAGGCGGTGGCGGTCATCCTTTTCATGCCGTTCACCCGGCGACTTGATCTGTCCGGCCTGGGTGATGGCTTTTTTCTCCCTCCGAAACTCCTCCTGTGTCGTGCAGCAGACCAGATCGAAACGATGGGCCACCTCCCGTTCGAGCCAGTCAAAATAGGGAGAATCGCCTTTGATGGCAAGCTTGCGGCTGAGTGAGGCCGGATGATCGGGCAACTGCTCGCTGCGAGAGAGCGGGCGCACCCGAAAATAGACCAGGCGCCCTTTCAGATTGGTTCGCTCCACCCACTCCGCCACCTTCGGGTAGTGATGATCAGGCACCAGCAGCGAGAGGCCGAAATTGCGGAGCACCCGCTCAATGGCTCCTTCCCAGAGCTGCTCTCCCTCCTGAACCTGAAGCAACTCGCCGGCAAAGGGCATCTCCACCTCAGGCAGATTCAGCGCCTTGCAGAGTGAACTGCGCATGGTAATCTGCTTATAGTCGATATTACTCATGCGGGCTTTCAGGCTCTTGATCTCGGCGCTCAACTGCTCATGCTCCTGACGCCCCTGGGTAAAGAGAACTCCCGCCTCATTGAGATCGTTTTGCACCCGCACTTCAGCCTCAGCGGTTGCCTCGTGCATGGCTGCATGTCCGGCACGCTGCTGATAAAACTCCTCGGCGCTGGTTGCAGGATGCTCCCCAAGCTGGCCTGCCAGTTTTCCATATCGGGTTGCCTTCTGGTTGCGTCGTTCAAGCTCTTGCTGATGCTGCCGAATCTCTGCGGCGATACTCTCAATCCGGTCACCGCCGTTTTCAGCGATAGTTCGGCGCAGCTCGCGATCACGTCCCTGCAGGGTGCGCCGCTCTCCGTCCAGACGCTCAATGACGATCTGGTGACGGCTCAGCTCCTCATGCAGTGAGGCATGGCGTTTGTCGAGCAGTTCAAGTTTGAGGGAGGCGAACCAGGGGCGAAGGCAGTCGCGAGAGCCCCGCAGCTCTTCCGATCGTAGCGCCATAGCGTGGTGATTGTCGCAATCTGCCACCAGAGGGCCCAGCATCTCTATCTGCCGCTTCGCTTTGAGAACCGCTTCGTGCGCCCGGTTGAGATCTTCGAAATGCTGGATAAGGGCGGCAATGCGTGGCTCAACCGTGAAGGGTTCAAGCATGTGGAGTCGGACGAAATCGGTAAGGTTGCCCACCGACTTGAGTGAGACGGTTTGATGAAACAGCTCCAGCGCCTGCTCGTTCTCAATCCCGAAGCGTCGCCGGAACCAGGCTCCATAGGGAGGAAAGCTCTCAAACAGCTCAACTCCAGCACCGCGAAGGCGTTTGCGCAAGGTTGAAATTTCAGTGCCGAACGATGAAAAATTGGTGGCGATGGAGAGGTCGCCCTCATAAGCGGCATAGATGCGGGCAGGCTGTGCGGCATCCTTCATCCAGAAAATTTGTGCCAGGGTCACCGTTTTGTCGTACCCTTCGTTATGAAAGACACCGAGAATAACCGAATAACTGTTGGATTCGCGAAGGGCAACCGGTTTGGCACCGCCTCCCAGGTTCTCCTGCCGCTCCGACTTGAAGTAGCCCAGCACGTAGGAGCGCAGGGTGCGTTCACGGTTGTCGGCGCCTGCCGCCTTGTTGTAGGCAATGCGCTGGCTTGGCACCAGCAGGGTAGTCACGGCATCGACCAGCGTCGATTTACCGGAGCCGATATCTCCCGTGAGAAGGGCGTTTTTCCCGCCCAGTTTGAGCGTCCAGACGCGCCCGTCGAAGGTGCCCCAGTTGAATATTTCAAGCCGTTGCAAGCGAAAACCCGCCAGACGGTCATCGGCAATAAATCCCATTTCAAGCGATTCACTCATCATCTTTCTCCATCAGTTTTACCGGTCGCTGCACGGTATTCGTCAAGCTGGTTATCTTTTTTTGCTGGCTTTTTCACATCTTTTCGATTGAGATTGGTGAGTAATGGCATCATCAACATCTGCCTTCTCGTTGGGGTGCAGCCGCTTGTATGCTCGCCTGAAAAGAGTGCTTTGATGAACCTGAATGTCGTTATTCATCAAGAAAGATTTCCTTCCGGGACAAATGGTGTTGAATGCAACCCTCCCTCTGCCCGTGCAACCAGGGTATCCCGAACAAAATCGATTGGCAAATCTGGATTGTCGAGAGCCGTCCGTCCGATCATCGCCCAAAACTCAATCTGCCCGGCAATGGTGCGATGCTCAGCCTTGGCCTGTGCTCTTGCCTGACCATACAAGGCATGATCTATTCGTACTGGCATTCCCATAATTTTCATTTTTGCATAACATTGCTACAAGTGTAGTGAAAAGTGACGCATCAAACAAATACACCACAAAATTTGATTTCTTCCTTCTAATGATTTCCGATACTCATAAAGTTTCTATATCATAAAAAAGAAATAAGTTAATGAGTTTTTATTAATGGCTGACAATATTTTTTTGTAATAAAGAGTTATTATTATGTTGTATATTACCTGTATATCTGATGGGTCAATATGCAAAAGAAGATTTCTGAGAGGGAGTACCGCTGGTTCAAGAGGTTGTGTGCTAAACATCAAACTCTGGATGAACGTATTGAGCGACTGCGCGGGGAGTCATCATAAAATAAACTTATAGATTGATTGTGATGAAGCTTGTTCGTATATTTCCGCATGAAGGTTCAGGTTTGTTTGCCGTTCATTTTCCAGAAAAGCCGTGTGACGAATTTCGAGCGTTGTTTGATTTTTGGAGTGATCCCGAGTTGCTTGAGAAATTTTTTGAGGTGTTAAAGATCAATCAATAAAAACAGAAATGAAAATGGCCGTTGATACTCTGGAAGAGAAACTTGCAGCCATAACTGCAAAAGAGTGCTCGGGATGGTTAGATGATGCGAAATACAGAATAGAGAATGAGAGATGGTTGAAACATTCACAGTTCATCGCGTTGCGAATTCTGCGGACGTTACGCGCAACAAATATTTCACAGAAAGAGCTTGCTGAAAAAATTGGTGTGTCACCCCAGCACGTTAATAAAATTGTCAAAGGGAGGGAAAACCTGACCCTCGAAACAATTTCAAAACTTGAAACTGCCCTTGAAATTGAACTCTTGATGGCTCCTTCACTGGCGATCGATGCAGAAACAGAAATTGGGCAACCTTATATGCCGAATCACAAAACCATGTTGGCAACAGCAAAAAAACAGCACTCAACACCGACATAATGGCAGAAAATATCTCCTGTGCAAGCTAACGTGTTGCCAGCAGCACAACTGACAAAAATAAAAAACTTTATCCTGGGTAACCAGGAGGAATTAATGGCAACGTGGAATGAACTCTCTTCTTGAAACACCATGGGTACAGGTTGTGGAGGTGATGCCACTTTCAGGACAAAGATTGAAAGTCCGGCTCACCAATGACAAGGAGCTGACACTGAATCTCGAACCATTGATACAGAGTCGCGATGCCTACTGGCGCCTGCGTCAGGAGAGGTATTTTCGGCAGGTTAGTATTGATCCAATTGGCGGTATCTGCTGGCCCGAAGGTGAAGACCTTGCTCCTGACGGGCTGGAACGTTACCTGTAACAAGACGAGCGGCTTACTTGAGCAATAGCCAGCGATAGAGCGGCATGATCGTAACGGATATTCCATGATGCTCAAAGTCTTCCGATCCGCTGAGTGTGATAATCAGGCCACGGCGCAACCCGAACTTGTTGCAGCACTCCGTCAGGCCGCGAAGCTCCCTGTGACGCGTTTTTGCATCACTGAGGGTTGCTGAAACCTGAATAGCCTCCGTCACATCGAACCCTGTTTTGACAATAAAATCACACTCCGATTTATCCTTGAAAAAGTAGATCTCCTTTTCCCGTCGCTTGAGTTCCAGAAAAACTGCCTGCTCCAGAGCTTTGCCCGTATCATCCGAAAATTTAAAGTCAAGAGCATTCAGCAGCCCGGTGTCGATCACATAGACCGTTCTCTCACCCAGCTCCCGATCAACAAGCGAGCTGGAATATTTTCTCAGTATTTGAGCGAGGTATATATTTACAGCAGCTTCGAGGTAGTCGTACAACAGGTTCTTGCCGATCTTGAAACCGGATGACTTCAATTCGTTATAGATATTGTTGACCGAAATCTGCTTTGTGGCCGATGAGATGATCCGCTTCAGAAAGAATTTCAGCGCAGGGAGGTTTTTGATTTCGTATCGTTCAACCAGGTCACGGTAGATCATGACATTGAAATATTCCTGCAACACCCGGTTTCGCAACGCATCATCATAGCCGATCACCTCCGGAAAACCACCATGCTTGAGATAGTTCTCCAGATGGTGATTGATGAGTGCGAGGGATTGCGTGCTGTCCAGGTCTGGCGTAACACCCTTGAAGGTCAGGTACTCACTGAAAGAGAGGGGAAACACCTCATAACTGATGGTTCTGCCTCGCAAACTGGTGGCGATATCGCTGCTCAGAAATCGGGCGTTTGAACCGGTAAGAAAGATGTTTTTCGTGCCACGGTCATAGATACGCCGCACAAATTTGTCCCACCCCGTAATATTCTGGATTTCATCGAAGAAAAAAGAGCAATCCTCAAGGAGCATCTCAGGGTAGAGTTCCTGGTAAGCCTGCAAAAGGAGATCCAGCTCCTCTGTTTTCAATTCAAGCCGTTCATCTTCAAAGTTGACATAGAGGATTGAGGTTATCGGCACTCCTTTGAGCAAAAGGTCACTGATGACGTTGAACAGCAAAGAGGTCTTGCCGCTGCGTCGCACTCCCACAAGGGTAATGATCTTGCCCGTATCCAGAGGCACCTGCAACGAGCGCCGTTTCAGGGCTGGCAGCGCAGTGACATGGAAGTCTCTGATGATCTGCTTTATCGTTTCTTTTTTCATGATAAAGACAATATAGGGGATTCTTTCTTTATTCTAAGGAAGAAGTGGCGAAAAAGAGGGAGTGCATCGGGCATACAATAATTCTTGATTGGCGAGAGCCAGTAAAACAACAGGAGCAGTGTCCCTCTCAACAAAACCGCCATGAAAAAGCGTGTCCCGCATAAGCGCCATGTCAGGCTTAGGGTGTAAATTGGGGTTTTCGTGGTGGTAGAGAGACAAGCTTTTTCTCAGGTTGGCTCTGACCCCTATGTGTTAATATAGATGTCGCCTCAACCAAGGAGACAAAATGGGCTATTCGAGATCAATAAAGGTAAGCATTTTAAGACGGGTTTTGCCCCCTAATAATGAAAG
>CAJEXI010000038.1 GCA_903994455.1 uncultured Chlorobiaceae bacterium | reverse complement strand
GCCTGATGGCATGACCCCAACGGGTATGCTCCAGAAGCTCTTCAAGATTTCTGATGACTTTTCCACCTTTGAAGATGTCAAGTTTAAGGGAATGACGTTGGGCGCAAGCGACGTAAATCTCTTTGTTGGACTTGGTAATCCTGATTTCAGTAATCCAACCTCAAATCCTCTTTCAGCGCAGGATTTGACCGGTTTTGGGATTCAGAACCTTAATCTCGCGATTGGCTACTTCAAGGCGGACTTGCCGGAATGGCTTGGTGCGGAAAGCGTCTTTTCCTTTACCGCTCATGCAGACGAGCTTGGTGTGTATGGATTGGGTGATGTGCTGAAAATTATTGGACGAGATATTACGGTTGATGTCAATATGGGTGGCAATACAGGGCTCAAAGCCGGTGAGACGCCATTGCTTTCAGCCCGGCCAATCTATTCAAGTATTGAAAACAGTGACGGCACCAGGGGGCTGAAGATTGGTACGGGAGGAACGCCGGTACTGCTGACCTTTGCTGGCAGTGAGGTGATGGGCCTCGATATTGGTCTGGCTGAAATTGCCGTGGCAGACTTCCTCTACTTGCGTGGTTCACTCGCTTTCCGCAAGGGAGAAATCTATCATGTGGCGGTGGATGCTGGTGGTCTGGCACCCGCGCTTGAGAAAATTGGCGATGCAACCGGAACAGTGCTGAACCCATTGCCGATTGATGTAACAGCGCTTACGCTTGGTGGCGCGAACCTTGCCGGTTTTGCTGGTGTTGGCGGCCCTTATCGTTACGATGCAGATCACAACGGTACGCTCGATAGTATCAACGAAAGTGCGGTTGGCGTTGAAATATCCAATGTCGATTTCGGTCTGGCAATTATGACTCCGACTCTGGCGACTGCTATACCCGGTATGGCGCAGTATGCACCGAAATTTATCTCGCTTAAAGCAAGTGTTGAGTCGGCTTCACTGGTCGGTGTTGATCCCAGGATTCTTGAGGTTCGAGGGAAGGATGTTGAGGTGAACATCAACACCTTTGTTATACCGAAAGCGCCAGCACCCGTTAATGCGGTTCTTCAACTTTTCGGTCCACCATCCATTAATTACAAGCTGAGTACAAGCTTTATGGATTACACCGAAGATAGCAATGGTGATGGTGTGCTCTTTACCGGTGAGGATAAGAATGGTGATTTGATTCTTGATCCGGCTGAAGATGCTAACGGTAATGGTGTGCTTGACCTGAGCGAAGATCGTAATCAAAATGGGCGTATTGATACCGCTGGCTTTATGGTGCCAGCCGGTGGCAATAATGGTATCTTCCTTGACTTTACCGAGGAGATTATTCAGGTAAAGATTGGTTATGCGGCGATTAATCTCGCAGGTTTTGTACAGTTGTCAGCATCAATGGCGATCACCAAAAAAGGCTCGGAAACCGTTACGCTTTCAGATACGGAGCAGACTCAAACCATTGTGACCTCGTTAGTGCTCGGCATTAACAATGCCAATGGCTTTATTGGTGTCCCGACGTTTGTAGATGGTGTGCCGTGTGGCTATTTCTACGATAACAACCTTAAAGATCCTGATTCTGCAAAATTCGGGCTCAAGGATGGTCGCATTGATGAAAAGGATGCCGTCAATGAATCTGCTGTTGGGTTGGCTATCAAGAATCTTGATCTTGGCTTGATTCTTGCCAAAGAGCTGGTGATTGATACTTCCGGTATCAGTATAGGGGCATACATTGCCGGACTTGCAACAGTGGATAAGATTGGGCTGGTTGGTACACCTGATGTGACCTTGAATGCTGAAAATATTGCATTGGAAATCAACACCGGTCTGCGTGCCTCTTTGAATGTTGGTGACCTTGTCAAGGATGAGGTGACGGGTGCGGTTTCCTATAAGCCGGATGTTAAACCAGAGTTTCGTTTGACCACCATCGATTTCTCCAAAAGCACCTGGAGAGACAAGTCGCTTGCCATCAACCAGAATACCGAAATCATTAACGGTAAGGCAGTCTTAAAGACTAGCGATGATAAGGTTGAGAAGGGTTATGCCATAGAAACCGGCGATCCATCTCACCCGATTGTGCTTGCCTACAGCGGGCAATATTTGCGAGTTGTCGGTCAGGCGAAACTTGATCTTTTCGGTTTGACCAAGATGGATGGCATGATGGACTTCCGCCTCAGCGAGAGCGATGGATTGACGGCTTTTACTGATGTTACTGTGCAAATTGGACCGGATGAGTTCAATTTCAAGCGGCATGCTACAGGTTTGCTCGTGATTAACAGTGGAGGCGTTGCGTTGCGTCTGGATGTTGGCGCAAATCTCGATCTTGGGCCATCCGCCAGGCTCTCGGCTGAGTTGACGTTGACGTTGAACACCTTCGGTAAAGAGATCAGCTATGTTGTTCCTGATGTATTCCGAAAAAACCTTGACAACGATAGCGATATTCAGACAGCTCCTCCACAGTTTGTGGACTGGAAATACTCAATCAGCGCTTATCCTCCAGGCAAAGATGCGAGCTGGACCAGCATGTATGCCGCGCTTACCGGCCATGGGAGTCTGGATTTGATGAGTGGTGCTCTCAAGTTGGATGATGGTGACTTCTCGGTCATTGTTGCCCAGGTGAATAGCACGGTGACCATGGAACTTGGTGTCAATGCTCAGCTTAAGCAGGCATTATTTCAGCCGCTGGGTGTTACTGGCTCATTGGGGCTGGTTGTTGATGTTGCCACCACGGGCAACCAGACCGGTATGTACGGTAGTCTGGAGGTTGGCGGCGCTAACGCTGATTCTACCATCATCAATGGTGGCACTCTCTTCAGTGTCAAAGGCCGCTTTCTGTTACAGATTAATACCACCATTGCTGAGCATAAGGTGCGTGGTCGCGATCCTGTTACCGGAACCTTCTACGACAAAGACGGCAAGGTAGCGGAGGTGACGATTGCTGCGCAGACGCTGCGTATTTCCGGCAAGGCGAGTATTGATGTTGGCTCTGTCTCTTTGCGTGGTGCGCTTGATCTGCTTGTCAGTAATACTGGCGTGCAGGCGGCAATGGATATGACACTTGACCTTGGTGAATTTGGGGAAATGGCTGTAAAGGGTGCTGCGGCTTTCGGTGTGTATGGCTCTGCCAGTACGCCATATTTTGCGATGCTGCATGAGACGGAGGTTAGTCTTGGTGTATCGGTGATGAACATCTCGGCTCACGCCAAACTTCAGATTAACACCAGCTCGCAGGCCTGCACCACGCTGCTCGGTGACGTTATTGCCGCCAATACACAGTTTGATCTTGACCTGGATGGCAGTCTCAAAATATTGGCCTTTAATGTCGATTTTTCGGGTGGGATGAGCGTCGTCGATTCAGTTTTCAGGCTTGAATTCGATGGTAAACTCGACTTTTTCCATGCGATGATGATCGATGTTGGCGGCTTTATCAGCTCCGACGGGCAGTTCGAGATTCAAGGCCTGGCTAAGCTGAATATTTATCTTGGCCCGCTCCATCTGAATGCAGATATGAGTGTCTTGTTCAGCAGTCAGCCTCGATTTGCTGCTGCTGCCAAGGGTTCTCTTGACTTCGAGATTGATCTTGGCCTCTTCTCCATCGACGTTACTGTTGCGGACTTCCGTGGTGAAATTGACATTACACCGGCAAGCGCCTACATGGCAGCGAGGGCGACGGTGATGGGTATTACGGTGTCGGGCAGCTATACCTGGTGTCTGGGTGATCATCCGCCTGTCATCAGTTCACTTGACAGCGATGGCACGCTCTACCTGCATACCGGTGATGCTTCAGGACGTTATGGCAGTGGCACGTTGTATGACGATACGGTCAACGAATCGTTCAACATCGATACCAGCCCGGATGGTTCGAAGATTTATGTTCGTTCACTGGGTGAAACAGAGACATACAGTGCCTCACAAGTTAAAAAAATTGTCTCTTACGGTGGCAAGGGCAACGATTTTATCTATGTCGGCAAGCAGGTCAACGCTCAGCTTGATTTCCATGGTGATTCGGGCAACGACAGTTTCATGATACTTGGTGGCGCGGCTGGCAGTAAAATTTATGGTGGTGCCGGCAAGGATGAATTTGTCAGCGGCGAGCGCAGCGGCGTGTATTTCTGGGGCGAAGATGGCAACGACAAGTTCATCGGCGGTGAAGGCGCGGATAATATTGATATGGGCGCTGGCGAAAATACCATCTTTGGTGGTGGCGGTAACGATCAGATTCATGTCAGTGGGGCCGTCGATAATGTGGATGCTGGTGAAGGCGATGATGTGATTACTGCTTCCCTTGCAGGAGTGCTGAAGCTTGATGCAGGCGCTGGTAATGATACTCTCGTGCTCGACAACTTTACCTCCACGGCTCCGATGCAGCTTAACGACCGCGAGCTGGTGGTGGTAACGGGAACAGGTGTCACCCGCACCGTTGACTTCGATGACAATCTCGAACTCGTCAAACTGAATGACAGTGCTTCGACGACCACGGTGAAGTCGGGACTCGATGCAAGCTGGAACAGGACTGGTTTGATTCTTGATGTGGCGGGCCTGCTTGATGTGACAACATATAACGCCAGGCTGGTGGCACCAAACGCCCTCTTCAGCATCTCGGCGGCAGGGGTTTCCGGTACGCTCAATACCGAGCTGTCGGAGCTGACTATGGTTAACCTGGGTACGACGGGCATTGCGGCGTACAACGACATTATTCTCCACGAAGCCGATGATTTGACCATCCTCTCAAGTGGGCGAACAAATGGAGGTCTCTCTACACCAAATGGCAAGATTGCTCTTGAGCTTGCAGGTCGTGAGGCGTTGCTTTCGCTCAATTCTGGTGTGATTACCACAGGCACGGGTGGTGGTTCTATCACGATTATTGCTGATGATGTTGATTTTGCTTCAGGCAATAATCAGGTTTCGGGTTCTGGTGCTCTTGTCATCAAGAGCAAGGCAGTAGAGCAGAATTATCGCATTGGCAGTGCAGCCCAGTCAACCTGGGGTATTGACAGTTCATTGGCGGGCGCAACGGGTTTCCTTGATTTGAGTATGCGCGACCTCTCCGCCCTGAAAGATGGTTTTAGCAGTATTACTGTAGGGCACCGTGATACCGATGTACTGATGCGTGTCGGCGACGTTGAAGATGCCGTGGTTGGTGATTATACCTTCTCTGCTCGATTTGATGATGTGGCTTTCTTGATGGCTGACCGGATGGAGATTGTCGGCGATGTGCAGTCCAGCCAGCGCCTGTCACTCGATGCCGTTACGCTGAAGATTGATCGGCAGAATGTTCATGCGCCAAACGGTTCCTCCGATGCAGGATTGCATGCCTCCGAACTGGTTATTGCTGTCGATGAGCAAATGCTTGTGATGGGTTGGGCGATTGCCGATACTTTGCTCGACATTGAGGTGACATCGAGCACGGGCGTGGGTGGTTTTGTCACCTACGGCAGCGAGATCAACAGCTTGACTGCCGACCAGGGCAGCACCATCCAGACGCTGGCAAGCAACAGCAAGGTCAAAGTTGTTACATCACACTCCATCTATAGTGCAGCCGGAATTTCTGCCGGTGTTAACGATGGTGTTGATGCGGCGATAGATATTACTGCAGGCACTGGCCTGACTCTGCTAGAAAATGGCACCATTGCTACCCGTAATGATGGTGGCAGCATCAGTCTGAGTGCAGGCTCTTTCATTCATCTGCTTGGCGGCAGTGCAGTGGTATCGGGCGCTCGATTCGACAGCAACAATAATGCCTATCTCACCGGAGCCGATTCAACGATGCTGCTGAGTACGACGGGTGAGTTGACGCTGGCCGGGTCGCTTACTGCGGCAGGCACCATGACGCTTGATGTGGGTACCGTGCAAGATACTTATGCTGATTACTTCAACACGTTGCCTGGTAATACCTATAAAGTTGGAGGTCTGCCGGTGCAAATTACGGGTGCAGAGAATATTGCAGCGGTCGTCGCAAAGCTGCAGGCAGGCCAGGTTGATAACACGTTACAGGGTCTCTTAAAGGACGCTAATTTAGAGCTTGGCACTGGAGTGAAAGTGATTTCTGTTGCCAATTATGTGGCTTTTGCCGATTTGCCGGAAGGGACCAGGGTGCAGATTGCGCATTCAAAAGGCTACACGGTTTATGCAAATGGAGGATTTTTCAATCCCGAAACCGGCAAGTTCCTGGAAAACATCGCCAGTGGTCCGGTGGTGGGTTACGATGTTGCTTCGGTGAGCTGGGGTTCGGCGGGTGCGCCCGCAAGTGGCACGTCATTTACATCGTTGACGACGGCTCAAAAACAGGCAGTGGCAACGTCGCTGGGCTACACTATGTACAGTGGCACGGTGTACTACAATGCTGATGCTGCTGCTGGTGAGCAGGTGATGACTGGTTTTATCGAGGGCATCTCTGCGGACTACAACAATGCACGGATTAATTGGGCGGCTGCGGGTGTCAGTGCGCCTGCAGATAATGCAAGCTTCGCGGATCTGAGCGTTGCGCAGCGTCTGGTTGTGGCCAATGCGCTTGGCTATGCTTACGATTACGACCAGATTCCAGTGGATGCATGGTCGAGCAGCTCTGTATCGAAAGAGGATTGGATCAATGCTTCTTCGCTGAACTATGCTGTTGTGGTCTCTGCCGGTCAGTGGGGTGCAGTTGCCAGGCCGACATCGGGGACACTGTATTCGGAACTCACGGCTGAGCAGAAAGCGGTTGTTGACAAGGTTGTACAGTTTGTGCCAGCGCAGACTGACCGGTTGACCTTGAGCGGCAGCTTTTCAGCGAACAACGTGGTTTCGTTGACGATCAATGGTACAGTTATCAGCTATACCGTTGCTGCGACAGACATCGGCACCACTGACAGCATTACCCATAACAACGTCGCGAGGGGGCTGGCAAATGCGATCAACAATATGACGGCAGTATCCTCTGTTGTTACTGCTGTTACTTCTGGCGCGTTGCTGCGAGTGTATTCGGATTCGACCGAGATAAAGTTCACGTTGACCGTTACCGATGCACGTGTAGCTGTTGAGCATAATCCTTATGATGAGCTGAACCTCGATCAGCAGTTGCTGGTGGCTTCACGGCTTCGTCCAGCGCTGGATGTGCAGTACAAGGATTTGAGTGCCGATCAGAAGCTGGTGGTGGTGCAGGCGATTACTGCGGCTGAAGCTGCGGGCACAAAGACCCGGTACTTTAACTATAACGCCAGGCCGGGCTTTAAATTGGTAAATACCTTTACCCAGGGCGTGATTACCGACTACACCAACGACGATATGCTGTGGGGTATCGCCGGTGCTCCAGAGACTGGTACCTCGTTCGCCAATCTGACGCAAGCGCAGAAAAATGTGGTTGCCCGTTCACTGGGATACGACAATTATGATGCTCTGCACTTCTTCAAGGCAGATGCCGTGCCAGGCGAGATGTGGGTCACCGGCTTTAGCGAAGGTAGTGGCGTTTATGATTTGAGGACGCTCGACTGGGGCGGTGTGGTCACTCCTGCAACAGACACGACCTTCGAGGAGTTGACGGTTGCGCAACGCGATCTGGTGCTCAATAAGTTAGGCTATAGCAGTATCCATCGCGAAATTTATGTGAAGGCAGGCGTTCCGATTGTTGATGCGTTCCATGAAGGCAAGGTTGCCGATGGTTTTGATTACGACACAACGGTTGCGGATTGGTGGGGAACAACGGTACAGCCAGTGGCACCGGGCGCAGCATGGAGTGACCTGACGCTGACGCAGCAGAATTATGTGCTTTCGAAACTTGGTTATACCCGCCGGGATGGTCTGTCGTTCTACAATTCCAGTGCAGCAGTTGACAAGCAGTATCGCCTGACCTTTGTCGAAGGTATCGATTACAAGAATGCCGATATCACCTGGAGTCGCACAGAGATTCCGCATTATTCCGATGGGGTCACCTTGTCTGGTACTTTTGTTGAGAAGGATCTGGTTTTGGTGACGATCAATGGTACAGCCGTCAGCTACACGGTTGCGGCAAGCGATATCAGTACCACGGCAAAGCAGACGCTTGCCAATGTTGCCAAAGGATTGGCCAATGCCATCAAGGCCTCTGCTCCTCTGGCAGGGAGTGTAGCAGCTTCCAGCAGTGAAGCAGTACTTTTTGTAAACGCTCTTCTTGCGGATGTGAGCTTTACTCTTACGGTGTCGGATGCTTCACGGATGGCGGTGCAGCATAATCCATTCGGGGCCCTCACTGCTGAACAGAAGGCGCTTGTGCTCGAGCAATCCCGTTTCGATCAGTATACCAGCACGGTTTATTATAACGCCACAGCAAAGCCAGGCAAGCAGGTCGTCACCTCCTTCACGGTGGACTACTCCAGGTCTGATGCACCTGCAACGCCCACCAGGCGGTGGTTGGTGACGGATGATACTCACCGCTACCTTGTGTACGTTGACAGTAGCAATGGTGTCGATATTGACGCACTGCAGGTTCAGGAGCCCCCCATGTTGCTTGGTCAGCGCGGTGCCGGCTTCCTGTTGACCGGGACTATTACGACGTTGCAGGAGAATGCTGATTTTGTGGTTGATGTTGCTGACGATGCGCTTGTTGTTGGTGGCCATATCAATCTGATGGGTCTTGGTTCTGACCTGGTCATAAAATCCGGTCGCAGCGTCTACTGGCAAGGAGAAGCTGAAGTACATGGCAACATCACCTTTGAGGGCGATGGTTCACAGCCAGCCGGTGCTCCGCTTGATGGAATCAGCGTCTATATTCATGCTGCTTCTACGGTGTCCAGCGCCGAGGCTGGCAGCCACATCACTCTTATCGGCAAAGATGATGTTGAGCTGCATGGTGCTGTGCTGGCTGGTGCTGTGCGTGGTAACAGCGGCACAATCTATCTCGGTCCTGATTCTACCGTGACGGTGACGGCAGGTGAGCAGATTCTGGTGAACAATGCCATTGCTGCCGCAAAATCGGTCATCCTTAAAACTACTGATGTTCTGAGTGCGGATGACAAGACGATTGCAGTCAAGCTTGATACTGTTGCGGGCATTACCTCTATGGGGTGGACCAGCGATGGTTCTGGAGGCCAGGTTTCAATTACGGCTAATGGTGGCATCGTGCTTGGCGGTATGGTGCTTTCAGGTGGCACTGCCTCACAAATCTTCAATTCAGATGGTCGGGTGACTGGTGAAGCAATCAAGTGGTCAGGTGAAAACTCGGAGGTGCGCATCAACGCTTCCGGGCAGCTTAATCTTGGTGTTATGACGAACTCTTCCAGTGGCGATGAGGTGGAAGTTGGTGCCCGTGTACGGGCCAGTTCGCTGATTGAACTCTCTGGTGGAGCTAATGCTGACCACATTGGTGTGCGTCTTCCGGATTCAGCAGTGGTGGCGGTAGCTGACCCTGACGGTGAATTACGCATCAATTCGGCACAGGATGCCTGGTTGATGGGTCAGATGCTGGCCGGTGGTGAGGTGATCGACAGCTATGACGATGACGGCTACTATCTTGGTAGCACGGTGCACAATTTTGCGGGTGATTCTGTGATCCTCATTACTGCCGACGAGCAGATTCGCCTCGGCCGCGATCTCCTGGCGGGCAAAACCATTAACGTTCGTGGTGGAAATAGCAGTCATACTACAGCGCAAGATCTGGCAGTCGATCAGTGGGCTGATGAGGGTCTTGTGATTCAGGGCAGTGTGCAGTTCCGCACCTGGCAGGAGGAGAGCAGCATTACGCTCTCGGCTGGTGGCGATATGTCGGTGCTGACACCTGACTGGATACAGGAGCTTGTGGCGGAAGGATTTGCTGAATTTGCCGATGGCCATTTGAGAGCGGCAACAACGCTGCATCTCATTGTGGAGCGTGGTACTTTTCACGACGAGGCCGACATCACCGTCGGGGCTGACCGCACCGGTGGAAACCTCGGTTTGGGCTCTCTGGTAAAAGATTTGCAGACGGCTATTGATGTCACTGCATTGAAGGATCATGTGACGGTTCGTCTTGATGATGGACGTCTGATGTTTACAAGCAATGACGAGTTGCGTATTGCCTCTGTCACAAACGGTGGTGCAGAGCGACTTGGCTTTACACAGATTGCCTCTCGGTCAGAGAAATTGACCACGAGTGCGACCACCTCATCGCGGCCCTATGCGATTGATGCCAGCCAGCGTGGTTCGGTGGTGAATCTCGGCAAGGCAAATTCGCCTGCGGGTGTTATTACCATTGCGGGTGCCATTCGCGCCTACAGTGGCATCAATATGTATGCAGGCACCAGTGTGACGGGTGCTCTGGCGGTCAATTTCCAGGCAACCAGTTTGATTGAAACGCTGAGTGGCTCTATGGTGATGAGTCCGGCTGGTGTGACAACCATCGAAGGCGATTTTATTGCTCGTGGTGCCAATGCCGACATTATTATTAACGGCACCGGTTCGCTGGTGCTCAAAGGCAACCTGACTGCACAGCGCGATATCCTCATCAGTGCCGGAACGCGGGAACATGCGGGCGAGGTGAGTCTGCGCACGTACAGTACGGCGCATTTCAAGAGCCTTACTGCGGGCAGCCGCATTGTGCTCTCGGGCATGAACGATGTGCTTATTGGCAACACGATTGGCAAGAATGGTGCTGATTTGTTGCTGCTGCAAGTGGGTTCGGTCAAAGGGAATCTCAATATTCTTTCAGGCTCGATGGATTCATCGGGCTGGCTCGAAACAGGTGACTCCATGGTGCTCTCGGGCAAGAATGTGGATATTGCCGGTGTGCTGCGCAGCAACAGCGCTACCGCCGCCACCTACGACTACGAACTGGCGATCAATGCCACCAACGATGTGCGCCTGCACGGAGCTATTGGCTTGATGGGTTCGATGCAGGTCAACGCTGGTCATGATATTGATATTTACAACACAGTGCTCAGCGCTCAGGCACCGGGGCATTCAATCGAACTGAATGCAGGTGATGCCATCAATCTTGGCACTTCCACAGGCTATGCCGGAGCGGTGATTATGGAGGCCGACACTCGCCTGGGCTTGCTGGCCAAGGGGATGGTGACCATTTCCGATAATGCTCAGCTTTACAGTTCAGGCAACAATAGTTCCATTACGGTAAGCGGTGCGGCAGTGTACGCACAAGGCGCTCTGCTTGCGGGCAAAAATCACCCATTCACCTACGATCCAGCCGATGAGAGCATGAGCTTTGATGCAGAAGCTTTTACAACCGTGACTGGCAAGGCGGCATCGTTGATTCTCAAGGCGCAGCGTGATGTTATCGTCGGTAATCTGGACACTCTTTTCGGTGGTCAGCTCTACGCAACGGGTTCCATTACCATACAGTCAGGTACTGCACTGAGCGGCAACGGTTTCAGTATGACCGACAAGAGTGGTATCACGGTTGATGCCACTGGTAACGGTATCTGGAGAGAGGCGGCAGTGGATGCTTCGCACTGGAACCTTAGTATTGGCGCTACCTATACCGTTACTGTTGGTTCAAATGTCTTTACAGAACAGGCGATAGATCACGATACCATTACCAGGCTGCTTGATCGTCTGACGAAAGCGATTGATGACACAGCGGGTTACGAAGCGCACCGTACAGGCACCGTGATTACGGTGACCAACCCGGGTGGTGCGATGCTGACGGATGCACTGTCGGCAGCTTCTGCTGATGCCGGTTTGGCTACTGTGACCACAGCTACCTCGGATGTGCTGGTTGACGGGCAGATCAGTATCGTTTCTGATGGTGACCTGCTGGTGCGTGGTGCTATCAGGGCAGTTGATGTCGGCTCCGACATTCTGCTGCGTTCACGCTCAATGATTGCTATTGGTGGTCTGGTGACGGCTGACGAAACGCTAACACTGCGCGGTGGTATTGACAGCACTGGCGTTGGTGTGTGGGTAGAGGAAGTTGTGGTCGACAGCAACGATAAATACATATCGGGTGGTGCGCTCGATGCGGCGGCCGGTGGTTCCATTGATATTGAATCGGTGAACGGCATTACCGTTATGGGTGTCGTTGGCCGGCGTGAACTGCTTGGCGCTACGCTTGGCCAGGCGAAGGTGGGCACCATGCGCATCGAGTCTCTCTCTGGCGATGTGAATTTGATGCGCAATGTGAACGTTCGCGACAACCTTGAGGTAAAAGGCGGCAGTGTTAATCTGCTTGCCGCCAGTTATGTGTATGCCACCGGTGCCGAATCAACGTTGCACCTGGTGGCTCGCAAATCCCTGCTGATGTCGGGAGATGCAACGTCTACAACTGCTGACGATCATGCCATTGCCAAGGCTGCGACCTTGCTGCATCTGGTCGCGCCGAGCATGGTGATCAACGGAACCATCGAAGTGACTGGCGTAACCGGTCGGGCGCTTCTCAGTGCCGCCACCAGCGTGAAGATTGGCGGTGTTATCCGCTCATCCGGCAGTATCGACATCCATTCAGGCGTGAACATGGGTTGGGGGCGGTACCAAATGGAAGGCTCTCTGGTGCGTACCGATCTTGGCGTTGGTGATATTCTGGTTCAGGGCCAGGGCGTGCTTGATGCCAATGGAACCATAACGCTGCTTGCCGGTGGTTCGGTAACGCTTGATGCCGATGCGAACGTGGCGAGCTTTGAAAAAGTGCTGAAACTGAATTACACCACTGTCGCCCAAGAGGTGCAGGTGGTGGTTGATACGGTAAAGGTGGCGGCGGGTACAACAGAGGTGCCGCTGATCTCCTACGTTGATACTGAAATTACCGAGCAGAAGGGCACGGAGCTGGTGGTGGTTGGCAGCAAGTATGAGACCATGGATGTAACGCTTTCACAGACTGGCTATTACAACCCCAATGCCCCGGATGACCGTAAGTTCCGTGAAGTGCTGATTGAGGGTGTTGATTACGTTAATAATTATAAAGATAATAATAATAAGTCTTACTGGCGTAGTAGTACGCTTCCCGGAACTGTGGTGGTGGACTGGAGTGATGCAGGCAATGCGCAGGTGCTCGTTCGCTCGGTGGCAGAAGCAGATCGTCCAACCGGCGACTATACCAAGATCGACAAGTACCTGAGCTTTACTCAACTCTCTGATGCGCAGAGATGGGCAGTGCTCAACAGTACAGGCTACATGCCGATCTATCAGGCAACTATCACGAACTGGGCGCTTCATCAAACCATTAACGGTACGGCGAGTGTTTTGCAAGAGGGCGTTTATAAAAAAGTTCAAGCCTCCGACGGTTCCGAAACATTGGTGTTGGATAACAGCTATACCGATCCTGATAAAGTGGTTATCAAGCCCAATTGGGATGTGAATCAACAGGAGGTGTACTATATCGATAAAGGCGGCTGGGGCGACAAGTATGTTATGATGCCCAAAGGAGCGCAGGAGTCGATCCTCAGTATTACCAGCAAAGGTGAGGCGAAGTACCTGAACGGCGATAATATTCCTGGTGGCGCAAGTAATGCTGATGGTGAGAATAGAGAAAGTTGGGTAACGCTGGATGATCCATCCCTGAGAATTACAGATTCTTTCGGTAAAATTACATATATCGCCCCGGGCGGTGAGTTGGTGGGTACGGTGCAGGAGAGCGCTAATGTGCTTTACACACAGAATTATTCTACAGTTTTTGGCAGACCCCTTGATTGGAAGTGGTGGTGGCTTTTTGATCAGTCTCTTTCTATTGATAAGCCGACCGGTTGGAAGGTCGATATAACATTTGATATTGATAATACGACCGGTTACTGGAATGCCAGTTATGCAAGTAACGGGGAGCTTATTTACAAGTTTTCGAATAGTTTCCCCATAATCCTGCAACAAAATCCACTCTGGAGCTACAGAGATTTAAATAGTGTCAAACAAGAAGTAGTTACCAAAGTGGACAGTGGTCGAGGGAACAACCTTGTGTCTGGTCCCTCCGATTACGTTTCAGCTTTCAATTTAGGTGGGGTTGAGAGCCTGACGCTTTTATCCTCTACGGTTGTTCAGTCTCACAAAAAGGTTGGTTATCAGCTAGGTTCTGTTGAAAAAAAAACATACATGATAGACCTTTACGAGGATATAACAAACTACATATACGACTGGACGGCGAAGCCCACCAACCTGTACGATCAGCGAGTGCAGTTGTCGTACACGCTCTCTACCCAGGCACAGGATGTGGAAGATTATCGTCCGGTGTGGCAGACCAGCACCCAAAAGGTAAAGGTGGAGACGATGCAGAAAGTTACCCTCTGGGAAGAACAGCCGGTGTATGCAACGCAGGCACAGCTTGTCACTGAGGTCAAGTATACCGAAGAGACAGGGCGCGGCACTGGCACACTCGATTCCATTATGGCTGGCAACGTTATCATTGGCTCTGGAGGTAATGTGATGCTTAGTGGTAAAATTTCTGCGACAACAGCAATCACTCTTGATGCTAATGCACAGATTAATCTTATCGGCAAAACTACCAGTGTCACGAAAGATGGTGTTACAACAACGGGGCATCTGGCAACTTCACTGACATCGAACCAGATTAGCCTTACAGCAGCATCGATTGTGCTTGATGACTCGGCGACGCTGATTGGCAGCCAGACAGGCGCTCAAAGTGCAGCCATTGTTTCATTGACTGCGGTTCAGGGACTGACGGTGGGTGGTGAAGTGAAGGCAGACACTGGAGCTCTCCTGGAGACAGTGACGCTGACATCAGGGCGCGATATCGCGCTCAGCGGTGTTGTTGAGGCTGGCTCCGTTACGGTTTTGGCTGGTAGAGGTGCTTCCAGAGATGGATCTGTCATTACGGACAAGGATACGGTGATTACCGCTTTGAAGGGTGGTTTGACGATGAGCGCCGGACAGTATGGCGGTCATATTCAGATGGACCAGTCAACCCTGAAAGCAAAAAAAACGATAAGCCTGAGCGCAGCTTTGGGTTCGATTACCCAGACTGTTCTGACAGCAGTCGATGATCATGGCACAAACAGCACTGCGGATGACGAGACGGTGACGGTTATTACCGGCATGGTCAGCGCCAGCAAGCTGGAAGCAGTGGCAGAGAGGGGTATTCGCCTTCAGACTGATGTTGATGAAGCAAGCAGGCTTGAACTGACCGGCCTTGGGAATATTGAAATACTGAACAAGTCCGCATTGAGTGTCATACTGGCCCAGGCTTTCGACGGCAGTATTCAGATTGGCGCTTACGGCAACTTGACGGTAGTTCAAGCGCTGACGTTGGGCGCTGGTGACTCTAATGACATCGTGCTGTCGATGTATCAGGCCGGTACGGTTGTTCCAACGATGACCCTTGGGACGTTGCGTAATACTGGCCGTGGTGATGTGCATATTATGGCTGCGGGTAGAGTAACTCGCGCCGTTGCAGATGTCTTGGTTAAATCCGATGGCACGTTACTGACGGCGGCTGATCTGCTGATTACTGCCGATGAACTGCAACTTTTTGCCAGTGCCAGGGAGGCTGTTGCAGGTAGCTCTCTTGCTAACCTCAACGCCAATGTTAACACGCTTGTGGTGACGACTGATAGTGGGGGTGATGTTGCTGTGTCGCAGGGTATACGCAAACTCGTGGTTACTGGTACCACGATTGCCAACGGTGACCTGACGATTACTGCCGGTGGCGTGGTTGACCTCACGAGTGTATCGTTGTTGTCGAATCTTGATGGTAATGATTTGACGGTGACGGCAGCAAGCGATATTCAGGTGCGCTTTGCATCGGCTGGAGTTTATCTGAAGAGTAAAGACGATGCACCGCGTGTTGACCGCAACAATGATGGAGATACGACGGACATCGGTGATACTCCCGCAACAGAGGTTTCCTCTGCTGGCGACATCTCGCTCTTCTCAACAGGAGGGCATATTGTGGAGGCTGGCAATGATGCAGATGTTGATCTGGTTGCTGATGTGCTGACCTTGAGAGCTGCTCTTGGAATAACCGGCCTTGAAGTAGCGATTAACAAGCTTGATGCAGACCTTGTAACCGTCAGCACGGCGGCGGGAAGCTCTTATGATTCAGTCCTTGCTCAAAATGTCGTGGCGATGGCAGGCGAGCTGAGCTTGAGTGAGAGTGATGGTGCCCTTGAACAATCAGCAGGCTTTGAGGTTAGCAATGCACGGGTGGCAAAAAGCAGCACTGCGGGAGCGATGACGAATGTTGTCAGCCTTACAGCGCAATCGACCTTGCGTGTTGGCGCAGATGGCAAGGTGACAGGTGACATGATTCGCCTGACCAGTATTGCTGATTCGGTGGTGGTGATCAAGCCAACCGATTGGGAATCAACTGCTCCGACACACAATAACTCGATCGACTACAATGGTGGTGTTGCCTTTGTGGCGCAGGATACCACTGTTGGCAGCGCGGGCAATGTGCAACTCTACCAGTTCTTCAACGCTCCCACGTGGATGGAATACCGTGCGGGCGGCTCTTTCTCATTTGGCACTGCGGGTGCAATGAATGCGGATGGTACGATTGCCAAAGGAACGCTCACCGAATCGTTACCTGCGACATTGAGTTCCGATACGCTGATACTGGAGACAGGGGGCACGTTAAGCTTCCTGAACAGCACTCTTGCTGCGGGCAAGCGCCTTGAGCTGATTGCAGGCGAGGATGTGATCCTCAAGGGTACGGTGCTTGCTTCGGATGCTGATGGCCTTATTGATGCGCTGGTGATTGTCGCCAAAGGGGAGCATGATCTGATACGTGGCGTTGACTTGAACAACGACGGTGATTTGAATGACAGCTTTACCGAAACTCTCTTGGGCTTCGATTATAATGGTGACAGCAAGATTGATAGTGGTACTTTGGTGAGCGAGAATCAAGGCTTGCAGCCGACCGGTAACGTTAACATTCAAATAACCTCTCTTCCAGCGAAGAACTTTGAACTGCGAGCGAAGCTTGATGTGCAGGTAGACCTCAAGAGCGATTTGACGTTGACCGGCTTTGTTGGTGGAATCAACGGGTACGATCCTGCAACCAGGGTGAGGCTGATTATTGCAGGAAAACTAACGGTGCTTGGCGGTATTGTCAACGCGGCCTCTACCGCCGATGTTGCTGCCGCTGACGGTGATATTGTGGTGAGCGCGAGCGAGATTTTTGCTGACGGTGCATCGGTCTTTATTGCCGATCATCTTGATATTACGACGACAAACGGTGTGCAGTTGAATACGATGGTGACAAGTATTTCTGTTGACTCTTCTGTCAGTGGCAATATCGTTATCAATGAAGCGACTGGCCTGGTTGTTGATGCTGTGACGGCACGCAACGGTTCTGTCAGGATCAAGGCTGGTGGCGATATGTATGTTCGTGAAGTGCGCAACTTTGAGGATGTTGATGGCCAGAATGTAGAAGTTCGTTCGGGTGCCAATCTGTATGTCGATCTGATTGAGGCAGCCGTCACTGCTGGCGCGAACAAGAAGCATGGTTCCGTGATTGTTGAGGCTGTTGGTTCTGTCAGTGAATGGAAAGCTCTTGTTTACGACAATCAAGGGAATGTTATCGGTAGCGCTTACGACCAGTCTTCTGCCGATTTGTACGGATATACTGTTACGGTTATTGGAACGGCGGTGCCACCTGCTACAATACTTTCCTCTTCGAGCGATGCTGGCACTGGCAGTGAAGTGGAGGTGAGGGTTATCTCCAGTGATGCAGCCGCTTATACGCAGACCACTGATGGACGCACCATGAGCGCCAATGCTGTAGATGCTGCTGGCGGTGTTGTCAGCACAATTGTCACTCAGCTTGTTACTGCGGCAGGAACCGATACCATCCAGATCAACCGCATTGAGTTTGGCAACACGATTGCCGCAGGGCAGACCTTTACGATCAGCATTACCAGCGCGACTGCGGAGCCCGTCGTCACCTCGTTGACGATGGAGTCTGATGAAAGTTTGGTGACGCTTTTGCAGCGTCTGGGGAGGGCTCTTGAATTTGCGCACAGCGATGCCAATACCGGCATCAATGTTATCGTTGATGCCAATTCTTTTGCCCTGAACCTCTATGCCAAACAGCCAAATACTTCGTTCACAGTGAACTCTGTGACGGTGATGGAACCCTTTACAAAGACGTATTACAATGCCATTACCAAAGTTATCGAGGCAGGCACCTCAATTGCCCAGCGCAGCGTTGTGGAGTTTTCGGCGGCCGACGTGGCAGAAGTGAATTTCTACAGTGTTATGGTTGACGGCCATGACTACAGCGTTGCTGTTGGCGACAATGCTTCGGTTTGGATTGTTGGTGCCAACAGCCAGAATGTTACGGTCGATGCCCGCGAGTGGACAACAACTTCCGAGTTGGGTAGTGTGACGGCCAGCAGGGAGGGCGCTGTATCCACCATTGATGTGTCGTCTTTGATGAATAAAGCTCAGGCAGGTGCTCGCTATTCCATCACGGTGGGCAGCGTGACTGCCACCGTACCTTATGATAACTCGACCAATGCTACTCTGATTGAGCAACTCGTCAGTGCGCTCAATACGGCATCCAGCGATTTTAAGGCTGAAGCTATTGACGGCAATACCATGAAGTTGACTACTGATCCATTGAATGCCATCACCTCGAAGGTGGAGGTTTTGATGTCCATTGCCCAGTCCTCGACGGCGATGGTGAGTGCATACAGTGGTGGTCAACGCGTCAGTCTCACCGGTTTACCGGCAGGATCGGATAAGCAATATCGTATACTCATTGGTGGTAAGGAGTTTGCTGTTTTTACACCGGGGGCTATAGATACCACCCTGGGAGAGATTGCTCAACAACTGGCAAGCCTGATAGAGAATGATGTTGATACAGCATATACCGCATCCTTCACCGACAGCACCGTTGAGGCGACATGGTCGTCGGTTGCTGATTCGCTGAAAACGCTGATCGAGAAGGGCGAACCTGCCGTTGTTCAGCATACTACACGTTCGATTGACTTCAGTGGTGTGCAAACCGGTGTGGAAGCCACTTATACGCTGTCCGTTGACACCGATTTGGTGACCTATACTGTTAAGGGTGGTGATGATCCTGACACCACTGATACTGTCGAGACCACGTACATGTCTGCCAATGATCGTGCAAGTGTGCTTGCCGGCCTTCTGGGGGCATTGAAGTCGGGTGCTGACTTTAAATATGCTGTTGAAGTTATTGGCGATGTATTGTGGATCACCTCCGGCGCGGCAACGGCAACAATTACCTGTGAGAGCAAACTTTCTGATGGTACGTTCTCAATGGATGTAATTGTGGTTGAATCAGCCGAGGAGGCTGCACGGCGGTTGACGCTTGATGCTGATGTGGTAAATACTCCATTTACCGTTGAGACTGCTGCTATTACGGCGATGGATGCCGTGCTCAATCGTGGAGCTGTGCCTACCCAACAGGCAACCTCTTCACAGCCACAAAAAAGTGGAGTGGCTTTCGGTGGCAGCGTTGCAGCCAATACGTTATACACTGTGGTTCTCGATGGAAAGTCCTACACCGTACAGACCGGCGATAACTACTATATCACGTTTGATCCTTCCTTCAAGAATTCTGAAATCAGCCTCTCCATTGAGGATGAAGCGATGGCGCTCATCGCAGTACCGACGGTGACAGACTGGCTTGATACGGTGCGGACAACCCCTGTTGGCTCCATCCTGCCGTGCACCCTGTACATGAGCGGCAGTATGCCTTTGCCCGCTACTGATAAGTCTCCTGGTTATGTCTATTGTCTGAGGGTGGGTACTGCCACGGCGAAATTCATGGCAAGCTATGGGGAAAGTGCTCAGGATGTTGTTAATGGACTTGTTACAGCACTTGGTCAGCAGAGGATTACGGCCACTGCAGCAAAGCTGACGGTGGCTTCCGATTGGGAGGGTGTGCTTTCCGGCCTTGAAAGTCGAATAGAAGCTGATGGCGTGCTGAGTGTGACAGCTGGTGATGATACCAATAAAAAGCTCACGTTGACGGCAGGAAGTAATAATGGCACGTTTACCGTCAATGGAGTCTATGTCAGCAGCTACACGGCGCTGGCCAGCGATCCAGCGATACCGACAATACCGGCAGGAGCTGATGCCAAACAGGTGAGCGAGGTAGTGTTTGCTACTCCTGCTGCTGACGGGTACTCGCTGACCGATGGCACCAGCTTCTCGGTTACCTTTGTCAAGAAGGGTGTGTCCACTACACTTGGGATGGTGACCTGCACTGCCACGATTGGTCAGGCTGGTGTTACCGGAGATTGGACATCAATTCTCGGGAAACTCAAGTCGGAGATGGATGATGCTGATTTGGTAACATTGCTGGGAACGAATTTGACCGTTGAAGTTGATACTACAGCTACAGCTCCGACGTTGACTCTGACGGCATTGACCGATAATATGAGTTTTACGGTGTTGGAAGCAAGTGTGATCTCCACGGGTATTCGGGTTGTTGATGGTGGTTTGGTTGTCAAGGATGGTTTGATTATGGATGGCACGACTCCGTCGATTGCAGTTGGGACTTCTGCGGCTGAGGTGAGAAAGGTGGAGTTCTCGGGGGAGGTTGCCGCTGGTATGAGCTATACCGTAGCTGTGAATGGCCGGGAGTACTCTGTAAATGTTGGCAATACAGTGGTTGCAACGTGGGCATCGGTGCTGGAAGCGTTGATGTATCAGATCAACAATGATACCAACGGTGTGGTTACCGCCAAGTATAATGCCGATGTGACATTCTGGCTTCTCACGCTGACGGCGAAAGTCAATAACACAGCCTTCACTCTTGGAGCCTCTTCGCGTAACGAAAATATTACAACTCATTCTATATCGGGTAATTATGTGCTGATTATGCCCGATCGTCCAGCAGGTAATAACGGATATTCAATGACGACGACTGCCACCGCGACTGAGAACGGCAGTCTGACGGTTGTTAATTTCCCGACGCACAGTGGCGAAACGATCAATCTTGGAGCAGCCGGCTCATTGGTGGTGGTTTCTAATATTTCTGTTGGTAGTGGCAATGTGACCTTGAGTGCAGGCGGTGGGCTGACGGTGGGCGGTATCGTGACTGCTGGCAAGCTCAACGTGTCTGCTGGCGAGAACCTCACGATGAAAACGGCGGTCAGTGAAATGGAGATTGTGCTTTCTTCTGCGCCGGGCGCGGTCGACAAGAGCGATTTGACTATTCTGCAGGAAGCAACCTCCAGGCTCGATTTGTCCATTACGAAGCTGAGCCTTGATGGTGGTGATATCAATATTGTTGCTCATGGTGACATTATCATTAGTTCCATTACCGGTTCAGTTGGGAGTGTGCATCTTGTCTCCGAAACCGGCAGGGTGGAAATCATGGAGATGAGTGGCTTGACCAGCGCTGGCGCAGTGACAGTAGAAGCTGCCAAAGATGTTGTGCTTGGCAGTTCCAACAAAACCATTGATGCCACCACACTCGATATCGTTGCTGGTGGTGCCATTACCGTGTATGATATATCGGGTATGACGATCAATCAACTTGAGAGTACAAGCGATGCCGCAGTGACGGTTCATGCTGGCGGCAACCTGCTGCTCAACAGCGCCATTACTGCGGCGTTGACCAATGCTGTTTCCCTGGTCACGACGGTTGGCTCAATTACATTGAATGATGCCATTGTGGCCGATTCTGGCTCTGTTCTGCTCGATGCTGCTGACGGGTTAACGCTCTCCGATATGGGTGATATCAGCTCTAAAGGTGGTAATATTACGCTGAATGCTGGCAAGGGTACACTGATGATGACTGGTGAGACGGTGGTTGATTCGGGTGCTGGTGGGCTGAGCCTTGATGCGGACGGTCGTATCACCCTGGGCAAACTGCGCAGCAGCAAGGATGGCGATCTCATTATCCACAGTGGTGGCGAGGTGGATGCCGCCGATGGCAGCACCGACATTGTTGCAAAAAACGCGACGCTGGTGATTACTTCGACCGGAGGTATCGGTACAGCCGCTGATGCTCTTGAAATACAGGTCAAGGCGCTCGACCTCACCAATAGTGGCGGTGGCGACATCGCCCTCGAAGAGGTTTACGGTCTGATCATCAACCATATCAGTCAAACTGCTGATGGTGCCGTGACAATCCGTACCAAATCGGGCAGTATTGACGTGACGGGAACCGGCATTGCTGCTGCGAAGGGCGATGTGTTGCTTTATGCCGGTGGTGGAGCTGTTACCCTGGAGGCGGCAATCTCCTCGGATAGTGCCAACTCCGCATATCAGGCGGCGGTTGCAACGTCGGGCGGTGCAGTCACCATTACGGCTGAACAAGGTAATATTCTGCTGAAGTCGGGTATTCGTGTTGCCGGAACAGGCAACATTACCCTGAGCGCAGCGAGCGGCTCAATCCTCACCGATAGTTCCGCTTCAGCGTGGCTTAAAAGCGCCGATGGCATTACTTATGATACCGACGTTGCCTGGGCGATGAGCCAGGGCAAATTCTCGGCTTCTATTGCTACAGGAGCGATTACGGCTACAAACCTGACGACGATGGACATTGCCCAGCATCCACCATTGACGAACAATGGCGCGACTGCGACGATGCGTGCGGCAGGTGGCGCTTATGTGCAGACAACTGACGGGATACTGACGCTGCTTGCCAGTGGCGAGATTGGCCAGAAGGTCACGGACTTTGCCTTCAGCCCGCTGGCTATTTTTGCCGATGCAACTACCGTTATTGCCAGAAGCAGTAACCGTGCCAATGTGTCGGTTATTACAACCGATGCGGTCGAGATAGGTGTTGCCGCTGATGCCTCCGGTTCACGCGGTGGCGCAACTAATATTATCAGCCTGTCAGGTACGCAGACGATCAACTCCGCGATTGATGCGAGTGGTGCCGATATCACGATTTCAGGTGAGGATATCAATATTAATGCTCCAATCCGCAGTGCCGGCGCAACGCTTACCCTGAAGCCCCTTGATCCGACACAGACGATCGTGGTGGGTGGTTTTGCCACTGTTGCCGGTGATTTGAATATCAGCAGCGCGGATATAGGAAATATTGGTGATGGGTTTGGTGCTATCGTCATCGGTACCAGTGGTGGCTCCAACCTGATTCAACTGACAGGTACTGGTGTAACGCTGAACGCACCGACGACGGTTTATTCTAATGGCACAGGTGGCTCCGTATTGATCAATGCCGACGTTACAGCCCCCTCTTTTGGGATTTATGGTTCGGGCGATACGACAACTCTCGCGGCTGATATCACCAGCACCACCGGTTATGCCAAAATTGATGATTCGGTTCGAATTAAGAATAATGTTAACATTACGGCTGTTGGTGGCACTGTTGGTTACATCAAGTTTGGTCAGTCAGGTGGGGATTATTCAATAGTAGGCGACAGTGCCAGTACTCCTGATACCTTGACGCTCAGTGCTGGCGGTTCCATCACATTTTATAACAGTATCACTAATTATATCTCTTCCAGTGAGCCTGGAGCTACAGATTATCTCAGTGGCCTGACGATAACTTCGGCTACCGATGTTACATTTTATGATGCTGTTACGATTGATGGCAATTTGAGCATTAACGCAACCGGCAGTGTTATCTTTGAAAATGGTGTGCATCTGCTCAATGGAGGGAGTCTCAGTATCATTGGAGCCAGCAGCATTTATTTTGCCAATACCAGCTCAATTACGCTGGATAATGGTGGTAATTTACTGCTCGAAGGCGATGAAATAGACTTGTCTATGGGGACGAACAAGGTTGTTGGTACTGGTACGTTGACCTTGCGCACTACAACGAAGTCGCGCGATATTCAGGTCGCAAATCCTGAGGACGTTTCTTCGTCTTTGGCGCTTCATCTTGATATGTCAGAATTGAGTACGTTAGCCGAAGGTTTCAGTCAGATTATTATTGGACATAAAGCTGTTGATTCTGGTCATGCATCAACGGGGGCTGGTATTATTACGATTGGTTCTCTTAATGCCAGCACACCTCTTTTCTTTGACGATGTTAGTGTTTATGGAGGTTCTATCACCGTCAGCGACAATCAGGATAGTAGTGTTTTGCGTGTTGGTTTTAATACTTCTCCCAAAAAGCTGACGCTTGATGCCCTTAACGATATTACCATCTACAATGAGATTGAGGCTGATTCCATAGTGTTGTATTCTGCTGCAGGAAGAATTGCGCAAGTTGATAGTACTACTGATGGAAAGATTGATGAAGCGCTGCGCAGCCTTGATTTAAAAGTAACAGCAGCTACCGGCGTTACCCTGGACTCAATTGAGACACCGTTGCTGTCGGTCGCAAATACCATGTCAGGTGATGTTACTCTTACGGTTAATGGTATTCGTACTGGAGCTACAGGGCGCTTTTCGAATACTCAGATAACCGGTGATGTGGGTATTGTGAATCTGTCACAAGCGGGCTCTGGCGTACTCAGCCTCACAGCCAACAGTGGTACGGTGACGGTGCTTTCCGGTACGGTCAGCAATGCCTCAGCACTGACGCTTAACGGTGTCACAACAACCAGTGTGGTGAATGCCGGCACTGGCACACTCTCGCTTGATGCGCAGGGCAGTGGTGAAGACTTGCTCATCAACAAGGCAATCAGCAGCCAGGGCGCGATGAGCTTGACTGCGGCTGATGCCATCACTACAGCAGCAGACATTGACCTGCAGGCGACAACCTCCGAAAGCAACATCACGCTTACCGCGACGGCAGGCACAATCAGCCAGGGTGGCAATATTATTTCCGGTGTCTTTGGCGCAAGCGGTGGTTTGGTAACGTTGGTGGCAGGGAATGCCATCTCAATGGTTGATGGAAAGCGAATTTCTTCCGTTGGCACAAGCGGACGGGTCAGCTTGCAGGCTGTCAATGACATTGCATTGAGCAAAATTGTGGTGACAAGCAGTCTCTCGGTGGCAAGCAGTGCCGGTAAAATTATCGATAACCTGACTGGTGACGAAGCGAACCTGACTGGTGAGTCGGCTGATGCAAATTTGTATGCCGCCACAGGAATTGGCGCTGCGGGCACTGCTCTGCAGACGGCGCTTGGTGCACTGGTGGCTACTGATGTCATGAGTGGAGGTGTGTTCATTGTTGAAGCCTCAGACCTGAAGATTAACAATACCCTTCCATCAGCCGAAGCTCCATTGGGCATGATTCTTGGCGGTATTGTTGCAAACTCGGGGCTTGTGTCGCTCATTTTGACTGCTGGCAATCTTTCCGTTACGGGTGGCATCAGTTCCACCGCCAGCAATACCGGGAGTGGGAACATTCTCCTGCAAACGCTTGCTGGCAACATTGATATTGAGGCTGATGTCACCTCAACATTCGGGAACATCTCGGCGATTGCCACAGGTACACTCAACATTGGAACGACAGCATCTTCCATTCAGCTTACCACACTGGCGGATGGCATGACGGTTGATGTGCAGGCTGAAGGCTCTGTGACCATGGGGGTAAATTCAGGCATGGCGACCAACAATGGTGCCATGCGTGTTCAAGCTGGTGGCGACCTGGTTTTGGGAAATTTGGATACAGGTAGTGCTGGTATCTCTGACGGGCGAATGGTGAGCCTTGTTTCGGGCGGTTTAATTTCTGATGCCGACAGTGTGTCACAGACTGTCAACGTGACAGCCAACAGCGTCCGCATGGAATCTGCAAATGGTGTTGGTACATCAGCGAATGCGATTGAGACAAGGGTGGCCAATGTAGCGGCCAATGCGACGGTTACTGGCAGTAGTCTATATCTGTCGGAGTATAACGGATTGACGGTAGGCAGCATTGCCGCTGTTTCGGTGAACCGTGTAACTGCTGCGGGCACCACGTCAGCAATTGTCGACACAGCAGTACTTGGTGGCCTGACTGCTGGCACGGATGGCAATATTGTGCTGCGCAATGGTACTGGTTCGGCGGGTCCATTGACGGTGAATTCGGACATTATGGCAGCGGGTACGGGCAATGTGCTGGTACAGGCGAATGGTGCGCTGAGCCTGAATGCGGAGGTGAATGCTGGCAGTGGCAATATCAGCATCATAGCCAGCGGCTCTTTGGCGATGGCGGCTCTTGTGGATGTGGTGACAAGTGGTTCGGCTACGGTGGATATCAGCGCGGCTTCTCTTTTGATGATGGATGGCTCCACGGTGAGCACAAGCGGTGGCACAGGCAACATCCGTGTTGTTGCAACGAATGCACTGCAGCTTGGGGGCTTGAGTACGAGTGGTGATGTCAGCCTGAGTGCTTCGACCATTACCGATGCCTGCATCAGCGGCACAGACACGACCAACATCACTGCTGATGAATTGCGCATTGTTACCACTGGCACAGCAAGTGGCAATGGCGTTGGTACAGGGACGAACCATTTGGAGACAAGCGTTAACAAGTTGGCTGGGGACATTAAAGGTACAGGCGTTGCTGGTGGCTTGTTCCTCACGGAATTGAGTGGCATCCAGATTGGCACGCTCAGCGCTGTTAACGTCAATCAAGTTTTGGCGACAGGTTCATTAGGGGTTCAGAGCGCAGATAATGCACAGAGCAACCTTGTCAGCGCATCGAATCTTGTTCTTGTGACTACGTCCGGCGGCATCGGGACGCTCTCGACAGGCGGAGCAATTATGGCAACGGGCAACACATTGCTGCAGGCCGGTGGTTCGAATGACATCATGCTGGGCGCAGCAGTCACCAACAATGCTTTGGGTGGGAACATAAGCCTGAATGCCGGTCATGACATTCTGCAGAATGCAAATATTGTGGTCAACACGATTGGCAAGACAATTGATCTTGTGGCAGGAAGTAACATCACGATGGCGAATGGCACGAGCACAACGAGTAGGGATGGCAACATTCTGCTGTATGCCGGTAAAGGGGACATTACCATTGAAACACTGGCAGCAGGTGCAGGCAGCGTGAGTATTACAGCCGCAGCAACAAGCAGCAGCACAGTTGGCAGGGTTATTGATCTGGATGGTCCATTATTGGAAGACAGCGAGGTTGATATTACGGCCTTTGGTTTGATGCTCAAAGCAGGAGATAGCATCGGCAGTGGTATGAACCACATTGAGACGACGGTGACGACGGTGACTGCAAATGCTGGCACTGGTGGCGTTTTTGTGACGGAAAGCGACGGAGTGACGGTTGATACGTTGACGATTCAAGTCAACCGGGTTGCTGCAACAGGCGTTATCAAAGCAACAACGAATGTCGCTCAAGAAGATTTGTCAGCAACGGGTGCAGGTAACATTGTGCTGAGCAGTACGAGCGGAGCTTTGGTGGTTAACGCTGGTATGGCCGCAAGCCCTGGCGTTGCTGTGACAGGTGGTACTGGCAATGTTTCTTTGGAAGCCAAAGGTGGCGCTTTGACGATGGATGCTTCGCTGAGCATGAGTGGAGGCAGTGTGAGTCTGCTCGCAAGCGGTCTCCTGAATCAGGCAACATCAACCACCGTAAGTAGTTCCGGCAGCGGTACTATTGATGTGCAAGCAGCATCCATCATGATGACGGACGGTGCTGCAATAAGCGCTGGTTCGGGCAACATCCGCATTGTTGCAACCAGTGCACTGCAGCTTGGCGGCTTGAGCACGACTGGCGACATCAGCCTGAGTGCTTCAACCATTACCGATGCATGGATATCAGGCGGTATCGACACGACCAATATCATCGCTGACGAATTGCGCATTGTCACCACAGGCACAGCAGATGGTAACGGTGTTGGTACGGACAGCAACCATCTGGAATTGACTGTTGGCAAGTTGGCGGCAAATAGTAGTGGAACCGGCACTGGCGGTCTCTTCCTGACCGAGGCAGATGGCATTCAAATTGGGATGCTCAGTGCTATCAACGTTAATCAGGTGTTGGCTGATGGCACAGCATTAACGCAGACCACAGATGCACCGCAGAGCAACCTTACAAGTGCCGGTAATCTTGTTCTGGTGACAGATGCTGGCAGTATCGAAACGCTTTCGACGGGTGCAATCACCGCGATGGGCAACATCCTGTTACATGCGGTTGGCAGCATATCGGATATTATGCTTGGGGCAGCAGTGACGAGTACGGCTGGCAACATGAGCCTTGATGCAAGTAATGACATTAAGCAGAAAAGTACGATTACCATAAGTGGTGGCAGTGGAACGGTTGACGTGCTGGCTGGACGTACTATTGAAATGCAACAGGCAACATCCTCCATGAACACGAGTGCTGGTGGTGGTAATATTCTGCTGACAGCGACGAGTGGTTCCATGACCATTGAAACTCTTGATGCTGGCAGTGGCAACATTGCGCTGTATGCCACAAATACGATAAATGGAGTGATCAATGATGGCGATGCTGTTGACATCACCAATGCGGATGTTGATATCTTTGCCGCAGGTTTGATTCTGAAGGCTGGAAATGGTATTGGCAGCGGCACGAACCACATCGAGACGACGGTGACGACCATGACGGCAAGTGCAGGCTCTGGTGGATTGTTTGTGACGGAAAGCGATGGTGTGATAGTCGATACACTGACGATTCAGGTCAACCGGGTTGATGCAACTGCTGTGGCTATAGCTACAACCAATGCGGTACAAGCTGATCTTGCCAGTGCCAGCGGGAGTATTGTGTTGATCAGCACGAGCGGCAACCTTGTGCTCGAAGATGGTGATATCAACGGTGCGACTACTGGTGGCACCAACGGTTATGCGGTGAACGCCAATGGCAGTGGTAACGTGCTGCTGCAGACGCTCACCACAGGCAACATTACGGCAAATGCTGACATTGTCACCAGCATGGGCAATGTGAGTGTCCTTGCGGCTGACAGTGTCCGCTTTATCAGTGGAGCAGATATTCGCAGCCTGGGGACAAACAGCGCAGGCACGATAGATGTTGCCGCTAACGGTGGTGATGTCAAGATGGCTGCTGATAGCCTGTTTGCAAGTACGAACGGTTCGATTCGTGTGTTGGCGGCAAACAGTATTGACGTTGGTGTTCTTACCACGGCAGCCACGGCTACACCAGGTGATGGTAGTGGGCTGGTGAGTCTGCTGGCAACTGCAGGCAGCATTGTGGATGCGCAAAATCTTGTTAACACCACGAATGACAGCATCATCAATGTGACAGCTTCTGCCCTTCGACTGTGGGCCGGTGCTGGTATTGGCACACTTGGCACCGGTATCACCAATCCGCTTGAAACGGATGTAGCGATGCTGACTGCCCGTGCCGCTGTTGGCGGTATATCTCTGCTGGAGAGCAATTCGGTGACGGTAGGTGATGTTGCGGTTACGGTGAATCGTGTCGAAAGTTCAGGCACGGCGAGTGTGGTTCCTGGAACGATGGATGCGGCGCAAAGCGACTTGATGACAGTTTCCGGCAATGGCAGCATTGTGCTCCGCACCACAAACGGTAATATTATTCTGAATGATGGTACTGGCGGCATAGCAGGCACGGCAGTTACGGCAGATGGTACGGGCAACATCCTGATCGAAGCGATGTATGCAAGTACCAATGTTGACGCTCATGCTGATGTTGTATCGAAAAATGGCAATATCAGTGTAATTGCGGGCGGCACTATTGCATTTACCACAGATGCAGATATCCTTACGGGCAGTACTGGCACTATTGATGTGAATGCCGGCTTGGCGAACACTCACACGATTGCAATGAGTGCGACCACTCTCTTCACAACAAATAGTGGTAGTGGTGACATTCGCCTTAAAGCAGGCGGCAATATTCAAGTTGGTGCTATTGTAACGGCGGGCGATGTTTCTCTTATTGCAAGCTCAGGTAAAATTACCGATGCCGACGCTCTTCTTGACACGAATTCTGATTCAATTGGTGATACAAACGACAGCAATGTTGATGTTACTGCGAGCGGTCTACGCCTGTGGGCAGGCGTTGGCATTGGTGATGTCGTGAATCATCTTGAAACGGCAGCAGGGACGGTAAGTGGTTGGGCGACGAGTGGCGGTATCTACCTGCTGGAGAAAGATGGCGTGATGGTTGGTGATGTTGCTGTAACAGTCAATCGCGTTGGTTTTGATGCAAGTACGGCAACCACAAATACGGTTGATGCGATGCAGAGTGATCTGGTGACCACTGCCAACAACGGCAATATTGTGCTGCAGAGCACAACGGGCCCGATTATTCTGAATGATGGTACCGGTACAGGTTTGGCAGGTATCAGCAATACTGTCATCAGCGCTCATGGAAGCGGCAATGTGTTGGTCCAAACACTTGCCACAGACGGTGACATCATGGCAAATACTGATATTGCGAGTTCTACAGGTCGCGTCTGGCTCGATGCCAATGGAACTGATAAGGGTATTTTTGTGCATGCCGGTATTGAGACTGGCAGCGGTGAAGTCACTCTTTATGCTTCTGGCAATGTTGAGCAGCATGCCGACATCATCAGCTCCGGCAACAAGGTGTCTGTTCTGTCTGAGTATGGCTCCATCAGCATGGATCAGGGAGTGCAGACGCTGAACAGCAATGGTGTTATTGAATATCACTCTTATAAGGATGTGGTGTTGGCCCTGCTGCATGCTGAATCTGGAACTGTGGCGGTTTATGCCGATACAGGCTCGATAAGCAGCAGTTCACGCGATCTGAATGTTCAATCTAAGAACGCTCTGTTCAAGGCAGGTCTCAATGTCGGACTTCGTAACCTCAAGCCACTCTTGCTGTCAGTTGATCGGGTTGCGGCAGATGCGCAGATGGGCGAAATGAGTCTTGTCAATGAAGGCACCATAAGGGTCTCCTCGATTAACGGAGTTGATGGTTTGGCCGCCGGTGACGGTATTTCACTGGAGAGTCTGAAGGGCAATATCATTGTTTCCGCACCGATAAATACCCGAGGTCATGCAGATGCCCTGCTGACTTTCCCTTCAGGAACCCTGGAAGGCAAGAGCATGTACTTTGATGATGCCGGCACCTCTCTGAAGGTGAAGTACAAACAGTTCCAGTTCCTGTGGGATGCAGGGCGTGTAAGAGCTACTCCTCCTGTATTGGAACTTATTGTTGATATACAGGCGGATATTTTCGCTCAATTGCGCCAGCGATCCACCGCCGTTGCCGCCAGTCACGATGTGTTGCAGACGCTTAGAGGCGTGCAGGAGACGCATACCGCTCATGGTGCCTATGCGGATGTCAGGAATGGCAATGTCTATTTCCATTGGGGAGAAGTTGAGGGGGCCGATTCATACCTTCTGGTTG
>CAJEXI010000037.1 GCA_903994455.1 uncultured Chlorobiaceae bacterium | reverse complement strand
GCATCTCGTTCAAAACTGGTAACGTATGTCATCTTTTGTTGCCCCTCCATTCTGTAGATTTCAGTTTTTAATTTTTGCCGTAACCCTTTCGGTAATTCTAAAAACCAGTCAGAAGATCCTTGTTCTCTTCGCTGCCAAAGAGCTTTTTAAAGGCGAAGTCAACGCGGGGATTGATTTTGCACATAACTTTTTTCCACTACTACCACCTTTTCAAAAATAAGAATACAGGAGTGACTGTATAAGTGTTCCATCTACGAAAAGCATTTTGAGTTGACTACAGTTCGTAGCCAGCTCACTCAGAAAGCCCTCAAGTATCTCAAAAATTGGCCTTGCTGCGCAGCAACCGCTTCATTGCCCAATCGAAGGTGATCAGTGTGCTCGGTGATCGGGGGTTCATGGGTTGATTTCTCCTAAATGTTGTGCAAGCCGGGCGATCAAACCCTCACTATAATGAATACCCTGTTCACGCATACCCTGCGCTGCCGCATAAAACGATGGAATGAGCCCAGTTGTTTTAGCCTTGGCCAGTACGCCTAATGTCCCAGTCACCTGTAGTCCCATATATTCAGCTACATTCCGTCCGAGACGCTCATCAATAATAACTGTACTGTCGGGGTGTTTGGAGGCGAGCAAGAGAGTCTGCTTCTCGCCGCGATCCAGATCAAACAGCACGGGCAAGTTGGAATTTGATTCATCGGCTATTGGCACCACCCAGCTCAAGCCCTGCAAGTGCGGAACAAGAATCCGACCACCTTCAGCACATTCTTCAATAACCGATTGAGCAACATAGACACGACCAAACAACTGCGGCAATAATTGCAGTTGGTCAATACTGGCAAGCGCAATAAAAGGGGTTGTGTTAGAAAAAACCTTCACAGCAAAACCGTTTCTCTTCGAAAATCTTCTGACGTATTTTCCAAAAGGGTGGCCCCCCCCTGCATGGCTTTTATCAGGAAATGGGCACGCGGCATACCCAACCAACTCGCAGCCATACCCGATGAAAGCCTTCCCTCTCTAAATAATGCCATGGCGGACTGTTCTTTAAGAAGAACAGCAAATTGCTGTGCATCCATGTGCAATCCAAGTAATATTTCTTGGGGGCAAGTTATGGGAATAGCGCTTTGCATGATTGTATTCATTGGGTTTATAACACGTCAATCTGAAATGGCCAAAGTACAAATTTACCTCTCATGTTGTCATTGACTGACCATCTGACAGGGTATAAACATCATCCTCATCATACACACTTTTTAGGCATTAAACAGGGTTACCTCTGCAAAAAATTGTACCGATTGAAAAATAAAATTGCTTACGGCTGAGTGGAAGCAATATGGCAGTTGCCGTTTGTCAGGGTATACTGTTTTCCCGTGTTGGGGCAGGTTGCTTGACCGTCACCGGTTAATGGAAGCGCCAGTTTTTCACCGAACTCGCTCATCCATCCGATTTGTCGTGCAGGCACGCCAGCCATAAGCGCATAGGGCTTGACATCACGATTGATGACCGCTCCCGCAGCCACAAAAGCAAATTCACCGACAGTAACACCGCACACTATGGTGCAGTTGGCTCCCAGCGTGGCACCTTTTTTAATCAGCGTTGTACGATACTCATCCTTCCTCGCTATGGCGCAACGGGGGTTGTAAACATTAGTAAAGACCATACTTGGCCCGCAGAACACATCATCTTCAAGCGTCACCGCATCATAAATACTGACATTGTTCTGTACCTTGACATTGTTGCCTATCAACACATCATTACCGACAAAGACATTCTGGCCGAAGGAGCATCGCTCTCCAATGTTGGCTCCACCGGAGATATGTGCCCAGTGCCAGACTCTGGTGCCAGCTCCGTCATCAACAATTGCCGTAGGATGTATGTCAATACTCCTCATGCAAAACATTTGTGTTTAACTTTACCTGCCAGACAATGGACTCAACGGCTTTAAAAAGAGTAACATAATAACCATCCTGAGCAAGCTCTCAACCGGACCAATCAACTAAATCAACATAATGGCTCGCCTGGTTCATGAAGGCGCCACCATCAAACTCCCAGGTGCCACGCCATTTGGCGCTGTCATAATACTCCTGCGGACGCGTCCAGAAGACATTAATATTCACCATGTAAATACGGCCAAAACATTTTTTCTCAACCGCGCTTTTGAGGAGCTGCAGAGTGGAGTTGCGGCGATTCTGCTTGACCACAAAGAGTCTGACCCTTGCTGCATCACAGGCCTTTACCATATCGACACCATCATGCCAGCGAGTCGCCATTGGTTTCTCCGTCATAACATTCACTCCATACTGCGCAGCAAAAACAGCCTGGGCTGAGTGCAACCCACTGATAGTGCAAAGAACAATCAGATCAATTTTTTCTGCTTTCAGCAACTCCTCAAGCCTTCTATACGCTGATACCCCGTACTGTTTTTGATGCTCTTCCAAAATAAGAGGATTACTGTCGCAGAGTGCAACAAGCTCCAGAGTGTCGGCATGTTTTTCTATTGCCCCAAAATGGTTTTTTGCTATGCGGCCGCAACCAACAATGGCAATGCGAATCTTTCGGTCAGTTATTGAGGTTTACATACCATAAAATCTCTATGCAATGAATGATAATTTTTTTAGATAAGAGAAAGCTTTTTACAACCGGCCATCAACCTCTTCCCTCTGCAGCACACCCTTTACATCGTACACAACGCAATGCTCACCAGAGGCAAGGGTTTTGATATTGAGCGACTTGAATTCGTCATGAGCAACGGCAAGAACCACCGCTTCGTAACAGCTCCTTTTCAACTCCGACAAGCACTCAAGCCCATACTCATGAAGCACTTCCTCGGGGTTGGCCCATGGGTCATACACATCAACATCCGCACCGTACGACTTCAACTCATGCACAATATCAACCACACGGGTGTTGCGGATATCGGGGCAGTTCTCCTTGAAGGTGATACCAAGCATCAGCACTTTAGCACCCTTGATTTTGTGATCCCTGGCAATCATCAGCTTCACAACCTCTGAAGCCACATATCTGCCCATGTTGTCGTTCAGCCTTCGTCCAGCAAGAATAATTTCAGGATGATAGCCGTACTCCTGCGCTTTTTGGGCGAGATAGTAGGGGTCAACGCCAATACAGTGGCCACCAACCAGCCCTGGCCTGAATTTCAGGAAGTTCCACTTTGTGCCGGCAGCTTCAAGCACCTCATGCGTATCAATGCCCATACGATTGAAAATCATGGCAAGCTCGTTCACAAAAGCGATGTTGATATCGCGCTGGGAGTTCTCAATCACCTTTGCCGCCTCAGCAACCCTGATGGATGAGGCACGATGGGTGCCTGCAACAATGATTGAACGATAGAGCGCATCAACCTTTGCAGCAGCCTCTGGAGTTGAACCGGAGGTGACCTTTTTGATTTTGGTAACCGTATGCTCCTTGTCGCCAGGATTAATGCGTTCAGGTGAGTACCCGCAGAAAAAGTGGGGAGTACCAATGGATGCGTTATGCGTTGAAGCATAAGTCAGGCCCGAGACTCGTTCAAGAATCGGAACACAATCCTCTTCGGTTGCGCCAGGGTAGACCGTTGACTCGTAAATAACGATATCGCCCGGCTTGAGCACCTTGCCGATGGTTTCGCTTGCCTTGAGAAGCGGGGTGAGAACCGGGCGGTTGTTTCTGTCGGTCGGGGTCGGGACGGTGACGATGTAGTAGTTTGCGTCAGCCAAGTCACTGCTGTCAGAGCTTGCAAAAAGCCCATGCCCGGCACCAGCACTTATCGGATTGTGGTCGCACAGGACGCTCTCCAGATGCTTACGCTCAATTTCAAGCGTTGCATCATGGCCTCTCTGCAACTCATCGACCCGATCCTGGTTAATATCAAACCCGACAACCGGATACTTTTTGGCAAACTCAACCGCAAGCGGCAAGCCCACGTAGCCGAGGCCTATAATGGCAATTGTAATGGAACTCATTATTGCGGTTCTTCCTTCGTATTTTCCAAAAGGGTGCCCCCCCTTTGGCTTTTAAGCTGATCACTTCCATTTGGCTAAAACTTTCGATAAACTATCTCGGCTCCGCCACTCTCAGCCACAGCAGAAAAGGGGTAAACTACCGGCTGATGGTGCAGGCCGAATATAGGTATTTTTTTATTGCCACGTTTGTTGACACTCATTCTTTTCAAAATTCAGCAACGACAATATCAACAACCGACGGTTCAGTTCACCATGCAACGGTGGTTCTACCAAAAAGCATTACTGTTCATTATCAATAATCTCCGCGCTCGTCGAATGCTCCTCATACAGAGCGCTCTCCATGGCAAGCATATCGTTTATTGTTGCAGCAGGTTGATACTCAGGAACGATACGTTTCAACAGCAACTTGATTGTTCTGACATCATTGCTGCTGGTGGCCTTGCGTAACTCGGCAAGCTCTTTCTGCAGTTCCATCCAGGGCTCGAACTCTTCATGAGCCACAAAAATAAGTGGATTAGTCGTTTGGTGCAACCTCTTGCCTACCAGTAACTCCTCATACAGCTTTTCACCAGGCCGAAGACCTGTATAACGAATTTCAATATCGCCGTCAGGGGTTGACTCATCCCGTACAGAGAGACCTGAAAGTTCAACCATGTTCCGCGCAAGATCAACAATTTTGACCGATTCACCCATATCAAGCAGATAAACCTCTCCCCCTGAAGAGATCGCTCCAGCCTCAATCACAAGCTGGGCCGCTTCAGAAATAGTCATAAAGTATCGAGTAACCTCCTGGTGGGTAATCGTCACAGGACCACCCGCCTTGATCTGGGAACGAAACAGTGGAATAACTGAACCACTCGACCCAAGCACATTGCCAAAACGCACCATCGAAAAACAGGTATGGTGCCCACCCTCGTCTGCAAGAGCCTGCAAAATCATTTCACAAAGCCGTTTACTTGCCCCCATAATATTGGTAGGGCGAACCGCCTTGTCGGTACTGACAAGAACAACATTCGAGACACCATGACGAAGCGCAGCCTCAGCAACACATTTGGTGCCTTCAACGTTATTTCGAACCCCTTCGGCAGCATTGGACTCAACAAGGGGAACATGCTTGTAGGCCGCAGCATGGTATATGATATTCGGCTTCAGGAGCCGACAGATCTCCTCCATACGCCGCTCGTCAGTAACATCACAAAGAAGGGGAAGAAGTGTGGTGGCAACATTATGGGACAAACAAGACTCCTCAAGATCGTGATGAATTGCATAGAGATTGTATTCGGCCTGATCCACAAGCAACAGCTTTAATGGCTCAGCGGCAAGGAGTTGACGACAGATCTCACTGCCTATGCTTCCACCCGCTCCGGTCACCATCACTACTAAACCCGCAATTGCCTCTTTCACAAGAGCAATATTGGGTGAAGCCGGATCTCGGCCAAGCAAATCTTCGATATCAACCTCCTTGATATCGGAAATGGTCACTTTTCCATCAGCAAGCTCTTCAACTCTTGGAAGTTTTTTAATATGAACACCGTATGCCCGATAAAAACGAATAATTTCATGACAACGGGCACGACTTGCAGATGGCATGGCAAGTAAGATGTTTCGAACCCCTTGCTGTTCAATAAGCGCAACAGCCTCTTCGGGAAAGAAAACTTTTATATTGTTGATGGTATGCCCATGTAGCTCATGATTATCATCAATAAAACCTGCAATATCATATTTATTACTTTGATACAGAGCATTAGCAATCTCCGAACCGGCTGAGCCTGCACCATAAATAAGAAGCTTTTCCTGGATAACTCCCCTGTTGGATGACATAACAGCCTGCTTATAGAAATATCGCACCATAACACGGCTACCACCAACCGTCAGCAAAAAAAGCATAGGCTGAAGAATGCCCACAGAGAGAGGAACATCACGAAGATGCAGCAACAACAGGAGGCAAAGCAACAAAGCGCCGTAAATAATGGAAGCTTGAACAATGGACAAATAGACGGCAAAACCACTCAGATGATAGACTGCTTTATAGAGGCCCGCCCTGAAAAAAACGGGCAACATCAAGGCCGGTGCAAGCAGATAAAATATCCACTGCTGACCCTCTGGCCAGTGAAAAAAACTTAGTCGAAGTGAAAAAGACAACCATACCGAAAAAAGAGCGGAAACAATATCCGCAAAAACTATATACAACAGCTTGGTGGAACTATTCAGAGCAAAAAGGTGCTTGCAAGTTTTTACCAAAAAACTTAAAACAAAATACTTCAAATTCGTTTTTTTTCATTGATGGACAAACACAACCATAAGAGTCATACACTCTCAAATCCAGACCACTACATCCCAAATATTCTTCTCCCGAAAATGTACTAACGAAAAGGATGCTGCACAAACCATATATTGAAAAAATACCACGACGGCAGCAATCGTTGTATTTTTACTCTCATTGGGCTTTCCCATGCTTTATTGACCATTAAACACGATATAGCAGATTAACGAAAACCCGGAACTCCAATACTTCATCGGGTTAGAATGAAGTAATCTGTTGTCAATCAGGCAAGTCTTGCTGGTAGCAGCCATACTGGATTCTCATTTTTAAAGGAGTTTCCTTGAAATGCTGCTGCGCCCCAGAGCTTTGTCGAGTTGGGTGCTTGCTGCAAGGCCGTCGTACACTGCCTGTAAATAGTTGGTTTTGGCTTTGTTGAGCTGGAGTTCTGCGTCGGTTAATTCAAGGCGGGAACCGATACCTTCCTTGAAGCGGAGCCGCGATATGTGGTAGCTTCGCTCTGCAACGCTGATGGTTTTGGACTGTACCTCAATTCGCTTTTGGGACTCCCTGAAATTGAGGAATCGAACCTCAATTTCAGCCCTGATATTGGCTTTGAGCTCTTCATACCGTAAGCGGGTCTGGAGTTGCCCGATCTTTGCCTGTTCCACCTGGGCGCTGATGCGATAGCCGGTAAAGAGTGGCATGGTAAGCTGAAGTCCTGCTGAAGAGGAGGCCAGCCAGTGGGAATCGGAGGGTCTGATGCCGTCATTGAATGCCGTCTGCGACTCAAGCTTGCCAAATGCGGAAAGGAGTGGAAAGCGTTCAGCACGGGCAGCATTGATTTTTTCACCTTCCGCCTGGACCTGAAGATCAAGCTGATGAAGATCGGGCCTTGAATCGAGCGCTTCACGATATGCGGCGTTGATGTCGGCAGGATAGGTGACTGAAGGAAGCTCAAGTTTGCTGCTCAGTTTGATGTTGCTGTCGGCCGGAATGCCCATGGTGTTTTTCAGCCTGGTCATGGTGGTCGCCACTCTGTTTTCGGACTGCAGGAGGTCGGGCCGGAGATTTTCAACAGAGAGAAAGGCTTTGAGGGTATCAATATCGGCGGCAACTCCCTGCCGGAACATGGCTCTGGTATCTTTTCTTGATTGCTCCCAGCGTGCAATACTCTGCTCAATCAGCGAGAACTGCTCTTTTGCTATGAGGGCATCGAAATAGGAGAGTTTTATGTCGGCCACAACGGCGGACTCGGCACTGCGGCATGCCTCTTCGCTCATTTTGCGAACAATGCTGGAGGCCCTTATTCCTGCAAGAGCCGCTCCGTTGAACAGCGGCTGATAAACATCGAGGGTCGCTCGTCCGGCATTGTCGGAGCTTGTTTCGAGCTGGCGTGGAAACCCGGGGTTTGGAGGGAGCAGCAGTACGGATGGTTTCAGGGTGCGGGTGTAGGTGACTCCTGTTGTAATTCGGGGTAACACGGCTGACCAGCTCTCCCTGATTTTCTGCCCGGCCATATCCCGTTCAAGTCGGGCAATTTCGAGGATGCGGCTTTTTTCGAGCCCGGTACGGACAGCTTCATCAAGGGTCAGTGATGTTGTGTTCGCCGGAGCAGCGCCATGCAGGGGCGGTGCGGTGAGCATAAAAAATGACAGCATCAAGAAAAATATCAGCCTTATCCTGTTCATAAATAAAATCTGTCTTGATGAAAAAAGTTTGCGGGTGAGGCTTCCTGAAAATTCACGCAATGAATATACAAAGAGCGCGGGATTTCATAGCAATCAGTGCTTGTAGCGTTCATTCCATAATTGACTCAACCTCTCTCTGGTATACTTTTCCCTGCCTTCCTCTCCAGGACGGTAATAGGCTTTGGGCTCCATGCCCTCGGGGAAGTAGTGCCGGGCGACAAAATGGCCTGGGTAACTGTGGGGATATTGATACCCTGCGCCGTATCCTTCCGCTTTCATGAGTTTGGTGGGTGCGTTGCGCAAGTGAAGCGGCACCATCAGATCCTGCATGGCTGTTGCATCACTCATGGCCTCGTTGATTCCCTGATAGCTTGCGTTTGATTTAGGCGCTGAGGCAAGGTAGGTAACGCCCTGGGCCAGATTGATTCTTGCCTCGGGCATTCCGATCATGGCAACGGCCTGAAAGACGGAGATGGCAAGGGTTATGGCGTAAGGGTCGGCATTGCCAATATCTTCGCTGGCAAAAATAACCATTCGGCGGGCGATGAATTTGGGGTCTTCTCCTCCCTGAATCATTTTGGCAAGCCAGAAGAGGGCTGCATCGGGGTCGGAACCTCTCATGGATTTGATAAAGGCGGAGATGATGTCGTAGTGGTTTTCGCCGCCTTTGTCGTAGATGGGGGCCTTGTGCTGCAGGGCCTCTTCAAGCAATGCCCGGTTCAGCACAATGTTGGTCGCCTCCTTTGGTAACAGCGAAATGGCGGCTTCGACGGCGTTCAGGGCCTTGCGGGCATCTCCGCCGGAAAACTGCAACAAGAAATCAAGGTCGGTTATCTCAATCGACAGCCCCTTGAAGAGCGTGTCCTCTTTGAGGGCGCGCCTGATGACCGCCTCAATTTCGTCCGGGCCGAGTGGCTTGAGAATATAGACCTGCATTCTGCTCAACAGCGCTCCGTTCACCTCAAAAGAGGGATTTTCGGTGGTGGCTCCGATCAGGACGATGAGCCCCTGTTCGATGGCATGGAGCAGTGTATCTTGCTGCGACTTGTTGAAGCGGTGAATTTCGTCAATAAAGAGAAGGCTTCGGTGGCCTGTGCGCCTTGCTTTTTCGGCGTTTTCAAGGGCTTTGCGAACATCCTTGACACCTGAGTCGATGGCTGAAAGTTGCTCAAAGCGATAGTTCAGTGATGCTGCGCAAATTTCAGCAAGGGTTGTTTTGCCTGAACCGGGGGGGCCCCAAAAAATCATGGAGGGCATCTGGGCGCTGGCGAGGAACTTGCGAAGCGGCCCGTTTTTGCCGACAAGATGCTCTTGCCCGGCCATCGCATCAAGGGTGCGCGGACGAACCCGCTCGGCGAGAGGCTGATAATAATCGCCGGTGGCAGGAGGAGCTGAAAAGCCGAAAAGATCGGACTGGGTGTGGTCGGTATCAGCCATTAAAATCCGTTTTCCTGAAGCCAGGCCTCGTTGATTCGCGCAGCCGAGCGTCCATCTCCGCTGTCCTGGGAAGAGGCCCTGCCAAGCTGGAGAGCAACATACTTGCCGAGTATGTCGAATTCAAGATTCACTCTGCTGCCCGGTTTGAGTTCGTTGATGGTGGTATGGGCAAAGGTATAGGGAATAATCGCCACGGCAAAGAGCTGTGTCTCAAGTTTTGCGACCGTGAGGCTGATGCCATCGATGGTTATAGAACCGGCAGTGACAATCATGGTGCTGAAGTCGTCCGGAAAGGCTATCCAGAGTTCACGGCTGGAACCCAGCTCCCTGATCTCCTGCACGGGCGCTGCACAGTCAACATGGCCAAGCACAAAATGGCCTCCGAGGCGATCAAGCGGACGGATGGCCCGCTCAAGGTTCACGAGCGCTCCGTTATGCAGGGCACCCAGCGTTGTTTTGGAGAGGGTCTCTTCGACGGTATCGACCTCGAACCATCCCTCACCAAAAGCGACGACGGTCTGGCAGGCACCATTGATGCTGATGCTTTCATCGACAGAGAGGTTGCTGAACTCTTTGGTGTTGTTGTACTGCACCCTGAGCCGCAACCCGCCCTGCCGCCGTGTTACTCCCCTCACCCGACCGACGTCCCTGATAATTCCGGTAAACATGCCGTGGCTGGTTTCTTCAGTTATACGATTGCGTTGAGGGCGATCAGTGCCGCGCTGTAGTCTGGCTCCTCCACGATTTCAGGCACCTGTTCGGTGTAGCGCACCATTCCATCGGCATCAACAATCACAATGGCACGCGAAAGAAGCCCTTTGAGTGGGCCATTGGCAATGGTGACTCCATAATTTAGGCCAAATTCGGGAGAGCGGAAGGTGGAGAGTGAAACAACATTTTTTAATCCTTCAGCTTCGCAGAAACGACTGTGTGCAAAGGGCAAGTCGGCGGAGATGCAGAGCACAACGGTGTTGTCGAGGGTTGATGCTTCCTGGTTGAAGCGTCTGACTGACGCTGCGCAAACCGGTGTGTCAAGACTCGGAAAGATGTTAAGAACAACTCTTTTTCCTGCAAAATCGGCAGGCCCTGCCTCGGACAGGTCGGTTTTCACCAGGCAGAAAAAAGCTGCTTCGGAGCCTTTGGCTGGAAGTGTCCCGACGGTTTCAAAAGGATTTCCTTTCAACGTGATCTGTGCCATAAAAAAGTAGTTTATCGTTAAAAAATTAAACGCCAGCGTGCAACATATTTCTGATTCCAAAGGGCTCAAACACAGGGGCCCCTCTTTTTGAGAATTTTTTTCTCCACCATACAACCCGTTTTTGCCTTCTCCCCCAGCCTGAGGCAATGCGCCGGTTCATGCTGTAATATAAGCCTCCAGGAGCACATCACTCCCAAAAAAATGTGGCGGTTCAAAACGCAGATTGAGCGACTGATCGGGCGTGCTGACACCGAGAGGCGCAAAGGAGCTCAGGCCGTCCCCTCCAAAAAGTTTCGGCGCTATAAACATCAGCATTTTATCAACCAGCCCGGCTCGAACGAATGAGGCTGATAACCGGCTCCCTCCTTCGACCATCACGGAGAGTACCTGCCGCTTATGCAGCTCCACAAGTACTTGACGAAGATCGAGTTCTTCTGCATGTTCATTGACAAACAACACGGTCACTCCCCTGCTTCGCAACAGCTCGACTTTCGGCAACCGTTCCCATGACGATGATGCAAAAAGGATGGTTGGTGCTGCTGTATCAAAAATATTTGCATCCAAAGGGAGGCGCATTCGGCGGTCAAGAACCACACGAAGAGGATTACGCCCTTCACAATACCTGACGGTAAGCTGCGAGTCATCTGCGCGTACGGTAGCCTCACCGACCAGCACGGCATCATAAATGCTTCGGAGCCGGTGCACCTCGCCTCTTGCCTCTTCCCCGGTAATCCAGTGGGATGCACCGAGCGAGGTGGCAATTTTGCCATCAAGGGTCTGGGCAAGTTTTATGGTCACAAAAGGCAACCCTGTGGTGTGGCTTTTGATGAAGGCTTCATTACTTTTCAGGCACTCTGCTTCGAGCACCCCCTCCGTCACCGCAATCCCTGCGGCCTGAAGCCTGGCAATGCCTTTTCCTGCGACTTCAATATATGGGTCGCGACACCCGATAACCACTCGCGAAAGAGCCTTCTGAACAATCAGATCGCTGCATGGGGGCGTTTTGCCGAAATGGGCGCAGGGCTCAAGGGTGACATACAGTGTGGCCTCACGGAGCTTTTGTTCGTCAATAACTGATGCAATGGCATTGACCTCGGCATGGGGGCCACCAAACTTCTGGTGATAACCTTCGCCGATAATCTCCTGGTTGTGCACAACAACCGAGCCCACCATAGGGTTCGGGCTTACACTGCCAGCACCCTGCACGGCAAGCTCAAGAGCACGCCTCATAAAGAAGGCATCATCGCGGTGTGGCATGCTCACTCCTTCGGATTACTGGCAACATTCACCTGGACCAGCCGAATACCGGAAAGTCTCAACAGTTCGTCAATCTGCCCGATTTTATAGGGTTTATCGTAATAAATAGTTTTGATGCCAACGTTGATGAGCACTTTAAGGCAGTGAATACAGGGGCTGGCAGTAATGTAGATATCAGAATCCCTGATGGAAACCCCATGTTTTGCCGCCAGGGCAATGGCATTGATTTCAGCATGAATGGTGTTGACGCAGTTCTCTTCGACTGTCCCGTCGGGGTGTTTGCTCTCGTAAATAATGCAGTTTGTGTCGTTACAGTGCGGGAGCCCGGATGGTGCACCGTTATAGCCGGTTGAAAGAATACTGTTCTCTCTGACGATGACCGCCCCGATGTGAGCCCGGCTGCAGGTGGCCCGGCGCGAAATAAGATGGGCGACGTTCATAAAGTACTCATGCCAGCCAAGCCGCTTTTCAGGCGCTGAAGAGGCCTCACCTTTTTGACCCGAACAGCAGCTTTCACCCTTCATCTCTTCATGCATAGTCCAGTTTTTTCTTTGGTATTGATGGCATGACAACAAATACTTTGACGGTTGAATGTAATGAAAAAGATCGGGCTCACGCACAACACGATAACTTTTTCTGGCGCTGCGCTTCAGAAGAGCGTTCTGGCATCAGAATATTTTTTTGACAAATCCGGTAACCGGGTTAAGTTGCGGGAAGCTGTGTCTGTAGTCAACTCTCCCTTACTCTTTTATCATGGAAACGTATAAGCTTGTTTTGCCTGAACACCTGAACCATTACGGATTTCTTTTTGGAGGAAATCTGTTGAAGTGGATTGATGAGGTAAGCTATATCACGGTGTCGCTGGATTATCCCGGATGTAACTTTGTTACGGTGGGGATGGACAAGGTCGAGTTCAAAAAAAGCATTCGTGGCGGTTCTATTCTCTGTTTTGTCACTGAAAAAAGCAAAACAGGACGTACGTCGATTGAGTATACGGTGCACGTCTACAAAAAAAGTATTGAAACCGGCGAAAGAATTCTGGCGTTCAGCACCAATATCACCTTTGTCTGTCTTGATGAAAACGGGGCAAAGAAAGAACTTTGCTGCGGCTATAAAAAAAACGACACGGACAAGAATTGCATCTGAGAGTTCGATACTTCAAGTTATCGTGAGGTATTGAACACTGCTCCGGTCAGACTGACCACAAGCCAGATACCGATGCCAGCCATCAGGATATTGGCCATCCACATCGAAATCAGGGGGTCAAGCAGACCGCGTTCGGCAATTTTTTCGCCAGCAATCATGACCATCCAGTAAACAACGAAAAAAAGCAGCGAGATGGCGGCTCCTGCCCCAAAACCTCCGCGCCGCGCAAGAACGCCAAGAGGAGCACCGACCATGACAAAAACAAAACAGGCAAGGGAGAGCGCGTATTTTTTATGCCAGGCGGCCATGTAACGGTTGTACATGCGCTGGTTCGATGCCATGCTGCTGAGTTCGCCGTCCAGTTGGGCAAGTTGTCGATCAACAAAACCTGCGACTTCGGTTATCGCCTTTGACGACGGAGAGGCTACGGGGAGTGTGCCATAAGCTTTGGCACGGGGTTGTGCCAGACGCTCTGCCAATTGTTCAAGAGGGATGCGAATTCGTTTTTCGGATTCCAACATCCTTTTCTTGAATTCATTGCCAATGAGATGCAGCTCGTTTGCGGAAAGCTCATTGTCGCCAGAACGCATTCTGTTCCCCGAAGAGCGCGCAAAACCGGCACCTGATGACTCAAACACAAAGCGCTGTTTGCGGAAGCTCATATTGCGGGCGCTTTTATGATCGGGTTGGCGCACTTGTTGAATCTCGCCGTTATAGAGCGTCATCACCAGATACTGGTAATCGGCGGTAAAATCAATGCTCCCCTTTTCAGCCGTTACTACGGTGCTGTACTCTGGCCTTGTAACATCATAAATGACAATACCGTAAAGCTCTTTTAGCCGATCATCAGATTTACGGATGAAGATGGAATAACCATCCACAAGCGTTGAAAAGGCGTTTTCTGTTAATCCGAAGGCAGGTTTCGAGCGTGCGATATCGACCATCATTGATTTCGCGTAATAGTTTGCCTGGGGAAGAACGACGTTGTTAAACCGTTCAACAAGCGCAGAGAGAAAAAGGCCTGCCATGAGCACTGGAATCATGAGCCGGTAGAGGGAGATGCCCGATGCCCTGAACACGGTCATTTCAGAGGTGGTAGTCAGAGAACCGAATGCCATCACGACCGCGACAAGCACAGCCATTGGCGCGGCAAGCCCAACCATCCAGGCGGACTGCAGCATAATGAGTTCCAGAATGACAGAAAAACCGATACCCTTGCCGATAAAGCGATCAGCAAACGTCGAAAAAAACTGGAGTATCAGAACAAAAATGAGGGTAATAAAAGCAAAAATAAAAGGCCCGATATGCAACTTGAGGCTATATCGATCAATTATTTTTAACAACGTTATAACTTTTTTTTATGGTGCACCCGGGAGGACTCGAACCTCCAACCCATTGATTAAGAGTCAATTGCTCTACCGATTGAGCCACGGGTGCAGATAATTTTATTTCACAGGCAGTACGGGAGTTGATGGCGCTGCGGGCACTGGTTGAGCCGGAGCTGCGGGCCGGACAGGAACACTCTGCTGAAGAATGCTTTCTGACGAAGCCTTTGAAGACTCTTTGCCTGGAAGGGTAAACTGGGCAATAAAACAAAGCAACATAACAACTGCGGCAAGAACGGCGGTCGTCTTGCTTAAAAAATCACCAGTCCGCCGAACACCCAGAGTCTGAACAGTGCCGAGGCTGGCCATACCGCCAGTAAGACCGCTGCCACTTTTTGGACTCTGCAACAAAATTACGCCAATAAGCAGAATTGATGCAAGTAAACCGACGATAACTATGAAAACATGCATTTCCAGCCGCTCTAATAAATTCGCAAATATTCTTGTATCTTCATTTGAAATCTTGTAACTGACTTGAAGACGGCCTCAATTTAGCAACTTTTAAATAATATCCAAACCATGTTTTCAGATGCGGGAAAAATAGTTACCATCACAGGAGTGGTTACCTTTTTTATAGGCCTGTTCATGATAGTTTCTGACAAAACCGGATTATGGAACGGGTTCAACTGGTTCGGCAACCTTCTTTTTGACTTTAGAATTGAGAAGGATAACTTCAGGCTATATTTCCCTCTGGGCAGCTCTATTGTGCTCTCCATTGTGCTCAGTCTGATTCTTTTTCTTGTCAACAAATTTATCCGCTAAACGCTTCATGCCAGAAACATTCTCCAGTGTACCTCGTTCCGCAACGGTGAGCAGAACCACAAAAGAGACCGACATTACCGTAACTGTAACCCTTGATGGGACAGGCATAAGCTCCATCAACACGGGAGTTGGTTTTTTTGACCACATGCTGACCAATTTCAGCAAGCATTCAGGCTTTGACCTGTCGCTGGAGTGCAAGGGTGATTTGGAGGTCGACGATCATCATACCGTTGAAGATGTTGCTCTCGTGCTCGGCAGCGCCATTGCCGAAGCTCTTGGTGAGAAACGGGGGATTCAGCGTTATGGCTGGGCGATCATTCCCATGGATGAGGCTTTGGCTCGTTGTGCACTTGACCTTGGAGGAAGAAGTTATTGCCTCTTCAGGGCTGAGTTCAATCGACCGGTCATTCAGGGATTTTCAACAGAAATGGTTGAACATTTCTTTTTGTCGCTTTCGGGAACCTTGAAAGCCAATATCCATCTGTCAATTCTTGAGGGAGAAAATACGCACCACAAAATAGAGGCGCTGTTCAAGTCTTTTGCCTATGCCATGAAGGCGGCTGTTGCCATCAACGGCACCGAAATCCGTTCAACCAAGGGAAAGCTTTAGGCGCTCCCCTTGGTTGAACGGATTGGCAACGCCTATTTTGCGTAGGCGACCGAACGTTTTTCGCGGATAATGGAGACCTTTATCTGTCCGGGATATTGTGCTTCTGATTCAATTTTATGGGCGATATCATGGGCCAGAACATCGGCCTGTGAATCGCTTACATTATCGCCTTCAACAATGACCCTGATCTCCCTTCCGGCCTGCAGGGCGTAGGTTTTCAGAACACCGGGGAATCCTTTTGCAATCTCTTCAAGACTCTCAAGACGCTTGACGTTGCCATCGGCCGTTACAGCACCCCTGGCTCCGGGACGGGAGAGCGATATGGTATTGGCAGCGTCAACCAGATCGGCAACGGGCGACTCTTTATCGACATCACCATGATGAGCGGCAATAGCATTAAGGACTATTGGTGATTCGTTGTACTTTTTCAGAAAGGCCACTGCGGTCATGGCGTGGGGTTCATCACTTTCCGGCAGCACCAGACCAATATCGTGCAAAATGCCGGCACGTTTGGCAAGGCGAGCATCCAGCTTGAGTTCGGCAGCCATCAGACCTGAAAGCATGGCGACCTCACGACTGTGCTGCAGCAGGTTTTGCCCATAGACGGTATAAAATTTCATTTTACCGACAAGGGCGATAACTTCGGCGGGCATGTCGGTAATCTGGAGTGATGAGAGCGCATCCTCTCCAGCGCTGATGATGACATCATCAATCTCCTTTTTGGCATCTCCATAAGCTTTTTCAATCGCCACAGGATGAATGATACCATCAACCAGAAGTTTCTGGAGAGTCAGCTTGGCAAGCTCACGGCGCAGCGGATCAAAGCAGGAGAGAATAACCACCTCCGGAGTGTCGTCAACAATGATGTCAACTCCTGTGGCGTTTTCAAAGGCCTTGATATTGCGACCTTCACGACCAATAATGCGACCCTTGAGTTCATCGCTCTGGATATGCACCACGGAAAGTGCGTTTTCGGTGGTCTGCTCAAAAGAGATCCGCTGAATGGCGGTCAAAAGCGTTTTTTCGGCAAGACGACCTGCTTTTTGCTCGGCCTCTTCATGAATCTGGTGAAGCGTTTCAGTGGCCTCTTCGCGAGCTTTTGCCACCATGTTATCGATCAACATCTGCCGGGCCTCTTCTGCCTGAAGATTACTGATGCTCTCAAGGCGCTGGTTCTGCTCTACAATAATGCGTTCAAGCTCTGTTGAGCGAAGCATCACTGACTCGGTAATCTGGTCGATTTCCTTGCGCTGATCCTGAAGCTTGCGTTCAGTATCCTTGACATCCTGAGCCTGTTTTTTCAGTTGTGCCTCTCTCTGCTGTGTCTGCTTTTGCACTTGAGTGAATTTGTTGTTTTTGATGAGGACCTCCTGATCAAACTCACGACGCTTCTTTTTCCACTCCTGGTTTACCTCACTGACTTTAAGTTCCTTGTACTCGTTGGCCTCTTTCTGGGCTTCCTGAACAATTTGCACCGCACGTTCTTCGGCTTCAAGCACCTTGGTTGTACCGATACGCTCAAGAAAATATCGTCCAATAAAAAAACCCGCTGCAAAAAAAAAGACTGAAGCAACAACAATTAAAATCAGGTTTATCACTATACCCATTAAACCACCTCCATTTTCATGCTCTCATGTTCACACAAGAAACACCGTTTTAAACAAAAAAAACCGCACCAAAGACGAGGGGCGCAAGATTCAAGAACCCGTGATTCACGGTGGGCGCCTCCTTCAAATTTCTTGCTTCCAATGGGACACCGTTTCCAGTGTTCTCAAACTTTCCTCCTCACGGAGTCAGGAAAAATTCAATAAGGCCTGCAATCAAAAAGAAGAGCCGGGCTCCCTGTTTTTAATGTTGGTTCTTGTACCTTACCTCCACCTCAATCAACCGGTGCGGATACTCGTTCAGCTTAATGTAACGGTTTATTGCAGATTTTGCCCCATAAAAACGTTAAGCCGGGCAATGTTCTGTTGAAGCGATTCCATCTCCTCTTCAAGTTCGATCTTTCTTTCGGCAAACTGAATTGCCGCAAGAACAGCCAGTTTTGCTGCTCCAAATGTCGGAGCCTTTTCAGCAAAGAGCCTCATGACCCTGTCAACATCACGGGCTGCCTTTTCGGTCAACTCCCTTCTCCCGGACCTTAGAGGATAACTGTCGCCATAAACATTTACATCAATTTTCTCCATCTCATTACACTACAAGGCCTGATTGTTTCTGAGTTCCATCTCTATTTTCTGCAAAATCAGAACAAGCTTGTGTTTCACCAGCCCTTTTTCTGCAGAGGCAAAAACTCCATCAACGACAACGCTGGCATCAAGAGCGTTGGAACCAACTGTTCCCGGCAACTTGAAAGACCTTAGAATATTCTGAAGACTTGAAAGCTCAGAACGCAATGCCTCATTCTCTTTCCGGCAGTCAGTCAACTGGGCAATGAGCTGTCTAATATTTTTCTCAAGAAGGTTGACGTCAACCTTGATGTTTTGCCCGTCAAAATCTTGCATAGAACAAAGAGGATCAGACTTGTCGAATCACCGCACCAAGTTTACTTTCGGCATCACTGCCGACTTTTGAAAGAATATCGCTGATTCTCTCTTCCTGCAATGTTCCCTTATGATCGACAATTTCAAGAGCAAGCGCCACGCTACGCTCTCCTCCATCCTCGCCGGTGCGCTCGAACATGTCAAAAACCGAGACACCCCTGATCAACGAGTCACTTGAACGAACCAGTTCAACAAGTGACTGAACGGTAACATCAGGCGGTAAAACAAGCGATATATCCCTCTGAACAACCGGAAATCTGGACGGAGGCTGATAGGCGACCTCTGAATGAAAACAGCGTTCCAGAACTGCCACATCAATCTCCGCAACGAAAACATCCTGCGCAATATCAAATTTCTTTAACAGGTCAGCCTCAACCCGCTGAACCACCCCCAACCGGCAGGAGCGGAGCTCTCCTTTTTCTGTCAACTTCACCTCAAGGCCAACTGTACTCGCATTATAAAGATTAACCGCTGATTTATCAAGCAAATTCAGCTTTTCCAGAAGCATCTCGACAGAGCCCATGAGATCGTAATAATCAACCTTTTCGGACGACTGATTCCAGATTCTGGGAAAACGACTTCCCGTTATTGCCAGAACAAGAGACTCCTCTTCCTTGTAGCCGTTGAGCCGCGACTCACCACAACGCTCACTTTGCGGAATGCTCTGAAATCCTTTGGCCACCTCAAAGAGCTTCTGATCCCGATTGCCATGCCTGATATTGTGGCTGATAACCTTGAGAAATCCTGGCACCAACCCTGGCCGGAGAACCTCAAGCCCTTCACTGATAGGGTTAAGTACTCCAACAAGTCGGTCGCTGAACAATCCGGCCTCCTGTCGTTTCATGAGTGGATTGGTCAATATTTCCCTGAAATTGAGCCCGACAAGAAGAGAGCGAAGAAAGTCAGGAAAAAATTCCGGGTGTTTGCGCGACTGCGGATAGATGGTCGCCATCTGTGATGAGGGCTGAATGTTGTCGTAACCGTAGAGGCGGGCAACCTCCTCGACAAGATCTATCTCTTCAGAAACATCGACCCTGAAGGAGGGCACCTCAACGGTTATGGACTCACTGCCCGTCTCTTCTGCTGAAAAGCCTATCTGCTCAAGCATCTCCACCATAGCCACAGCGCTGATTGAACTGCCAAGCAAGGAATTGACCCTGGCTGGACGCAAGGCGACCTCCCGCAATACAGAAGGCATGGAGCCCCACTCCTGTGCCTGGTCAAGAGTGCCGCCGGCAAGTTCGAGTATCAGCGCCACAGCACACTCTGATGACCGCCTGACATTGTGTGGATCAATACCTCGCTCGTAACGATAGGAGGCATCAGAGGAGAGCGCTGCTTTTTTGGCAGATTTCCGGATCATGAAGGGATCAAACCAGGCCGATTCAAGGAGAAGGTCTTTTGTGGTATCGCTGACGGCTGAATCAAGCCCTCCCATGATGCCTGCCAACGCAACAGGCTTGCGGGCATCGCAGATAACCGGCATTCCTGGTTCAAGCTGGTAGAGTTGCTGATTGATGGCAGCAAATTCTGCCCGCACATCGCTCCTTATGACAACCCGCTCTTCAGCAAGTTTGGCAAGATCGAAGGCATGAAGGGGCTGACCAAGGGCGTGAAGAATATAGTTGGTAATATCAACGATGTTGTTTTTGGGCCTGAGACCAATACTTTCAAGCTTTTTGCGTAACCATGGGGGAGACTGGGCAACGGTTATCCCTCGAATGACCACTCCTGTATAGTAAGGGCAAGCTTCTGCGTCAAGAACCTCAACCAGCGTGCCACTCTTTGAAAATGCAATCTGGTGCCGGGGGGGATAGTGAATCTGACTGCGCCCGGCGAGCTCCCTTGCCAGACCAAGATGAGAGAGAACATCGGGACGATTTGGTGTGACGGCTATATCAAGCACCACGTCGCTTTCAAGATAACGGGCGAGGGGTTGACCCGGGGTACAGGAGGCATCAAGCTCCATAACGCCTGAATGGTCATCTGAAAGACCGAGTTCGTCAGCGGCACAAATCATCCCGAAGGAGCGTTCACCGCGTATTTTTGAGGGTTTGATGGTCATGGTCTGGCCATCTCGAAGCTGAAGTTTCGCCTTTTCGGTTGCTACCGGCACCAGCATCCCTGCTTTGACATTCGGGGCACCGCAAACAATCTGCAGAGGCTCGTCACGCCCAACATCCACGCGGCACAGGGTCAACCGTTCTGCATTGGGATGTGGCAATACTTCATCTATTCTTCCGACAACCACCAGATCGTCAGGAAGAGCAGATTCCTGAACCTCCTCTACCTCAAAGCCGAGAAAGGTCAGTTTTTCAACAAGTGACGGCGTATCGGAGGAAAAATGAGGTAAAAAATCTTTGAGCCAACTGACAGATATTTTCATGGGAGAGATCTGCTTTCATGAACAAAAAAAGCTCTGCACCGGGAAAGAACAGAGCTTTATTGAGTGACCCCAACGGGATTCGAACCCGTGCTACCACCTTGAAAGGGTGATGACCTAACCACTAGTCGATGGGGCCTTTTATGGGTGAATGAGGGGACTCGAACCCCCGGCCTCCAGGGCCACAACCTGGCGCTCTAACCAACTGAGCTACAATCACCGTCTACATCATAGTGACTTTTTCTTCGTGCGCCCGACTGGACTCGAACCAGTAACCCTCAGCTTAGAAGGCTGATGCTCTATCCATTGAGCTACGGGCACCGCTTCAATCTTGAAAACCTTCACTTGTCGGGGTGCCGAGACTCGAACTCGGGGCCTCCTGCTCCCAAAGCAGGCACGCTACCAACTGCGCCACACCCCGATCTTTAAGGGAAGGCCCAATATAGCACAAGAACATTGATTACAAAAAAAAATATTTCTTTCCCACATTATAAATTGTGCCTGAAATAATTTGTAATAATCTCCCTGAGTTCCTCATGACAAACCATTTCAACAGCTTCAGCCGGAGTAACAAGCTTGCGGCGACGGTCGTGCATCTCATCCCACTCATCGAGCATGGTTTCGATAAAGAGCGGATAGACCTGAACCGAAAAGTGTTTTCCAAACTTGCGATACCGGAATTGACCGGCTTTTTTGTAATGGACAACGCCAATCAAACCAGCTTCCTCATAAGCCTCTTTGGCTGCTGAATCTGCCGGGGACAACCCTTTTTCGACATATCCCTTGGGAATGATCCAGCGCTCGGATTTTCTGGAGGTAATAAGCACCAGCCTGTCGTCAAGAACCGGGATTACCCCCGACTGCCTGAATACTCCCTTGAGCCGTCCCGCCATGGCAAAGATTTATAAATTTTATCCCGTATAAATTTCCGTGCGCGTAAAATACAACTGATTTCTTTATTTAACAGCTCCCCGCCAGTAATTTTGTCAATTTTTTTATACTATCTTTCCTGTAACTGAAAACAATAACAACCTATCGTTTGTTCTTACCTAACAAAACCCATTGAGAAATCATGAAAGCGATCATTCCTGTTGCGGGTGTAGGCACCCGTTTGAGGCCCCATACTTTTTCACAACCGAAAGTATTGCTTAATGTGGCAGGAAAACCCATTATCGGCCACATTATGGACAAGCTTATTGCAGCAGGTATTGATGAAGCCATTGTCATTGTGGGCTACCTTGGCAACATGGTTGAAGATTGGCTGCTCAAACACTACTCGATCAAATTCACCTTTGTCCACCAGCCCGATCTCCTTGGACTTGCCCATGCTATCTGGATGTGCAGACAAAACATCATTGAAAATGAACCTCTTTTCATTATTCTGGGAGACACCATCTTTGACGTTGATCTTGAATCGGTCCTGAAAAGTCCGTTTTCAACCCTGGGAGTAAAAGAGGTTGATGACCCAAGGCGATTTGGAGTTGCGGTAACTGATGGAAAAAAAATCCTGAGACTGGTGGAAAAACCCGATACTCCTGTCAGTAACCTTGCCATTGTCGGACTCTATTTTTTCCGTCAGTCCGGCTCGCTCTTTGCCACTATTGACCATTTGATTCACAACAACATAAAAACAAAGGGGGAGTATCAGCTTACCGATGCACTCCAGCTCATGATTGAGGCGGGGGAAACCTTCACCACTTTTGCGGTCAGCGGCTGGTATGACTGCGGCAAGCCTGATACTCTCCTTTCAACCAATAAAACTCTTCTGGAAAAGAATATTACAACAAAAGAGTACCCAGGCTGCATTATTGTTGATCCTGTCTTTATCGCTGACAATGCCTCGATTAAAAACGCCATTATTGGACCAAATACCACGATAGGTGAAGGTTCCAGAATTACGGACGCTATCATCAGGGATTCCATTATCGGCAGTGAGGCCAGGGTTGTTCATATCATGCTTCATCACTCGATTATCGGAAGCAGTGCCATCATTGCCGGAAATCCTCATGAAATCAGTGTCGGCGATTATTCTGAAATTCAGGTGGGATAAGAGATTTTTTGCATAGAAGAGGGCGAATGTTTACATTTCGTCTCTTTTTTTCATCGGCATCCCCATTACCTATGGACACGGTGCCGCAAGCTCCAGGAAGACCTTGTTCTTCTGAGCTTGCCGGAGAAGTTTTTCCGTGTCCTGTCGTTTCCCTGTGAAATCCTCACACTGAAATGCTCTCCACCAGATCAGTTTTTCCTGTTCTTGTTGTTATTGTTATTCGTTAAACCAAAACCGTATAAAAAATATGTCACAGAAAAGGTATTTCTTTACCTCAGAATCGGTATCAGAAGGACACCCCGACAAGGTTGCCGATCAGATTTCCGATGCTGTTCTCGATGATTTTCTTCGCCAGGACCCGAGTTCGCGTGTTGCCTGTGAAACTTTTGTAACGACTGGCCAGGTGATTGTGGGTGGTGAAGTTACAACCAAAGGAATTGTTGATATCCAGACCATTGCCCGCAAGGTTGTCAGCGAAATCGGCTACACCAAAGGTGAGTACATGTTTGAAGCCAACTCCTGCGGCGTTCTTTCTGCGCTCCACAGTCAGTCCCCCGATATTAACCGCGGTGTTGACCGCAAGGAAGAGATTGCTGACGAGTTTGACCGTGTCGGCGCTGGCGACCAGGGTATGATGTTTGGCTATGCCTGCACCGAAACCCCTGAGCTGATGCCTGCCGCAATCCAGTTTGCCCAGCAGTTGGTCAAGAAACTTGCTGAAATCCGCAAGGAGGGCAACATGATGACCTATCTGCGTCCTGATGCCAAGAGCCAGGTTACTCTCGAATATGAAAATGAAAAAGTCATCCGTGTTGACGCTGTTGTGGTTTCAACCCAGCACGATCCGGAGCCGGTTGGTGTCAGCGAAACCGCATGGCAGGAGGTGATCAAGCATGACATCATTGAACATGTTGTCAAGGTTGTCATTCCCGCCAACCTGATTGACGAAAAGACCAAGTTTCACATCAACCCGACCGGACGCTTTGTTATCGGCGGACCACATGGCGATACCGGCCTGACCGGACGTAAAATCATTGTTGATACTTATGGTGGTGCAGCTCCCCACGGCGGCGGTGCCTTCAGCGGCAAGGATCCTTCCAAGGTTGACCGCAGTGCCGCTTATGCAGCACGTCACGTAGCCAAGAATATTGTTGCAGCAGGCCTTGCCGACAAATGCACCGTGCAGGTCTCTTATGCCATCGGTGTTGCGCGTCCTGTCTCTATCTATATCAATACGCATGACACCGCAAAACAGGGCTTCGACGATGCCCAAATCCAGGAAAAGGCTGAAGTGATCTTCGATCTTCGTCCTGCGGCCATTATCAAACGGTTCAGCCTCGACAAACCTCAGGGATGGAGCTATCAGCAGACTGCTGCCTACGGTCATTTCGGCCGTGGTATCTTCCCTTGGGAAAAAACCGAAAAGGTTGACGAGCTGAAAAAAGCTTTTGGCCTGGCCTGAGCAATCACAACATAGATAAAACAAGAAACAACTCCTATGACAACAGTCGCGAAGGCACTTGATTATAAAGTAGCAGATATCTCTCTTGCTGAATGGGGACGGAAGGAAATTGATGTCGCAGAAAAAGAGATGCCGGGCCTTATGGCTACCAGGCGCAAGTATGCTGGTAAATTTCCTCTGAAAGGTGCCCGTATTTCTGGCTCCCTGCACATGACCATCCAGACGGCCGTGTTGATCGAAACCCTTGTGGAACTCGGAGCAGAGGTTCGCTGGGCAAGCTGCAACATTTTTTCGACGCAGGATCATGCAGCAGCAGCCATCGCAGTAACCGGTGTGCCGGTCTTTGCATGGAAAGGTGAAACGCTCGAAGAGTACTGGTGGTGTACCCGCCAGATCCTTGAATTTGAAGGCGGAAAGGGGCCAAACCTGATTGTCGATGACGGCGGTGACGCAACCTTGATGATTATTCTTGGTTATAAAATTGAAAACGATCCGGAAATGCTTGAAAAAGTTCCGGGTAATGCTGAAGAAAAAGCACTCTACCAGCAGCTCCGGGAGGTTTTTGAAGAGGACAGCCAGCGCTGGCACAAGGTTGCTTCAGAGATGAAGGGTGTGTCGGAAGAGACGACGACTGGTGTTCACCGCCTTTACCAGATGATGGAAAAAGGTGAACTGCTTTTCCCGGCTATCAACGTCAATGATTCGGTAACCAAGTCGAAGTTCGACAATCTTTATGGATGCCGCGAGTCACTGGCAGACGGTATCAAGCGGGCAACTGATGTCATGGTTGCCGGTAAGGTGGTTGTGGTGCTTGGCTATGGCGATGTGGGCAAGGGCTCCGCACGCTCCATGCGGGCTTATGGTGCCAGAGTTATTGTCACCGAAATTGACCCGATCTGCGCGTTGCAGGCTGCCATGGAGGGCTATGAAGTCTCCACCATGGATGAAGCGGTCAAGGAAGGGAACATTTTTGTGACCACCACCGGCAACAAGGATGTCATTACCCTTGAACATATCAAGCAGATGAAGGATGAAGCCATTGTCTGCAACATCGGCCACTTCGACAACGAAATCCAGGTTGAGCAGCTTTATGCCTATGCTGGTGCTACAAGGCTCAATATCAAGCCCCAGGTCGACAAGTATACTTTTGAGAATGGCAACTGCATCTATCTGCTTGCAGAAGGGCGCCTTGTCAATCTTGGATGTGCAACGGGCCATCCATCGTTTGTGATGAGCAACTCGTTTACCAACCAGACGCTCGCACAAATTGAACTCTGGACCAAAGAGTATGCCATCGATGTGTACCGACTGCCGAAAGAGCTTGATGAAGAGGTTGCAAGGCTGCACCTTGAACAGCTTGGGGTAAAACTGACCCGGCTTACTGATGAACAGGCGGAGTATATCGGGGTGCCTCTTGACGGACCCTACAAACCTGACCATTACCGCTATTGAGCGACTCATGGCAAACGCTACAGAACAAAAAAGCAACCTGTCGAGGGTTGCTTTTTTGTTTGGGGTGCTGGGGCGGCAGGATTCGAACCTGCGGATGTCGGCTCCAAAGGCCGATGCCTTACCACTTGGCGACGCCCCAATGCTCGCTGTTTCAATAATTCATAATTGGCCTTCAATATACGCACAATATTAGGAAAATAAAAACAGCTTGAGTATAACGCGCCTACCCCGGAGTGCCAGGGTTACCGCGTTTTAGCGTATCTTTTGTTCAGTGAACCAGCTTTACCGCCTGTTGACAACCTTATTGGAAATTCATCGATGACAAAAATCAAGATCTGTGGAATAACCCGCCTTCAGGATGCTCTCGATGCCGCTCACGCTGGCGCTGATGCCCTTGGCTTTAATTTCAGCCGTCAGAGTCTGCGGCAGATCGCGCCTGAAAAGGCGAAGGCAATCATTGAAAAACTGCCGCCGTTTGTGCAGTCGGCAGGTATCTTCGTCGAACACTCTCCTGAAGAGATCAATGCCCTATGCCGTCTCTGCAACCTGCAGATAGCGCAATTGCACAGCGACCGGTACAGCCCTGAACAGGCACTCTCCATCACTGCAGCTAAGGTGATAAGAGTTTTTCGCCCTGAAGAAAATTTTGCTGTGGAAGAGGTGTTTGCGTTCGCCGCCAAAAGCAACGTCAACAGTTTCCTTTTTGATGCTTACCGTCCGGACATGGCCGGGGGAACCGGCGAGAGCATTGGCGCATCACTGGCTACCCGTATCTTCAACCAAATCGGAACATCATGCTATGCCATCCTTGCGGGGGGCCTGCATGAAACCAATGTTGGTGAGGCAATCCGCCGTATTCAGCCTTATGGAGTCGATACGGCAAGCGGGGTGGAAAGCGAGCCCGGCATCAAGGATCCTGACAAAATAGAGGCCTTTATCCGGGCTGTACGCAAAACGTTTTAAGTGCCGCTGTTGGCCTGCACGTGTCCCCAAATCAATTTCGAGGCCACTTCCGGCAATTCAACGGTGATCAAATGCCCGCATTCGGGAACACAGACATAGGTCCCCTTGTGCGTCAGATTGACCAATTTTTCGGTGTTCTCGGCGGTCATAATTGAATCACCCTCGCCAGCGACAAAGAGAACCGGCATATCTACGGTCTTGACCATCTCGGGCACGGAGTCGGTCGTACTGAATGCCGTAATATGCTGGGTCGTCTGCTCAATAGCCTCCGGTGCGCAAAGCCCGAGGCTTTTATATCCGATAAGAATATCATGAAGCATGACCGTATTCTTGGCAAGCACAAGACGTGCAAAGATGTAGGCAGGAAGCCACCAGGTCAGTTTTCGCAGGAGGCTGTTAAACACAAAGGTGATGGTATTGGTGGCAAATGCCTGGATGAATTCGCTGTTTGGCAGAAACCCGAAATTGAAAAAGGTCATCGATCGAATAAGGCCGGGATGAGAACAGGCATAATCGAGCGCAACGAATGGGCCAAAAGAAAATGCGGCAATATGAAATCGTTTGAGCCCGAGATTGACAACCAGGTCATTCAGGTCGTGGGCAAAAAAGTCGATGTGGTAGTGGTTCTTTGGATCGTTTTCTGACCATCCATGCCCGCGCATGTCGTAAGAGATGGTGCGAACCCCCTGATTGTTGAGATATTTAATGACATGATGCCACCACATCCACCAGCAATCCCAGCCGTGGATTAGCACGACAGTCTCGGCCGCATCTTTTGGGCCGGAATCGTGATAGTGATGAACAACACCGTTCAACTCCACGAAACAACTCTTCTCCATTAAAGAAAGTTCATAAGTGGCCCGTTTGGCGGCAGCTCTGTCTTCTGAAGCCTGAAGATCGAGAAGTTCCTGCCGGTAACGGATAAATTTTTGCGTCGGTTGTGCCGTCTGTTGTGCCATAACACTTGTCAGGTGAAAGGTGAGTGAGAGATATGGGCTCTTTGTAGCGGTAAATATAAGAAAAATTTATCGCCACCGGGAAAAAACAACCGTCCATCCCGGTGATTGGAATGATTATTTCAGAAAAATCTTTTCACATTCACGCCTGATAATTTCCTGCTGTTCGAGAATCAGTTCAGGATCAACCGTAAAGTGGTTAAGCAATTGCGAAAAAATCTGGATCGATGTTTCAAATTTTTCTGTTACCACAACATCGGCACCTGCTTTGTAGAGAGCGGCAACATTATCCAGGGTTCTTGCGCGAACGATAATAAACGCTTTGCGGTTGATCTCGCGGATCATCGCTATACTTTTACGGGTTGCCGTAGCATCTGAAATTCCGAGCACAACGGCACGGGCGTGATCGATGCCTGCCCGAAGAAGCGCTTTATTTTCCGTACAGTCTCCATAATAGATTGGTTCTCCCTTTCTCCTCATGACTTTAACCATCTCCCGGTCTATTTCAAGGACAGAATAAGAGATATTGGTTGCATGAAGCACTGAGGCAACATTCTGGCCGTTGATGCCAAAACCGATAATAGCCGCATGGATCTCCCCTGCACAAATAATGGTACTATCGGGAGGACGAACGGCAACCGAGTGAGATTCCCTTGAAACAAGAGGAATAAACCCGAGCGCGGGCACCATCTGGTCGGCAAATTTTGGAGCAAACGCGATCATGGCAGGAGTGACAATCATTGTTACCACACTGATGGCAAGCATGGCCTGAAAGACCTCATGATCGATAATGCTATTCTTCAGGCCGCTCTCTGCCAGCACAAAGGAGAACTCCCCAATTTGTGCCAGTGCCATGCCAGCCATCATGCTTACTCGCATCGAGTTGCCCAGAAATAGAGAAATTCCGGCAACAAGCAGCCCTTTTACGAACAACACAACAAGGGCTATGGAGACAAAAAGAGGCAAATTGATCATCTTGACATCAAGCAAAAGGCCGACTGATATAAAAAAGATGCTGCTGAACGCCTCACGAAACGGATCGATAGTCACGCTGATCTGATGACTTTCATCGGTGCTTGCAATAACCATGCCGGCAACAAACGAACCGAGTGCGAGCGACAGCCCTACAAGCGAGGTCAAATATGCTGCGCCGAAGCAGATAACAAGAGCGCCGATAACAAGAACCTCACTGGCATGCAATGAAGCAATCAGATGCACCATTTTTGGCATAAGAAGCCTGAATCCGACAACAATTGCCACAGAGAAGAGCACAATAATGCCGATCTCTTTAAACACGACCTCGAAGGAGGGCACGGCATGGGGACTCAGGAAATTAATGCCGATCATCAAGGGAACAACCGCGATATCCTGAAAAATCAAAATCCCGAGAGCAATGCGCCCGTGCGGCAGGGCGAGTTCATCCCTGTCTTCAAGAATCTTCAGACAGATTGCGGTACTGCTGACCGAAAAGGTAAATCCCAGAAATGCGGCAGACGAAACCGTAATGCCATGACCTATGGCAAGCATAAACCACCAGGAGAGAAAACTGATGGCCATACCGGTAACAAGAATCTGGACGATGCCACCAACCAAAACAATTTTTTTAAGCTTTTTGAGGTCATCGACTGAAAACTCAAGACCGATGGTAAACAACAGAAGAACGACCCCAAGCTCAGCGAGCGTTGAAATCATCTTTTGATCGTAAACCGCGCCGATACCTGATGGACCAAGGAGAATACCGGTAAATATAAGCCCGATGACTGGCGGAATCTTTAACTGTTGAAAAATCAGAATAATAGCGACGGCTAATGCTCCGATAAGCACCAGTTCGCCGAGAAAATCAAATTCATGCATGACAAGACAGATTAGTCAGGAAAAGCGGCTTTTGGTCACGAGATAGTAAGTCAATTTTAAGAATTTTTCACCCCATGAATTATCTATTTGAAAATGATCATCAATTACGTTAAACTTCAGAAGAAGTCAGTCAATGGTTGGCTGGTCGCTAATCAAGTAATTTGTGCGTTGGTTGCTTGACGGTATCTCTTTCTATCAATGCATAGATACACTGAGACTCATAATGAATATTTATATTGGTAATCTGGCTTACACTGTTACTGAAGATGACCTTCGTGATGCCTTTTCCGCATTTGGTCAAGTCGATACCGCAAGCATCATCAATGACAAGTTTTCGGGCCGCTCCAAAGGGTTTGGATTTGTTGACATGCCTAATGAAAGTGAAGCTCGTGAAGCTATCGAATCAATGAATGAAAAGGATTTGAATGGCCGCACGATAAAGGTCAATGAAGCGAAGCCTCGCGAAGAGAGACCCGCGAGAAGAGACCGCTACTGATCCTTGAGCTTTTTGACGATTTTCCTCTCAAGCCAGACAGAAGACAAGTTCCGTCTGGCTTTTTTAATTCCATTGCTTATCACCCCGGTTATGCCTGTACAAGTCGTTTATCTTACCGCAGTGCTGCTGCTTGTTGCCATATTTCCGCTCCATGATGATTTCTCTTCCCTGATCAAAATTACTGCCGCAGGAACCTTTGCCTGGGGAGCGTACAAAAACTTTGGAAAGAAAAAACTGCTGCTGCCCCTGGCCTGCAGCCTCTTTACGATACTTTTTAATCCAGTTATTGATATCCACCTTGCCAAAGAGATTTGGATACTGGCTGACCTGGCAGGGGCAATACTCCTTTTCTTTTCGAGGAAGCATATTGCTGAGTAAGGGTTTCCGTATACCCGGCATACCGCCCATCAGTGGCTGGTTATGCCGGGTTATCGGAATACTCGTTGTTACACCTGCACAAACGCTGCCGCTTTTGCACCGCAAATCGGGCAGGTTTCAGGCGGATTGCCCAACTCGATATGGCCGCAGACAGGACACAGCCAGACTTCGGTTGCGGTGATATCCTTGCCGTTACGTACTGATTCCAGCGCTTGCTGATAGAGCGCAGCATGAACCCGTTCCGCTTTGAGGGCATAGGCAAACATTCTTTTGGCCGGATGCTCATCGGCTTCAGCCTGTTGCAGCATTGGCGGATACATTTGGGTATGCTCAAAGGTTTCGCCACTGATTGCTGCCTCAAGATTTTCGGCAGTTGAGCCTACTCCTCCGAGAGCTGCAAAATGCCCGGCTGCATGAAGACGCTCCGCCTGGGCCGTTGTACGAAACAACTTTGCCACATTACCAAAACCAGCTTTTTCGGCTTCGTTTGCAAAGGCCAGATATTTCTGGTTCGCCTGACTCTCACCGGCAAATGCCGCTTTGAGGTTCTCTTGTGTTGTAGTCATATCTATTGTATCTCCTTTTATTTGAAGTGAAGAAGAGACGATGCTCTCCGGACTCTACTCCTCAAGATAAGTACCGCAACACCATAAATACCATCAGAAAAAGCGGTTTTACCTTCTGAATCAAACTTTTTTTGACGGAACGGGGCGATGCATTGATAAAATAATGCAAAAACATTATATAGAACCTCACGGCTGTTGCTGGCTGCTTGTTCATTTTCTTTTTCTGATGCTCACCATGTTCAAACCAAAACTGTTATCAATTTTACCGGAACTCACCCCGGACCGGATTATGAAGGATGTCATTGCCGGTATCATGGTTGGCATAGTCGCCCTCCCGCTGGCTATTGCGTTTGCCATTGCATCGGGGGTTTCTCCTGAAAAAGGGCTTATTACCGCCGTTGTCGGAGGCTTTCTGGTCTCTTTTCTCGGTGGAAGCAGGGTACAGATTGGAGGACCGACGGGTGCTTTTATTGTTATCCTGTACGGAATTGTCCAGCAATACGGGATTAATGGACTGATGTTGGCAACGATCATGTCGGGAGTTATCCTCATGATGATGGGTTTCGCCCAGTTCGGGTCACTGATCAAGTTTATCCCCTATCCGGTTATTGTCGGTTTTACCAGCGGTATTGCAGTCATTATCTTTTCCAGCCAGGTCAAGGATTTTTTTGGCCTTGATATTGCGGTTGTTCCGGCTGATTTTATTGGCAAGTGGGCCGCTTATGGCCGCAGCCTCCCGACGCTTGATCTTTCCAGTCTCATGATCGGCACCATTGCTCTTCTGATTATCCTTTTTTGGCCAAAGGTTTCTCGAAAAATTCCCGGTTCTCTTGTTGCCATTATCGTAACAACCCTGATGGTGCGTTACTTGCCGCTGGATGTAGCAACTATTGCATCCCGTTTTGGAGAAATCCCCTCCACCATTCCCGCCCCCTCACTCCCTTCGTTTGATTTTGCAACCATTCAGCACCTCATCATGCCGGCAACAACCATTGCCCTGCTTGGTGCCATTGAAGCGTTGCTGTCGGCTGTTGTGGCCGATGGCATGATCGGCAGCCGGCACAAGTCGAATATGGAGCTGATTGCCCAGGGTGCGGCAAATATCATCACCCC
>CAJEXI010000036.1 GCA_903994455.1 uncultured Chlorobiaceae bacterium | reverse complement strand
CAATCTCATGCGATGCACTCAACTCAAGAAAACGGTCTATGCCGTATTTTTACGTGATCCATACAGCATGTAATTGTATCCGATAGGATAACTGCGCCAACCTTCGGTATCCCTCGCTATTTATACGCCAAGATGAAGCAAAATGCCACAACGTAAGCCAATATTTCGACTATCCGAAATTTTTAAATTGTATCAAAAATCAATTTTTAGAGGTGCCCTTATATAAAGAAAGGTAAATGGAAGTTTACACATTACATATTTCATTTCCGCATGATGAGAATGACATCCCCTGGTCTAAAACCATAGAGGTCAAAGAAGACTTTTCGCTGCAACAGTTACACAAGTATATTCAAAAGATCGTCGATTTTGATGATGATCATTTATACGAATTTTACATTGGCAAGAAGCCCAGGAATAAGGCTTATCCTGTTTCAAAGAAAACTAAACTGAATGAAATATATCCAATAACGGGATATAAGTTATACTATCTTTTCGATTTTGGAGACAGTTGGTTATTTGAGATTAAGAAGTCACGAAAGAAAAGAGTAGAGGAAAAAAATAAAAAATATCCGATTATAGTTGAGTCAACGGGAGTTAATCCTGAGCAATATCCGGATTATGAAGAATAAAGCAACTATCCAGGCACTGAAAATGACCCAATTCAGCGGCATCTTTTTCATACAATCATGAATAAAACCTTTGAGGCAGCATTCACTTATTACTCGCACGAAGTCATCGAACTTACAATTTTGATAGCAGTAGAAAGTTTATGATTGATCTTGTCATGGAGTTATCGGTTGCGGTAGGAATGCCAGTTACCTGACACCCCCCGCGCAGATCCGTACGTGCGGAACTACCGCATACGGCTCCTGCCTTGAGTAATAGCGAATCGTACCTCCGGGAAATCATGGCATGTTCGGAGGTGCGGGAGATAAGCATCTACGATGGGCCTAAATCGTTGCCAGTTCATGGCTGTTCCTTTCTGACTTCGTCGTCTCAAGCTCCAGTACCACGCTTTCGCCACAAAGCTTCTGAAACTTCTCAGAGCCTTGATGTTTCCCGGTACTCCATAGTATTGCCCGTAGCCTTGCACGACACTTTTCAGCCAGTCTCCTGTCTGTTTTATAGGTGCGTGCATTCGCTTTCTCAGGTCTTCTTTAGTTTCCCGTATCGTTTGGCGTTGACTTTTACTTTTCGTCTTCCGTTTCAGAAAGAAGCCTCCTTTCCGGTTCTTGCTGCATAGGTGTGTAAACCCAAGAAAATCAAAACCCTCGGGTTTGCCCTCTCCCCGTTTCTTCCGGTTTGCTGCGGCATACCGCCCAAACTCTTTCAAACTGGTTTTCTCAGGGTGCAGTGTCAATCCGAAACTCGACAACTGTTCTCTCAGGGCTGCGTGATATCGTTCTGCTTCTGCCTTGTATTGAAATCCCATCACAAGATCGTCGGCATATCTCACAATAATGACCTCCCCATTTGGGCGGGTGCGTCGCTCATTTTCAACCCATTCGTCCATCACGTAGTGAAGATAGATGTTGGCCAACAGCGGCGAAATCACCGACCCCTGTGGTGTGCCTACTGTTTGCCGGTGAATCTGACCATCTTCGCTATATCCCGTCTTTAGCCATTTGCTTATCAGGCGCAGTATCCGTTCATCACCTACCCGTTTTCTGATGAATTCAAGTAAGCGTTCGTGTGGAATGCTGTCAAAAAACGATTGCAGGTCTGCATCCAGTATCCAGTTGATTCGTCGCGTCAAAATGGCTGTTGCCAGTGCATCCAACGCTCTGTGAGGGCTTCGACCGGGACGGTATCCGTAGGAGAATCCATAGAATTCTGTTTCATATATCACCCTCAGTACGTTGACCACTGCTTGCTGTACAAGCTTGTCTTCTATGGCCGTCATGCCCAGCGGGCGTTTCTGGCCCTTGTCTTTTGGGATATATGTCCTCAATACCGGTTTTGCCCGATAGCTGCCTTTGTGGATTTCCGTATGCAGGTTCGGCAGACGTTCTTCAAGCTGCTTTTCATACTCCCGCCATGTCACTCTATCAATTCCCGGGGCTGCTTTCCGGTTCAGCTCGTAAAAGCTTTTGCGGAGCAGTTCAGGGGTGATATGGTGCAACAATGCGGTAAAGCAGCACGTCTTGTCAGTTTTGGCTCGTGTTCGCACGCCTTCAAGTCCAAACGACACCATGTTCCGGCTCTGTATCCGGCTGGTGGCATCATCTCCGGCGTTCCTCTTGGCCAGTGTCCTTTCCTCCACAGCCTCCGTCGAGACCGGGGTCTCTCTGTTCGGCTGCTTCTCAGGTACTATGACACTGTCCGACTCCCGGCTTGCTTGAGCATCAATTCTTCGGGTTCTCTCCTTCATTGACACCTCCCTCTTTCCAATTGCCTTTGGTGAGGGAGCTTACCGGGTCTCCCGATTCCCGTGTAGAGTGCTTCCACACATGCTGTTGGTCTCTGATTCCGCCGTAGCCAACCATTCCTCGCCATTATGGTATGATTGATTTTGCATTCCCCTTCTTCCGACAGGGTCTGCCTACGAATTAGTGTGATTTCGGAACTCAATACAACGCCTGCGCTTTCCCCTGTCAACGCTTCCCCATACCATTGCTGTATATCGAGGCATGACTCAGGGCTATGATGGGTGGCTATTCCTTTCATATAAGAAACTTGCATTCTCTACTCTCTACCGGTTTTAATCGGCGCTTTCCAGAAGTCCCAGGCACTTCGCCCAGAAGAACGTGCGCGTCTTGCTGAACTACTGCTTGATTCGATTCATCATAGTGCTGATCGATACCGATAACATCATTAATTCTTGATAGTTATGAGAATTAATCTATATAATTGTTGTTTTAATCGCCCTTTTGATGATCAAACCAAGATACGGATAATGCTTGAAGCAGAAGCCAAATTGAGGGTTCAAGATGATGTGTTGGGGAAAAAATTTGAGCTGGTATGGTCATATATTCTTGAGATTGAAAATATGGCTAATCCTTTTGAGGAAAGGAGAAATGCAATTGCTGATTGGAGAGAACATGCGATTATAATGGTCACTGAAAATCATACCATTTTGAAGAAAGCGAAGAGTCTTAGTGCAATCGGGCTACGAAACAAAGACGCGCTACATATTTCGTGCGCTATATTTTCTGAATGCAGCTATTTCCTGACAACTGACAACAAAATTTTGAATAAAAACAATCAGATAGAGGGAATTATGATCATTGATCCAATTGCTTTTATCAAAGAGGAGTACTTATGATAACTGATACTGAAATTAAAATTAACGGATTTCAAGCGCTTACAAAGTCTTTGGGAAGCGTGGCTGCCGAGAGGTTTATCGCCCTTATTCAACGTGAACCATTTGATTATACAAAATGGCAAAGAACCTTATGGGAAGACCAAAGTATAGAAGAGATCAGCAGAAGTGCTATGAATAGTTATAAAAATGTTGCTGATAAACCAGTTTAACCAGTGTGCCAGTTGAGCCTACAGGAGCAATGGCTGTACTCTGGGTTTGCGGGGTTAATGATTGTACTATGTTTTTGACAGATTTTTAGTCATTTTCTGATAATTTGATTAGTCACAGCGCTTGTCCAGAGATAGTTATCGATTACTTGAAGTAACGAAATAGTTACTGCATAGAGTGAAGCTGTTTTGGGGAGTTTTTCGGTGCCCAAATTGTAAATGATTCTACATTAATACGTTGTACTTCTTCCTGCACCTCGCACATAAATTGATTGATGTCTTCCACCTCTTTAACCTCATAGGGCTTGCTTTCTGTTACGAGGTAAATCATTTTCAAGGCTTTGGATACCCCTTTGCTTTTTTGCTCCTGAAAAATTACCCTTCCCATTCGGCGCTGAGCGTTTCGGCCTGTTCGAGCACCAACGTTATGGCCTCCTCCTGTTTTGTGGGCGGGTACTTGTATTTGCGCAGGATTCGTTTAACCAGCAGGCGAAGCCGGGCACGGACACTCTCCCTTGTTGACCAGTCAACCGTAATGCTTTTGCGGAGGTTTTCTGCCAGTTCGTGAGCAATTTTTTTGAGGATTTCGTCACCCATCTCCCGCACGGCCTCTTCGTTATTGGCAAGGGCATCGTAGAAGGCGAGTTCGTCGGTGTTAAGCCCAAGGCTCTTTCCCCTGTTGACCGCTTCCTGAAATTTCTTTGCCATCGCAATCAGCTCTTCGATCACCTGAGCGGTTTCGATGGCCCGGTTCTGGTAACGCTGCACAACATTGGTGAGAAGTTCAGAGAATTTTTTCTGCTGAACAATATTGCTGGCAAAGCGTGTTTTAACCTCTCCTGCAAGCAGACGTTCGAGCAGCTCTACGGCGAGATTGCGTTCCGGCAGGGTTCGGATTTCATTGAGAAATGCTTCATCAAGAATACCGATGTTGGGTTTGTCGAGCCCGACCGCTTCAAAAATATCAACCACGTTTTCTGATATGAGAGCAGAACCGATAATCTGGCGGATAGCCACCTCTTTCTCTTCGTCACTCCGTTTTTTGGTGCTGCTCTCTTTTTTGGTCAAGAGCACCTTTACCGTCTGAAAGAATGCTATCTCCTCTCGAACAGCCCTTGCTTCATCGAGCGTGCCACAAAGGGTGAAGGCTTTGGAGAGGGCCAACGTGGTATCGCAGAAACGCTTTTTTCCATCTTCCAGCCCGAGAATGTGGTTGGCCGCTTTGGCCAGAAGCCGGTGACCGCCCGTAAGAAAGCCGCCGTAATCGAAGTTGTGCATCATACCGTGCAGGATGTCGAGTTTTTCGAGCAGTACGGCAAGCGCTTCGGCGGTATCAACGGTGGGACGCCCACGCCCCTTGCTTGCAGTGTAGTCGGCAATGGCTTTTTTCAGGTCGGTTGCAATGCCGATGTAATCGACCACGAGACCACCCTGTTTGTCACGGAAAACACGGTTAACGCGGGCAATGGCCTGCATGAGGTTGTGGCCCTTCATCGGTTTATCAATGTACATGGTGTGGACGCAGGGAGCATCAAAACCGGTAAGCCACATGTCGCGCACAATGACAAGGCGCATCGGATCGTCCGGGTTTTTGAACCGTTTTTCGAGGCGCTTTTTGATGTTGTGGGAGTAGAGATGGGGTCGAAGCAATGGCTTGTCGCTGGCTGAGCCGGTGATGACCACTTTGATCACCCCTTTTTCGGGATCGTCACTGTGCCACTCAGGGCGAAGCTCAATAATGGCGTTGTAAAGATGAACGCAGATTTCGCGGCTCATGGCGACAATCATCGCTTTTCCGGTTTGCGCTTTGCTGCGCTCTTCGAAGTGAGCCACCAGATCGGCGGCGACCAGCTTGATACGGGGTTCAGCACCAACCACTTTTTCGAGGGCTGCCCATTTGCTTTTCAACCGCTTCTGCTCATCGTACTCCTCCTCTTCGGCCAGTTCATCCACCTCCTCGTCAATCTCCGGAAGCGCCTCTTTGTTCAGCCCGAGCTTCGCAAGGCGGGATTCAAAATAGATCGGCACGGTCGCCCCGTCGGTGCGCGACTGCTGCATGTCGTAAATGTGGATATAGTCGCCAAAAACGACACGGGTATCACGATCTTCGGTTGAAACCGGCGTGCCGGTGAAAGCGACAAAGGTTGCATTGGGCAGGGCGTCGCGCAGATGCTGGGCGTAGCCAACCTGATAACCCTTCTGGTCGCCTTTGAACTTTGCCTCAAAGCCATATTGGGTACGGTGGGCTTCATCGGCAATAACGACAATATTGTGCCGGTCGGAGAGTACGGGAAAGCTGCTCTCGCTGGCGTCAGGCATAAACTTCTGAATAGTAGCAAAAACTATACCACCTGATGGCCGGTTATTCAGTTTCAATCGTAGGTCGTGGCGCGATTCGGCTTGTATTGGCTCTTCACGCAGCAGATCCTGTGAGAGCGAAAAGACCCCGAAGAGCTGACCGTCAAGATCGTTGCGATCGGTAATGACAACAATGGTCGGGTTCTCCATGGCAACTTCGCGCATCACCCGCGCAGCAAAGCAGACCATGGTAATACTCTTGCCTGACCCCTGGGTATGCCAGACCACTCCCCCTTTCCGGTCACCTTGCTGCCGTGAAGCGGTAATGACCCGATCAATGGCCGAACGCACGGCATAGTATTGATGATAGCCTGCAATTTTTTTGATGAGGGTGCCATCATGTTCAAAAAGAATGAAAAAGCGCAGAAAGTCAAGCAGGCAGGCTGGGTTCAGCACGCCCCTCACAAGGGTTTCAAGCTCACTGAAGGAGCCAAGCGGATCAAGCGAGAGACCGTCAATGGTACGCCATGCCATAAAGCGCTCAGCATTGGCAGAGAGTGAACCCATGCGGGCTTCGCTGCCATCGGAGATAACAAGAATTTCGTTGTACTGAAAGAGATCGGCTATCTGATCCTTGTAGGTATCGATCTGGTCATAAACTTTCCAGAGATCGGCATTCTTGTCGGCAGGATTCTTCAACTCCACCACGACCAGCGGCAGGCCATTGACGAAGAGCACAATATCCGGTCGGCGGGTGAACTTTGGCCCTTTTACAGAGAACTGATTGACAGCAAGCCAGTCGTTCTGGTTCACCTCTTCAAAGTCGATCAACCGGACAAAGTCGCCCCGGGTTTCACCATTTTTCTGATATTCGACCGGCACCCCGTTGATCAGCAGATGATGAAATGCTCGATTGGCCGCAAGCAGAACCGGAGTATCAAGATTCAGCACCTGATGCAGGGCATCTTCACGAGCAGCCACAGGCACCAACGGATTCAGACGGGTTATCGCTTTGCGCAATCTCCCGGCAAGCATCACCTGCGTATAATTGCTCCGCTCTGGTGCCGCGCCGTCCGGTGCAATATCGGGGCCAAAACGATGAGCATAGCCAACCTCCTGCAGCCAGCCAAGGGCCTCACGCTCAAGTTGATCTTCGGTCATGGTATTTTATTCTGTATGGTTAGGCTCCCTGCCAATTCCGCTTCAATTTCTTCAATACTTGGTAGCTTGTGTTCAAGTGATTCCGGCAGATTACGCAGGAGTTGATACTCAGCAATACCGATTGGCTTGTCTATTCCTGACAGAGCATACTCTGCAACAAGCCGATTTTTCTGCTTGCACAGCAAGAGACCGATGGTCGGTTTATCATCCTCGGCTTTGACTTTGGCATCAACGGCTGCAAGGTAAAAGTTAAGTTGACCTGCATGATCCGGTTTGAAAGCAGTGGCTTTCAACTCTACTACGATATAGCGCTTAAGGCGTGTATGATAAAAAAGAAGATCAATAAAAAACTCATCGCCATCAACCTCAAGCCAAAACTGTCGCCCAACAAAAGCAAATCCAGCTCCCAATTCCAAAAGAAAATGGGTAATATGACGCATCAGGCCATCCTCTATATCCCGTTCATGAGCATCATTGCCCAGACCAAGGAAATCGAACATATAGGGGTCTCTCAGTGTTTCGCGAGCCAGCGCTGAATCTGGTGAGGGTAAACGCTTTTCAAAATTGGTTATGGCACTACCTTGACGCAGATGCAATCGGCTCTTGATATTCAACGTCAGCGTTGTACGCGACCATCCATGATGGACAGTTTGCAATGCATACCATTCACGCTCTTCATCATTGTTCAGTTTGGTTAGCAGAGTCACGCAATGGAACCAGGGTAATTGGTCAGCAGGCTGCTGACCAAATTGCCCGCTGGGTCAATGCTGAGCAAAAAAGCGCATGTACTTGAGGTTGCTGGATGACCATCCTCGCATGTGAGGAAATTCCTCTTTAAGGTCACGAGCCAGACGATCTATTACTTTCGAACCCCAACCCTGCAAATCTTGTCGTTGCAAAATGTCGCGTCCAATACGACCATAGAGCTGGAGCAGTTCGGAATTAACCAACAACCCCGCACGTTGCTGGGCTTGAGCAATATCGTTTTTAAGGCTCTTCAGCCAGTCGGCGTATCCATCAGGCAATATTGGTATCATGCCGTCACCTCCTCGATAATCTCCTCTGCTTCAGGAAGACGTAACTGGCCGGAGATCAGGCGCGGAAGCAGAGTGTCGCGGATTGATGCAAGGGTTTGGGTTGTTTTTCGTTTTCGACCAAACGTTCAAAAACAGAATCCACCACACTCAAGTAACTGTTTAGTACCGCTACTGATGGCACAATCGCTGGAATCGAACGGAAGGCTTTTTTGCTGATCTCCATGAAGGTCGAACCGTTTGAATGGCTCTTGATGATTTCCATGTTTTGTTTGCACCAAAACAGCATGTACAAGGGAGGAAGCTTGCTACTTGGCAGCATCGCTATGTAACCTTGGTTTATAGATAGGGGTATTTGCGTGATAGCAAGATAACCAATCGGAGCACGAGAGGATAACAGCAAGGTTCCCACTGGAAGTAAACCCGAGCTAACATTTGACACCCCTTTTGCGGAAAGTAAGCGTTCTGTTTTCAATAAAACTGGTGATTGCAAGCCTGATAAATCCTTTGGGGTTGTCCATGCAAATTCAGCAGGTTCCCAAAATGAAACTTCTTTGGTGTTTGGTGTTCCTCCGCCAACACTTTTCACTGCATCTCCGAGTAGTAATATCCGCCACCCCTTCGGCACCAACCCCAGTTCCGACTCTTCGAAGCTGTCAGGGAATAGTGCTGCGGTGTCGGCATCCATGCCTTGGGGTTCGCGGCCTTCCTGCTTGGCTCGTACAGGGTCAAAGTCAACAAACCATGATTTGAAAAGTGCCTGAGCAATGGCTTCGAGTGTAGCGTTCGTTTCGCGAAGGAGGGCTATGCGATCGTCGAGAATAACAAAAAGCTTTGCGGCAGCACGTTGGACTGCTATAAGAGGATAATAAACAGGCACATCACTCAGAATTTTTGTATTGAGCGATGGCATGGTTGCTCCAACAGCAATGCCTCGGATATAACTTTTAAATGCTGGTAACCCGAAAAAATATGAAAGCCAACGACTGTCAAGCAGCACTTGATTTGGACGGACTCGAAGACAACGCCCGGAAAACAGCCAACCATTTTCTTCCGGTTGAACAAGCGCACGACGGTCTACTGAACCGACACGACTGAAAACAATATCACCCGTTTTTAATGAATATTTGGAAAGGCGTTTTTTGTCCACATCGGAAACAAGAGGTAAATCTTCATGAACAATGCGGTTTTCTCCAAGGTGTTCAACGGTAATGATAGGGGTACCTGTATTAACATAATCCTCTTTATGCAATTGAGTCCCGAATGGACCAGTTTGTACTCCACCTTTTTCACAGAGATTGCCTAAAGGTGCAGACCCAAGATTTGCGGGCATCATACCGTAAACAGTGTTTACTAACTCAGCACTCATATCTCGCCCCTCCCACCTTCTTCCGTATCAATAATTTCCCAATGTCCGCTCTTTCTGCCACCTGTTCGCTTGAGCAACCCATCCTTTTGCAGCTTGCGCAGATGATAGTTGACACCGTCCTCAGTCAAACCAAGCAGAACTGCCAGTTCTGGAGTGGTGATTTGTGGATTCCGGCGAACCTGTTCCATTAACAAAGCCGCCTTTCCTGTAGTCTTTTTGGTCTTTCCTGTAGTTTTTTTGCTCTTTCCTGTAGTATCAACACTCTTATCGACAGTCTCAACACTTTCAGCTACAGTTTCCTGATTTGCCTCCTCAACAAAAGAGGGCCTTTCAAAACTGGCAATGAACAATCCGGCAATCTGGCGAAACTGAACGCTTGGTGCATTTTCAAGAATGAGCGGCATTCCGCGCCCCCACCCCTCAACCATCTGGATGCGGCGGAAGAGGTCTGCAATCAGCGGGTTGCGGCGGCGTGACACGTTGCCCTGGCGCATCTCTTCCATGGTCAGTCCGTCGTAGAGCCCGCCAGGGTTGCGTATCTCGACGCGGTTTTTGAAGATGGCAACATGGATGTAGTCGGGGTCGCGATAATCGCGGTGGCAGAAGGCATTGATGATCGCTTCGCGTAACGCAGCCATGGAGATTTCAGGCACATCAACACGGTAGAGGCCATCGAGACGCATGCCGATGTGAATGTTTTTGAGAATGTATTTTTGTGCCTCCTCAATCAGTTCGAGAATGTCGCCGTCAAAATCGTGACGGTCAATAATGGTGGAGCTGCTGGTTGTTGCAAAAACAGCGCAGCGCAGTTGAAGCGGCGGCTCAGTGGCAAAAAAGAGTTTTGCTGCATTGAGCAGTTTTCCATTCTGCCGAAGGCCAAGCTTGTCGAGAGCGTTTTCAGCGGTATCCCAGGTCAGCCCTGCACGCTCGACAAAACGCCTGATTTTTGCGGTATCAAGCCCGTCCAAAGAAAGTGCGTCGGCGTCGGAGGGTTCGTTATCCCAGCGCATGGCCTCCTTGTGCTTATGGAGAATGAGCTTTTCGAGTTCGCGGGTAGTGAGCTGACGATCTTCATCAGCGACCCGCATGTAGGTACGACCATAAGCGAAATATGGCATCTCCTGCCCGCTGAAGGTGATGTGCAGGCAACTCTTGCCGCCAAGTTGGGCAAGCTCAATGTGCGGATAAATTCGAGGTTCAATATGCGCCCCGATAGTTTGCGACACGTCACGCAGGGTCTTTTCGTTAGCATCAAGGCCAACCACACTGCCGCTGGGCGCCACACCAAACCAAAGTTCACCAGCGCCATGTTTGTTGAGAATAGCAACCATCGAAATCAGCCCTTGCTTCAGCTCGGCAAGAGTTTTTTTGAGCTCGACACTTTCGCTCTCCCTCATAGGTTCACTCCGTTCAGAACTCATACCCAAGCCCTCCCAACTTCTGGCGGATCAACTGATCCAGCTCCGCCCCTTTAGCCATCTGTTCGCCAAGTGTTTCGGTGAGCTTGAGCATCTTTTCGGCAAAGGCTTCGTCGTCATCCTCGACCGCTTCAGCGCCGACGTAGCGGCCCGGCGTGAGCACATGGCCGTGGCTGGCAATCTCCTCAAGCGTAACGCTACGGCAGAAGCCCGCAATGTCGGCATAGTCGGCACTGGTTTCACCATCGCTTCGCCAGGCATGAACGGTGTCGGCGATTCGCTGGATATCGGCATCCAGAAACTCAATCTGCACACGGCTTTTCATGGTGCCGAGTTTGCGGGCATCAATGAAGAGCACCTCTCCCTTGCGGCGGTTTTTCTGTTTGACAAGGAACCAGAGGCAGGCGGGAATCTGGGTGTTGAAAAAGAGCTGGCCGGGCAGGGCGATCATCAGTTCAACCTTGTCAGCCTCAACCATGCTCCGGCGTATATCGCCTTCGGAGTTCTGGCTGGATGACATGGAGGCGTTGGCAAGCACAATACCGGCACGGCCATTTGGTTTAAGGTGAAAGAGGATGTGCTGCAGCCAGGCGTAATTGGCGTTGCCTTGCGGCGGTGTGCCATAGACCCAACGGGGATCGCCTTCAAGGCTCTGGTGCCACCAGTCGGAGATGTTGAAGGGTGGATTGGCCATGATGAAGTCGGCGCGGAGGTCGGGGTGCTGGTCGCGGGTGAAGGAGTCGGCTGGCTCTTTGCCGAGGTTGTAGTCGTAGCCGCGAATGGCGAGGTTCATGGCTGCAAGGCGCCATGTGGTCGGGTTGGACTCCTGACCGTAGATGGAGATATCTCCGATTCTGCCACCATGCGATTCAATGAATTTTTCAGACTGTACGAACATACCGCTTGAACCGCAGCAGGGGTCGTAGACCTGCCCTTGGTGGGGGGCAAGCACGGCCACCAGTGTTTTAACGATGCTTGGCGGTGTATAGAACTGTCCGCCCCGTTTGCCTTCGGCGCTGGCGAATTGGCCGATAAAGTATTCGTAGACCTGACCAAGCAGGTCTGATGGGTTTTGACCGGTTTCACCAAAGCCGATCTTGGAGACAAGGTCAACCAGTTCGCCAAGTTTGCCGTCAGGGAGCTGAACTCGGGCGTAACGTTTGTCAAGAATGCCTTTGAGTTTTGGATTTTCAATCTCTATGAGGGTCAGCGCTTCGTCTATGCGCTTGCCGATATCGGGCTGTTTGGCCTGTGCGCGAATGGTTTCCCAGCGGGCTCCTTCGGGCACCCAGAAAACGTTGGACTCTTTGTAGTAATCGCGATCTTCAAGCTCTTCGGCAAGATAGCTTTCGCTGGTTTCGTTGAGATAGTAGTCATCACCGGAGTCCAGAAAGCGCATGGTAAGTTGTGTGCGGCGCGTCTGGAACGAGTCGGATATATATTTTAAAAAGATGAAGCTGACTACTTATGATTTTTTACTGAAGTTTTTTATTTTTTATACTGCGTCGATGTTTTACTCAGCGAATTGTGACAAGAATGCGGGGAAATGTTGTTACAGCAGGCTACCGACAGTCGGCGGCGAGCGAAGCGATGCTTCTTGCTGCCATGTCAGAAGGCTTGCTGGTAACGTGACTGAAGTATCGAAGGCGGGGTTCCGGTGAAAGGGTGCTTATTGGTTGATACTGGTACAAAATAATACAACGCCTCACTGACCCTTTTTGCGCATGAGAGGCGTGAAACCCGCTTGATAGGACAGATGGGAGGAATAGGACTTATGGGGTGGTTTGTTGCTTGGGGGGACTTTGGTTTTGCGATTTTCAGGGACTTTTTTACACGGTGCTTTGCTCCTTTGGCGGGGAGGTTCTGCGTGTTCTGGTTCTTCTTTTCTTTTTTTGCATATTGCTGGTGATGCGGTTTTCGGAAATGGGTATAATTTCACCATCAAGAGCAATGAGACTTTCCCGAATACATTCCAACCCTGTGCTGGACTTTTACACGGCTGATCTGGCGACCGTGCTGGAGTTGCCGCTGTTTGCGACGGGAGTTTCGGCCGGGTTCCCCTCCCCTGCTGATGATTATGTTGAGATTGCGCTCGACCTGAACAGGGAGCTGGTGAAGCATCCGGCGGCTACGTTTTATGCTCGGGTAAAGGGTAGCTCGATGATTGATGCAGGGATTGAGGATGGCGACCTGCTGGTGATTGACAAGGCGCTTGAGGCGAAGGATGGGGATATCGCGGTCTGTTTTCTGAACGGGGAGTTTACGGTAAAGCGGCTTTCGGTGCGGGATGACGGGGTGTATCTTGTGCCAGCAAATGCGGAGTTCAAGCCGATACGCATTACTGAGGAGAATGACTTTTTGGTGTGGGGAGTAGTCGCTTATATTATTCACAAGCCGCGATAACCTTGCTTTATGTTTGCTCCGGTTGCAATAACTTTTATGCCTCGTGTGAGCGGGTGTTCAACAATCCGTGCTTTAGGCGGTTCCATCTAATTATTATATTAACAGCTAAAGAAAGGCAAATGGAAGTTTACAAATTACATATTTCGTTTCCGTATGATGAGAATGAGAGCCCTTGGTCTAAAACCGTAGAGGTAAAAGAAGACTTTTCGCTGCAACAGTTACACAAGTATATTCAAAAGATCGTCGATTTTGATGATGATCATTTATACGAATTTTACATTGGTAAGAAGCCTGGGAATAAGGCTTATTCAGTTTCCAAGAAAACTAAACTGAACGAAATATATCCAATAACGGGATATAAGTTATACTATCTTTTCGATTTTGGAGACAGTTGGATATTTGAGATAAAGAAGTCACGAAAGAAAATAGTAGAAGATAAAAATAAAAAATATCCGATTATAGTTGAGTCAACGGGAGTTAATCCTGAGCAATATCCGGATGATGAAGAATAAAGCAGCTAGCCAGGCACTGAAAATGACCCAATTCAGCAGCATCTTTTTCTTGCTTGAATAGAACCGGGCGGCTGATCCCATTCGTTAGCCATCATCGGATGCAGCCATGACGAAGACCACTGCCGCAATCGTGAGTAAAACCTTTTCGACTGCTTTCACTTATTACTCGCACGCAGTCATCGAACTTGCAATTTTGATACCAGGAGAATCTTTATGATTGATCTTGTCATGGAGTTATCGCAGAAATCCCAGGCACTTCGCCAGAAGAACGAGCGCGTCTTGCGGAACTACTGCTTGATTCGATTCATCAGTTTTCACTGACTCAGTTTATTGAAGTTCTGCGATACTCTATTGCCATCTCAGCATCTGCTGCGTTGGTTGATGGCTTTGATAGTAAAATTCTTGATCCTGGCTTTGGGGAGGCATTGCTGATAATATTTGATCAGTAAAAAAGTTGCCAGCGAAAATATACTCCAATCGATAAAAGCGATCATGGAAGAAATAAGAGAAATCAGAACTCTTGAAAAAGAGGGCTATTATGAACAGTGTGCGTTCATCCACTGCAACTTTAACAGCGCCGATCTCTCGGGTGTCAGAATGGTTAATTGCCGGTTTGACGGGTGCGATCTCAGCTTGGCCAAACTCAAAAACAGCAGCTTGCAGGAGGTGAAATTTGTGAACTGCAAATTGCTTGGCATGCTGTTCAGTGATTGCCGAAAATTTATGCTGGAGCTTGATTTTGATACTTGCCTTTTGAAGCTTTCGCTCTTTTCAGGGCTGAAGCTCAAAAACACAAGATTCAAAAACTGCAATCTTCAGGAAGCTGATTTCAGTGAAGCGGACTTGACCGGGGCTATATTTGAGAACTGCGACCTTTTGCAAACCACATTTTTTCACACCAACCTCGAACAGGCAAATTTCAGTTCCGCCTTCAACTACTCCATCAATCCAGAAACAAACCGTCTCAGAAAAGCCAGATTCTCACTCCCCGGGGTCATTGGTTTGCTGGATACCTGCGGCATAGAGATAGAATAAACCTCAACAAGAAAGCCGCATCGCTGCGGCTCTCTTGTGTATGAATCCTGCTGATCAGCAGGAAACAAACTGACGTTTAGTGTTCGTCGACCTTGATCCTCATCGAGAAGAAGGAGCGGTGTACGAAAACAAGTGAGAGTGCAAAGAACACTGCGGCCAGAGTAAGTGCAACCTGTGGAGCAAGTTCAATGGCGAGTTCAATAGCAAGCAGACCAAAGAGTGTGGTGAACTTGATGATCGGGTTCAAGGCAACCGAAGAGGTGTCCTTGAAAGGATCGCCGACAGTATCACCAACAATTGATGCGTCATGAAGCGGAGTGCCTTTAGCGTTGAGTTCAGTTTCAATAATCTTCTTGGCATTATCCCACGCGCCACCGGCATTGGCCATAAAGATGGCCTGATAGAGACCAAAAAGCGCAATGGAGATAAGGTAGCCGATAAAGAAGAATGAATCAAGACAGGCAAACGCAAGTGTGGTAAAGAAAACAGTCAGAAAGATATTGATCATTCCTTTCTGCGCGAACTTCGTGCAGATTTCCACAACCTTCTTGCTGTCCTCAATTGAGGCTCTTTCAACGGAACTGTCAAGCTTGATGTTATTCTTGATGAATTCAACAGCAAAGTAAGCGCCTGTGGTCACCGCATTCATTGATGCGCCGGTAAACCAGTAGATAATAGCGCCGCCCATCATCAGCCCAAGCAGGAATGGAGGCGACAGAATTGAGAGCTTGGCAATGGAAGCTGTGTCTGCAAGACCATTGGTAAGAATCATGATAATCGAGAAGATCATCGTGGTGGAACCTACCACAGCCGTACCGATAAGCACCGGTTTGGCGGTCGCCTTGAAGGTATTGCCTGCGCCGTCGTTTGCTTCAAGATACCTTTTTGCATTGGTAAAGTCGGGCTTGAAGCCAAACTCACTCTGGATGTTCTGCTTGATATTCGGAATCGTCTCAATAAGCGAGAGCTCGTAGACAGACTGTGCGTTATCTGTAACCGGGCCGTAGGAGTCAACCGCGATGGTCACGGGACCCATGCTCAGGAAGCCGAAAGCGACAAGACCAAAAGCAAACACTGAAGGTGCCAGCATGATTACCTTGTCAAGACCGACAGTAAGGAGTCCTTGCGACGCAATCAGCTCAGGAGTCAAACCGAGAGTGGTTATACCAAGAGTACTCAGGCCATAAGCTGCACCCATCAAACCAACAATAGCAAGGCCCATCCAGTATGCACTGAAGTTACCGGCAACAAGACCTGCAAGAATGTTCAGTGCTGCGCCACCCTCTTTGGAGCATTGTACAACGTTGCGGACATGTGCACACTCTGTGGAGGTAAAGCGATTCACCAGTTCAGGAATAAGCGCACCGGCAATTGTTCCACAAGTGATAATCGAAGCGAGCTTCCACCACATGGTTCCGTCACCAAGGGTGCTGATCAGATACCATGATGCGATGTAGGTAAGGATAATCGAAACAATTGAGGTAAGCCAGACAAGTGTGATGAGAGGCTTTTCAAAGTTCATCTCGTCAGCATTGCTATACTTCATCTTGGCTAAAGCTGCATTGGCCCAGTAGGATACTGCACTTGCAAGAATCATCACAAGACGCATGGCAAAGATCCAGACAAGCAGCATGATCTGCACTTCAGGAGCCTTGATGGCAAGCAGGATAAAGGAAATAAGAGCAACACCGGTAACACCGTAGGTTTCAAAACCGTCAGCGGTAGGACCAACCGAGTCGCCAGCATTGTCGCCGGCACAGTCGGCAATAACGCCAGGGTTGCGAGCATCATCTTCTTTGATCTTGAAAACAATCTTCATGAGATCAGAACCGATGTCGGCAATCTTGGTAAAGATACCGCCAGCGATACGAAGCACTGAAGCACCAAGCGACTCACCGATAGCGAAACCGATAAAGCAAGGTCCAGCAAAATCTTTCGGTACAAAAAGAAGAATGCAGAGCATAACGAAAAGCTCAATGCTGATAAGCAGCATACCAATACTCATGCCAGCTCTCAATGGAATGGCGTAGGTCGGAAAAGGTTTTCCGCCAAGGCTTGCAAATGCTGTCCTTGAGTTGGCAAAGGTGTTGATTCTCATACCAAACCAGGCAACGGTATAGCTTCCGAGAATACCGATAAGACTGGCGACAAGAATTGAAAAAACTTTGATCACTTCAAGGTGACGAAGCCATCCAAAGTAAGCTACAATAATGGCACCGATAAGAACCCAAAGAACAAGAATGAATTTACCCTGCGTCACAAGGTAGGTTTTACAGGTCGCGTAGATCAGCTCGCTGATCTCTCGCATGGCGTTATGAACCGGAAGATTACGGATACCCATGTACTGTACGACTCCAAAGATCATCCCGAACAAGCAGATGGCAAGACCCCACATCAGGAGCGTGTCACCGGGTATTCCTCCAAGGAATGATACCGCGTGTAAATCAGGCAATACCAAATCGGCCTCGCTTGCCAGCGCATTGGGCGCTTGTAACAATACCCCGAGGCCCGCCAGAACTGAAACAGCTCTGGCCCACCATGTTACGTTAAACTGTTTTTTCATTGTTCTTTTTTTTTTCACTGTTTTTTCTGACTCAAGAAAAAAATTATTGCCAACAAAACCACGAGAAGAGAACAGTCCTGCCAACAATAGTAAGCCTCAATTTGCAACTTTTTTCATGAATCTCAATGCCTTTTTGAAGAACATCTTAATGATATTCCATTTAATAACAAGAACGCATGATTTTGCCTGGGCAAAAAGAACTGTTCTTTGTATTATTTATTCCTTTATCTTTCATGCTGTTGAATGACAATAGCCATAAACTAAACCGCCGGATTTATTTTTTGTATTTATGAAACTTTTAGTGGGTCTTGGGAATCCTGACTCCCAATATGTCGGTACACGTCACAATATCGGCTTTTGTGCGACCGAAATAATTGCGGATTCTTTCAACGCCGGATTCAGTAAAGGAAAAGGAAAATATCTGGGCGCTAAAATCAGGCACAGAAGAGAGAGCGTCATCATCATCAAACCAATGACCTATATGAACCTCTCGGGTCATGCTGTCGTCGCAGCAATGAATTTTCACAAAATCGATCGAAGCGAAATTCTGGTTCTCTGCGATGACCTTAACCTCCCGTCTGGCTCTATACGTATGCGGGCAAAGGGTTCCGCAGGCGGGCAAAACGGGTTGAAACACATCATCGAATGTCTCGGAAGTGAAGAATTTGCCCGTCTAAGGATAGGTATCAGACCAGGTGAACAACCTCTGAGCTCCTTTTCGTCGTTTGTCCTTGGTAAATTCAGCGAAGACGAAAAAATGGTGATGAACAAGGTGCTGCCTGTTTGCCGGGATGCTGCGCTTGATTTCGTCATCAACGGCATAGAACATGCCATGAACAACTACAACAAACCTGTTGTTTAGCAGGCGGCAAGCCGAACACCGACGTTTTCCGTAACGGCAACACGCGAAGGGGAATTTTTTTTCAGGAACCGTATCGCCCGGGTATTGAACTCTTTGGGCTGGTCGACGTTACAGACGTGACCTGAATTATTGATCACCTCAAGCCATGAATTGGTATGTCTGGTAATGATATAACGAACTGCGGGAAGAAACATGTGATCTTCCTCTCCCATAAGATAGAGGGTAGGAATGGAGGTATCTTTCTCTTCAAAGTATTTTAACAGCGGCGTGATTTCGTAGGTCAGCGTAAACCAGCGCATAAACTCTTTCTGCGCAACCTTTTTGGCCTCATTGACAAAGAGCAGCCTTGACTTTTTGTGGCGCTCGCTTGGCATAATAATCCAGGCAAAAAAGGTGTAGAGCCACATGTAGGGAATAACACTCTTGAACATGTTGCCAAGAGTAACAAGAACCTTTGCCCGGATGTTAAGCCTTATAATGGCACCACCCATAATCATTGACATTACCCTTGTTGGCGCTATTTCGCTGAGATTGCGAATCAGAATGGTTCCAAGTGATATTCCAATAAAGTGGGCTTTCTGGATGTTCAACGAATCGAGCACATCAAGAATATCCTGGGTAATATCGGCAAACTCATAATGACGCACTCCCTTGGGGACGGCCATCCCCTTCGACTTTCCATGTCCTCTGAGGTCAACAAGCAGAACATTAAAATGCCTGATAAACTCCTTTATCTGAAGAAACCATATCGAAGAACTTCCGCCAGCCCCGTGAACAAACACAACCCAGGGAGCTTCGTTGTCATCCAACTCGTATGTCTTGTAATGAAGCATTGAAGAGAACAGTTATATATCGTTGAGCATCTATGTAATCAAAACAACATCAAAAACCAAAAAGTTACATGCCACGGCGAAAAACACGCACCAGTTCAAACAAGGCTATCCCCGTTGCCACAGCGACGTTCAACGAATGTTTGGTGCCGTACTGAGGAATTTCGAGCACCTCGTCACACAGGTTAAGCACCTCGTCTTCAAGACCGTCAACTTCATTACCAACGACAAGGCACAGGGGAAAATCATCGGGATTTACTGTCGTGCAGGGACGGCTTCCTGATGCAATCTCCAGTCCGCAGATTCGCACGCCCTCTTGCTTCAGCAGTTCAAGAGTCTCCAACGGGTCGGCATGATACTCCCATAAAACCGTTTCCTGGGCTCCGAGTGCTGTTTTATTGATCTCTTTTCTCGGAGGTGTTGCCGTATAGCCGGAAAGAATCATTTTTTCGATGCCTGCTGCGTCGGCAGTGCGAAACATGGCACCAACATTCCACATACTGCGAATATTATGGAGCATCAGATAAAGGGGATGCTTCGGCGCAACCGAATACTGCTCCGCACTCAGCCGATTCATCTCGGAACCATGTAACTTTCTGAACTCCGGCATCCTAAATCGAGCTGAGCTTTTCGATGATCCGCCGATTTTCCTCAACCAGCCCAATGTTAAATCTCAAACAGTTCTCCATAAGGTGATAACCAGAAACATTGCGCACCAGAATCCCCTCATGACGAAGACTTTGGAAAACAGCTCCGGCATCACCAACCCTGATAATCAAAAAATTGGTATCACTCAGGAACGGCTCTACTCCGTCAACAGAAAGGAGTTCATGATAGAGCTTGTCGCGCTCATGAAGAATATATGATACGGCATCAGTAACCAGTGAGTAATTTGCCAAAACCTTTGTGAGCGTTATCTCGGCAAGCCTGCTTGATGCAAAAGGAATTTTTGGCTTGGCAAGTTCAGCCATCAGCAGCGGATTTGCCACCGCAAAACCAATCCGTATCCCTGCAAGCGCGAGCGCCTTGGACATGGTTCGGAGCACAATAAGATTGGGCAATTCGTCGATAAGCTCAAGAATGGATCGCTGACGTGAAAACTCGATATAGGCTTCGTCAACCAGCACAATGGCATCAGAAGATTCCACAATCAGCCGAACGTCGTCGAAGGTAAGTGATTTAGAGGTAGGATTATTAGGTGTTGAAAGAACAATAACATCAACATCCTCGTCACGCGCCACCCGAATGATTGCATCCGTATCAAAATCAAGATCTGGATGCATGGGCACGCTGACAATTTGGGACTGCAAAAGCTGCGCTATTTTTTCATAGAGCGAAAACGAAGGTTCTGGTATCAGCACCTTTCTGCCTGGACCAAGACAAGCAAGAAAAATTGTATAGAGCATCTCATTTGAGCCGTTACTCATCATTACGGAATCAGGTGAAATGCCGAGAAAATCCGCATAAGCCTGCATACCCCTGTAAGGCAGAATATCCGGATAACGGTTCCAGGGTTCCTTGATAAACTCTCCGATAATCTCCTCTTTAAGCCACATCGGTACATCAAAAGGGCTTTCGTTCTGATTCAGCTTTATCTCTGCCTGCTGTCCTCCCTCAACCTTGTAGGTCGCAATATGTTTTAATGCCGGATTAAGAAGATGCCCGATATCTTTTTTCATGGTAATATGTTTTGTTTTTGCTGTGGAATCACAGTGAATCGCTCCGGTCCGCAGCCAACGCTGGACAGGCCACTTCTGGCGATTGTTACTTGTTAAAAAAACATCTTTTTATGACAATTCATGATAAAAAGTCTGGACAATCCTCAATTTTTTTATAAATTAAAACAGGACAAAAAAAATCCAAATTAATGGAGGAGAAATGACGAGCCCCAAAAAAACACCTCTTGATATTGTCAACGATATCTACAGCATTGCCTTGTGGATGACCTGTAGTGAGCACGATTCTCAAGATCTGGTCTACAAGACCTATCGTTATGCGGATACAAGGGCAAAAGAAATTGAACTCCTGAAAGCGTTCAGAGAGTGCTATGTTAACCAGTTCGGACAGGACACTGATTTCTGTATCAGCGGGAAAAAATGCCAGCATCACTTTCAGCTTCTTGATTCACTGAAGCATTGTGCGGCAGATATCAAGTTCTCTGTTTTGTTGAACGAAATATCGGGACTCCAACACCGGCAGATAGCCGAAATTATTGGCAAACCGATTGACACCATAAGAACATGGCTGCTTTGGGGTCGGCAACTTTTGGTCAATACCAGCCAGCTTAAAGCTTCCGCCTGAATAGATCTTTTTTTAAAAGGCCGCTTGTCTGCCAAAGTGGCCTTTTGTTCTTGATGCCCACCTCTTTATATTCGCTTCTGAGCGCATTAAATCCTATACATTTTTTGACATGATCATTATCACCGGCGGAGCAGGATTTATCGGCAGTGCCATGCTTTGGGAACTTAACCGCAGGGGTGAGGAAAACATCATCATCATTGATGATCTTGGATCGACAACCAGCGAAAAATGGCGGAACCTCTCCGGGCTTCGTTTTGCTGATATTGTACCAATAGATCTTTTTCCCAACCTGCTTGAAAGAGGCGCTTTTGAGGGAATTTCGGCCATCCTTCATATCGGCGCAAACAGTTCGACAACTGAAACTGATGCCGATCATCTTCTGGCAAACAATTTCTGCTACTCAAAAACAATTGCCTCTTTTTGCATGGCACACAATGTCCGACTTATCTACGCCTCAAGTGCAGCAACGTACGGAGATGGATCAAACGGATACCATGATGATATGCTGCAACTCGACAAGCTCCGGCCACTCAACATGTACGGCTACTCAAAACAGTTGTTTGACCGCTGGGCCATGAACAAAGGGATTCTTGATCGGGCTGTTGGTCTCAAATTCTTCAACGTTTACGGCCCGAACGAATATCATAAAGGCGATATGAGCAGTGTCGTCTACAAAGCATTCCATCAGATACTTGAAGAGGGGTCGGTGAAACTCTTTCAGTCACACCGGCCAGACTATCGGGATGGTGAACAATTGAGAGATTTTGTCTATGTAAGGGATTGCACAAGAATCATGATATGGCTGCTTGAAAATCACGTAGCCGGCATCTTCAATGTTGGCAGTGGAGAGGCAAGAAGTTTCAAGGATTTGGCGACCGCAACATTTTTGGCTCTTGGAAAGCAGCCGGTTATCGATTACGTCCCTATGCCGGAAACTCTGCGCGACAAATACCAGTATTACACCTGTGCTGATATAACAAAGCTTCGACAGGCAGGATTCGGCGAACCTCTCACCTCAATTGAGGATGGAATACTTGAGTATGTGCAGCGCTACCTCTCTTCCGACAATCCGTATCTTGATGACAGGAACCCCTCTTTATAAATTCTATTATAAACAGTTACAAAATTCATGAGCAACAGTAACAGCCCATGGTTTATGGCGAAACTTCATTATTAACGAGTCAACATTTTTTTTGAGCTAAAAAAAAATCTTATATTGACCGGAGCTAATCAGAATCGTTCTTTCTATTTTTTTACAACTTTTAAGCAAGGAAATTTAATATGGCACTCTTCATTACCGACGAATGCACCTACTGCGGAGCTTGTGAACCAGAATGTCCAGTTACGGCAATTACTGCTGGCGATGATGCTTATATCATTGATGCTGGCTCCTGTACCGAATGTGAAGGATACGCTGACGCTCCCGCTTGCGTTGCTGTCTGCCCAGCAGAGTGCATCGTTCAGGGATAACAAAATAAGAAACCAATTCAATAAAAAGCGGAGGGCTGATATCCATCCGCTTTTTACTGTTACCTCATACCTCGTAATCGATAATTCTCCGCTCTTCGCTGGCTTCCCCGGTAAATGGCTTTATTATTTCATGTTCTGGATTGACCTGATACTCTTCGAGAGCTTTCCTGTCAATAAATTCACTATACAAGACCACATCAGCAGAGCTATCCGTACGGCTGAAATCGAATCCCACTTCAATAGCCGTCATCCCGGGAATTCTTCCTTTGAGTCCCAACAGTTTTTCCTTGATAAGAGAGGCATTGGTTTGCCGGTCATTGCCATGAGCAACATCCTTAAGCCGCCACATTACGATATGCTTGATCATTATTGCTGATTTGGTTAGAGGGTACAACAGGTTTACAGGAAAGGGTAAGAGCCACTTTCTTTTTATTTTTCCTGACCGGTTTCGATGCAACAAGTTCACGCTTCTTCGACTTGCTGCCGATCTTCTGCATGGCAATCACCTGCTTCTTCGACTTCCGGCTGATCTTCTCCACGGCAATCACCTGCTTCTTCGACTTCCGGCTGATCTTCTCCACGGCAATCACCTGCTTCTTCGACTTCCGACTGATCTTTTCCACGGCAATCACCTCCTTCTTCGACTTCCGACTGATCTTTTCCACGGCAATTACCTCCTTCTTCGACTTCCGACTGCTCTTCTGCACGGCAATCACTGGCTTCTTCGACTTCCGGCTGATCTTCTGCACGACAATCACCTGCTTCTTCGACTTATGCGCTGCTTTTGCCGAAGCAACGGCTTCCGATCCCCGATGTTTTTCAACTACAGGAGGCCCGGAAAGTCCCGAATCACCTCGAGAGGCTACACCAAACCATGCAGAATTGGGTCTACTGTCCATAAATGCCATATCGAACAAATTGGCTGCAACACTCCATCGGTCGGTTTTGGCATTCAGCATCACAAGCAAAATATCCTTGTCACCCTTTATAGCTCTGGCAATCAGACATCCTCCTGCTTTGCTTGTATAACCTGTTTTGATACCAACAGCATAAGGATATTTATCAAGAAGCTTGTTATGAGTTTTCAGACAATAAACTTCGTGGGTCGTCTGCTCCATAAAAACGGCTTTATCAAGACGGGCAACCTGGTTGAAGACGGGATTCCTTACTGCATACTCCGTCAGGCGCAACAGATCCTCTGCTGTCGATATATTGCCCGTATAAATGCCTTTATCAAAGCCGGCCGGGTTGGTAAAGCGGGAATTTTTCATCCCGATCATCTTTGCCCTGGAGTTCATGGAGGCAACAAACGAATCAATATTACCGGACAGATATATTGCTATGGCAAATGCTGCGTCATTGCTTGAATTGACCATTGCCGCCTTGACAAGATCGATAAGCTTGATTTTATCACCTTGTCTGAATCCTGCTTTAGAAGGCTCAACCATCGTCGACTCTTTCGTGATAAGCACATCCTGATCAAGCCTGCCGCTTTCGATTGCCATGATACAAGTCAGTATCTTGGTCAGGCTGGCTGGTGAGACTGGTATGTCGATATCCTTTGCCATCAATACTTTGGAACTGCCCGTCTCCTTGACGATATAGGAATTAATTTGAACACGGGACTGGAGTGAATCATCTTTTGTTTGCGCAAGCAGCAAACGTGGAAAGATCATGGCCGTAATGACGACAAGAACAGCTATGACCGTTAATTTTTGCATCATCAAGTCAGAGAGCTTCCTGTTTGTTCGAAAGGCCTGTTTCCGTGAACGGGAAATCGCGGATATCAGGATTTGGTGTGGCATGAGTGGGATATAACAGTTTTTTTTCAAGAAATAAGATAATGCGTTACCTCGTTCTCAATAAAAGAATCCAAAGGAACAAATTGAAACCTTTCTGAATCTTTTTTCAAAAAAATTATTTCAAGCCAAGGTTTTTGAGCTTCGAGCTTACACTCCTTAACGTTCAGAGAATGCCAGCTTCACCGCAAGCCCTGTAAACACCAACGCTGCGATCCTGTTGACAGTTTTCTGTGCCAGGGCGGAGGTGCGAAAAGTCTCGCCAAGTCCGCCGGCAAAAAAGCTGACAAGCCCGAATATCAGTAACGTTGCCATAATAAAAACACCACCAAGTTGAAAAAACTGCCAAATCATGGAACCATAACGAGGATTGGCAAACTGCGGCAAAAAAGCCATAAAAAAGAACGAAACCTTGGGATTGGTCAAATTCATGAGAATCCCGCGCCGGTAAAGACTTCCCCTGGAGAGCGCCTGAACCGGCTGCCGCTGAACAGTTGTTGCTGTTGCCCTGAGCGCCTGCCATGCAAGATAAAGCAGATACGCTGCCCCTATATATTTCATGACACCAAAAGCAAGCGCAGATGAGTGTACAATGGCGGCAAGTCCAAATGCCACAGCAACAGTATGTCCTATAAGCCCTGTAGCAAGACCGAGTGTTACATAGAGACCAGCGGCCCGTCCATTCTGGGCCGACTGTGCCATGACGAAAAGGTTGTCGGGGCCGGGAGAGAGAGCAAGAATGAGTGATGTTGAAAAAAATGCAAGCAAGACATTACTGTCAATCATGGAGGCGTATGGTTATTTGGTCTGGTTTGACTGGTTGAAAGCTTACCGACATTCTTCATTGAGTACGGCCACAAGCGCTCAGTGAAAAGTCGTTCAAAATATTTTCAGAGGCAGAAGATAATCCTTAAAATACTCTTTGTGAAATTAGCAACTCTCTGACTATCGTTATAACTTGTGCAAGGTATTGATATGTCTGGTCTGTTTCAAAAATTATTGGACTCCTTCTCGTCTCATCGACACAAGAATGAGATATCGCTTGATTGAAGTATCCTTAATTGATATATTTTAAAGGTTATGGAAATGTTGTGGATGACTGTGGTGATCGTTGCGGCATCCGGTTTTTTCAGTCCAACAGGGAGAGCAATGGCGGCTGGGAATTATTCTTCGCCCGAGGCAGCAAAGGTTTTACTGCGTGGTGAAATCACTACAGGAGGTATTGTTTGCCCTCTTTTACTTGGTACAGACGGGCAAACCGTTGCGCTGGTTGGTGTCAGGCCGGGGCAGTTCGAAAAGGGAACCCAACTTGAACTTGAAGGCATGCTGGTGAGGCGTTCACCCTGTCAGCAAGGAAACGGAGCATTTCGTGTTGATCGGATTGTTTCTGTCAATGGGGTGATTCAATGAGGCTCGCACCTCTCATTCGAGTACTTTTGGTGTGGTGAAATCTTTTCACAGGAGATAAAAACAATGATCGATTCATTCAAACCGAACGATCCACTTTATACCAGTCAATGGCATCTTTCGATGGTTGGCCGGTTGGGTTATGGAACAGAAAGCTCAGGTTTTTTGGGACTCGAGAGGTTATGGGCGGATTACCGTGGCCAAGGAATCAAGGTCGGGATATGGGACGACGGAGTACAGAAAACGCAATGGGATCTTGATGCTAACTACGACTCCAGTCGTCAAGTAACAATCTTCGGCACACTGAATAATGGCCAGCCACTGACATCTGCAGATGGTCATGGAACATCCGTTGCTGGCCTTATTGCCGCTGAAAACAATGGCCTTGGCGGGGTCGGAATTGCATTTGAATCCGAAATCACCGCAATCCGGATCTTTGGCGGCAAAGATGACATCAACTCTGCATGGGCGCGCTACCTGCTGACACTTGATCGTCTTGGCCAGTTTGATGTCACCAATCACAGCTATGGCGGCTACCCTGATTTCGTGGTATCCGGCGATGTTGCAAAGTTTGCCAATGCTTCGGCTAGCGGCCGGAGCGGGCTTGGCACCATCAATATCAAATCGGCTGGCAATAACAATATTGACGGCAACGGAGAGGCGCTGGATGCTTCCCGTTACACCGTGACGGTAGCAGCTCTTGACGCTACCGGCACAATAGCTTCGTATTCAACATACGGAGCGCATGTTCTTGTTGCGGCACCAGCCGGTTCAGTGACAACTGACCTGATTGGCACAGGAAACGGCTATGACGGCCTGTTAAATAACGATTACACCAATCAGTTCGGCGGAACCTCTGCAGCAGGTCCAATAACCGTTGGCGTGGTAACACTGATGCTCAGCGCCAACAATGCCCTCGGCTGGCGCGATGTACAAAACATCCTTGCCTACTCATCGCTCGGCGCTGGCAGCCTTTACGGTGGCCCCAAAACAAACGAAAATTTGTCATGGAAATGGAACGGTGCCGACAACTGGAATGGTGGCGGCCTGCATTACAGCGAAGACTATGGCTATGGCATGCTGAATGCGTTCAATGCAGTACGAATGGCTGAGGTGTGGAGCATCCTGAATCCGATTGCCGCCACTTCGCTCAAGGAATCTGTTGCCACCACAGGCACCCTTCTGGCCGCCAAAGCTATAGCAGATCTGGCGACCACAACCTATACCTTCAGCGTCTCACAGAATGTCAGTCTTGAACACGTTGATCTGACACTTAATCTGACCCACTCGAATTTCACCAATCTTCGGATAAGCCTGATGTCGCCTGATGGCACGACAATGAGTCTCTATAACGGCAGCACTGGCACCGCATCAACATCAGACTACCGGCTGAGCTACACCTTCGGCATTGATGGACTGCATGGCGAGTCAAGTATAGGCATTTGGACGTTGCAGATTCAGGATGTCGTAAAGAGGGATTCTGGCATACTGAGTTCTGTTGCTTTCAATGGCTATGGGTCGTCCGTCACGAACAATGATGTTTATCACTACACAGACGAAGTTTTGACCACCCTTCTTGCCTCTGCTCAATCATCACGCTTGACACTTTCAGACATTGATGGAGGAACAGACTGGATTGACGCAGCAGCGATGTATCGAAATCTTGATCTCAATCTCAATGAAAATATCACGTCAAAACTTGGTGGCATAGATTTTCTCAAGATCGCTTCAGGATCCACTATCGAAAACGCAATCGCCGGTGACGGCAACGATTTGTTGACTGGCAATTCCTCAGACAACGTGCTTTACGGCATGCGTGGCGATGATATCGTCTACGGCATGCCTGGCCACGATATACTGGACGGAGGCCTCGGTACAGATACGGCTGTTTTTACGGGAGCCAGGGAAGGTTACACGATCACTTCGAACAACGGAATAACTCTTGTAGCAGGTCCCGACGGTAACGACCAATTAACCAACTTTGAATACCTCCAATTCGATGACATTACAGTTGCCGACCCATCCATAGGAGTGACACCAACCGACACGACGCCTCCCCTGCTGTTGAGCTTTTCACCGACAGACAATACCTCGGCTGTTGCTGTCGGGTCAAACATCGTGCTGACCTTCAATGAGTCGGTACAAGCTGGCACCGGCGCTTTCAATGTTTACGATGCCGCCACAGGCGTACTCTGGAAATTGATCAGCGCAACGGATACGACACAGGTTACGATCTTGCACGACACCGTCACCATCAACCCCGCCAATAATCTTGCATTTGGCACCAACTACTCTGTATTGCTCGAAAGTACGGCTATCAAGGATCTTGCGGGCAATAATTTTGAGGGTATATCGAATAAAACCGCATTCAATTTTGAGACCGCGTTCAACTTCACCACGATCAATGGAACAAACGGAACTGACAGGTTGAATGGAACTGGTGGTGATGACCACAGTTACGGTCTTGCCGGAAATGACACACTGAACGGCAACGCTGGCAATGACCTCCTCGACGGTGGAAGTGGCAACGACTCGCTCAACGGTGGAACGGGCAACGATACGCTTATTGGCGGTATCGGTGCAGACATTTTTCGTTTTGATACCGCCCTGAATGGTTCCTTAAATGTCGATACCATCAACGATTTTGCGCCAAACCTTGATAAAATTGAGCTTGAAAATGCTATTTTCAAAAAACTGAGTAGAACAGGTGTGCTGTCTGCTGCAAATTTTCATGAAAGTATCGACGGGACAGCCGCTCATACGAACGACTTCATCCTCTACAACACAAGAACCGGCGAACTGGATTATGATGCCGACGGAAGCGGGCCCGGTTTAGCTTTACAGTTTGCAACATTGATTGGAGTCCCACTGGTTGCGGCAGCAGATTTCATCGTGACCTGACGCAGAGGTTATTACAATATAAGCAAGTAAGGGTGAGTGATTTTCGTGCCATCAAGGATTCAGAACAGCAGCCGGATAACGGTGAGTTCACTACGCCTTTAAGTGTCCGTAAGCTGGTTCATTCCAGACCGATGCCTCCCGAAAATCTCTCCCGGCTTGCGTTGGTTATACGATTTCTCAAACCGGTTACCTGGATTCCGGTCATGTGGAGCTTTCTGTGCGGCGCTGTGGCAAGTGGCTCTTTTGGATGGAAGGAGATTTCAGGCGTGAAGTTTATGCTCGGCATGTTACTGACCGGTCCACTGGCCAGCGGTACCTGCCAGATGCTGAACGACTATTTTGACCGTGATCTCGATGAAATCAACGAACCAAACCGTCCGATACCCGGCGGTGCCATATCGCTTAAAAATGCCACAATCCTGATTGCCCTCTGGTCGGTTCTTTCGGTCATCACCGGCTATCTGATTCATCCCCTGATCGGCTTTTACGTTGTTATCGGCATTGTCAATGCGCACCTCTACAGCGCCAACCCCATCAAACTGAAGAAAAGGCTTTGGGCGGGCAATATCATTGTGGCGGTTTCCTATCTTATTATTCCCTGGATAGCCGGCGAAATCGCATACAACCAGGGCTTTACACTTTCATCGCTTCAGCCGTCGCTGATTATTGCAGCTCTGTTCACCCTCTCCAGCACAGGCACCATGACCATCAACGATTTCAAATCAATCGAAGGCGACAGGCAGGTTGGCATAAGAACACTGCCAGTGGTTTTTGGGGAGACCAATGCTGCCAAAATTGCCGCAGTGCTGATCAATACCGGCCAGCTTCTGGCATCATGCTATCTCTTCATCATCGGACAATCTCCCAGCGCAATAATGGTCGCCGCCCTCGTCATTCCCCAGTTTTTTCTGCAGTTTGCTCTGGTAAGGTCGCCGGGGACGATGGATGTGCGCTACAACGCCATTGCGCAGAACTTTCTGGTTGCGGGCATGTTGATCTGCGCCTTTGCCATCAGGGCTGCAAGACCATGAGCTTTGGCTACAAACCGCATTGCAATCATATCAATATCACCCTCAATTTCTAACGCTGGTGGATTTTAACTTTTCAGCCCAAAGAACAATCAGCCGCATTCTTCTCCGCTTTTTTTGATAGGGGAATGCCTCCTGAAGAGCCTGTATCACAAGACCCATTGCGGGTTTATGCCATCTCCCGGGATGCTCCTCAAGCCATTTCCCCACAACTGCACAAACCTGGCCCTGAGTTGTTCCCTCGGGAGTTGTAAATAACCAGCGGTTACACACATCACACACTCCTGCCACATATCCCCTGTAATCACCAATATTGAGATCAACTGCTACTTGACCACTTTCCAGCTTCCTGTACTCTCGCCACACAGCTACCAGATCATATCCGCTTATCATAATAAAACATTAGAACGAGGGTCGCACTTACAAAAAATCAACGGGCCTAAAAGCGTTTCTGATAACGATGGCAATAGGGCTGATGACCGGTTTTTTGGTAATAGTCTTGATGGTACTCTTCAGCATACCAGAACATCCCGGCCTTTTCAATGCTGGTCACAACATGATATCCTTTGCTTTTTAACTCTCCAACAAGCTGTTCGGCTACTTTTTTCTGCTCCTCATTGGTATAAAAAAGAGCCGATCGGTATTGCGTTCCAATATCAGGCCCCTGTCGATGATGCTGTGTGGGATCATGAATCTCAAAAAAGAGTTTTGCAAGGGTTTCATAGCTGACCAGCGCGGCATCAAACTCAACCTCCACCGCCTCGGCATGTCCTGTTTTGCCACTACAAACCTGTTTGTAGGAGGGATGATCAATGATGCCTCCCGTATAGCCTGATGTTACGGAAAGCACACCCTTTACTTTTTTGAAATGGTATTCAACACCCCAAAAACATCCACCGGCAAAAATCGCCTTTTGCGTCACCACCGCAGAAGTTGTTTCCGGCAGAAAACCCAGAGAAATTGAATTAACACAGTGACGAACATTTTTTTCGGTCAACCCCTCCCTGAAAAAAACATGGCCGAGATGAGCACCGCAATTAGCGCAAACTATTTCCGTACGCCGCCCATCCCCGTCAGGAATCTGCCTGACTGCGCCTTCGATTGCATCATCAAAGCTTGGCCACCCTGTGCCTGAATCAAACTTGTCAGAGGATCTGAAAAGCGGAGAATCACACCGGCGACAGAGATAAGTCCCCAACTCCTTGTTCAGATAATAGTCGCCACTTCCGGGCATTTCTGTGCCTTTCTGCACAATCACCCGTTCTTCTTCGGGAGTCAACTGATTATAGAGCATAGCATCTTTTATTTGTACAACAGTAACGTCATTCACCTGAAATCTTAAACAAACAGCATTCTTATAATAGCGCAAATCGTCTCAATTCTCAGTTCAAATTATTTTAAACACAAATTAGAATTAGTCTGCGCCATTATTTGTGGTTGTCGGATTTATACCTCCTGTTAACGCGCTTACGGTCTTGAAGACCAAAGTGCCAGCAGCAAAAAGTCCGAGCCCCGCCACAGCTACGCCGGTTAACGCATGAAGAACAGGAAAGCTGACAGGGGCAAGTAACACCGCACCTCCAGCCATCCCGACGGCATTTTTAATTGTTAATACCTGATTATTTTGATCCATGATATCCGCGTTTAAATTGTGGAAAAAATCGCGCTTTACAAACTTCGCAAAAATACTAGCCAAATTCTACACTCCAACTGATTATTAAACAATTAACTCAGTTGATACAGATCCTTCACACCCAAAAAGATTAACAACTGGAATCCTCACCAGGAACATCTGGCTCTTCCATGATATCATTTGAAATGTAAAAAAATAACGGCAAGCAAAGTTGCAAAATTGGCTTTCAAATCCTATACTACGGCTGAAAATTATGGACAATTAGCTCAGTTGGTTAGAGCGTTCGCCTCACACGCGAGAGGTCAAAGGTTCGAGTCCTTTATTGTCCACACCTTATCCCACCTGCCTCAGCGAATCCCCTGCTTTCTCTATGGTATTGCCTGATGAACAAAGAGTAAACAAAAAATCATCACTGACAAGCTCCAATATAAGCAAAACCGTTTTGGTTTTTATATCTCAATGCAGAAAAAGTACGTTGAGGCCACCAATAAAGCGGCGGCGGCAGGAATAATTATTCGGGACTCAATGTTTAACTGGCTTTCCGTTTTCTTTTCTTTGAGATACCAGACACGAAGAAGAACAACCGTATCGTTTCCATCCGAATGGCCTTTGCTGCTCGTCTGCAGCATCGGGGCTTTTTTGGTTCAGAAATACCTTCGTCCAGCCATGAACGCTGTTGTTCGACAGCAAGCAGCTTGAGTGGGGCGAAGCACTCGATAAATAATTTCGGGAGATGGCGGGTGACGAGAGCGAAAGATTCCACTTTACTCTTCCGATGAGATGAAGCTTGGAGGAGCAGAGCCGATACAGGTCAAGCCATCTTGTTTTAGCTTTTTCTTGCGCTGGATGAGCACGTTTTAACGAGTGATAGAGGTTAAACCCATCGACGATAAAAACGACTCTGTTCATGGCATCTGGTCGGATAGAATAAAAAAAACCGCCAGATCGTAACCTGGCGGGGTTCCGCAAGCCGAAGCCTAACGGGGGATGATTTGTTAGTCTTAATCTAAGATTAAATTCAAAAAAATTCAAACTGTCATTTCCTTTTTTTTGCTATTCGCTATCAGGTGGACAGCTCAATTAAGTTCACATGGCCCAAATTGGCAACTCCTTGCGGCCATGAAACTGCATGGCAAAAGTTGCTGGGTCTGACATCAAGACTCTTCAAAATTGGGAGCAGTTGCCGATGGTGGTCATTGCAATACCTCCCAATGGCCGCCAATGCTTGCGCCAACATGACGAATAAG
>CAJEXI010000035.1 GCA_903994455.1 uncultured Chlorobiaceae bacterium | reverse complement strand
CATTTTATAGAGTTTATAAGAAAAAGACTAATATTAATTCGAGAATTATTAACTGATGATGGTTCTATTTATTTGCATTTGGATGGAAATATGATTTTTCAGATAAAGATAATTATGGATGAAGTCTTTGGCACCAAAAACTTTAGAGGATTTATAACTCGGAAAAAGTGCAGTAATAAAAATTCAACACGAAAAACCTATGGTAATATTTCGGATTATATTATTTTTTATTCAAAGGGAGATAATTATACCTGGCATAGAGCAACGGACGCTTGGACTGATGCAAAAATTTTAAAAGAATATCCTTGTATCGATGAAAAAAGTGGCCGTAGATATAAAAAAGTCCCAATACATGCGCCTGGTATAAGAAACGGAGAGACAGGTAAAGTATGGAAGAATATGTTACCTCCATCAGGCAAACATTGGCAATATACTCCAGCAAATTTAGACGAATTTGATGCTAAAGGGGAGATTTACTGGTCTCCAACTGGAAATCCAAGAAGAAAAGTCTTTTTGGATGAAGATAAAGGTATTCCAGTACAAGATATTTGGCTGGATGTTCAAGATTCTTTAAATCAAAGTATCAAAATTACTGGTTATCCCACTGAAAAGAATCCGTATTTACTTGAAAGAATCATTAAGGCATCATCAAACGCAGGTGATATTGTTTTGGATTGTTTTTCGGGCTCTGGTACAACTTTGGATTTGGCCGAGCAATATGGAAGAAAATGGATTGGAATTGATAACAGTTCTGAAGCTATTCGTAATATTTTCAAACGCTTTTATACAGGTCTCGAAGAGATGGGTGATTATGTAAATAAAATCAATACCGATAATTGTGCAGGTTATATTCAAACAACACTTTTTGATCCTGAAGCAAAATATAATTCCAGTTTAAAGGGCAGAAAAAACTTTAACTTTTATTCGGATACACGATATAGAGAAATTATAGAAAAAATTATTGATGAATATCAAAATGTATAAAAATAATATTATTGTGTAATGACTCGCTTTAAAAATTGGCATGGAAATATTTTGATATTAAACATCAGGATTAAAACAATATCGGCACAGGTGATGCTGTTTCAGCAAGCAGCGGCAATGTATCTCTGAACCCTTCGTATAAATTCAATTGCACACAAGTATGATCAAGGATATTTTTATCAGTTATGCCCGTAAAGACCTTGCGCGGGTTGAACCCGTTGTGGCAGCGCTTGAACAGCATGGGTGGCGGCCCATTATCGACAAAAAAGCTTTAAAGCCGGGTGATACATGGCCCGATGAAATCCAGCGTGCACTCGATTCATCAAGGTGTGTGCTGGTTGTCTGGACTTGCGAATCGGTCGATCTTGATAACCATGAATGGGTTAAAAGGGAGGCCGAGGCGGGAGAAAAGAAGAAGATTCTTGTTGCTCTACGCCTTGATGATGTCGATCCGCCTTCGGCGTTTGAGTTTATCCAGTATGCGGATCTTTCGGGCTGGAACGGTGACCGTGCTCATCCGGAATTTCTGAAATGTATCGAAGCAATCAAGTCAAAAATTCCAATCCAGAAAATTATTGATATGCTCGACGATCCCGCTGCCATTCACGATGTCTTGAGGGAAGCGGAAAATATTCAGTTCAGGGGTAGCGACCGTACTGTTTTTACTATGAAACGTCGGAAATATACTGTTGGAATGCATGATCATGAATTAATCAACTGGATCGGCGAAATGAAATGTCTTATTGCACAATATCTTGGTTGACTATAAATTTTGGTAACAAAAACAATCCCTTGTATGACTGTTGAGGAAATAATTCGTATGCTCGATGATCCGGGTAATCTTGAACGCGCTTTTAGGGAAGCAGAAAGAATAAAATTTACTAAAAAAGATGGTGCTGTTTTCAATATGAAGCGTCGGAAATATTTTATCGGTATGAACGATTCCGAAAAAATCGATTGTGCATTTGAGCTGAAATGTTTTTTGTACACTTACGTTAAACATAATCAAAAAGAAAAAACTGAAACTGGTAATTATAAAGATGATCCTGGTAAAAAATGGTGTCATCTGGATCATAAAAAAATAAAGCATAAGTTTGATATACTTCGCTCAAAAAAATATAATTTAAATGTGATTATGATTGAGCCTGATAAACTGGCTTTATCAAGCAGGATCTCTGAAATTTTATATGTTTATTATTCTCTTCAAGATGGTAAAAAACAAAATTCAGCACATATAAAGGGGGATTCTTTTTTATATGATATTTATTTTGATTCAATAGAAATAATGCGATTTAACTGGTTAAGTTTTATAAATTCTCATTTTGAGTATAATCAGTTTAAAGGAAAAAATAAGCAAAAAGAAATATTTTTTGTTGTTCATTCGGTTCAAAACTATAACGCATTATTGATAGGTGAATATCTTAAGCTTTGGGAGTCGTTAAAACTTAAAAGTCCCCTTTATCTTTTTCTTCATCTTCAAGAAAAAGTGCAGTCAACAGACCACTTGCCGGATAATTGCATTTGCTTGTATGATGATGATTATGAAAGTGTAAGCCCTGATGTGCTTGGTGACTTTTGTGAACACTTTAATGATTGTTACAGCTACGATCCCGCTCAGGTGGCTGGTCGTTCATCCATGAGTGTACTTGATGCTTTGAATAGTTTGCAGTTTTGTCAAAAGTAATTTTACGTATAAGGCATAATAATGGAACAATACAACTTTTACGAAAACAAGGCGATAAACGCCAAAGTGCAGTTGCCGAAGATTGAGCGGGGTGAAGGGTACATGCCTTCGGAGGGGCTGGTCCGGGCGCTGAATGTTGCCCTGATGCTGCAAAAGCCGTTGTTGGTCACCGGTGTACCGGGCACTGGCAAGTCGGACCTTGCGTACCACATTGCTGGCCGTTTTGGATGGGGGGAGGTCGTGCCTTTTGCCACACGAACCGATTCGGTATCAACCGATCTGCTTTACCGCTACGACAGCCTTGCCCATTTTCACAAGGTGAATATTGAAAAGGGAACTGACTGCGAACTGACTGCAAAAAAAATCGAAGAAAATTATATTCACTACGAGGCACTTGGGCGGGCAATCTGTGACTCGATTGGCCAGAACGAAGAAAGGCAACCAAGACGCAGGGTGGTGCTGATTGATGAAATCGACAAGGCGCCGCGTGATTTGCCTAACGATATCCTCTCGATTATCGAAACCATGACTTTTGAGGTGCCGGAGCTGAAATCGGCCAAAGAGAGCGACCGATCGTTTTACAGAAAAGAGGGTAAGGAGGAGTACAAACCGGTGGTGATTCTGACCAGCAACTCCGAGAAAACCCTGCCGGAACCCTTTTTACGTCGTTGTGTCTACTTTCATATCGACATGCCTGGCAAAGAGCAGCTCATGAAGATTCTTCTCGCCAAAAAACGGATTTTACAAAAACTTGATGACGAGAGCGCTGCAAAATTCATCGACCTCTTTTTACAGATCAGTGACCTTGTTACCGGCAAAAAACCGGCTACGCACGAGCTGATTCTCTGGATATGGTGGATGCAGGAGAATGGGTTCAGCGCTGAAGAGCTGTTCTCTTTCGACAGCGCATCCACCAATGCCGCGACACTGTTGAGCGGGATGTCGATTCTGGCCAAGGAGGAGTCGGACCTGAAAGCTGTTGTGAAGGCCATACAAACACACACCATTGAAGGCTGAAGATGGGAGAAACCGAGGCATATATTTCCGCCAATCATCACTTTCCCTTCGATGAGCTGTTCGGGCTTTTACGGGAACAGGGGTTCAGTTTTGGCATCGATACCTGTGAAATGCTCCATTATGTGCTGATGAAAGCCATTGATGCGGGCGATCTGGAGCGGCTCGATCAGTGGCTTTGCCCGGTCGTGGCCCACTCTCCCGAAGAGCAGGCGACCTTTCTTGAACTCTACAAGCGGCTGATCATTCTCTTTGTCGAGAAGCGGTCGCAAGCAGCAGCGGAGAAGCAGAAGCAGGTGCCGAAGCCCGGTGGAGCGATTTCGCCTGAACCAACTCCATTACCAGAAGCCGGAAGTTCAAACACCCCGGAAGCGCAACCGTTCTTGCAGGAGGAAAAGCGGATTGTGGCCTCGCTGAAATCGCGCCAGAGAGGCGGCTCCCCCTCGATTGAGCGGTTTGTGGCAATGACGGAGATTGCAAGCGAGCCACGGATGGTCAGGGTCGTGCGCCAACTCCGTTATACCACCAGTTCCGGGCGGAAATTCTTCGATATCGATAAAACCATTCGGAAAGCCGCCGCTCATGCCGGAGGGATGCCGAGGCCAATCTATGCGCCAAGGCTGCGCCATATTGAGTATCTGATGCTGATTGACCGGCACAATTCGCGTGACCATCAAGCGCACCTCTACAACACCATTTACGAAACCCTCAAAGGGAACAATATTTTTGTTGAGCGCTTCTATTTCGACAACTCTCCCATGCTTTGCCGAAACGAGCGATACCCCGGCGGCATTGCGCTGACGGAGCTGCTGAGCCAGTACGAACATGCCGCATTGATGATGTTTACCGACGGCCTGCAATATATTGATACCTGGGAGGTCAAGCGGTTTGCCTGGACGGAGATGTTCCGCCACTGGCAGCGCCGCTATTTTTTTACTCCGGTTTCACCAGCTCTGTGGGGAGAGCGCGAACGGCTGTTGCAGGAGCTTTTTCCCCTGGTGCTGCCGATGTCGGTCGAGGGGTTGCAGGTTGTGGCGGCTGACCTTTCGCAAGGTGTGGCAACGGAGTTTGACAAGCTCAACTACTGGCAGGAAAGTGTAGACTACACCCTTGTTCCTGTACGCACCGAAGACAAGACGCTTGACTTTATCGGTCTCTTTTTCCGCCAACCGGTCAAGCGCTGGATTGCCGCATGCGCCATCTATCCAGAACTGAACTGGAACCTTACCCTTGCTCTCGGCAAGATGGTGGGTGAGTGGTATCCCGAAGAGCATGGAGGACAGCTCAACTCCTACCGGCAGCTCAGTCAGCTTTTGCGGTTGGAGTGGTTTCGCCTTGGCCGCATACCCGACCGGTTTCGCTGTGAGTTGCTCGTAAATGAGACGTGGCTGAAGAGGAGCGAGGTTAGCGCCGTCTGCCACTTTCTCTACGAACAGCTCAGCCAGAACATCCCGCTCGAAGGTGACTCCGACCAGGCAGGTCGAAGCCTCCAGCTTGCCGTCTACGACCTGCTTGGAGAGACTGACGGGGAGCTTGCGGCAGAGAAAGCCAATACAGTCAATGAGCTTCTCGCCAGGAGTCGGTCGCTGCCCGACATTGTCACCCTGCATGTCATCAAACAGCGTTATGACAGCCCGATCTATTTCCCCATTCCCGATCATCTGTTGCAACGTCTTGGGGTTGATCCTGAGAAGCTCCGAGGCAAAAGGAAGATACCAGCGAATTTTGTCCACATTTCTGGCGGGCGGTTCAGCATGGGGAGCCCGGAGACGGAGGTGAGCAGAAGCGATAATGAAACCCTGCATGAGGTAGAGGTGAGTGACTTCTGGATGTGCAGGTATGTGGTGACGGTCAAGGAGTTCAGGGATTTTATCAAGACCACTGGTTACCGCACTGATGCAGAAGAAAAGAACAGTAGCTATATCTGGAATGGTAAAGAGTGGAAAGATACAGAGGGTGTTAACTGGCGGCATGATGTGTCGGGTAAGGAAAGAGGTGAAAATGAAGATAATCATCCAGTTATACATGTAAGTTGGAACGATGCTGTGGCATTTTGCAAGTGGATGACGGAAAAAACGGGCAAGAAGTTCCGTTTGCCCACCGAGGCGGAGTGGGAGTATGCGTGCCGTGCGGGAAAAAGCACACCGTTCAACACGGGGGAGAGCCTGACAACGAAGCAAGCGAATTATAACGGTAAATATCCCTATAATGGCAATCCGGAAGGAGAGTACCGGGAGAAGACGCTCCCCGTTGAGAGTTTTGAACCCAATAAATGGGGATTGTACAACATGCATGGCAACGTGTGGGAGTGGTGCAGTGACTGGTACGAAGCTGATTATTACAAGGAGTGCAAGAAAGATGGGGTGGTGAAGGATCCGGAAGGCCCGAAGCCGGAAAGTGGTTCGCACCGCGTTCTTCGCGGCGGGAGCTGGAACAACAACGCCGAGTACTGCCGGTCGGCTTATCGCTGCAACGATACCCCTGGCTACCGCAACAGCTATGTTGGCTTCCGCCTGGTGTTCGTCCCGTAGTTCAAGTGGCAGTTTCTTCCGGCTTTACTCTTGAGCAAGAGGGAGATGGCAGGCGGGAGGTGAGCGGTGCTGAGGGACGAAGCGCCGCACGCCTCACGACGGGGCAGTGACCGACAACAGAAAGGCCGCCCCGTGGCGGCCGAAAATTTTTTTGATGGAAACCCTGATGACGAGGAAATAAGCATGCAAATCAAAATATTTACTATTCCTGTTGGTGATGGTGGCGCAGCCGAACTGGAGCTGAATACGTTTTTGAAAGCCAACAAAGTGCTTGAGATTGAAAACCGGCTGATCAGTAATGAACGCGGCGCTTACTGGTGTTTTTGTGTGCGCTATGCGGAGCCCGGGGCCAATCCGTCAGTTTCGGATTTCAAGGCAAGGGTTGATTACCGCAAAGTGCTCGATGAGCCAACCTTCAACAAATTTTCAGCCCTGCGTGAAAAACGCAAAAAAGCAGCAATCGATGAGGGCGTTTCAGCCTTCATTATTTTTACCGACGAAGAGCTGGCAGCGCTTGCAAAACTTGAAGAGGTCACCGAAAAGAATATGTTGGCTATCAAGGGTATTGGTGAAAAAAAAGTGGCACGATTTGCCCGATATTTTACAGAAAAATCAGAAACCAATGAAGCGACAGGGACGGCTGATTGAGGAGATAGTTGATCTCGATAATCTCTACAAAGCTTTTTACAAGGCTCAAAAAGGAAAAGTTTTTGATCAGGGCGTTCTTGTCTACCGGGAGAAGTTGCCGGAGAACTTGAACCTTCTTCAGCAGCAGATAGGTTCCGGGTCAATCGAAACGGGGAATTATCATTACTTTACGGTCTATGATCCAAAGAAACGGTTGATTTGTGCAGCTCCTTTTTCGCAGCGGGTGTTGCATCATGCCTTGATGAATGTTTGTCACGATGCGTTTGAAAAACATCAGATCGAAAACAGTTTTGCCAGTCGTATCGGAAAGGGCACTTATGCAGCTCTTGATAAGGCCAGGGAGTATCACCGCCACTATCGATGGTTTTTAAAACTTGATGTGCGCAAGTATTTTGAAAGTATTGATCATACTGTTTTAAAGGCACAACTGCACCGGCTTTTCAGCGAAAAACATCTCCTTGTGATGCTTGAAAAAATCATTGACAGCTATGCAACCACAGCTCAGAAAAGTGTGCCTATCGGGAATTTGACCAGCCAGTATTTTGCCAACCATTATCTTTCAGTGGCCGATCACTGGATCAAGGAGGAGCTGCGCATACCGGCTTATGTTCGGTATATGGATGATATGGTGTTGTGGCATAATGACAGAGAGTTCCTTCTCGATGCGGGGCATCAGTTGGAGGAGTTTGTTGCTACGGAGCTGAAACTTTTGTTCAAGCCATTATGTCTGAACAGTCCTGAACAAGGGTTGCCTTTTCTGGGATACTTATTGTTTCCCGGGAGGGTACGGTTGACGCAGCACAGCAAGAGACGGTTTATCCTGAAATCGGCGCTTTATGACGATTATCTGCAAACAGGCCAATGGTCACAAAAGGAGTATGCAAACCACGCCATGCCGTTGGTGGCCTTTACGGAGTATGCCGATGCTTTGGAGTTCAGAAAAATTGTGTATACTCCGATAATGGACAAAAAGTAGTAACGAGGGCATCAATCGTGGGTTCGAACCGCGTTCTTCGCGGCGGGAGCTGGAACAACAACGCCGAGAACTGCCGGTCGGCTTATCGCAACAACGATACCCCTGGCAACCGCAACAGCAATGTTGGCTTCCGCCTGGTGTTCGTCCCGTAGCTCAAGAGTAAAGCCGGATAGCTGCCTTTGAACAGATTGTTGACCCTGACCCTGTGCGTGGCAGGGCAAAAAGTCCATTGACGAGCGCCTGTTGTTGGTAGAAGAGAGCCGGATAGCCTCTTCGAAGGCTGCAGGCGTTATTTTTTTACGTGTGAAACCATCCGTTTTTTCAACCATCCAAAAAGTGCAACACGGAATACTCACCCGAGCGAGACTGATTGGATTGACTCATAAATCGATATACATTGGGAGAGATACTCGGGAGTAGAAAAATAGTTATTTACCAGCATAATTTTTGTCAGTAAAGGTCAAGTAAAGGGGGGAGTATGAGAGAAGCTATAATTTATCCGGGTGAAAACGGGTATTGGATTGCAGAATGTCCAGGCCTTCCCGGTTGTATCTCCCAGGGAAATTCGAAAGAAGAGGCCATTGTCAATATTCGGGAAGCGTCATGATAGATCTTTCGCAATTTCCAGCCGATATTTCTCGTCCGTCGACATCCTTTGCATGTTTTTGTTGATCCTTTCCAGCCAAACTATTGTTTCATCCCATTGGAACTCCTCCGATTGCTTGCTGATAACATGGGGCTGAGATGGCATCGGTTGCGTAGAGTTGCTCGATTGTGTCGCTGAGGCGCTGTTTGATTTAGTCATGATTTCCCTCCGATAAAAGTATAGACAGATGTTTCCATCCCATCATGGGTTGTGGATTTGACATATCTCTGTTATCCTGAACGATTAAACTGACTTTGTTGCCAAATAGCCTGTGCATCTCGGCCAGGCTGTCAGGCAATCCGCCCTGAATGGCACTCATCACATTAATGCTTGCTCCACGTCCCTCTTCATAGAAGCGTTTTATAGTGTTTTTAATGTGTGAACAACAATGATAAGTGGCTTTAGGTTTGCTGCAATTGCTTGTTCGAGTTTTTCCGTTGTTGTGTCAAGATTTGAAAGTTGCCCTTCGAATATTACCCTATAGTGGTTTGGTAGTTCGCCTCCAGAGAGCACAGAAGATGTTTTGCCCGCCCCGGGGATTCCAGTGAGAAATACAGCGACATCTCGTTCAGGACGTTTTGCACATTTGAGCATCCGCCTGAACTGCTCTGCGGATAATACGGCCGCACAGTTATGCACTGGTGCGTTGTAACGATTCCTTGATTCCCGTGACTCTCTGTATTGCCAGAATGTCTCTTTGAACAGGTCAGCCGCAACATATCCGCCAGTGAAAGATCTGCGGTCGTTGACGTACATTTCATGGAAATAATCTGGATCAGCTTCAACCGAAGTGGCAACACTTTCTTCGACTTCAGCCCGATCTTTCTGTGTATATTCTTTTCGTTTTATTGGCTCTAATGGCATTTAACATCTATTGTACATAAAAATAATTGACACCAGAAACATGTTAATAAGGCATTCTAATAAAAATAATGTACAGTAAAATTAGCTGTGAATGAAATCACGAAAAGTCCTGTATCGGTTATGCTGGATTTTTGTTTGCCCGGCAGGATGTGCTTCGGTACGGAATAGCACGGGAGAAATAAATGATTACTCTTCAGTGCACCTCTGATGCCAGAATAAGATGCGTAGTCGTTATTTTTTGTCCTCACAGCTTTTTGCAGCATCTTTATCACTTAACCATCTCTCTCCATGACCATTCAGGAGTACATCGACACCATCAACAGGCGATACAAGGCCGGCAATGCAACCGAGCACAGCTACCGTGGAGATCTGCAAAACCTGTTGAAGTCGCTGGCACCGCACGTCGAGGTCACCAATGAACCGCAGCGGATTGATTGCGGTGCTCCTGACTACATTCTGACCCGCAAGGGCATTCCCGTCGGCTACATCGAGGCAAAAGACATCGGCAAGTCGCTCGACAACAAGCTCTACAACGAACAATTTGCCCGTTACCAAAGCTCTTTGCCAAACCTGATCATTACCGATTACCTCGAATTCCGGCTCTATCTGGAAGGTCACTTGACGACCACCATTGTGCTTGCCGAAATACAGAACGGCAAAATTGTTGCCCAACCCGAAAACTTCAAGGCATTCACCGACCTGATTCAGGAATTCAGCCGATACGAAGGGCAGACCATCACCTCAGCATCGAAGCTTGCCAAGATGATGGCGGCAAAAGCGCGGTTACTGGCTGATGTGATTGAAAAAGCGCTCTCCACCACCGGTGAAGCGAGCGCAATGCTTCACGAAGCAAACAACAGCCTGAAAGAGCAGTTGGAGGGATTCAAGGATGTGCTCATTCATGACATTACCCCAAAACAGTTTGCTGACATCTATGCGCAAACGATTGCTTACGGCATGTTTGCTGCCCGTTTGCACGACCCGACGCTGGAAGATTTCAACCGAAAAGAGGCGGCTGAGCTGATTCCAAAGACAAATCCCTTTCTCCGCAAGCTCTTTCAGTACATTGCAGGCTACGATCTCGACAGCCGGATTGTCTGGATTGTTGATGCGCTGGCCGACCTCTTCAAAGCCACCGACGTCGCTGCCCTGCTCAAGGATTTCGGCAAAGCCACCCAGCAGCACGACCCAATCATCCATTTTTACGAGACCTTTCTTGCTGAATACGACCCTGCACTGCGCAAAAGCCGGGGGGTCTGGTACACTCCGGAACCGGTAGTCAACTTTATTGTCCGCGCCGTTGACGACATTCTGAAGAGCGAATTTGGCCTCAAGGATGGCTTGGCCGATACCAGCAAAACCACTGTTGACATTAAACGCGCAACAACCGACAAGCGCTCCAAAGATGGCTACACCACCCGGCAGATTGAGGTTCATAAGGTGCAGATGCTCGATCCGGCAACTGGAACAAGCGTATCGCGAAGAGATGAGTCGATGATATTTGCTTAATATCTATTATTAGGGTATCATACAATTCAACTTCAATAATTCTGATATCGATATGCAAACCGCTTCTGACTATCTGGAAAAAACAGAAAGTGCTGTTCACAAGCTATTTGAAGGAATTGATTCTTATACTAAAATCTTAAAAAGTGCTCCGCCACCTCACTTTTTAGATACTGTTAACATCGATAACGATTATAAGCAAGTAATCCAAGATTGGGCGAAAGAGAATGAAATCCATTTTGAAACTTCCCGTATAGCCCAAGAAAAGTTTATTGCAGAAAATTTTGCGTTGGCAACGCTTTGTGGAGCAGTGCTGGAAGTAGCTGCAAAAGCGTTGGAACTCTATTCGAAGAATGAAAAAGTGCCAGCAGAATGGTCAGAATTAATTAAAGAAAGTTCAAAACAAGCTCGTTTTGTTATTGGAAAGAGTATTAGAAACGTTCCTCTTGGACTTATTATTTACGCGGCACGTAACCAGTATATGCATTTTGAGGAAGGCGATAAGCTTAAAGATCCAATAAACTTAACTGTTTTTAAACGTCTCGCTTCTTTTGATGATGAACTTTTTTTGAACGAAAAGCGAACGATACAACCACCGCGATTATATGATCCAGCATTCGATCTTAGCAATCAAAAACTGTTGAGTTTTTCTCATAACGTCACTGCTCTTATTCGATGGCGTTCGTACGATGCTTACAAAAAAGATATGCACAAATTGCTTAATATCTCTTAAAAAGTATTAGCAGTGATTTTTATTAGAAAATCACATATAATTATATTTTCATATACTAATTCATTTAAACACATTATTACTTATGGGCTGGGAGGTTATTGGAAAAATATTTTTAAAAGAAGTAGGAAAGATAATTATTGCTTTTATTTTTTTAGGAGTTGTTTTTTTATTTAAACTAATATGGGGTGTAATTTCAAGACATATCAATTCCGTAAATACTCAAAAACCTATAAATACCCAACCGCCTGCAAATACACCACTAATCGATATCACATTATCACAAGCAAGAGTTATTGTAAATGACTATGCTGAATTTATGATAAAAAAAGCCCCTATTTTGGCTGATGAATCTTTATTACCACATCCTATGAATGTCATTTCTTCTGCTTTAGATATTGTCGAGAATTATATGCAAAATCTCAGTCCAACAACGATTGATGAAATAGAAATTATTGATTTACAAAACAAAGAAAAATTTCTTAGTCACGGTTTACCAATTGCTCGTATCAGTTTACTTCGATATATCACAATCGCACCAAAAGATCGGAAGGCTGTCACTCATTTGAATCGTTATAACCATGACTATTTAGGTAAGTTGTCGGTTGAGGAAATTAGAAAAAAAGGATATATAGATCTTATTTCAAAGTATGGTAAACATTAGAGTATCGACCATAATTCATATGGTTTGGGGAATTGCTCGAGGAAAAGTATCACCCGCCGTGCTTATAACTGCCTAGCCGCCAAATCCCGATAACTGAGACGATAATTTCACCAGGAGGAAAAGATGAATACCAGAAAAAATACAAAGTTTGTTCATGCAGGTAACTATGCTGCCGAAGTAGAAATCGAAATTATTGATGCTGAAGATGGCTGGGCACCTTATATCACTCTTGATGATGCGTTAAAACTTGACAGGGTACGAGAGGCACTCCAGTCCGGAGATGTTGCGGCAGCCAGCACATACGCGAAAAAGGTCTATGCGTTATCGACGGTAGCCGCGTGAAATGTTGTCAGCAAAGAACGCCCCGACTGAATCAAAGGAAAATCCTCCAGATACAATTCAGTTGCTTCCCGCAGATTCGCGAGGGATTCTTCAATGGTTTCTCCTTGAGTTGTCGTCCCTGTTTCAGGATTGAACGCAACGTAACCACCTTCAGCGGCGGGTGTTAGAAGAGCAGAGAGTTCCATAATCTTTCCTCTTTATTTGATATCAAGCACACACCCCAAGCCTTGCTTGATCAGTTGCATGGTTATTTCATCAACTACGCCAAGTTGTGTTATAAAGCGCTCCCTGGAGATAGAACAAACTTGAAACGTATCGGCAGCAGAGACGTTTTGAAGTGCATTCTGCTTATCTGGAGATAGCTTAATCATCCATTGCGCATGGCTATATTGCTCTTTCCAATCGGTAATCGGAACAATGATTTTCAGAGGTAAAATACCTATTTCATTGTTGCTAACAATAATGGCAGGACGTTTTTTTTTGATTTCTGCTCCAATTGTTGGTTCAAGGTTGATCAACCAGATTTCTCTATTCTTCATACAATTGGCTCTCCATCAAGTGCCGTAAAACAAGTCAATTCTGTGTTTGTTTGATAGTCGTGAAGCATTATTTGCGCGTCTTCAGCCAAGTGTTGAGGTTGGACGCGAGGATCAGATTGTTGTAAGGCATCAATCGTAATGGAGTTCACGAAGAGATCAAAATCTTTTATCCTTTGTATCCTGGGTTCGAAAACTTCGGGAATATTAAGCGTTACGGTATGTTGCATAGCTGTTCTCCCTTATTTGGTTACTCTTGATAGAATTTATTTCTCGGCTCTAACCAAAACTCCGATATGGTAAAATGATTCACAGCGGTTTTGCGCGACCAGCAACAAATTCACTGTCGGCATATTCCCCAAGCGTATCCAGGCGACCAGATACAATATCAGTTTCAATTTTTTTATCCCACTGCTCAGCTATAAACTCTTCGAACCATTCAGCAAACTTAAAAAGTTGATCCGGGGAGAGTTTTGATACTGTTGTTTTAAGCTCTTGAGTATTCATCATAATTTTTACTCCAAATTAGCTATGTTCAAGTCTTTATATACCTGAATTGAGCGATTCATCCGCAGTCGGCTTAGGATTTACAGGACTTAAATGCTTATTTTTAAAATCGTTATAGATTGTGTGATGTGCTATGGTGCTCTTAACCCATTGGGTGTGGCTATTTTGAAATGGGAAATCGAAGCTTATTTATTTTTAAAATAATGCGTTAGAACAATTAAATAACGCACTTTTTCATTACTGATCGCTTAATACAGGATATATTTACGGCAATCGTTTCAACATTTTCAACTGCTGGCGAAAAGGCAGAATATTCTCTGAAATATAAGCATTCTTCTCTTACTCCTGTTAATGTATGAATATCTCCATCTTTTTGCCTGACACCTCAGCATAATTGAGTCCCGATCGTTTGTGCTCTTCATCATTTAAATGTTCTTCCGCCAGCGAGGCGCATCACTGCTTGCAGAAATCGTGAAAACGTGTCGGTTTGTTCATAAGTCTGTGACGGTGTCCCGTCTTCATTCGGGTAATTGTTACTCCCATAAATCTTGCAAGAGCGGCTTCCCCATCTGATCCTGACTTCCCACTGATTGCCATCGAGAATGTCTGGATTGTCGTAGTCCGCATGCCAGTTCCAGATTCCGATAGCATCGATTTCGCTGCGGAAGGCATCCCAATCTTCCCTTGTGGCAGAGAGCTCCTCGCTCATTTCGTCGTCGATACGCGCAGAGTATATGAGGGTTTCCTCATCAAATGTCAGCTCGTAATTGTTCCCGAAAAATCCGCCATTCGAAATTTGCATCTTGTTCGGTCTATCCCTTTTCATCTTAATTCATTAAGGTTAAAATAGTTAAGACTGATCTGCATGATTGAGAAAAAAGCAGACTGTTTCTTCCTGTAGAAAGATCGAATTTACGCATTAACGTAAAAAAATACAGTAGAAAAATAGTTATATTGCCAGCACAATTTTTTTCAGGAAAGATCAATTAAAGGGGGGGAGTATGAGAGAAGCTGTAATTTATCCGGGTGAAGATGGGTATTGGATTGCAGAATGTCCAAGCCTTCCCGGTTGTATCTCCCAGGGAAGTTCGAGAGAAGAGGCCATTGTTAATATTCGGGAAGCAATTCAGGGATATATTTTGGCTTTGGAGGGAGATGGGTTGCCTGTTCCTGATGAATCTTTTCAGACGATGCTTGTTGCGGTATGAGCCAACTACCAAGGCTTTCTGGCCGGGAGTTGGTCAAAGCTCTGGCTAAGGTTGGTTTTGCGCCCATTCGTCAGCATGGCAGTCATATCATTCTTCGTCGTGTGGATCCTTGGTGTCAAACCGGTCATTTCCGATCACAAAGAGCTGGATCTTGGTACACTCAGGGCAATCCTTAGTCAAACGGAGGTCAGTGTGGAGCAGCTCAATCAGTTGCTGCGGGAAAGCTTATAAGGACAAATGGTTGGGGTTCGATTCAAAAATTCAAACCAATCATGGTTATTGAACGAAGTACAGTGAATGAACAGAGGTTGAAAAATTTTCTTGCTACCCTTCAGCACCACCCCTTTACCTGCCCGGAGATGTTGCGGCAGCCAGCACATACGCGAAAAAGGTCTATGCGTTATCGACTGTCGCGGCATAGATTTTTTGTGTCACACTGCTCAGCCTTAAACTCGTTACCTTCTCGGGTGGCGAAGTCCCTTAACTCAAAATTTCTTCTTTTCTATGAGAATACGGTCATTAGCCAACCATTTTACATCCTTCGCTTCATCTCCATAAAACCTGAGTGCCCCCATGACAGCCGAACACCTCCTTGTACAATCCTTTGATATTGCGTGAGTTGCTTATCAGCTCTTGTCGGCAACCATTTCCGACCGCAGCTCTTTGAGGGTTTTGACGAAAAAATGTCTATACTTCCTGCAATATACTGTAAAAAACAATGCAGGAGAGACGATCATGATAGCGATCAGCACAACAGAGTTACGCAAGAATCTCAAGAAATACCTGAATTTGGCAACCAGGGAAAAAGTTGTGGTTCGGTTTAACAAGGGTGAGACTGTTGAGATTGTGCCCGGGCAAAAAGTTACGGTGAAGGATGAATCCTTCGATAATACAAGGTTGTTGGAGGTATTGAAGAAGGGTGAGGAAGAAATTGCTGCTGGCAGGTTTACTGAGATTAAAGACCCAAAAAATATATGGGCAAGTATACTGTAATACTGACACCAGAAGCAATTGCTGGTCGGTTTCCGTAAATAGCAATAAAAAAGCACGAACGCAACCAGCAAAATCGTCCTTTCAGCTTTTTTGCCATTGCTCAAATTCACTGAGCGACATAATTGGCGGATTTTTAAAGACATCCTTAAGAACAAGCAGGTTGTTATCACCAGTCACCAAAGCATCCGCCTTGCCACCTACGGCTAACGTTAAAAATATTTGATCTGCTTTGTCTCGAATTACAGGTAAGTCAAGTGGCACATCAAGCGAAGTGACCGTTTCAGCGTCAGGCAGAAAATCAGCCAGTAAGAACAATCGCTCCGTTTTTGTGAGCTCGAATTTTGGATAGGCCAACACTTTCAAAAGTTCATTGGCCGTTTCTTTGCTGACTAACGGGATGATAGCCCCGGACTGCCAGCTATAGCGCAACCATGCCATCTTTTGGCGTGAAAATATCAATGCGGAAAGAATGCAGTTGCGGGTGAACGAGTGTAGATAATGCTGGCCAGTTCGTGCGAAAGGCTGCGGTCTTCCCAGCCCCGCATTTTATTATTTTTTTACACTGAGAAGGGAGACATTTCTGCCGATTATGCCAACTCCATTTTCCATATTACTGCTTCTCCCTCATGAACTCAGGTAAAATGTTAATATAAAAACCCGAACATCCAGATCGGGATCGTGTTATTCCAGGGATATTCAATGTTGTCGGCGGCAATAAAGGCATTCGGAATCCCTGCAATCTGTTGTTGTGTCTTGTTTTTTCCTCCCACCTCAAAAACAAACTTTCTGTCAACAAGAAAATCCCCTTTGTCGGTATAATTGATGGTGTGCCGAATCCTTGTCTGGTTGTAAAAAAAGGTCTCTCGCATGGTGCCTGTATTCACCGCACTTTCAACAAGCGCATACATCATGTTCGGGTTATTGAGATAGACTTTGTCAGGCTTGTTAAGCTGGCTTATCCCTCGCGTATCAGCGTTCAAAAGCAGCAGCAAATCAGCCTTTGCAAGCAGATGAAGGTATTTGAGAAGAGTCTCGCGATCAATGCCAATCTGCTGGCTCAGCTTCAGGATATTTGGCTTGAAAGGCACGGTTTCAGCAATGACGGCAAATAATTTACGAAGAGCATACACCGAAGAATAACCAATTTTTGCAACGGCAGGAAGATCACTTTCGAGGGTCTGGTTGATGGTTTGCAAAAGACGTTGCGAATAGTTTTTTTCATCTTCAGCAAAAAAGGGGTAATAGCCAATTTTCTGATACTCCTCAAAAAGTTTAACCGGCTTGATGACCGTATTGATCGCCGAGCTGATATCGAAGGCTTTTTCAGTAACATCGTTGAGAGAAAAAACTGGAAACCGATGATGATATTTCAACTCAATGAACTCTCTGAATGAGAGGCCACTGAGGGTGTAGTGCAGCAGCCTGCGGCTCAAATCGGCATTTCCCCTGAAAATATCGAGCGCAGAAGATCCGGTAAAAACAATGGAGAGCTGAGGATAATTATCGTAAATATTTTTGATTTCAAGCGACCAGTCATGGTACTTGTGCACTTCGTCAAGAAAGAGAAACTTTCCTCCCCGCTTGACAAAATTATCAGCAAAATCGGAGAGGGTTGTTGTGGTAAAAAAGAGATTATCCAGACTTGCGTAAAAAACCTCACCAAGATTATTGCCAAATGTTTCCTTGATGTACTGGAGCAGCAGGGTGGTTTTACCGGTGCCTCTTGCCCCTGTAATGGCTATCAGCCTGTTCTTCCAGTCGATATCATACCACAGATAGCGTCGAAAAGAGGTATCCACAGCTTGAACTCTGGAACTGAATATCTGAAATAACTTTTCCATAGTTGCTGGTCGGTTTCCGCAAATATAGACAAAAAAGCACGAACGCAACCGGCAAAATCCTCTTTTCAGCTCACCACTCGTCAAATAATGGTAGTGTGCGGAAGAGATGACGCGATGGAACAGGAGTGTTTTTCCTTTACGGTATGGTAAACGGGCTCCATTGAAAACCGCTTGTTTTGCAATTCGCAGATAGGGCTATTTTTTATATTTTGGCCGAAAAATTATTCAAAAATAGCCAGTATTAACAAAAGTGCGGGAGGTATCAGTGCAAATATTTTTAACAGGGATCGGTTGCGTAGGAAAATCAACGATAGGCCCAATAATTGCCGACTTGCTCGGGATAAAGTTTTTTGATCTCGATGTGGAAGTTGAAGCCTTTTTTCAAACCAGTATTGAGCGCCTGCAGGGCAGATTTTTTAACATGCACGGGTATCGGATTGAGGCAGCAAAAGCTCTGACTCATTTACTGAATCGTCCTGAGAGCAGGGAGAGTGTTATAGCATTGTCGCCAAGTGGTCTGATGGGAGGATACCTGAAGGTACTGAAGAAGAACAGTGGCATCAAGGTGGCTATAATTGATAATCCGGAAAATATTGTCGAGAGGCTCAAGTTTTACGATATCGATTCCATTCCGATTGAGAAAGTGTTGTCACCCAAAGAGAAAAAATTGTATCTGCGGGAGTTAAAGAAAGATATAACTTACTTTGGCAAAACGTACAAACGGGCAGACCTGCAGGTTGACATTTCGGGTTTGGATCAAGTTCAGGCCGCTCACAAAATTATTGAGATGATCAAGTTACAACCAGAGCGCGACCACCAGTCCTCGGGCAATGCCGATGTTACTCTGCCCGATGGTGAGGCTGTCTGAAACGAAAACTGATGATCGTTGATGTGGGAGAGAGGTCAGGCATCAAGAACAGAAGAGACGCTTTGGTGGGTGCATAGTCAAGATGGCGGCAACGGCATTGGCGGCATGGCGAACAAGGCGAAAGGGTGTGTCACTTGCGCTTTGATTGGGGGAATATTTTGTATTTTAACCTCGACAATTGAACAGAACAAGAGGTGCAATGGGAAATCTTTCTGCAATATATAAGCGACTCTCTACCGGTGCGTTAGAAGGTGATGAGCTTGACTCTTACTATGTTGATGCGTTTGAGGGACGTGGCGATAACCCTGTTATGTCGCTTAAAAGACGGTTGCTCGACAATCCGGGCGGAAAGCTGCAAATTCTCTTTTCCGGTTATCGGGGTTGCGGAAAAAGCACCGAACTCAATAAACTGCAACAGGAGATCAGCAACGACTTCATGGTGCTGAATTTTTCGATACGCGAAGAGCTTGACCTGGTGAATCTCAACTATGTAGAACTTTTTGTGATTACCATTGAAAAGCTTTTTGATGTTGTTGCTGAGTACAACATCAGCATTAATCCGCAGTTGTTCAAAAGTGTCTCTGAATGGAGCCGCACGGTTGAAATAGAGAAAATCAGGGCGTTGACAGGAGAGGCTTCGCTTGAAGCTGGTCTTGAGGCGGAGGTGAGTGTGCCGCTCTTTGCCCGTTTTTTTGGTAAAATGCGCACGGCAGCAAATGCGAGTGCTTCAACAAAAAAAACCATCATCGAGAGCATCGAACCCCGGTTATCGGATCTTCTTGGCCATTGCAACGATCTTGTCCGTGAGGTCAAGAGCAAATTGCCGGAGATTGGCAAGAAAGGCCTCATTATTATTCTTGAAGATCTCGACAAGCTGAGCATAGAGAAATCGGAGGAGCTTTTTTTTAATCACAGCTACCTTCTCGGCAGTCTGCAAACCCATGTTATCTTTACCTTTCCGGTCTCTTTGTGCTACCATTCCAAATCGACGGTTATTACGGGTGATTTTGATCAGGTTTTTCAGTTGCCGATGGTCAAAGTGCATGACAAGCAGGGTAATCCCAATCCCAAGGGGCGGGAGGCCTTGCACCGCATCATAACGCGCAGAATTGGAACAGAGTGTTTTGAACCACCTGAACTTGTTTACCAGTTTATTGATATCAGTGGCGGTTGCCTGCGTGACCTGTTCACCATGATTCGTGATGCCGCCGACAATGCGCTTAATCATGGACGAACCAGCATCACCGAGGCTGATTATACCAAAAGTTTTTTCAAACTTCGGAGCAGTTACCAAAACACCATTGCTGAAAAGCGGGTGAATAATGAGGTTGTCACCTCTGTTGCGGAGTATTATGAGGTGCTGAGAGAGCTGGCCTTGAGCGAAACCAAAACGGTTGATAATACTGGTGTTACACTTGACTTGCGCTATAGCCGCTGTATTCTTGGTTACAACGATGTCGTGTGGTCTGATGTTCATCCGGTTGTCCGGAGTATTTTGCAGGAACGTAAATTGATTCCATGAGCGGTATAAACGCAGAACCGAATGAGTATGCTACAACGGATGCCGATCAGGCGACTTTTGATGATGCAGAGCCTGAAACGTTGCAAGCCCAGGAAAATTTGCGTTCCGTTGAAGCTCGCCTGAAGCTGTTGCAGCAGCAGCTTGATGAAGCTGAAAAACAGCGGCGCGACCCGGTTGATATTGCCAATGAGATTGTGCTTGAACTTCTTCGACTCTCCATCGGAAGTTCCAGCGGTGGCAGAGCAAAAAATCCCTATAAAGCGTTATTATAAAATTATTTACGCTTAATTGCGAGTTTTTTTCTTGTGACTACATCGACATTTCTGGCTTCAATAATTGATGGAAGTGTAATTCCTGCAGCAGCAAGTAACTCCCCGGCCAATCCCTTTGACTGAGGAATCTTCTGGCAGCTTGCCTCCTTGAGAGTGATGATCGTGCTGCGTATGGCACCAAGTTCATCGATTCCTTCCGGCACAGTGCATTCACATTTTTTCCAGAGTTCTGATAACAGTCTCTCGATTTTATAGGCAAGCATGACTGCAAAGACATGACCACGAGTGCTGGCTTCCGTTCGGACATGAACTGGTCTGATTTCAAGATGGCTTTGTTTGAACGTCCGAAAAGCATGCTCTCCTTTTGCCAGATCTTTGTACCGGTCGTGAACTTCCTTGGTCGAAAGAAGCTCTTTTTTTACATCAGTTTTGATCACATAACATCCGTCAAGAAGGGCTGTTCCCTTCAGCATTTCTTCATTGACCGTTACCTTGAACACCCGATCCTCATTGGTCAGCTCCAAAACATCGTTCAATTTGTACTGGCTGATCTTTTTCTGAAGAGACCGCTGTACAACATCTTTGCTCTGTTTGACAGAACCAACCAGGTAACTGTTTTTCTCTTCAACTGAACTCTGGATTTTTTTAACCCGTTCTTGGCGATTTTTTGCCATCTCTTCCTGTCGAACAGGATTCCTTCTCAGTACATATCGAACGCCATCTGTTGTATTTTCAACCTCATATAGATCGGTATCAAAAAAATCCATTTGCAGTACCTCTGCCTTCAGCAGTGTTCTGATTTCTGGTTTCGAGAGTGAGGTGATGTAATGAAATCCTGCCTCAGTCAACTCTTTGGCCTGCGGCGTTTTTATCATTCCCTTGTCGCCAACCATCGTTATCTCTTCAATTCCAAACGTGTTGGCAACGGTGCGAATCTGCTCTGCAACCGTTGACTTGTCGCCGGTATTGCCTGCAAATACCCGGACGGCAACCGGATCGCCATCTGCTGTACACATCAAGCCAATGACGATCTGCTTCTTTCCCTTTTTACCATCCCTGTTGTAACCAAAGGCGGCAAGAACATTTTCCATCCCTTCAAGATATGATGAAGTAACATCATACAGCAGTAATTCCGGCCCGGTACTCGCCGAATTGTGCTTGAATAACTGCTTTTCAATACGCTCCTGATTCTGTGTCAACCAGCCAAGATTGGCGTACAGGTCATCCTCAGTAAAACTTTCTAATTCAAGCACATCACAAGCGCCATAACTTGCTGCCATCCTGACAGCGCCCAACCGTGAACCCTGCCCAATCAATCGCACCATGATCTGCCACAACGCAAGCATTCCCTGGCGGCTACTGCCAAGTGCCTTACTGATGCCGAGCCTCTCAGCAAGCGTTTTTACCGCATACACCACCCCAACACGAAGACCCTCATGGAGTTCAACATCCTCGACATGCAACAGGGCGGATAAGTTGTCTTTGTATTTCAGGGCAAGTTTAATGGCAGCTATTTCCGCAGCAGAACATTTTGAGATCTTGCCAAGAGTACGATTCTTCACCTTGCCATCTTCACGATAGGATTCACGAAACAGGTATCGATGGTAGGTCTTGCCGTTTATGGTGGTCTTGCTGGTGTCGATATACATTGTGACTATATCAAGGTTTTCTTAATTATTTCATAATAAGAAAAAAACTTTTGATATGCAAATATTTTAGTGACTACATTTTTCGTGCATTTTCGCCTTAAAAGTACTGCTTATAAGGAGTTAATGAAAAAGTCGGCTGGAACTTCCGATAAAACGACAACATGAAAATACTTGCTCTCCACACTTGTGAAGCCGGGCCGCTTGGGTCTCAGCTCTTCCACTTTAAAGACGATTGGAGCGGAACGATAGCGACCAATATTCTTTTCAGTGGCCCGAACGGCTGCGGGAAATCCTCTGTGTTGCGGGCGATGGCGGTGCTTTGGAGTGCTTTTGGGCAATGGTTGCATAGTCGCAAGACCTTGCCAAAAGGCAGTGCCGATCGTGAATGGCTGCAACGCTGAGGAGTGTTGCTTTTTGAGGGTGACTCAATGTGCCATTTCGTTGTAATTATCCGGTGATAAACTGGTTCCTGATTCGGATTGTTTATATTCAGCAGTGTAGTGATTCCGAATTGCATACACTTAACCAAGCAACAGATACGAAGCGATGAACACTCAAGAACTGATAACTGAAGTAATTTCACTGCCTGTTGAAGATCGGGCACTGATAGTAGATTACCTGCTGAAAAGCCTCAATCATGGTGAACCTGATATTGAGAAAACTTGGGCAGAAGAGGCACAACGCCGGCTTGAAGAGCTGCGTTCTGGAAAGGTTCGCGCTATTCCTGGAGATGTAGTTCTCAACAATCTGAGGAAACGGTTTTATCAATGAACATCGAATTTCACCCGGAAGCAGCAACCGAGCTTGATGAGGCTGTTGATTATTATGAAGCGAAAGAGAATGGGTTAGGCCTTGATTTTGCCGCAGAGGTTATTGCAACGCTGAACAGGATAACGGCTTATCCTGAAGCATGGCCTTTACTCTGTGCTGAACTTTATCCTGAAATAACTCGTGCTTTGGTAAAACGTTATCCTTACGGGATTTTGTACAGCGTCGAAAAAGATCGCATTTACATTGTGGCCGTCATGAATCTTTCAAGGAATCCTGAATACTGGAAAAAACGGATGTAACATCAGGTATGGATTCAGCTCTATCTGAACAATCGCTGGATGGAGAGGGGGCGTGTGACGTGTGGATCCGTTATGAAGCTCTTGGTCAGAGGATTTTGATGGAGGCAAGGCCATGAGTTATGATTCATTCTGTAGTAATCGTTTGGTGATCAACTGATTCTGAATTGTGATACATTGCAAGTGTTGCAGCAGGATTCGATGAAGCCATTGGCACTATAGTGTATTTCAAACCATTTCAAATGTTTACCCATGTTACACGTTGATGACATGCATGCGCAATATGTGACCGATAGAAACGGGGTCAAAAAATCGGTGATTCTCCCGATAAACGATTTTTATGAGTTACTTGAGGATCTTGAAGATTTGGCATCTGTTGCTGAACGCAAGGACGAACCGACAATCTCTCATGAACAGGTTGTTGAAGAGCTGAAAAAAAATGGCTTGCTATAGTATTCAGTGGAAAAAATCCGCTGTTAAAGAGTTGCAAAAAATTGCGAAGCAGGTTATTCCCGACATTGTGGAAGCTGTTAATGCTCTGGCAGTTGATCCATTGCCCCTTGGCAGTAAAAAGATTCGAGGCTCATTGCAAACCTATTGAATCCGTAAGGGTGACTACAGGATTATCTACTCCATAGAGGAGGACTGTCTGGTTGTTCAGGTAATAACGGTTGGGCATCGCAAAGACATTTCACCAAAAATTCAATCCATAGGACGACGTATTCAGATGCGCAATCTGATCAATCGCGGGATGGAGACAAAATATTGACAAACTCATCCTTCCTGTTTCGCTAACGCCAGTGCAAAATAATCGTTATGACTTGGGTCATTGCCGTATTTATCGGGAGGGGAATGGCCGGACAGCACGAATCATTGCAACCATCATGGCCATGCAGGCGGGGTATAAAGGATTTAACTGGAATGTGATGGAAGAGCAATTTGACAAGTACGTCACTATTCTTTTGAATGTTAAGGTTTTGGCGTTTTAATTATGGATATTTATTGAGGAAACTTTTAAAAAAACCGTGGATTTTTTTGCGAATGAACCTTGATTTTCTTGATGCTCATGAACGCCATTGAAAGGACGCTGAACTCTTGAAGGATAGCAATCGACTTGCCAATGCCGATCATTTGTTCGGTATATCAGCGGAATGTGGGCTCAAGTGCCTGATGATACAGTTTGGCATGCCTATGGATACAGATAAACCAGAGGGTCGTCAAGACAGAATTCATGCTAATGAAATATGAATTCGTTTTGAGGCCTATCGTTCAGGTCATCTACAGGGTATAAATTATGCTCTTTCGCTACCGGACCCTTTTATGGACTGGGATGTGAATCAACGATATGCTCATCGTGTTGATTTCGATATTTCTCGACTTGCAAACCATTGTAAAGGAGCTGAAGTTGTTCTGAATTTGATAAGAAAAGCCAAACTTGCAGGTCTCCTATGAGCACATTTGATGAAATTCTTCCTGATCTGACGAAAATATTTAACCCTTTTCAGGAGGATGTTACCAAAATGAAACCCGTTCTCGTCAATCGTGACCTGAATGGCAGGGTACGTCTTATCGTGGACAAGCAATGGGAAGAGAATGAGCATCAGCACATTGTTCTTGATGAAATGGCCTCAAAAATTAACGAAGAACTTGGTTCCCACGCTTATCCCGCAAAGCAGGCCGTGTTGTTTGAACCCGATATTGATGATTTCTTGAAGAGAGAGAGCTGCTTCCAGCTTGAAGGTATCAGCGATGTTTTTGTTATTGATCGTCTGGCGGTAGAGGGAAATTGGTCTCGCATTTCCGATTTGACAGCATCTGTACCACGCACGGTTTTTTTCTCAATCAAGGGTGGTGTCGGGCGATCAACTGCACTTGCCGCAACGGCATGGGCATTGGCTGAGCAAGGCAAAAAAGTACTGGTGCTTGATCTTGATTTAGAGTCGCCTGGGCTCTCTTCTGCGTTACTTCCCGAAGATCGCCGCCCCTCTTATGGTATTACTGATTGGCTTGTCGAAGATTTGGTCAACAATGGTGATGTGGTGTTTGAAAACATGGTTGCCACAAGTGCCTTATCGCATAACGGCGAAATATTGGTGGTTCCTGCGCATGGGGCAAATCCTGGTGAGTATATCGCCAAACTTGGCCGTGTCTGGATGCCCAAAATTGATTCAAATGGCAAGCGCCACTTATGGTCAGACCGTTTGCGTCGTTTACTCGAGGAACTTGAAGTTCGGTGGCAACCTGATGTGACCTTGATCGACTCACGTGCAGGCATTGACGAAGTTGCATCAGCGTGTATCACCGAACTCTCGGCATCCACAATCCTTCTTTTTGCAATTGATGGAGACCAGACTTGGTCAGGTTATCGTGTGTTGTTTCAACACTGGAACAAAACGGGCGTTGTGCGTGACATTCGTGAGCGGCTCCAGATTGTTGGTGCAATGATTCCTGAAGTTGGAACGGAGGAGTATGTTGATGGTTTGCTGGAACGGGCCTGGGATATTTTTTCGGAAGAACTCTACGATGAAGTGCCTGCGGGGGAAATTTCAGGTGAAGATAGCGTGTGGAGCTACGACCAGTTTGACCAGAGCGCACCGCACTATCCGTGGGTGGTGAAATGGCATAGAAGCTTTGCTGTTTTGAAAAGTTTACATGGTACTTTGAAAGATATTGATCCTGAAATGGTGAGAGTGCTGTTTGGCCCTTTGATTGCTGGCGTGGAACTTTCAATTGAAATTGATGGAGGTTCACAATGACTCTGTCCAACAATCAAATGATCCGACAAGCGATTATTGAAACTCTGCCAAATGATAGAGTACCCGATAAACGATCGCTCTATATTCCCCCTTCTCACCTCAAGGCTCTGCGTCTGGAATGCAGCCTGGTAATCGGGGCTCGGGGTGTGGGTAAAACATTCTGGAATGCGGCGCTTAATTCCACGGAAATAAGGAAAATGCTGGGAGAATTGGTACCTGATCTTTCCCGGGTGGAAGTGTGGACTGGATTTGGTGAGCGCTCCGACTTTAATGCTTATCCTGATCCAGATGTTTTTGATGCTCTTCTGTCAAAAAAATTTTCAGCCTATCATGTTTGGCGTGCCGTCCTTGGTCGCTGGGCGGCAAATATTGTTTCTGAAAATATACCATGCAACTCTTGGGATGAATCGGTCGCGTGGGTTATAAATGATCCTGAATGTTTTGGCAGGTTACTCGAACGTGCCAACGATTTTTTTAGTGCACAGAAAAGGCATGGGTTGATTGTTTTTGATGCCCTTGATCGTTCACGTGCCGAGTGGCAAACGATGGATACGATTGCAAGGGATTTGTTACGTGTGGTGTTATCTCTTAAGCGATACCCTTTTTTACATGGCAAAATATTTTTACGTGAGGATCAGTTTGCTCGACGCCAGATTGCCGATTTTCCTGATGCCTCTAAATTGCTTTCAACAAGGGTTGATTTGACTTGGGCAATGCACGATCTGCATGGATTGCTCTGGCAATTATTCTGTAATGGAACGGATATTCATGGTCAGATATTGCGAAATATTTACGAGGATGGAGCTGGATCTCCACCTGATTTTACGGCAGATGTGTGGTCGATCAGCGATCGTGTGAAAAGGGATGACCAGGTTCAACGCTCACTTTTTGCAAAAATTGCTGGCGAATGGATGGGTCGAGATCGTCGGCGCGGCGTGCCATATTTATGGTCAGTCGGGCATCTCGCTGATAGACGAGGTCGTACTTCACCGCGCTCTTTTCTTGCTGCTATCCGCGCCGCCGCTGAAGATGCCGAGGCGCGTTATCCATATCATCTCTTGCCATTACATTATGAGAGCATTAAATGCGGAGTGCAAAACGCCTCAGGTATCAGGGTATCGGAAATGGCTGAGGATTATCCATGGGTAAAGAGGTTGATGAAGCCATTAGAGGGGTGGACAGTACCCTGTACATTTGATGTTATTGAGGAACGCTGGTGTGATGCCTTCGGAAGCGATCCGAAAACAATATCATTTACAGGATTACCACCAGAGCACATCGATGCGGAGTGGTATGGTATTCGTCAAGACCTTGAGGCCCTCGGTATTTTTGAATCGATGAAAGATGGTCGGGTCAATATGCCTGATCTGTACCGCGTTGGTTTTGGCTTGGGCCGTCGAGGGGGTGTTAAGCCCGTGGCAAAAGAAGGAGGAATTGTTCGCAATATATCTGTACCTATTGCACGGCTTGATAAAATTTTGGCAAATTAACTAACTAAATAACCGGGTTTAGTAATGGGAAAGGAAAAAGAATTGGCGAAGGTCGAAGCCGAAGCTACACAGAAAATGTGGCAAGTATTGATTGATAAGATAAAAAACAAAGAAAGTCTTGTGACAAAGGAAGATTTTCAGCAATTACATGAAAACGCCAAGAAATCTGAAAAAAACTCAATTAAAGCTTATACAATGGCAAGAAATTATCAGGTCAGGCAGAGATTTTTGTTTGCTTTCGTTTCCAGCGCATGCTACAAGTAAGACAGGATTCTGGAAAAGACTTTTCGCGGAAATAAACGATGACACTTTTGTTGTAGAAATGGAATTACGCTTCATTATCTCAAGATAGGGAAACCATTATGGGTCTGTTTTCACCAAAACCAGCGTGTCGTCAATTTTTTACCTACGCCACAAAAACGCTCGATTTCAGCGGACTCTCTGCCGGGCTCTCTTCCGCAGAACTGGCCGATTTCGATTTCAAGCTTGGGCAGTTCAAGCTCTCACCCGAATTTGTGAAAGTATCCGAGAAGCTTATGCTGATGGATTTGCAGCAGTACGATCTTTGCCAGACCATTGCCAATATCAGTTGCAAAAGCGAGCGCGACAGAATGTTCCGTCAACTGGCAGAGATCAAGATGGAGATGATGCGCATGGCCGCACATCCTGAAGCCTACGAGAAGCGTGAGTCGAACCAGAAGCAGAGCGATGAGAGCCACTCACCATCCGGGGGAGCCGTCAACCAGAAGAGGCAAGCTCTTGCAACCGGCGAGAATATTCTCTCCTTGCTCGATAACCCCGATACTCTTTTCGATGCGCTTGAACAGGCTGGCAAACTACCCTTTGTTGGTAGCGACCGTTTTTTATTTCAGCAGAAACGACAAAAATTTGTTGCGGGAATGACCGATTATGAAAAACTCAACTGGATTGGTGAAATGAAGTGCTTTCTGGCAAAGTATACGGAACCGGCGATTGTTGCGCCTCGCCTCGATAATCTCCCATAGAAATAAACCAAAGAACGTTTCATGTACGATATTTTTGTCAGCTATGCCCGTGAAGATCTGCCTCGGGTTGAGCCCATAGTCAAAGAGCTTCTAAAATTGGGCTGGAGAGTGTTCATTGACCGGAATATTTTACCAGGGAGTAACTGGTCAAGTGCAATTAACAAAGCGCTCGAAGAGGCACGTTGTGTGCTTGTTGTCTGGACTGCGGCTTCCGTGAATCTTGCTGCACACCCTTGGGTGCGAGATGAGGCTGAATCAGGTCGACAACGGAATATTCTGGTGCCTCTGCGCCTTGACGTTGTTGAACCGCCACCTGGATTTGACGGTATTCAGACTGCAGATCTGTCCAACTGGAACAAGGACGGCACTCATCCAGAATTTTTGCACTGCGTTGAAGCAATAAGGGCGATAGGTAATGCAGGATTTAAAAAAATAATGGATTTACTTGCCGATCCGGCTACAATTGCAGAGGCGTTGATACTGGCTAAAAAGTTACCATTCAACGGCACTAATGATGTTTTATTTGAGCAGCTCCGACGTGAATTTATTAATAAAAGCCCGGATTTATCTGATCTTGTTGGCAGAATCAGGGTGTTTTTATCGGATTACGACCCGGCAAACACAAAACATAACGAGGAACAACCTGTAAATCACAGGGGTGATGATATGACACCCTGGCATCATCTCGACAAACAAAAGATGAAACAGGATTTCAAAAGACTATGGTATAAAAAAACACCGGTAAATGTTTTTATTATTGAGCGCAATCCTGAGGCTTACTCGTATCACCTTCATACTATCCTTCAAACCTTCTGCGGTCGTGAATTTGACACGGTTTGTTCTGTAAAGGGGGCTCCGTCTGATCATCTGGATATTGCTTATGCTGAAGATGAGTTTGTTCGTTACATGGCCAGGTATTTTGATATCAACGTTGCATTGATGCAAAATCATGAGTATGTACAAAGCAGAATACTCGATACCCAGGTGCATTTTGTTGTGCAGTCAATAGATGAGTTTTCATATCTCAATTTCAGAAAATATTATGAGTTATGGGTTGCGCTTGAGCCAAGGGAACCTCTTTTTCTTTTTTTTCATGTCAAGCGAGGGACATTGGCTGAAGATATAGAGGCGTTGGAGAACTATTGTTTGTGTCGTTATCACGATCATGAAGAGGTTGATGGAGAGGCTTTTCAGGATTTTTTTTCAGACACGAAGTCGCCACTGAAAAATAGTAATCCTGATATATGCAACGCCGCGCCAATGACTTTTCAGAAAGCCGTTCAAGAGTTGGAATGTTGTTTAAAGGAACAGTAAGAGAGGGACACCATGGAGAACTATAATTTTTACGAAAAAAGAGAAGCGGATGCGACGTTTGACCTCAGTTCAGCAATGCAGTTGCTGGACGTTGAGCCAGGCGAGGAGTATCATCCATCCGAAGCGCTTGTCAAGGCGGTCAATGTTGCGTTGATGTTGCAGAAGCCACTGTTGCTGACAGGTGCGCCAGGAACCGGGAAGTCGGAACTTGCCCATCATGTTGCACGTCACTTTGGCTGGGGGAAACCGGAGGTCTTTGTAACACGCACTGATTCGACGGCAACCGACCTGCTCTACCGCTACGACAGCCTTGCCCATTTTAACCGGGTGAACATGCAAAAGGCGGGTAATGAGGTGTTAACGGCTCCTCAAATCGAGACGATGTTCATCAAATATGTTGCTTTGGGGCGAGCAATCTGTGATTCTGTTGGTGATAATCCTGAGCATACACCGCCCAGAAGACGGGTTGTTCTGATTGATGAAATCGACAAGGCACCCCGTGATTTGCCAAACGATATCCTTACGACCATTGAGAAAATGACCTTTGACGTTCCTGAGCTGAACACCTGCGATGATGAGGAGTGTTCGATTTATGAGAAAAAGGGTAATCCAAAACTGAAACCGGTTGTCATTCTCACCAGCAACTCCGAAAAAACCCTGCCTGAAGCCTTTCTACGTCGGTGCGTCTTTTTTCATATTGATATGCCGGATGAAAAAGAGTTGCAGAAAATTCTCCTTTTAAAAGAACAGTTGTTTCGGGAGATGCCGTTAACCCCTGAAGAAGCAACGGCTTTTATAGCACTGTTCAACAAGATTTCAAAAATAGTCAGTGGCAAAAAACCGGCAACCCACGAGTTGATTCTTTGGGTCTGGTGGATGAAAAAACAGGGGTTGACACCCGGCGACATCTACCAGTTCAAGAGCGACACTGCCGGGTCTGAAACCCTGAAAAAACGGAATGAGACCATTCTCAGTGGCATTACTGTTTTGGCAAAGGAGAGCCGTGACCTCAAGGCGGTTAAAGAGGCCATCGTTAAAAACACAATTGCGCCATAATGGAAGAAATGCTGGCCACCTATATTTCAGCCAATCACCACTATCCCTTCGATGAGCTGCTGGAACTTCTTCGTCAGCAGGGGTTCAGTTTTGGTATCGATACTGTCCAGACCGCCCATTATGTGATCATGAAAGTAATTGAGGCAGGCGAGCTTGACCAGCTTGACCGGTGGTTATGCCCTGTTCTGGCTCATTCAGCCGAGCAGCAGGCCACTTTTCTTGAAATCTATAAACGCCTTTTTATTCCTCTTGTTGAACAACAGCAGGAATTGCAGAAGAAAAAAGAGCTGCCGGAAAAGCAGAATCTCCCCATTGCTGAACAACAGGACAATCCCGACACGTTGTTCACTTCAAAAGCGGTTCAGGATGAGGAGCCGATGATAACCGTAGCTTCCCTCAAGGCCCGGTCAAGCGCTTCTTATGCTCTTGACCGGTTTGTGGCATCGACACCGATTCTCTGCGACCATACCCTCATCAAAGTGGTGCGGCAACTCCGCTACACAGCGCATTCCGGCAGATATTCATTCGACGTTGACAAAACGATTCAGAAAACCATGCATAGTGGCGGAATGGCCAGACCGGTATACACTCCACTGCATCGCCATGTTGAATACCTGATGTTGATTGACCGGTATAACCTGCGTGACCATCAGGCTCAGTTGCATAACAACCTCTATGAGACCCTCAAGGAGAACAACATCTTTGTTGAGCGCTTTTTTTTCGACAACTCTCCTCTGGTGTGCCGCAACCACCAACATCCGGGCGGTATTGCGCTGACGGAAATTTTGAGCCTCTATGAACATGCCGGGTTGATGCTTTTTACCAACGGGTCGCAGTTTATCGACACCTACTACCTCAAAACCTATGCGTGGGCGGATATTTTCAAACACTGGCAACACCGCTACTTCTTCAGTTCGGTCTCTCCGGCCCTGTGGGGCGAGCGTGAGCGACTGCTTCAGGGCCTTTTTCCCTTTGTTTTGCCACTTTCAGTCGAAGGGATGCAGGTTGTGGCTGGTGATCTTTCTCAAACTGCACATGCCGATTTTGATTGGCTTCACTACTGGCGGGATAGCGCCGACTATTCATTGGTGCCGGTAGAAACGGAGGAGAAGAAGCTCGAATACATCGGGTTGTTTTTTGGCGAACCAGTGAAACGCTGGATTGCCGCCTGTGCAGTCTATCCCGAGTTGAACTGGAACCTTACCATCGCCCTTGGCAAAGAGCTGGGTGAATGGTATCCGGGCGAGCAGAGCCAACTCCATTCGTACCGTTATATCAGCCAGTTGCTGCGTCTTGACTGGTTTAAAAAGGGGCACATTCCTGACGCTTTTCGTGTGGCATTGATGACCGAGTGGCTCACCGACAAGGAGATTGCCGCAGTTGGTCATTTTCTTTATCGGCAACTCAGCCAAAATCAGCCACTGCCCGGTGAACCAGATTATGACAGTCGTCGATTACAGCTCGATATGTACGATCTGCTTGGTGAAACCGATGGGGAGAAGTTTCGACGAAAGGCAAGGCAATTGACTGAAGCGCTTGCAACGCAACAGCACCGGCCCGATATGGTGAGCCTGCACGTGATCAATGAACGTGATAACTGCCGGGCATTTTTTGAAATACCAGACTCTGTTTTACTTCGCTGGGGTATTGATCCAACAAAAACCAGACGGGCAAGAAAGGTGCCCCCGAATTTTGTGCGTATACCCGAAGGTGAATTTACCATGGGGAGCCCGGAGGGTGAAGCGGAGCGATACGATGACGAAACGCAGCATCAGGTCAAAGTGAGTGAATTTTACCTGTGCAAATATGCGGTCACTTTTGCCGAGTTTAAGAAATTCATAGATGCAGGGTATCAGACTGATGCAGAAAAGGCAAACAGTAGCAGGATTTGGGATGGAATGGAATGGAAAGATAAAGAGGGCATCAACTGGCGGCATGGTGTTTCGGGTGACGAAAGAGCGCCGGAGGAAGACAATCATCCGGTTCTGCATGTGAGCTGGAATGATGCTGGAGCCTATTGCAAGTGGATGACGGATAAAACTGGAAAGACGTTACGTTTGCCGACGGAGGCGGAGTGGGAGTATGCTTGCCGGGCAGGGACCACGACACCATTCAATACTGGTGAGAACCTGACGACTGATCAGGCAAACTACGATGGCAACTTTCCGTATAACAGTAATCCGAAAGGGAAGTACAGAGAAAACACCATTCCGGTTGACAGTTTTGCGTCCAATGCGTGGGGTTTGTACAACATGCACGGCAATGTTTACGAGTGGTGCAGTGACTGGTACGGAGAGAAGTATTATGAGGAGAGCAAGGTGAACGATGTCATTCAAAGGATGCTTGATAATCCAGCAACGCTTGGCGACGCTTTACTCGAAGCGGCGAAGTTGCCTTTCAGCGGTGCCGACAAGCTAGTTTTTGAACTTAAACGCATTAAATATATTGATGGATTGAGTGATTATAACAGGCTAAATTGGGTTGGCGAAATGAAAGCTCTTTTGTCGACATATGAACGCTGTAGTGTAAATCCTGCGGGCCCTGAAACCGGTTCGAACCGTGTCTTGCGTGGTGGCTACTGGGGCAGCATTGCGAGGCACTGCCGGTCGGCTATTCGCTACCGCGATATCCCTGGCTACCGCAGCCACTATGTTGGCTTCCGCCTGGCCTTCGTCCCGTAGTCAGTTGGTAGCTCATTCCGACCTTTACTTTTGAGAAAGAGAGAGCTGACAAAAGAGTTGTGAACAGCAGCGAGGGACGAGCGGCTGTGCACAACTCTTTTCTGTCAGTGAACGATACAGTGCCGCCCCGTGGCGGCCGGATTTTTTTTCGCCGGGAACGTCTCGAGCTCCAGCCCGGCATTCTGTTTCATCCTGTTGGTGGCCTTTATTGCAGAGGTAATTGCAAGAGAATCCGGAAAGAGTGTGTATATTGGCCTGTCTGCACCTGATAAGAAAGGGCATCAGTCGTGGGTTCGAACCGTGTCTTGCGTGGTGGCAACTGGAACAGCATTTTTTAGCGTATAGCCCAAAAGCGTCCCGGCATGACGGTGCCATTCGGGCAACTCTTGCAAAAGCGGGTCAGCCAATTGGTGTCAATGATGTTCATATCGCCGCTCATGCCCGCAGAAGGGCTGATCCTGGTCACCAACAATGTCAAGGAGTTTATCAGAGTGCCCGCTTTGCAAATTGAGAACTGGGTGAGTTCGTAAGAGAAGTTCTATGCCTGCAATACTGCGGCATTAAGGTAGAGATGTGGCCGAACGGGTTTCCTTATCGATCAATGTGGGTTGCTCTTCTTTTGTGGAATTTAGTGTAGTATCAAAAAAATCTGTTTTCCATTTTCACCGGGGAAATAATTATGGACAGGCTGTTGATAAATACGGCAATGGAACTACCCCCCATTCAACGGGTTGCATTTGCAGAGTTACTTTTGGCAAGTATTGATCATGAAGAGGAAGAGATCAGCGAAGCCTGGATGAGCGAGGTTCATGAAAGGATGATGGCGGTCAATGAGGGGCGTGCTACTCTTCTCGATTTTGATGCGTTATTGCGGTGAAGCTGAGAATTCATGAATTAGCGGCAAAGCCTAGGTTCAACTCATTACCGCAACACATTCTCCCTTGGTTATGGCATCGGTTGAGCCCTCTTTTGATTTCCAGATAAAGACGCATGGTTTGATCTTGATCTTGTTGTTGACGAGCATCACCAGGCTGAGGTCGGGCTTGTCAAGCGCCCCTTTATTCGTCGCGGTGAGTCATGTTCATGCGTTCAGAACTCTTGAATGCACTACTGCTTCATGATCAAGTTCAATTTCTCATGATCTGCAGATGCTTTGTTGCCAGGCTGATGTGTTCAAAAGGGAACATGTCGCATTTTCTTGCCGACCACTGTTTGATTGCCGCTGCAACCTGATTTCCCGATAATATTATAACGAGGAAGCGCCAAACAGCACAGCAATGTTTCTAATTCCATGAATTATAGGTTATTCGGTAAGGATGTATTGCAATCTTTGAGCTTA
>CAJEXI010000034.1 GCA_903994455.1 uncultured Chlorobiaceae bacterium | reverse complement strand
GCCTGATGGCATGACCCCAACGGGTATGCTCCAGAAGCTCTTCAAGATTTCTGATGACTTTTCCACCTTTGAAGATGTCAAGTTTAAGGGAATGACGTTGGGCGCAAGCGATGTCAGTCTCTTTATTGGAGTTAGTGATCCTGATTTCAGTAAACCGCTCTCTGAGCAGGATGTGACTGGTTTCGGGATGCAGAACATTGAGTTGGCTATTGGCTGTTTCAAGGCTGATCTGCCAGGTTGGCTCGGGGCTCAAAGTGTTTTTTCATTTACCGCACATGCTGGTGAAATGGGTGTGTATGGTTTTGGTGATATCCTGAAAATCGTTGGGCGTGATATTACCGTAGATGTTAATTCGGGTGGATATACCAAGCTCAAAGCCGGTTCGAAGCCATTGGTTTCAGCTCGGCCAATTTATACAAGCATTGAAAATAGTGATGGAACCAGGGGTTTAAAGATTGGTACGGGTGGTTCACCGGTGCTGCTTGCCCTGGGTGGCAGTGAGGTGATGGGAGTTGATATTGGTGTTGCCGAAATTGTCGTTGCTGATTTTCTCTATTTGCGTGGATCGCTGGCATTCCGCAAGGGTGAGCTGCTCGCAGTGGAAGTTGACCTCGGCGGTTTTAAAAAGATTGTCAATCAGGTGTGGGGAGCCGTGAGCAGTGAAGTGCCCAATATTGACACGGTGCCGATTCAGGTTGAAGCTCTCACCCTTGCAGGTTCTCATCTTACGGGTTTTGCCGGTATTGATGGCCCCTACCGCTATGGCGAGGATCTCACTGGTCCGAAAGGTGTGCCGGATGGCTTGCTGGATAACATCAACAACTCTGCCGTAGGTGTTGTGGTTGATGATGTCAGTTTTGCTTTTGGTATTTTTACGCCAACGGTGCTGAGCTTCCTGCCCGACAGTCTTCAAAAGTATGTGCCAAAATTCTATACGGCAAAGGCCAGTGTTGGTACAGCAGAGCTTGTGGGTATTAGTAAGGATCTGCTTGAAGTGCAGGCCAGGGATATTGAGGTAAACATAAACACTTTCTATTGGCAACTTCCGGAAAAGATTACGGAGGCTGCTGTTAATGTTGCAATTCAATTATTTGGCCCTCCAACCATTAACTGGAAAAAGAGCTTCCCTGATTCACCCGAAGACAAAAACAAGAACACAATTCTTGACCTCTACGACGAGGACAAGAATTATAACGGCATTCTTGATCCCGGTGAGGATCTCAATAACAATATTGTACTTGATCTTTCCGAAGACCTCAATAAAGATGGCAAGTTAGCTGCTTATGGCTATGCTGTACCGGCTGGCGGCAATAATGCGGTGATTTTTGATATTGAAGGAGCCTTGATTCAGGTTAAAATTGGTTATGCTGAAATTAACCTTGCTGGTTTTGTGCAACTATCGGCATCAATGGCTATAACGCTGCGTGGAGGAGAAAAGGTTACACTTTCAAACGGTGAAAAAACAACAGTTACCTCTCTTGCTATTGGTATTAACGATGCCAATGGTTTTATCGGTATTCCTTCAGGCGGGCACGGTTACTTCTACGACAGCAATGGTGACGGGCGCATCAACAGCAGTGATGTTGTCAACGAGGATGCGATTGGTCTGGTGTTGCAGAATTTTGATGTGGGGATTGTTGTTGCCGCAGAAATTGGTATAGGCCTTGACGGAGTGACCATTGGCACCTATCTGGCGGCACAGGCAAATCTTGACTTTATTGGCCTCAATGGTATTCCCCTTGTAGAGTTGAATGCCCGTGATTTAAAGCTTGACATTAATGTTGGCATGCGCTACAAGCTCTCAACAGGCTATACTGTTGATGAGAAAACCAATGCCGTTTCGTACAATACCGATAATCTTGATGTCTCGATTCTTCCAACCACGATTGATTTTTCGAAGAGCACCTGGACCCGTCCATCAGAAGACCTGAATAGTAACGGCATACTTGATCCCGGTGAAGACCGTGGAGACGGCAAGCTTGGAGCGGGTGAAGATCTTAATGGTAATGGTAAGCTGGATCCGGGTGAAGATCAGGGGGATGGTATGCTCAATCCTGAAACCGTCATGACGGGTTATGCCATCGAAACAGGTGATGCGTTTATGCCGGTGGTACTGGACTACGAGGATTTGTATCTGCGTGTTTCAGGACAGGCAGAACTCAACATCATGGATGTGATCCACATGACGGGTGACATTGATATTCAGGCATCACCGACAGGTTTGACTGTCTTTGCTAATGTTGAGGCTGGAATTGGTGATCCGAATTCCCTCTACTTCAGTTCACATGCTGTCGGGCTGCTGGTGCTGGGCAAGTATAACGACAGTGTCGGCCTGGCACTCAAGCTTGATCTCGATAAAGAGCTGAATATTCCCGGTGTGCTCGAATCGTCAATGAAGATTGAGGTCAAAATGAATGCTTTTGGCGAAGATGTGGTGTATGATGTGCCTGAAGCATTCTGGAAGGAAAATGGCGGCGAGCTTACTTATCATGAGGTTACTATTTCCGCGACACCTCCAGGCAAGGAGCAGCCAGCCGACTTCTATTTATCCATGGAAGCTTATGGCCAATTCAATCTCCTCGATGTCCTCTCTCTTGATGCAAGCAAGGAGAGCAACGGCGGACTGGTTATTTTATTCAGTGTTACCGGTTCTGAAATCCGGGCGGAATTGAATATTGGTGCTGTGCTTGATCTTCCTGTGCTTGAGCCGCTTGCCGTGGCTGGTACGGTTGGATTTACCAATGGTGGGGTTTATGGTGCACTTGAGGTTGGTGGCGATCCAGCCAAGGGTGGTGCCAAGTTGCTCGATATTGGTAGTGGCATTGTTGTTGTCAAAGGTGGTTTCCTGTTACAACTCAATTCCACGGGCAGCAAGCAAGAGGTCAAGTCCATTGAAACTGATGAGAACGGTAACTTCCTGAAGCTTTCAACAACAAAACTTGATCCTTATTCGCTTCATATCGCTGGTGCTGCATCGCTTGAAATTGTTGGTGGAGTAGGGATGAAAGGCAAATTCGATATCCTTATCAATGAACTTGGTCTGCAGGCTTCGATGGACATGAGGCTTGATCTTGGTCCCCTCGGTAATCTGACGGTTGGCGGAGCAATTGCGCTGGTGAATGATGAGAGTGGGCCGGTGTTTGCGCTCAAGGGAACAGCTAAAATGGATGCCGGTATCGGTATTATTTCCATCAAGGCAGGAGTGACGCTTGAAATAAACACCAGCAGCAGCAAGGAGTATGCTGGAGTTGCAGCAGGAACATCCTTCAAGATTGCGCTTAAAGGCAACTTGCATGTTGTGGCTTTCGATGTTGCGTTCGATGGTGAAATGAGTGTGGTCAACGACGTTTTTGAGCTGAGAATCAACGAAGCAAAGCTTGATTTCTTCCATGTCCTGACGATTAATGTCAGTGGCTACATTCGCTCGGATGGGCACTTTGAGATTACCGGTGCGGTAGATTTGACGGTTGATATGGAGGTGCTGGTTTTGAAAGCTGGTATGTCAATAACCATAGGAGATACCAGGTTTGCGGCGAGTGTCTATGGTTCACTTGATGTCCATCTCGATTTGGGGTTGTTTGAGATTAATACGACGATTGCGGGATTCAAGGGTGAGATAGAGATTACTCCTGCAAGCGCCTATTTACAGGCAGAGGTGACGGTGTGCGGTATCCGTGTGGGGGCAGACCATCTCTGGAGGTTGGCCGGTCCTCCAGTTATTGCCACCCAGGTGGGAGATACACTGACGCTCAATGCCGGAGATCGCTGGCCACAGAGAGAACCGAGTGATGGTGGTAATCCCAACGACAAAGAGAAATCCATCTATGGGAAAAACGATACCGAAACCTATCGCATCTCCCAGAACACTGAAACCGGAAAGCTTACGGTTAATGCTTTTGGTGAGAAGGCCAACTATTACGGGGTTAAAAAAATTGTCGCCAAAGGTGGCAAGGGTAATGATATTATCGTTGTAGAAAAAGGGGTTACGGCAACGCTGGACTTTGATGGTGGTGAAGGTGATGATACCTTCCTTATTGCTGGCGGTGCGGCAGGCAGCGTGATTCTTGGTGGCGTTGGCAACGATGCCATCACCGGTGGTGCTACAAGCGGGCTCATCTACGATCTTGGTACAGGAAACAACAAGTTTATAGGCGGAGATGGATCGGTTATCATTATTACCGGCAATGGCAATAACACTATTTATACCGGTACGGGCAGCGATGATATTGTTGTTGGCAATGGCAACACCACCATTAACGCCGGGCCGGGTGAAAGTACCATTTATGTCGCTTCTGAATATGGCACTGTCACCATAAAGGGCAGTGGTGGCCATGAGCGGGTGATTCTTGACCCGATCAGCTCCGCAGTAGCGCTGAAGCTGGGTGATCATCAGTTTATTTACAAGGATAAGGTTATCAATTTTGATGACAGCGTCTCGTTGTTGGAAGTGACCGATACTCCAACAAAGACAACGGTTCTCACCAATGCAGATGCTAGTTCCGGTAACTGGGGTGCTTCCAGCCTGCTTGTGACCTCAAGCGGCGTTATTGATACAACCACGTGCACCTTCCTGCTTCCTGAAGCGCATCTGACACTGGTTTCTCAGGGGCTGGTTGGAACAATCAAAGGTGATATGCAGGATTTGACCGTTGTCAACAGTGGTGCTGGCAATATTACCGTCATTGAGGCCAACGACCTGAATATTCTCAGTGGTGATGTTGCCAACGGTGGTCTCTATGCCGCCCAGGGGGAGATCTCCGTTACACTTGCGGCACAGGAATCGCTTCTGACCCTTGAATCCGGCGTTATCCAGGCTGGTGACGGCAAAAATATTACTCTTTCCGCTGATGATATTGACTTCGCTTCCGGTCACGACATGGTCACCGGTACTGGTCTGTTGACCATTACGGCCACGTCAATCGACCAGAACTACAAGATTGGGGCTGCAGGAGGCTCGAAATACGGCGTTGACTACTCGCTGGGTAAAAACGAGCGCTTCATGAACCTCTCCATGAGGGATATGGATGCCCTTGCTGACGGTTTCTCGCAGATCAACATTGGCCATGACAATGAGCAGCAAAGCGTTATCATGTATATCGGTGACGTTGAAGACCGGCAGATGGGTGCTGAACTTCCCCTCTTTTCTGCCATGCTGACCGACAAGGCGCAGTTCACGGCAGGCAGAATCAACATTGTGGGTGACGTGCAGTCGAGCGATGTTATCGGCTTTACCGGTCGCCTGTCGGAAGTCTGGAAAGCCAACTACCATGACCAGTTAGGGCCTGCTGATTCAGGGGTGACGGCCAGAGAGATTGTTTTTGATCTGACTGAACAGATTGTGGTGACCGGCTGGATAATAGGTGAAGACAAGATCACCATCAACGTGCATGGCAGCACGGGTGAAAATGTTATTGTTGGTTATGGTGCTGAACCGAACAGCGTCACGGCTGATATGGGCAGCGCGATCTATACCACCAACAGCAACAGCGTTGTTACCATTGATACCTCTGCTTCGGTCATTATTGCTACGCAACTTGAAGCAGGTTTTGTGAGCGAGGCACAGTTTAAGGCTGATGCGCTATATAAAACAGGAACGACGGTAACAGTTAATGCCGGCACTGGGCTGACGGTGCTGGAAGGCGCTGCGGTGGTTGTGCGTGGCGCGGACTCGAAGATTGAGATGACGGCGGGTACTTACGTTCATATCAATTCAGGTGGAGCCGTAACCGCAGGTGCCCGTTTCTATTATGTCGGGACAACGCCGATGTACGAGAAAATTGGTGATAACGCCAGTATCAGCATTGCCGCTGAAGGTGAAATGAAGCTCTCCGGTGCCATCACATCAGCCGGATCGATGGAGCTGGCGGGGGGAGGATCCGATGCCGGGAGCACCTACAGCGACTATTTTGATACGATCAATGGCCAGACCATTACCACGATCACGGCATCAATGGCGGATATTATTGACAAGCTCAATAGTGGAACTGTTGACAGCGCCATTATTGCAGCGTTGACAACGCAGCATTATGTCCTTGCGGCAGGTGCAGCGGTATCATCAATTGCAAACTATACGCCATTTTCTTCACTCAGCGATGCCCAAAAAGTGCTGGTGGCCCAGTCCCTCGGGTATCAGGTTAACCCCGTCAAGGATACGGTTAATCTGACCGCTCCCGTCGCCCTTTACTATAATGCCGGTGATTCTCCTGACAAACAACTGCTCACGACCTTCACTGAAGGCGGCTATACTGGAAGCCTCTCCGGTTATACCCGCTATGAGGGGCCTGTGTATTACAACCCATCGACAAACACGATCAAAACAGGCTTTACAGAAGGTGCTGCGGTTGATTACGACAACACCATGATTTGGGGCGCTGCTGAGGGTGCTTCAAAGTCCCCGACATTTGATGGCTTGTCGGTGCTTGACAAAGAGAGAGTTGCCACCGCGCTTGGTTATACCTATGATCTCGACACCAAAGCATTCTATAATTATAATGCCACTGCTGGCAAAAAGCTGGTGACCACCTTCACGCAGGGGAGATGGAGTGATTACAATACAGCGGATGTCTATTGGGGAACTGCCACTGCTGGCGATATGACGGTTGTCGCCCATGCGCTCGGTTACGATGTGTACAGTGGCGGTGTCTGGTTCAAGGCGGATGCTGCGGACGGGAAACGGATAATCACCACAGTAGCGGAAGCCGAAACATCTCCGGACTATCGAATCGAAGATATCAACTGGGGAGGAGTGGCAGCACCTGCCGACGATGCCACATTTGAGCAACTCACTATTGCCCAAAAGCAGGTGGTGCTTAATCTGCTCGGTTATGCTGAATATCAGGGTACCATCTATTACAATACCCGGACGGAAAAACTGGCAGTAACAGTAACCTATGATGGCTCGGTTGATTGGGGCGATGTTGCTGAACCGGTGGAGGGTACAGCGTTTGATAAACTCACACCACAACAGCAGGAAAAAGTGCTGGCAAGCACCAACTATCGCGTCTATAGTGGCACGGTGTACTATAATGCCGAAGCCGCTGTTGCCAGGCAGTATGTGCTGACCTTTGAGCAGGGTGCAGGCAAGGATTACAATAACACCGATGTCAAGTGGAGTTCGATTGCCGTGCCAGCGAGCAGTGCCATTTTTGGTGAGATGACAGCCGAAGAGAATGAGGCATACAAAACCATGACTGCTGAGCAGAAAAAGGGGCTTGATGCCAAATATTTGAGCGCAGAGCAGCAGAATGCCATCATCAAATACCTCGGTTACACCAAGTACACGCAGACCGTCTACTACAACGCCAGTGCGGCGAATGTCGACAAGCGTCTGATGACAAGCTTTACCGAAGGGCTCGACTATACCAACAGCGCCATGAACTGGGGCGAACTTGCCTCTGCCAGCACCGCAACTAATCGTTGGGTTCTTACCGACAGCTCAAGCAACAAATATGTTATTTACGCCCTCGACAGCGACAATAACGGCACTGTTGACGAGATTCAAATCCAGAAACCGCATGAGCTGCTTGGTCAGAAGGGGTTCGGCTACCTGTTGACCGGCACCATCACCTCGCTGCAGGATAACACCAGTATGGTGATTTCGAGCCATGATGACACCATTATTCGCGGCAATATCAACCTGTACGGCAACAATTCTGATCTGACGATCCAGTCAGACAAATGGGTTTACTTTGAAGGCAAGGCAAGTGTTACCAACGACTTTTCGATTCTTGGAGGAGTCTCTTTGACAACCGGCCTTGCGACGGCAACAGCCAAAGAGACAAGTGTTTATATCCATTCGACAGCAACGCTGAAAACGTGGGAAGCGGGCAGCATCATTACCATCAAGGGTGGCAAGGATGTTGATATTTATGGCAGGACTGTTGCCGGCGGTGATATTGGCAGCCATGGTATCGAGTGGACGGCAGGTGGCAACTCGAAAGTTGTCATTGTTGCTGGCCAACAGGTGCTTCTTGACACGGCGGTTGCTGCGTCAAAAGAGGTGAGCATTACAACAACCGATACGCCGGGCCCTGGTGATGATGGCTGGGGTTTGGTGCTCACTACCGCAGGCGGCATTACCACAGCGGGAATAACTTCCGACAACAGTGGAGGGTTGATTAATATCCATACCATTGGCGGGATAACCCTGAGCGGGATGATTCTCTCCGGCGGCAGCGTGGCACAGACCTTCAACGAGAAGGGTGAGCTGCTGACAGAAACTATCTCCTGGTCGCAGGAAAAATCGCGCATCACCATTGCAAGCCAGGATCAGCTCTGGCTGGGCGGAATGGCAAAGTCGAGCACCGGTGAGATGGTTGAAATTGGAGCCGTTATCCGTGCAAGCGAATCCATCAGCCTTGCGGGCGGTGTCAGCAGTCGTAACGTTGTTCTGAACGGATCCGGATATTATGACGACAGAAGCATCAGAATGCCAGGTGGTGCCAGGGTTGCGGTCTCCAATGCCGATGGCTCTCTTTATCTTGAGGCTCTTGGAGATGCGGAGGTGTACGGCATTCTGATTGCCGGTGGAGAGCTCCATGATTATCGCGACAGCACGGGCCTCTATCTGGGCAGTACCGTTGAAACCTTTGGCGGGGCCTCTTCCATAACGATCAATGCAGACCTTGGCCATCAAATCAGAATAGGACGCGATCTCTATGCGGGCAAATTAATTGACCTGCGTGGCGGCGTTGATCCTGTTTTACCGGCAGATACGGTTATCGATCCAGTGACCGGTCTGGCGGCTAATCCCTGGGCAGGGCAGGGTGTTGTCCTTGCCGGAACGACTCATCTGGCAACATGGCTGCAAAACAGCAAAATCAATGTAAGCGCAACAGGCAATCTCTCCGTTCTGGCACCAGCATGGAGGCAGGAACTTCTTGCTGAGGGTTTTGCTGAATTTGCCGATGGCCATATATCGAGTGATGCCACTCTTGTTATTTCACTTGATAAAGGGACGGGTTTCCAGGACTACACCATTACCATCAAGGCCTCTGAAACCTTGAATAATAACGGCTTGGGAGATTTGAAGGCCGATATCCAGACGGTTCTTGATACGGTTATCGGAAAAGATGGTGATGGTAACTCTCTCCTGAGTGCAAGACTTACAGACGGGCGTTTGATGTTCACCAGCCCGAGAGGCACGGAGTTCAGCATCAAGACACGTTCCACGAATTATGGTTTGCTCGGTTTCACGCAACTGAGCACCGGCACTGCTGTCTCTGGCAGAATGTATGCGATTGATGCCGCTGAGTCGGGCTCCACGGTCAATATTGGCAAGGAGGGGGCGTTTAATGGTCAGATACTGATTGCCAACGCGATTCGTGCAGCAAAAGCAATCAATCTTTACAGCGGTGCCAAGGGTGATGGAAGCCAGAACTTTACCCTGACCCAGACCGGTGTGCTTGAAACCCTTGAAGGTGGAATTATCCTTAACCCTGGAGACAAGGGTGTTGTTTTGGGCGATTTGATTGCCAAAGGCGCAGGCGGAACTCTTGTTATTACTTCAAAAGAGACGCTTGAACTTCGGGGCAATCTGACGGCGCAGCGCAACATTTTCATTACTGCGGGCACCAATATTGTCGAGGGGGAAACAAGCATCTCTACCTACGGTACCAGCCACTTTACCACGCTTGATGCTGATGGCACCATCAAAATTACCGGCTTGAATGATGTGGTGATCAACAGCCAGATCGGGCAGTTGGCTAACCAGTTGCGCCTGTTGCAGGTCACCTCAACCGAGGGAACGGTGACGATTGCCAGTGAGTCAGGTTATATCAACACAGGCGCGGAGTTGAAGCTGACCGGCAAAAATATTGATATTGCCGGCGAGGTAATGAGCACAAGACTCACTTCCGCCCTGTTTGACAATGAGGTGGCCATTGATACCATCGGCACGGTCAAAATTCATGGAGAGTTGACCTTTGCCGGTTCACTGCTGCTCAGCGCTGGTGATGACATCAGCATTTACAATACAGCCCTTGCTGTCGGCAAAGATCAGCGCCTCACCATAAGAACGCCGGGAGATCTGCTGCTGGGCAACACCACAGACGTCATTGATCCAATGGCGGTGACTATTACTGCCGACAGGCTGGTGGATATTGAGGTTGGTGGTTTGGTTGATGTGGCATCGGATGCCATGATCGTTACAAGTGGCGAGGAGAGCAAGATTAAAATCGTTGCTGCTGATCTGCTGGTGGAAGGAGCTCTCAGGGCCGGAGCTCTCTACGACAAGACAGTCGGTTATGTGTGGAAAGGCACCGATGGTTCTGTGGATATTGTCACCAGTGGCGACCTGAATGTTGGCAGTTCGACGGTATCGAGCATCATTGCATCAAGTGGTTCTGTGATGATTACCGCCGGTGGTGCGGTGACGCTGAACAGGGTCAGCAACAGTGATGGAACGGTGCAAGGGAGCGCCATAACGGCCGGCGACGGCGAGTTTACTGCATCTGCACCGGTTATGCTGAAAATAGGTGCTGGCGGCGATGTCAAGATCTTTGGCAGCATTGAATCGAAAAATGCCGGTTCGAATGTTGTGATCACTTCCGACTCGCTGGTCTATGTTGATGGCTTTGTCAAGGCGTACGATGAGTTGACCATCAAGGGCGGTACCAACACCACCGGCATTGGCATTTATGTCACGCCGATGCTCTTCTTCCCCTCAAGCAGCACCAACCGGGTTTCGGGCGGTATGCTGGATACGGCAACTGGTGGCAAGATCCATCTGACGGCGATTGACGCTATTTACCTGAGCGGTGTTGTCGGGCAGTTGGATGGCTCCGAACAGGCAAACGTCAGTCAGTTGGATAGTACCTCTACCTCAAAATCGGTGACGGTTGATGGTACGGTGGATATTGGTGACAGTGTTACGGTGAGTGCTACGGATGTGAATGTGCTTGCCGGCGGCAGGATATTTGCGCGAAATGCAGCCTCAACCATGTTCATCAAAGCTACGGGCAATGTGTGGGTCTATCCGGGTGCCGTGCCGCCTCCACCCTATGCCGCGCAGCTCAAGGCAAACAGCCTGCTGCATATTCTGGCATCGAACATCCGAATCGACGGGATCATTTCGAATGACAGTGGCAGTACCGGGCTGATATTGCTCAATTCAACAACGAACACCTCCATTACCGGTTGGGTCAGGTCGTATGGCGATATTACTGTTAATTCCGGTGTCAAACTTGATGATTCTCTTGCCACCTTAACCGGTGTGAGAGATAAAACCACCCTCCAGAGCACCGGATCGGTGTATGTCATTACCAGTGGCTTGCTTGATGCAGCCAATGCCATCACCATCATGAGCGGTGGCGATGTTATCATCAATGCTGATGCGACCGTGGGTGAGTCGACCACAATTCTGAACCCTGTGATCAAAACCGTAACGCAGCAGGTGACCAGGATTGATGGCTACAAGCAGGTTTTTGCCGGCACCATCAAGGTTGATGTCGTTTCATGGTCAACAACGTTGCTTGTGGAACAGATTGGCACCGCAAAAGTGGTGGTTGGCCACAAGAACTACTCGATGGATGTGACGCTTGAGCAGATTGGCTACTACAATCCCAATGCTGCCGAGGGGTCGAAGTTCCGCGAAGTGTTGATTGAGGGGCTTGACTATCGCAATGCTGATTCAGAATCTGGAGAAGCCCCGGTTGTTGACTGGAGCAAGGCTGGGAGCGATGCCGAGCCGACCAGAGCTGCCGAGGCCGTGGGGGGTGATTATAAAGATCCCGCTTACAAAGAGTTTACGGCGCTGAACGATGCACAGAATCAGGCGGTGCTGAATGCTACAGGATATATGCGGCTTTATCAGTTCTCTTACGGGGCTTCAAAAAAAGATGCCAACGGAGATATTATTGGCACAGTGCAACCCAACAAAGTGTTGCTTGAGCAGACCATTAACGGTACTCCTTCAGACACCTTTGTCACTCCTGAATGGGCAGGTAATCAAGAGGTAATCTACCGCATTGAAGTTGATGGCTGGAAAGACAAGTATATCAAGATGCCGAAAGGGGCGAACGAGGATGTCCTGCGGGTTGTATCGCAGGGTGAAGCGCAGTATCTGACCGGCGATACTACAGCAGATGGTAATAATGATGATGGTACCTGGGGGGCGGCCAGCGGTGCTACGGGTGAATACATTGGTCAGTACCGTGATACTGGTGTGGCTGTTTACACGCAGGCTCAATCCTACTTTAATGCGGCTGATTTTAGCATCGAATTTAAAATGCCACCACCGATGGTGTCATTGAATGTTTCAACGATATTTGCAACGGGCCCATACACCTCGGTTTTTGTGGATCGTATGACCTTCGACGTGAGCAGTGAAGGCATTGGTACCGGTACCGAAATTACGGAGGCAGTCGATTTAGTTGATGACGGCAGTGCAAGCTGGAAGGTGACTTATGAGGATGTTTCAGGATATCGTCAGTTTAATATTGCCAACCAGCTTACGCTTGATGGCGGAACAACTGGTGAGGCCACGACGATTCAGGTGGACAGAACCACTGATGATACCTCACTGCAAAAGGATCCAACATGGGCCTGGGGTAATGGCGATCAGGCGGCAGTCGGGGTTGACAGCGGCACGGTCAATGCTGGCAGTGGTGATACCTTTACCAATACCCGCACAAGAACCCAGGATATCATCGCGCCTGCTGAATATATCTCCGTTCTTGTCAATGATACCCGGTCGCTGATTGAGGCCTCCTCTTCACAGCGCACCGATGTTGAAGCCGCGACCTTTGGTGCCTGGGGGGAGTGGGTGAAAGATGGAGATCGCTACTATACCAGAGCTGCCCATCATGGGTGGCGCAGTTTCGGTTGGAGAGATTTTAAGTGGAAAGCAGATGGTACGGGGAATGAAGATGCAAAACCCTTACACAATCAGGAGGGTTACTATGACCAGGTTCAGATAAAGGGATCGTACGATAGTTCGGGCGTTGATTCCATGAGATGGGCGATAAGGGCACGTGACAAAAATCCTGCAACCATCAAGGAGACCCAGGATGACTATACGTACGATTGGACATCCGATTGGCATGATATCTATGACACCCGTATCAAGCTGGGGTATGAGCTGACCACGCAGTCTGTTGATATTTATGATTACCGGCCTGTATATGGCACCTCATCAGTCACGGTTCGCACCGTAACCCAGCAGGATGTGAACCTGTGGGACACCGAGGCGCAGACGAGTACGGAGACGATATCCTCAACGGTGCGCACTACAGAGGAGGCGAATGCACGTCAGGCTGGAGATTACAAGAGTCCCTCTTTGAAGGCATTAACCATTACGATTGATTCCAACAAGAACAGCTCCATCAGTGCGCTGTTGACGGCTGAAGATACCCTGAATGTTACAGCGTCAAATATCTTGACGATTGAGGGTTCTACCGGCACAACCACAGTCAATGGAAAAACTGTGACGGTACTCTCCTCCCTTACTGCGGCAAACGGCCTTGCCCTTATGGCGGGCAGCAATCTGGTGCTGGCTGATTCTGCGATGGTAACAACCACTGCTGAGGGAAGTGATATTACTCTTGCGTCAAAACAGGATATGACGGTGGGCGGGTTGAGTTCATCGAAAGATACAATAACCATTGCGGCAGCCAGGAATATTCTTCTCAGTGGTTCAGTGACAACGACCAATACTCTTGCTGTTACTTCCGGCGCAACGACGATGGGCGAGGTAACACTTGGCATCGTCAAGGATGGCAGCATTATCGGCGATGTTGAAGCAGCGTTAACCGTCACCGCCTTGACGGGTGATATCGTCATGACTGCTGGTACCAATGGTGGGGATATGACGCTGACCAACTCCGGTCTGACGGCACCTGATTCGGTGACGTTGACGGCAAGCGCGGGCAAGATTGTGCAGACGCTGGGCGTTATAACGACCTCCTTGCTGACGGCTGATGCGGCAAGTGGTATAACGCTCAATACCAATCTCAACAGTGTTGACCTTGCGACAACCGATTCCGGAAATATCAGCATTAACAATGCCAAAACAATAACATTGACCTCTGTCAGTGCCGCAGATGGGGCTGTAATCGTCGATGCCGTTGGTAATGTCGTTGCCACCAGCGTTACAACGCTTGGCACAACCGACCGAAACGACATCACGATCAACACCTGGAAGGTCGAAGCTGGAACGGCAGAGGTGATGCTTACAACTGTTGCCGCCGGTGGCAGGGGCGATATCATCATCAATGCCCAGGGAGCCATCACGCAAACCTCCGGCAAACTGGTTGCCGACTCTCTGACCGTCACGGTTATCGGCGGGGTAACTCTTGCCGACACGGATGTTGCACTCTTCTCTGTTACAACGAAGGCACTGGGCAATGTGGAGGTTAACCAGACCGGGACGCAGCAGCTTACCGTTGAAAGTGCGACTGTTATGGATGGGTTCTTTACTCTTGAAGCCGCAGGGACAGTCGACCTGGCGAGTGTTGTGCTGTCATCGAACAGTGCTGCCAATGATATGACCGTGACTTCGACCGGTGGGGATATTCTGGTGCGCTTCATTAATGCGGGTATCTATTTAGAAAACGGCACTTCAACCGGTACGGTCTATAATGATGATGGCACGGAAAGTTCAGTCACGAAAGTCAGTTCTGCCGGAGACATTGTGCTCTGGGCGAAGGGCAAGATTGCCGAGAGCTTCACCGATGACGGGGTGGATCTGATAGCCAATACGGTATCGCTTACAGCCGGAACCGGAATTCTTGGTCTGGAGATAGCGGTCAATACGGTAACAAAAGCGGAGACAACTTTTGGCGACATCTGGCTGAAGGATTTTGACGGATATCTGGAGGATGTCCAGTCGAAGGGGCTGACGGTTCAGTCGGTGACAACATCGACCGGAGGCACATCGACGGTGACTCTTGCTGCCGTTAATGATCTTTTTGTTGTCGCCTCTTCCAAAGTCGAGGGTGATACCATAAAACTGGTCAGTGATACCGGCAATGTCCAGGTGGCCAGGCCGTCAGGTGGTGACAGCCTTGTCTATACCAGGGGGGTCTCTTTTATCGCCAAAAAAGTGATTGACCTGTACAGATTTTTCAATGCCACCGATCTGATTGAGTACAGAGCGGGCGACTATTTCCAGTTCAACAATGGCAGCACAATTACCAAAGTTATCCCTGAAACCACTCTCAGGGCGAATACCATTATCATTGAAACTGGCGATGTCATATCCATTACAGGAACACTTGAAGCCAGGGATTATCTGGAGCTGAACTCGGCACGGGATGTGATTGTCAAGGGAGATATTATCGCGATCGGCTCTGAAATAGGCGACGTGAAGATTGTTGCCAGAGGTGAAAAGACGGTTACGACAGGGGTTGATGTCAATAAGAGTGGTAACAAAACAACGGTAGAGAGACCTTCCGGTTACGTCTCTATCCAGACAACAGGAATCAAGGCATCCAACTTCGAAATCAGGGCGAAACAGGACATTTACATTGGTCTTCAGTCTGACTTCATACTCTCCGGATTTGTCGGCGGCCTGACCGGGTTTGACAAAGCGCAGAATATCAAGATAGAGCTGCTCTCATCCACCCCGGATTCAGGTACCGGAGCAACTGATGTGCTGGCGCACCAGCTTTCGGTGGTTGGCGGTATTGTGGCTGCTGCCAAAAACCTCACCGTCAGGGCGGATGATATTGCCTGCGACAGTAGTTCAGTCTTTATTGCTGCTGACCTTCTGGCTGAGGCCAACAAGGGAATTCTTCTCAATACGCTTGTTGCCACTGTTGATGCGGTGTCGCATACGAAGGGGAGCATTATTATCAATGAAGCTGATGAGTTGAGGGTCAACAGCGTTGTTTCCTGGGATGGCAGGGTGGAGATTACCTCCGGTAGTAGCATGCTTGTCCATACCGTGCAGACGATTGAGGATAATGCAGGGAATGACATTGTGCTGAAATCGGGCAAGGATCTTCAGATTGATTATGTTGAGGCCGGGTTTGCAAAGGGTGCCCTGAAGGCCAATGCTACCGTGACGCTTGATGCTGCGGGGATAATATCGGAGCTTGCTGCAACTATTGATAATTATTCAGTTGATGTGGCTGGTTTGACGATAACCATTAATGGCACCAGCAGTGGTGTTGTTGTTATCAACGATCCGACCGATACTGGCACTGGAGATGATCTGGAGGTGGCGTTTACGGCAACTGGTGATGAAAGTGCCGGTGTTTTTACAGGAGAGACCACGATGAAGAGTGGCGGGTTGCCATCAACGGTTCCTGGCGACTATCTCCTGATTGCACCTGGCAAATCAGCAAGTGACGTTACCATGATCGTTGGCGGTACGATGACGGTGGTTGAGCTGCCGACATCGTCCGGCTATACGACCAATCTCAGTGCAGGCAAGGATTTGGTCATTGTTTCGCCAATCAACGGCAGCAGTGTTACCCTGAGCGCTGGTTCAGGACTGACACTGGGCGGCAAAGTCACTGCCGGCAATCTCACGTTGAAGGCGGGAGATGATCTGACCTTGACCTCCCAGGTTGGCACCTTGCGCGTTACCATGACAGGCACCGGCGACCTGACGGTGTTCCAGACTGGTGCGCTTGCGGTTTCATCAGTTGAGATGAAAGGTGGTGATATCACTTTTGTGGCGGATGGCTCTATAACGATTGGCTCGATTATCGGCACTGCAGGCGCGGTTACCATGACAGCCAGGTCGGGCGACATTTTTATTGGCAATCTGGAAAGCGCTGGCGATGTGACACTGAATGCGCCTGGAGGCTCAATTACCGCCAATCTTGAAGCTGACAGGCTTGATCTTGTCGCCAGCGGGAATATTTCGATCACCGAAAAAGATGACGTGACGGTCAACAGCGTTGTTCAGGGGAACCTTGCATCAACCTTTACGCTCAATGCTGCAGGTGACGTTACGTTGAATGATGACCTTGCCACCACAGGTTCTGCAGCAATCACCTTGAATGCCGGCAGTGATGGCACAGGTTCGCTCGCCATCAATCAGGCGCTGACGACCGTTGATGGCGTTGTAACGCTGAACGCCGGTTCGGCCATTACCCTTTCGGAGCAGGCTGATATTACCAGTGCCACAGGTGCAGTGACCATCAACGCCGGTGTGCGGAGTTACGATACCACAGTGACAGTTACCTCAACAGCTCCAACTGTTCCTACGGTTGATACGCTGGTTACTACTGACCCTACGCCGGTTCTTGCCGGTATGGCGGATGCGGTCGGCAAAATTTTGACAGTGACTGTTAACGGCGCAACATACCAGCTTGGTACTGACTCTCCGTTGACCTATGATTCGTCTACGTTTGCCTGGCGTTTGGCAATTCCGGCAACGCTTGCGGCTGATACTTATTCCGTTACAGCATCCGTGTTCAATGGAGTGACGACGATAAATGATACCTCAACCAATGAGCTGATTATCTACACGGCGACATCGGCTACGCCAACCATCAACACCCTGACCACCAGCGATACCACGCCTGCGATTACCGGCACAGCATCGGTTGAGAGTGGTCAAGTACTGGAAGTGACGTTAAAGAATCTAACGTCCCAAAACGCTGTATCCTATAAAAATGGCGATGGAGCACTGAGTTACGATCCTGCTTCCCGCATCTGGTCGCTTGCTGTTTCATCAGCAGAGGCCTTGACGGCGGATACCACCTACTCAATTACGGTCACTGTCGGGACAAATAGTTTCACCGATAGTGATGCGCTGCACCTTATCGCCATTCCATCAGCCGTGCCGACGGTTAATACCCTGACCACCACGGAAACAAAACCAGTATTGTCGGGCACCGTAACCCTTTATAGTGTTGAATCACTGACGGTTGCTGTCGGTACAGCCGAATATGCTGTTGGTGACGGGAAGCTCTCTTATGTGGCAGCCACAAGCTCGTGGAGTCTTGACCTCTCCAGCCTTGCTACACCAATGAGTGTTGGCACCTGGTCAGTGACTGCTCAGGTGAAAGACGCTGCAGGCAACATCATTGCCACCGATTCCAGCAGCAGCGAGTTGGTGATTTTGCCCTCAGTGGCAGTATCTGCTCCGACGGTCAACAGTCTGACTACCTACAGTGGCACACCAATCCTTTCGGGTACAGCCTCGGCGCTTGTTGGCCAGACCCTGACGGTAACAGTGAACAATACAACGTACACGGCAGGTGATGGTCAGTTGAGTTTTGATCCTGTAACATCGCTCTGGAGCCTTGCTCTTCCTGTGGAGTCTTCTCTGGCGGCAGGCACGTACCAGGTTACAGCTACGGTTGGCGGCGCTTCCGACAGCACAGGCAACGAGCTTGTGGTGCGTACGGTAACGTCAAGTGCGCCGACGGTTAATATGCTGACAACGACTGCTGCTCAGCCCATCTTGTCGGGCACAGCGACACTCTATAGCGGTGAAACACTGACGGTCACGGCAGGAACAAAAGATTATGTTACAGCCGATGGCTTGACGTATAACGCGGCCACCAGAGTCTGGGCACTTCCAATAACGGCCGATCTTGATCCCGGTTCTTATACTGTTACGGTTGCCACTGGTTCTTCGACCACAACAGTTCCCGGTGCGCTGGTTATCAGTGCCGTTGCTACGACACACGCAACTCCAACGATTAACACTCTGGTCACCGAGGATGTTACTCCAGTGCTCACGGGTACGGCAACGGTCTATGCTGGTGAGACACTCTCTGTGCAGGTGGGAAATTCGACCTATACGCTCGGGACAGATGCCGATCTTGCCTACAATGTTGCGTTGCAAACCTGGAACCTGGCAATTCAGGCAGCATCGTCGCTTGTGGCTAATACGTATTCGGTGACGGTTAACGTGACCAATTCTGCTGGAACCGTTGTGTCAACCGCAACCGAAGCGAATTCGCTGCAGATCACTGCGGTTCCAACCAGAGTAAACCTCTTGACCACCAACAGCACAACGCCCACCATCACCGGTACCGCAACCGTGCTCAGTGGAGACATACTCCAGGTGACGCTGAATGGTACAACATACACCCCAGGTGATACTTGTCTCACGTACGATGCCGCATCACGAAGCTGGAGCCTTGTCCCATCATCAGCGCTGGCTGCCGATGCCACTTACGACGTGATTGCGGAGGTTTATAATGACACAACGCTTGTCAGCGCCGATGAATCAGTCAATGAGGTGGTGGTGTATACAACATTGCCAACAACCATACCAACGACGGTCAATTCGCTTGCAACTAAGAGCACGACACCGATCCTGACGGGTACTGCTCTGGTCAAGACAGGCGAGGAGCTGACCGTTACTGTCGATAATCAAACCTATACTTTTGGAGCCGGCACTGAGCTGACCTACCAAAGTGACAGCGGTATCTGGAGTCTGGCCATTCCAGAAACTGATGCACTGGCTGTTGGCACTTACTCTGTTGTTGTTACCGTGAAAGAGAGCAGTGATAATACTGTCAGTACGGATGCAACCGACAGTGAGTTGGTGATTTATACTGCAGCATCTGCTGACCCGATCATCAATACGCTCACCACAACTACTCTTGCGCCTGCTCTTTCCGGTACGGCTACCCTGGCTGAAGGTGACGTGTTGAAGGTTTATCTTAATGGCTCTGCAACACCATATACTTCAGCATCTGAAGTTTCCTTTAATTCTGTTTCAGGAATATGGGAGCTGACACTTTTATCAGAAGTGAAGATTGGCAACAATTCGATCACCGTTGAGGTGACCGATGCGACGGGTAAGGTGCTGCATACCGTTACCAATGCAACTGCTCTTGTGGTATGTATGCCCGTGCTGCCAACCGTCAACACCTTGATGACCAGCGACAGCCGACCAACCATCAGCGGCACGGCCTCTGTTGGAGCAGGTGAGTGGCTGAAAGTGACGGTTCATGGCATCGAATATACGGTTGGTGCAAACTTGACCCACAATACAGGTTCAGGAGTCTGGAGTTTGACTATTCCTGCAACTGATGCGCTTCCAGCAGGTTCGTACGATGTGACGGCGGAGATATATAATGGTACAACGCTTGTCAGTACAGATACTTCTGCTGGTGAGCTGGTCATCTTTACCACGGCACCGGCAGTTCCAACGGTCAATACGCTCACGACGAATGTCACGACACCAGTGCTTTCGGGTACCGCGACTGTTTTGGCTGGAGAAGCGTTCAGTGTGACGGTTGATGGCAAGGCTTATACTACCACGAATGGCCTGGTGTACACTGCTGCTTCCCGTACCTGGACGCTGACGACGAATGCACTGACGGTTGGCAGCTACGCTGTTGAGATGAAAGTGGGCACAGCAACCTGCACCACATCCGCAGCCGTTACTATTTATGCAGTACCTGCGGCTGAAGCGCCGGTGGTGAATACGCTTGTCACGAATGACACAACCCCAATGCTCTCCGGTACGGCAACGGTGATGTATGGCGAAACCTTCTCCGTCAAGGTTGCCGGCACAACGTACACACTTGGTACTGGTACGGCGCTGATCTACACGGAGGCCTCCCATATCTGGACGCTGACGACAGAACTTTTGACTCCCGGCAGCTATGATGTTGAAGTAACTGTTGGCTCTACCACCACGGCAACGGCTCATCCTCTCCATATTTACGAGGTAGCGACTTCAAGTGCGCCAACGGTTAACCCGCTGACCACCAGCGATACCACGCCGACGTTGAGCGGCACCGCTACCCTGTACGACAACCAGAGTCTGAGTGTCACGGTCGATAGCACCAGCTATACGCCAGTTTACGATGCAGCAACCGGTATCTGGACACTGACGTTGCCAACCATTGGCATAGGAACGCATTCGGTAACAGCAACTGCAGGAAGCGTCTCCAGCGCGGCAACCAATATGGTGATTACTGCTGGTGCTGTGCAGCCGACAGTGAACACACTGTCCACGATCAGTCTGACCCCAACGTTGCGTGGCACAGCCGTCGTCATGAACGGCGAGACGCTCTCCTTGACCGTGACGAATCATGCGACATCAGCGGCAACCACCTACATGGCAACCGATGGGCTTACCTACTCGTCAAAGACGGGAGCGTGGAGTCTGAGCATTCCGACAGCCAAAGCTCTTGCTGCTGGTGCAAATTATGATGTTGTGGCGGAGGTTGGGGACGGCATGACCGTTGTGGCATCAACCACGACTCTCAATGCTGTGGTAACATACACTGTGCCAGCGGTTGTGGAGCCCACTGTGAACACCCTGACCACAATGGTTGCCACGCCGACGATCAATGGCACAGCGACGGTATATAGCGGACAAAAGCTGACCGTGACGGTCAATGGAGTTAATTATACGTCACTCAATGGCTTGACGTACAATGCCGAAACACTCTCATGGTCGTTGTCGCTTCCTGCGGCACTGGCTGTGGGTTCCCATGATGTGAAGGTGGCAGTGACTGATGCTGGCAATAACAGGATCAGCGATATTACCAGCCCCAACGCCTTGAAGATAAGCGTAGCAACAACTGCAGCGCTGCCGGCCGTGAACACGTTGACCACCATGAATACCATGCCGACTGTCAGTGGTACGACAAGCCTTTACAGTGACGAAAAGCTGACGGTGAGCATTGATGGTGCGACGTACGATTCAACAACCGTAAACAGCAACTTGACGTGGAATGCTGCAACCAGAATCTGGACGCTGAATTTGTCGGGTGAAACAGCGCTTTCTCCGGGCCTGCATACCGTGGTTGCCGAGGTGAGAAATGCAACAAGCGACGCAGTCCTGCGCACGGATGCAACAACCAGCGAGCTGACTATTATCAGTGCTCCAACGGTGGTGGGGCCAACCATCAACACCATTACCACCAACGACACCACGCCGACGATCACTGGTACAGCTACGGTTATGGATGGTCAAGCGTTGACGGTCAACGTGAACAACGTTGATTACACTGTGGCGGCTGGTACGTTGACCTACAGTGCAGCAACCCGCCTTTGGAGCCTGACCACCACCACTGCACTTGCTGCTGGTGCTTATACCGTGACAGCACAGGTAACAGGTGGCACTTCGGTGACTGCCAGTGATGCCGTAGTTATTTACACAACACCACCAGCAGTAGTGCCAACCGGTGCGGTTGCCACCAGCAGTCCGACACCAACGCTGAGTGGTTCTGTGACGGTCGGCGGCAATGAGACACTGACCGTTACTTTGAACAGTCGAGTCTATACGGTGGGCGATGGTCATTTGACTTATACTGGCGGCAAGTGGAGCTTGATTCCCGAGCCGCTGGCAGCCGGAACCTATACTGCGACAGCACGGGTTGCTCCCGCCATCAGCACGCTGACCATGACTGACGAAACAGTTATCAACTCCGGTGCTGGACTGATCCATATCGACGCAGGTGGTGCCATAACGCTGGGCAAACTTGTTACCACCAACAGTAATGATCTGGTTATTACCAGCACTGGTGGCGCTGTTCTTGACGCAGGAGACAGTCCGACGGATGTTATTGCGCCTGGTGCGAAACTGGTGATCAATGCAGCAGGAGGTGTTGGATCCGGCACTTATGGAGCGCTTGAGACCGAGGTGGCTTTTCTTGATATTTCTAATACGACCAGTGGTGATATAGCTGTTGAAGAGACGGATGGCTTGACCATTACCAATATTGCCCAGGGTGCGTCCGGCAAGGTTTCGATCGAAACGCTCGACGGGTTTATTACTGTTAATGGCAGTGGCATTACTGCGACGACAGGCAGTGTTACGCTCTACGCAGGTGGCGATGCCAGCAGCTTCACTCTTGATGGTGTTATCAAAACCAGTGGTGGTAGTGTGAGCATCGTGACTGACAGCGGCAACATTACCCTGAGCAAGGGAATTGAGGTGACTGGAACCGGCAATATTACGCTCCTTGCGCCACAGGGCTCGATTGTGAATGATCTTGAGACCACAGGTTGGTTCAAGGCGGATGTCAGTCAGGCGAGCATCAATAGTAAAGGTGCCGTTGCTGCCTTTGATCGCTTCATTTCATTGACAAATGTTTCAGTTGAAAATGGTGGAGAGTACACGATCAGCATTGATGGCACAAACTTTACCTGCAAAGCATCACCCACTGGTGCTACACCGGATGAAGTGGTGAGTGCCCTTGCCTCACTGATTGATGCTGATGCCAGATATACTGCATCGTTCTCAGGAAATGTTATTACCGTTACCGATGGAGCCGGAACGAGTGACATAACGCAAAACAGCAGGATTTTCAGCCCTGAGATTGCATGGGCCATGATCAATGGTCGATTCAAGGTTGATGTTGCTACAGGCAAGGTTTGGGTTGATGGTGCTACTCCTTACGAAGAGAGCTACCATCTCCCCATAGGTACACTCTTGCGTGCTGCGGAGGGCCCGTATCTCCAGACTACTGATGGTACGATTCTCATGAAAGCGAAAGGCACTGTCGGCGATTCGGTATCCGGTTTCTTCTATAGCCCGCTTTCCCTGGTTATTGATGCGGCTTATGTTGCTGCCAGCAGTTCAGAACGGGCAACGGTGGCGGTGATTTCGACAGATTCTGTCGGTGTTCTGAACATTGGTGATGCCGCTGGCTCAAAAGGTGGTGGCACAGGTATTAGTACGTTGAGTGGTGTGCAGACAATTTTAAGTCCTGTTGATGCTTCTGGTCAGGATATGACCATCCTTGCCAATGATGTGCAATTCGACAATACTCTTCGCAGCCCTGGCGCAATTCTGACCATTGCGCCGCTGGATACCGCCCGTGCGATTCAGCTTGGTTCTGTTACTGCCACGACATCGACGGCTGACACTCTCTATCTTGATACGACAGAGCTGGAGAAATTCCAGCCTGGTTTTGCCCGGATTATCTTCGGCAGCTATACGGGCAGCAGCTACATCCATATTGGTGACAGTGCTGTCGCCAACGACGTTGTGGCTTTTACTGATGACCTTGTTTTCCTGAATCCGGCACAGGGCGGCGAGATAGTGATTGATGCCACCCTTAAAGCAAAATCGCTCACTATTCAGGGTTCCGGGCATACGACGTTACTGGCTGACAAGATAGATGTACAGAATAGCGCAACGATCTCTGATTCACTGGAGGTGAACGGTGTTCGCGAAATCATGGCCGGTGGTACGGGTATTCAGCTTGGCAGTACAAGTATTGTGAACACCCTGACCGGTTATGCCAGCTCTTCGAATGATGTGGCTGACAAGCTTACGTTGACAGCAACCTCCGGAAATGTTGTGATTAACAGTGAAGTGGGTGATAATGCCGGCACGCAACCTCTTCTCAAAGAGTTGAGGGTTGCGAGTGCAGGAGCGGTTACCTTCTATCAGTCGGTCAGCGTGGATGGCGATCTGACCATTAATGCCAGTGGAGTTGTTGACTTCAAATCAACAGTGACCATTACGGGTGGTGGAAAACTTACTATTCTTGGGGCGACTCAAGTGATATTCAGGGGCAAGGTTGCTCTTGATGGCGGTGCAATTGTTGTTGAAGGGAATGAAATTGATCTTCTCAGCGGTTCCTCCTCAGTATACTCTATAGGTGGCACCATTACTCTTCGTCCTGCGACCGTTGATTTTGCGATTGAAATAGCCGATCCACCAAATCCACTTTCAGCCAGCACGACGCTTAATTTGACGAATGCTGATCTGAACGCTTTGGCTGACGGGTTCACCCAGGTTATTATTGGTCGTGTGAGCGGTGGTCATGCAGAATCTTATGCAAGTTCGGTGCGCATCGGTGCTATACAATCGCTTTCAACACCCACGATACTCGACAATTTGAACGTCTATGGTGGCAGGATTACGGTAGAGGACAGTGTAAATGCTGGATACATCCTCTCTGTGCAGGGGACGATCAATCTTGATGCGTACAGCAACATAGAACTCTACAATACTGTTGAAGCAAGAGATGCCCTCAACACCACCCCTTTTGACATAACCATGTATTCGGAAGCTGGCCATGTCAAGCAGCTCAACAGGACTACCGGTGCCGATGGTATCAGCAGTGAGCGTTTGCGTGCCGCGACACTCACCATTCGTGCGGCAACGGGTGTGGATATGCCATGGGCCCAGATCAATACCCTGGTTGCCGATAATGTTGACAGTGGCAATATCTTTGTCAATGTTGTTGCCCGCGATATGGTACCTGGAGTTGGAGGGGATGTCAGCGTTACCAGAATAGCGCAAACATCGGTATCGGGTAGTGGCAATATTACCCTGACAACGGATAATGGCAATATTACGGTTGCGGTATCCGGAAACGGAGTCAGCACGGCTGGAACAGGCAATATCACCATTGATGCCAACGATACCGGTACAGACACGACGCTTGCGCTCAACCAGACAATCAGTGGCACAACGGCGATTACACTGGAAGCGGATGGCGCGGTAACGACATCGGCGCTTGTTTCGGAGAGTGGTGCCGGGGTAATTTCCATCATGTCGAAAAATCTCTCGATTTCCCAGGGTGCCAATGTATCATCAGCAGGTGGGCTTATTACCTGCTCGGCCTCGACCTCTGTCACCATGGCAAGCGGCACCCAAACGATTGCCGGAGCTGCTGGCGCAGTTACCTGTACGGCTGGCACTGATATTTTGTTGAGTATTATTGATGCCGGTGGAACGGTAACGCTGACGGCGACTGCCGGTGCGATTATCGATAACCTGGCGGGTGAACTGGTCACGGATCTCAATATCACAGGGACGACTACTGCGCTGGTTTTGAGTGCCACGATGGGTATCGGCACATCATCGGATGATATTGATACCAACGTTTACTCCGTCACCGCAACCAATACCGGTACGGTCAGCAGCGGCATCTTTGTTCAGGAGCGCAATGATTTGATGGTGACTACGGACGGCATGAGTGCCTCCGGGACGGATGGCTCGATAGTGCTTGATCTGCTTGATGGCAGCCTGACGGTGAGTGGTGCCATATCAAGCACCGGAAAGGTCGGCAATATTCTGCTGCAGACAGCGGAGAGTTCCGGTGAAGTTGCCACAACGTCTGATATCATTCTGAATGCTACAGTCAGCTCAAGCGAAGGCAACATCAGCCTGTCTGCTGCCGATTCGATGACCCAGAATGCTGCTGGCGACATGACAACGTCTGCGTTAGCTCAAACCATTGATATCAAGGCTGATGCTGCTGTCACGATGATTGACGGAGCGGTATCAACAACCAATAAAGGCAACATTCGCTATGAAGCTGGTACAGGTGATGTTACTCTTGGTGCACTTATGGCTGGTACAGCTACAGTAGCGATTATTGCTACACTTGGCAGCATTCTTGATGGCGATACAACGGCTGTGGATATTATCGCCAACGATCTGCTGCTGACTGCCGGGACAGCCATAGCGCTCAGTAGCAACCATCTTGAAACGACGGTGGTCAATCTGACGGCAAAAGCGGCCAATGGATCTATCTTTATTGATGAGACCAACGGGGTAACGGTCAAGGATGTGTCGCTCACCGTTAATCGTGTTCAGCCTGGCGGCGGTATAACGGTTACAAGTCCCGTCGATAGCCAGGAAGATTTGACCACAACAGGTGGTCATGGCAATATTGTGTTGAAGAGTACAACTGGCAACATTGTTCTTGCCGATGCTGCTGACATCAATGTACTTGGCATATCGGCGAATGGCAGTGGCAACATTCTGCTGCATGCGGTTGCAGGTTCCATTGATATCCAGACTGGGGTCACAAGTGGCAGCGGTAATATTTCGCTTCTTGCAGGGACGACCATCTCTCAAAGCGCTGCAGCCTCTGACGTTTCGACAGGTGGAGGGACGGTTGACCTGGAAGCAGGAACCGGTATCAGTATGGTTGATGGAGCCCTGACTGGCACCAGTGGTGGCAACATTCGCTACAAATCAACGGCTGGCAACATCACTCTTGCGGAGCTTGTTGCCGGGGCTGGCAAAGCCGCAATAATTGCCACAGCAGGCACTATTCTTGATTTGACTACCGATAGCAGCATGTACGACATCACGGCATCTGACCTGATTCTGACTGCTGGAACTGCAATCGGGGCAACCGATAACCACCTTGAGACCACGGTCACCACACTCAGCGCGAAAACCCTGAATGGCGGCATCTTTATTGACGAAGCGACCGGTGTCGTTGTTGATACGGTGAGTCTTGCGGTCAACCGGGTTGATTCAACCGGAAGCGCAGCAGCGACCACGCCTGTGGAGACTCAGGAAGATATTTCGGCAACGGGAGGCGCGGTTGTTCTCCAGACCACAGAGGGTGCTCTTACGGTGCAACCCGGCACTGCAGCGACCACAGGTGTTTTTGCAAGTGGCAACATTCTGCTCCTCTCCGGCGGTTCAAACGATATCGTGCTGCATGCACTGGTAACGAGCAGCGGGGGCAGCGTCAGCCTGAACTCGGGCAAGGATATTGCACAGAATGCAGCCATATCGGTAACAGCCGGAACAGGCAGTATTGACCTGCTTGCTGTGGGCAGCATCACGATGATTGAGGGCACATCATCCACCACCACGGCTGTCGGCGGCGGTAACATCCGCTATCAGGCAGGCACGAATGTCACCATTGAGACGCTTGCGGCAGGCACCGGTAACGCAGCGATCTACGCCACAACAGGGAACATCGTGGACGGCGATTCTGTCGGTGACAGTGAAGTTGACATCACCGCCAGCGGTTTGATACTCACGGCAGGCATCGGCATTGGCACTGGTACGAACGCCATTGAAACGACGATTGCCACTCTGACGGCATCAAGCGGCAGCGGCAGTATGTTTGTCACGGAGAGTGATGGTTTGAGCATCACAGGAGTCACCTTTGACATTAACCGTGTCAGCGGAACCAATACGACGGCAGCGACCACCAGTGCTCTTTCCGATCTGACCACCAGCACCAACGGAAATATCGTTCTTCTCTCCAACACCGGAAATATCACGGTAACGAACGGTTCCGATGCTGACAGCAAAGGCATTGATGCCAACGGCACCGGCAACATCCTCCTGCACGCCCTGACTGGTTCCATAGACATTCAGAGTGCAGTAACGAGCAGCGCCAGTGGCAGTATCAGCATTCTGGCCAATGTCAACGTCTCGCAGGGTACCAGCGATACGGCTGACATCACCACCCTCGGCAGCGGGACTCTCGATATCGTTGCAACAACAGGATCGATCAGCATGCTTGATGGCACCGAAGCCTCCACCGGCAGCGGCAACATCCGTTATAGTGCAGCCACCACTATTACTGTGGGCACTATCAGTACGACAGGTAACATCAGCCTCAATGCGACAGATATCATAACCGACAGCGGCACTGCCGATACTGATATTATTGCAACAAGTCTGCGGGTGAGTGCTGCACAGGCAGGTACGGCGCTTCAGCATCTCAAAACAACGGTAACGACGCTGGCGGCCGGCATAACCGGAGTGGTCGGCATCTTCATTGACGAAACGAACGACCTTGTCATTGATACGGTAGCAGCAGTAACAGTCAATCGAGTGAAGGGAGATGGAGCGATAACCGGTTCTGCGGTTTCTGATTCGGCATCGCTTTCTGATATCACCAGTGGTGGGGCGGTAGTTCTTCAAACCAGCAACGGCAGCATTACGACGGTGGTTGACAATGGTGATATTCTGGCTGCAGGCAACATTCTGCTTGCCTCCGGCGGTTCAAACGATATCACGCTGAACGCACTGGTAACGAGCAACGCAGGCAGCATCAGCCTGAACTCGGGCAAAGATTTGACGCAGACTAGTGTCATATCGGTAACAACCGGAACCGGCAGCATTGACCTGCTTGCTGCGGGCAATATCACGATGATTGAAGGCACATCATTCACCAGCACTGTTGTCGGCGGCGGTAACATCCGATACCAGGCGGGCACGAATGTCACCATTGACACGCTTGCGGCAGGCACCGGTAACGTCGCGATCTATGCCACAACCGGGAACATTGTTGATGGTGATTCTGACGGTGACCGTGAAGTTGACATCACCGCCAGTGGTTTGATACTCACGGCAGGCACTGGCATCGGGAGTGGTGCGAATGCCATTGAAACGACGATTGCCACTCTGACGGCATCAAGCGGCAGCGGCAGTATGTTTGTCACGGAGAGTGATGGTTTGAGCGTCACCGGAGTTACCTTTGACATTAACCGTGTCAGCGGAACCAGCGCGACATTAGCGACCACCAGCGATCTTTCCGATCTGACCACCAGCACCAATGGGAATATCGTTCTTCTCTCCAACACCGGGAACATCACGGTAACGGACGGTTCCGATACAGACAGCAAAGGTATTGATGCCAACGGCACCGGCAACATCCTGCTGCATACCCTGGCAGGATCCATAGACATTCAGAGTGCAGTAACGAGCAGCATCAGTGGCAGTATCAGTATTCTGGCCAATGTCAACGTCTTGCAGAGTACCAGCGATACGGCTGATATCACCACCCTCGGCAGCGGGACTCTCGATATCATGGCAACAACAGGATCGATCAGCATGCTTGATGGCACCGAAGCCTCCACCGGCAGCGGCAACATCCGTTACAGTGCAGCCACCACTATTACTGTGGGCACTATCAGTACAACAGGCAACGTCAGCCTCAATGCGACAGATATCATAACGAACAGCGGCACCGATACTGGTATTATTGCAACAAGTCTGCGGGTGAGTGCTATACAGGCTGGCATGGCACTCCAGCATCTCAAAACAATGGTAACGACGCTGGCTGCCCGTACAACCGGAGTGGTCGGTATCTTCATCGACGAAACGAACGACCTTGTCATTGATACGGTGGCGGCAGTAACAGTCAATCGTGTGAAGGGTGATGGAACGATAACCGGTTCTGCGGTTTCTGATTCGGCATCGCTTTCAGATATCACCAGTGGTGGCGCGGTTGTTCTGCAAACTATCAACGGCTGCATCACGACGGTGGTTGACAATGGTGATATCCTGGCTTCGGGCAACATTCTGCTTGCCTCCGGCGATTCAAACGACATCACGCTGAATGGACTGGTAACGAGCAACGAAGGCAGCATCAGCCTGAATTCGGGCCGGGATATAACGCAAAATACCGTCATATCAGTAACAACCGGCACAGGCAGCATTGACCTGCTTGCTGCGGGCAGCATCACGATGATTGAAGGCACATCATCCACCAGCACTGTTGGTGGCGGCGGTAACATCCGCTATCAGGCAGGTATGAACGTCACCATTGAGACGCTTGTGGCAGGTGCCGGAAACGTAGCGATCTATGCCACAACCGGGAACATTGTGGATGGCGATTCTGTCGGTGACAGTGAAGTTGACATCACCGCCACTGGTTTGATACTCACGGCTGGCTCCGGAATTGGAACTGGTGCGAATGCCATTGAAACGACGCTTGCCACCCTGGCGGCATCAAGCGGAAGCGGCAGCATGTTTGTTACGGAGACGAACGACGTGAGTGTCGCCGGTGTTACCTTTGACATTAATCGTGTCAGCGGAACCAACACGACGGCGGCGATCACCAGTGCTCTTTCCGATCTGACCACCAGCGCGAACGGAAATATCGTTCTTGTCTCAAATACCGGGGACATCACGATAACGAACGGTTCCGATTTGGACAGCAAAGGCATTGATGCCAACGGCACCGGCAACATCCTCCTGCACGCACTGGCTGGCTCCATCGATATTCAGAGTGGAGTAACAAGCAGCGTCAGTGGCAGTATCAGCATTTTGGCCAATGTCAACGTCTCGCAGAGCACAAGCATTGCTGCGGATATTCAGACCAGTAGTACCGGTACGATAGATGTTGAAGCGGTGACGGGTTCTGTCATTATGATTGATGGCACTGAAGCCAAAACGGCTGGCACTGGCAACATCCGTTACCGTGCAGCTCATGCGATGACGCTGGGCAGTATCAGTACAACAGGCAACGTCAGCCTGAATGCGACAGGTAGCATAACCGGCAGCGGCACAATCGATACCAATGTTATTGCGACAAGTCTGCGGGTGAGTGGTGCCCAGGCAGGCACGGCAACCCGGCACCTCAGAACAAACATAACGACACTTGCCGCTAACATAACAGGTACACTCGGCCTGTTTCTTGATGAAATTGACACTGGTGGCGATGTGATGATCAACACGGTGCCAGTGGTAACGGTCTATCGAGTGAAAGGGGACGGAACAATAACCGGTTCTGCGGTTTCTGATTCGGCCTCGCTTTCAGATATCACCAGCGGTGGCTCAGTAGTGCTTCAGACGGCCAATGGCAGCATCATCACAGCCCTTGACAATGGCGATATTTCGGCAGCAGGCAACATCCGGCTGAATGCAGGTGAAACTGCCTCAGCAACCGTGGCAGGCATAACCCTGAATGCCACGGTTAGCACCACTTCCGGTTCAAATGGCAACATCAGCATGCTTGCCAAAGACTTTGTGAGTCAGGCAGCCACCGGTGATATCACGGCTGATGGCACCGGCACTATTGATGTGGATGTTTCCACCATCACCTCATCGGGCGCGATTACGATGGATGATGGCGCGGCAACCTCATCCCTTTCAGGCAACATTCGTTACGATGCAACCACAACGTTAAGTCTGGGTACCATGACCACCGGTGGCAACGTCAGCCTGACAGGAACCGCGATTACCGACAGTGCCGACGACGATGCCAGCAGCGCTGATATCGATGTAACAGCAGCAACGCTTCGTCTTTCGTCTACCGGCGCAGGAGTTGGAATGGCGACTCATCATCTTGAAACCACCGTTGAGACAATTGCTGCGGATCTTGGTGCATCAGGCAATCTTTTTGTTACAGAAACCAATGGACTTGTTCTTGATACGGTGGCGGCAATCAGTGTCAGCCGCGTTGGAACAGAGGCGAGCGTGAGTGAAGTGACTGATTTGTCCTTGAGCGATATCACAACCGGTTCAGGGGATATGGTTATCAGTGCGACCGATATTATGGTGAATGGTGGTGGAAATACTACGGGTATTACCATCACCGGGGCGGGCAATATTTTCATGCAGGCCCGTAGCGGAACTATAGAAGCGAAGGCTGTTCTTGATGGTGGTACAGGGATTATTTCCCTTGATGCAAGTGGCAGCATTATTCTTTGGAATACTACAGGTAGTACACTCTTTAGTGGAGTGTTGCGTACGAGTAATGCGACCATTGATGTCAAGTCAGGTGCTGCCATTGAAATGAAGGATGGCTCCACGATTATCTCCGACGGTGGTGACATTCGCTTTGAAGCGGTTGACGATATTCATGTCTCCTCTGTTGATGCGACGACCTTGACATCAGGAGTCGTGAACGGCAATGTGGCGATCATATCGACAAGTGGTTCGATTGTGGATATCGACACTCCAGCGACAGGCCTGGATGTCAAGGCTGCCGGATTGTTGCTGAGTGCTGTGAATGGAGGTATCGGCACCGGCAGCAACCATCTTGAGACAACAGTTGTCACCCTTTCGGCATCGGCAGGAGGTGGTGGTGTATTTGTTACTGAGGAAGACAGCGTCACGGTTGATACGGTGACGGTTAACGTCAATCGTGTAGATACTTTTGCGGCGACCACAACAGTTACCAATGTTTTGAGTGACCTTGTGACGGGCAAGAATGGCAATATTGTGCTGGTGACGGTTGCGGGCTCCATTGTATTGAACGATGGCGACATCAATGGTGCTGATGAGGGTGGGACAAATGGTTATGCCCTCAGTGCCAACGGCAGTGGCAACATCCTGATTCAGGCACTTGGAGCCGCCACTGACATTATCGCCAATGCCGATGTCATCACCCTGAATACGGCAGGCACAGCCAGTGGCACCGGCAACATCAGCCTGCTTGCAGCCCAAAGCATAACCTTCGCCGACACATCAGACATCCTGACGACGAGCAGTGCCACGACCGATGGCAGCATCGATGTCGGGGCAGGTACAGGCAGCATCACCCAAAGCACGACAAGTCTGTTCCAGACAACCGGATCGACCGGCACCATCAGGTTACTTGCCGCGACAGACATTATCGTTGGCGATATAGTAAGTTCCACAGGCTCGGTCAGCATCACGGCAACTGCAGGCAGCATCACTGATGCCGACGCGCTGACAGCAGGAGCGAACGACAACGATCAGGACATCACGGCAAAAAAATTGCGCCTGAATGCTGGAACGGCGATTGGAGCAAGCACCAACCACCTTGAGACCACGGTAACAACCCTGAGCGCCCGTACAGCGAACGGCAGCATCTACCTGCTCGAAGCCGACGGCGTGACGGTCGATAACGTCGTCCTGAGCGTCAACCGCGTCCTGAGCGATGCTACAACCAGCACCGGGAGCAGCACCGATGCAACGCAGAGCGACATCCGCACCACTGGCGGAAACGGCAACATTGTGCTGCGTACCACAGCCGGTAGCATCACGCTGAACGATGGCACAGCAACCGATGACGACACAGCCATCAGCGCCAACGGCAGCGGAAACATCCTCATCCAGGCACTTGGAGTAGGCACCGACATCACGGCCACTGCCGATATCATTACCATGAACACGGCAGGCACAACCAGAGGCACAGGCCACATCACCATGAAAGCAGCCGATGCCATCACCCTTGGCAGCGGAGTGGATGTCTCGACAGCCACAGCAGGCACGATAAGCCTCGATGCCGAAGGCGGCTCACTGATGATGGCAGGTACAGCCAGGGTCACCGCCACGGGCAGCAGCCTTCGTCTCCGCGCATACTCCGACATTACAGTTGGTAACGTGATGGCTACAAGTGTCAGTATCATCAGTGACCATGGTGCCATCATCAACGCCGCAGGCAGCAGCAAGAACGTGATGGCAACAAATCTTTCCCTCAACTCCTGTGGCTCGATCGGCACCCCTGACCGTCCCCTTACCACAAACGTCGAGTACCTGAGTGCCGATCCCGTGATCGACAGGGCCAGCATCTATCTGAAAGAAGATGACGATATCACGATCACCAGCGTAACAGTAAGCGTTACTGAAATCACAGCAACTGCGGGACTCTCGCCCGTCAGCGACCAGACCTCAGACCTTGTGACAAGCAGTAACGGGAGCATTGTTCTGGTGACGATAAACGGCAGCATTACTCTTGAGGATGCTGATGGCAATGGATTGGCCATAAGTGCCAACGGTACAGGCAGCGTCTGGCTCACTGCCAATGGAGCTGGGAGCGACATTATCGTAAAGGCTGACCTCGTGACCGGCAGTGGGGAAGTCAGAATAATTGCGTCTGGTGATGTTGAGCAGCATGCCGATATCATCAGCTCCGGCAACAAGGTCACTGTTCAGGCTGAGCATGGTTCCATCACCATGGATCAGGGAGTGCAGACGCTGAACAACGATGGCATTATTGAATATCACTCTTATAAGGATGTGGTGCTGGCTCTGCTGCATGCTCAATCAGGAGCTGTAGAGGTTTATGCCGACACAGGCTCGATAGGCAGCAGTTCAGGCGATCTGAATGTTCAGTCCGGGAGCGCCCTGTTCCAGGCTGGAGTCAATGTCGGGCTTCGTAACCTCAAGCCTCTGTTACTGTCGGTTGATCGGGTTGCGGCAGATGCGAAGAGGGGTGAAATGAGCCTCGTCAACGAAGGCACCATAAGGGTCTCTTTCATGAACGGGGTGAATGGTCTTGCAGCCGGTGACGGTATTTCGCTGGAGAGCCTGAAAGGTAATCTTGTGGTTGCGGCGCCGATAAATACCAGAGGTCGTGCCGATGCCCTGCTGACGTTCTCGGAAGGAACCCTGGAAGGCAACAGTCTGTATTTTGATGATGCAGGGACCTCTCTGAAGGTGAAATACAAACAGTTCCAGTTCTTGTGGGATGTCGGGCAGGTTACCTTTTTGCCTCCTCAACTGGAATTTGTTGTTGCTATGCTGGCGGATACTTCTGCTTTGCGCCAGAGATCTATGGCAGCAGTTGTCGATCACGATTTGCTGCAGACCATCAGAGGAGGCGTGCAGGAGACACATACCGCTCATGGTGCCTATGCGGATGTGAGAAACGGTAATGTCTATTTCCATTGGGGAGAAGTTGAGGGGGCCGATTCATACCTTCTGGTTGTTGAGCGCGACAAGATGGAATTTGCAAGTCGCTGGCTCGAGGAGATAGCATGGGCACCGTTTGAACAATTCCCGGCGGGTATCTATGAATGGTCGCTCTATTCCTGGGCAACTGACGGCTTGAA
>CAJEXI010000033.1 GCA_903994455.1 uncultured Chlorobiaceae bacterium | reverse complement strand
GCTCCAGTGACCTGCTGCATCGAGGGTGAAGGTGCCATAGGTGCCTGCGTGGCTCGGCTGCGCAACAAAAGATGACTGATTCTGGTCAGGATCGCTGATTGTCAGTGTGCCGCTTGTTGTAAGATGATTGTTGATGACGGAGGTGTCTTCAGTAACGGTGCTGGCGCTGGTGCCGGTGATCGTTGGTTGATCGTTCGCTCCCGTGATGCTGAACACTGCGTTTACCGTCTGCGTGGCACTGCCATCGGTGACCTGAACCGTAAAGCTGTCGGTGACGCTGCTGCCGGAGGTGAGCGCCTGGGTGTCGGTATCGCTGTCACTCAGCACGTAGCTCACAACGCCTGTCGAGAGCGTCAGCGTTGCCGTGCCGTACGTCCCGGTTTTCGTGTAGGTGAGGCCGGTGTCACTGGTTGCCCACCCTGCCGCAACCATCGCGACGGTATCGTAACTCGCCGTGCTGTCTACATCGCCTTTTGTCAGCGTAATACTGCTCGAAGCGGTGCCTGCCGTGCCGTTCGCCACCCCGCCTGCCTCTGCCAGTGTTGCGGTTGCCGTCCCGGCACTCACCACAGGAGTATCATTCGAGCCAGTGATCGTCACCGTCAGCGTTGTGGTATCACTCAATCCACCGGCATCCTGCACCATATAGGTAAAAGTATCGGTAAGAGTTTGAGCATTGCTGGCCAAAGCCTGTACCGCACTATTACTGTTAGCTACTGTATAAACGTAGCTGCCATCAGCACCAATCACCAGACTGCCATAGATACCAGTTACTGTAGTGCCACTATTGGTGCTGGTACTGCTGGCTGACACAGCAGTGCCAGAGCCTGTGGTGCCAGCAAGAATATCAATGACGATACGAGTATCTCCCGCATCCGTATCAGTATCGTTGGTCAAAACATTGCCTGTCGGGTCAGTACCGGCAGTTCCATTGGCTATGCCGCCCGCTTCTCCGGCAGTTACCGTATCAGCCACAGCGACTGGAGCACGGTTTTCCACCTCATCAAGCACCGTAATGGTCACCATCTCACTGCTCGACATATTCCCCGCCGCATCGACAGCCTTGATACCCAGATTGAACGTATTCGGCGAAGTTTCGTAATCCACAGATGCGGCACCTGATGCGGCACCAGCCGAGGTCAACGTAATAACGCCATAACTGTCTATGGCAAAATAACCATTGGTATCTCCGCTGTCAATCGTGTACAGCGCCACCCCATTCGTATCCGATGCCCGAACCTGGCCAATCACAAAGCCGTCACTCATGTTTTCCGGCAGATTGAACGCCTGGCTGGTTGTGGCCGACGGATTGGTGGTATCGATAGTATACACATCGCCAGTAGTGAAGCCGGTTGCGATGGCGTTGCCCACCACATCCGCAATGCCTGTGCCGCTGCTCTTGATATCAAGGGCAAGCGTGCCGTTACCACTTATGGAAGTAACTGTGACCGTATAAACCGAATCGGAAAGCTTTGTCACCGTTCCGATGCTGGCACCGGAAGTCGCGGTGCCGGTCAGCGCAAAGTCGCTGGCATCAACCCCCGTCACCGCTTCGCTGAAGCTGACGGTGAATGATGCGGAGCCACCACTGATGATTGCCGCATCGTTACGGTTGACCGCTGTGACCGTCGGCGCTGTGTTGTCGATGGTGTAAAGCTGACCGGTAATGCCGCCACTGATGGCATTACCGGCAACATCAGCAATACCAGTGGTGCTGCTGTTGAGATTAAGACCCAGTGTGCCATCTCCCGTAATTGAATTGACCGTGACGGCATAAACGCTGTCGGAGAGCTTCGTCACCGTGCCGATGCTGGCACCGGATGTTGCCGTGCCGGTCAACGCAAAATCGGCGGCATCCACGTTCGTGACAGCTTCGCTGAAAGCTACGGTGAAATTAACGCTGCTGGCTGTCGAAGGATTGGCACTGGCACGCAGAAGTGCCACACCAGTCGGCACGGTGCGATCAATCACAAAGGTATCGCTTGCGCCTGCCGCCAGTGCATTGCCGGTGGTGTCGGTGATATCCGACGGATTCAGCGTGAGCACATAGGTGCCTCCCGTTGCCGTCACCGTCGAGAGGTCAAGCGTGTAGCTGCTGCCGGAACCGCCAACGGTCAGTCCCGTCAGGCTGACTGACTGAGCACCGGAGCCTGTATCGCTGGTCAGAGTCAAGTCACTGATATCAACATTCAACACCTGCTCGCTGAAGGTGATGTTCACCGTGCCAGCATTGGGCTGGGTCGGATCGGTAACATCAGCGATAGTGACGGTTGGTGCTGTGGTATCGGTAGTGCCAGTGGTGAAGTTGAACGTTGTCGTATCGCTGATTGCGGCATACGCCAGATTGGTCGATCCTTTCAATGCTCCGGCGGTGAACTGCACGGCATACTGGTTGGTGGTAATCAGGCTGCCAGTCGGGTTGATGGTCAGCGTTTTGCCACTGGTTGCAAGCTGACTGGCGTGGTTGGCCACATCAATGGCGATGGAGTTGGCACCTACACCGGTGATATCGTAGAGCGTCAGGATGCCGCTGCTGCCAAGCTGAACATCCTGGTCAAAGGTCAGGACAACATTACTGGTCACGGCAACACCTGTGGTATTATCCAGCGGACTGGCTGACAGCAAAACAGGGCCTTCAGGAAGATTGTTGACAGTCACCGTAATCGTTGCGGTACTGTCGGCTGTCGTGTCGGCATCTTCATCATCCACCGCCACGGTCAAGCTGTAGCTGCCGGTGGTTTCGTAATCTAGTGCGCCTGCCACCGTGATTTCACCGGTAGTGCTGTTGATGGCAAAAACGTTGCCGGTGTTACCGCCGGTAATGGTGTAGGTGAGGCCATTGGTGTCGCCGGTCGCGGTGACGGTGCCGACGGCAGTGGCATTGCTGGAGTTTTCGTCCACCACGAAGGTGGCGGCCGAGATGGAGGGATTCACGTCGGTAACGGTCACCGTAACCGTTACGGTATCCGTAGCAGTACCGTCTGATACCTGAATCTGGAAGGTGTCGCTACCGATGTAGTTGCTTGTGGGCGTATAGGTGACGCTGGACGGGGTAACTCCTGTGCCACTGGTTGCCATTGGATTGGTGGTGAAACCGCCCAGGGTGCCGTGGCTTGGCCCTTGACCGGATACCACCGACCAGGTCAAGGTTTGCCCACTGTCGGTGTCGGTGACAGCGAGCAGAGTTGCAATATCGGTCGCAACGGCGTTTTCGTTGACGGTCAAGCCGGTGTCGTGCGTGCCATCAGCCGGAGTGGTGTCGCCGGTGAAGGCGGGTGCGGCGTTGGCTGGTACATTCAGGAAAAACAGCGTATCGCCAACTTTATTGCCAACAAAGGCATCAAGATCGCCATCGCCGTCAATATCCACTAACATCGGATTAGCATAATAACCCACGTTGCTCAAGCCAAACGGAGTAGTTACCGCAGACACAAATGCAACGCTGCTCGCACTACCCGTATTACGGAAAAACAGCATATCGCCAGCACTGTTGCCAACAAAGGCATCAAGATCGCCATCTCCGTCAATATCCACTAACATCGGATTGGCATTATAACCCACATCGATCATGCCAAATGGATTGCTTTGTGCTGATAAAAATGCAGCGCTACTCGCACTTCCAGTATTCAGGAAAAACTGCGTATTGCCGGAAGCGTCACCAACAAAGGCATCAAGATCACCATCACCGTCAATATCAACTAACGTCGGACTGGCATAATAATTAACTTTGCTCAAGCCAAATGGATTGCTTTGCACCGCCGAAAACGATGCGCTGCTTGCATTGCCAGTACTCTGCAAAAATAGCGTATTTCCAGACACATCACCAACAAAGGCATCAAGATCGCCATCCCCGTCAATATCAACGAACGTCGGACTGGCATTAGAACCCACATCAATCAAACCAAACGGATTGCTTTGTGCTGACAAAAATGCAGCGGCACTTACACTTCCAGTATTCAGGAAAAACAGCGTATCGCCAGCTTTATTGCCAATAAAGGCATCAAAATCACCATCTCCATCAATATCAACAAACGTTGGACTGACATAGTTACCCACATTGCTCAAGCTAAACGGGTTGCTTTGCGCTGTCTGGAAGGTGCGATCGCCAACAGGCAAGTCGTTGTCGCCGACAGCAACAACCAGGTTCTCGATAGAAATATTGTTGTAGTTAGCATCCGTGCTGAGTGCCGTATGGTGAATCACACCGGTATGGGCTCCTTCACCCACGGTGTCGTTCACCGCCGTCGCCGTCACTGTCTGCGCTGTACTCCAGTTTGCACTGGTGAAGGTCAGTGTGGGTTTGTCGAAGCCGACCTGGCCATTGGTGTCGTCGAGCGTGATGACGACATCCGCCGTCGGCGCACTGGCAAGCACAACGGTGTACGTATCGGTCGCACCACCTTCAACAACGGCTGTTGCACCTCCCGTCAGGGTTATCGCGACACCGGAGGATACCGGCGGGATAAATATCCCTGTATAGTCAACAACACTCAAAACACTGTCGGTATCAACCACTCCCGCATTCGCCTCCAGCGCCCAGTCACCGCCAAGCCAGCTCGATCCGGTAAGGTCATCCGAAGCGGCAACATCAGCACTGGTGGCCGTTGCCAATGCTTCAATAAAGTGCTGGCCAGTTTCACCTGCGCCGACGTTACAGCCATACAGCAGGACATCACCCGTGTCGGAGAGAGCATGACCCCATGCAGAGAGCGTCGCCGACTGACTGGCAAGTGTACTGGCAGAGATAGTCTCCGCTCCGAGATAAAGCTCGCCCGCTGAGCCGTGGGAAAGGAGATGTACGGCATTCAAATTGTGGTACTGGCCAAGAATCGAGCTGATCTGGCCGAGAGCACTGGAGCCAGCGTCGAGCAACCATACATCGGTGCTGCTCTGCACGTTATCCATAAGGCTTGCCAGACCCGGCAAACGGCTGTCGAGAATCACCACCTCGCTGGCCGTGCCCACTGCATCCACTAAATGCAAGGTGCCACTGTGGTTCGCACCCGCAAGAGCATCCAGCCCCGCCTGATCAATGGATCCTTCGTTTAGCAGAACGCCACCGATGGTGTAGCTCTGACCCGTTGTCAATGGAGCGTTGCCCGTCTGGTTCACTGCATCGTTGACATTGCCGGTAAAGCTGAGGCCAAGTGTTTGACCGACCGTACCGTTGACATCTGCGACGGTAATCTGAAACACCTTGCCATCTGCGCTGCTGACGCTCACCGCTCCATGCGAGGCATCACCGGTAACGGTAAAGTCTCCTGCAGCAACACCCGCAACGGCTTCGCTGAACAGCACGGTAAACACTGCATTTGTGGCTGTGCCAGCAGCAATCTGGTTCACGCCCGCACGGCTGATGGCGGTAACAGATGGCGCACTGTTATCAACCGCATAGCTCTCGTTGCGCACAGGCAGGGATCCGGCAAACGCATTGCCGCCAGCATCGCTGATATTCTGCGCACCCGCATAGCTCAACCCGAGAGCGCCATCGCCCGCCACGCTGCTCAAGGTGACCATGTAAGCGCTGCCCGAGCCGGTGACCGAAGCAATAGTGCCGGTGGCAGCGCCAGTCACCACAAAATCATCGACAGAGACATTCTGCACACTTTCGCTGAAAACCACGTCAAAAGTGACGCTGCCATCAGTGGTAATTTCCGCTGCATTGCGCAGAATCGACACGGCAGTCGGTGCGTTGTTATCAATCGTGTAGCTCTCGGCTACCGAACTGGTTGGAGTGATGTTGGTAAGGCTGTTGCCAATGGCATCGGTAATGGTTGGCGATGCTGCAAGTTCCACGCCAAGCGTGCCATTACCACTGACGCTGTCCACTGTGATGGTGATCACCGATGACCCATTGCCGCTGATGCTGGTGATACTCGCACCGGTGGTAGCTGTACCGGTCAAGGCAAAATCACCCGCAGCAACGCCACTCACCGCCTCGCTGAACAGCGCAACAAACTGCACAGAATCAGCGTTCGTGTTGCCGTCGCCAGCATTGAGGCGATTGAGAGAGACCAGTGTTGGCAAGGTACGGTCAACCGTGTAGGCCTCGTTATCGGCAGGATTACCGTCGGGAAGCACATTGCCCGCAATGTCGGTAATACCATGACCACCGTTCAGGCTCAAGCCAAGTTTGCCGGTGCCGGTCACGCTGCCAACCGTCACTGTGCGGGTAGCACCACTGCCGGTAACGCTGGTGACGCTGCCCATTGCGGTGCCGGTTGTACTGACGGCAAAGTCGCTGGCATCAATGTTGGTGACAGCCTCATTAAAGAGAAGAGTATAGGTAAGCGTAGCGGCGTTCGTCGCTTCGGCTGCCGTGCGCTGGAGAGCGAGTAACACCGGTGCGGCGCTGTCGGTCACATCGGTGGTGAAATTGAGGGTGGTGGTGGTGCTGATGCCAGCGAACGCATTATTTGCGTTATCTTTAACCGCAGTAGCACTGATCTGCACCGCATATTGGGTGGCCTCGGCAAGGTCGCTACCAGGATTGATGGTCAACGTGGCACCGGATATCGAAGCGTTGCCACCATGATCGCCATTGGTGCCATCGTTGTCGGCAATGGCGAACGTTTCAACCGTAGCACCAGTCGTAACATTGATCAGGGTGATATTGCCCGTTCCTGCCGCAATAGCCTCGTTGAACATCAGGGCAATGTTCGCGCCTGGAGCAATTGCTCTGGCATCATCGGCTGGAGTAGAACTGGTGAGCGCTGGCGCAACATCGTCGGTAACGGTAATCGTCACAGCCTCGTCGTATGTCAGATTGCCCGTCCCGTTATCGGTTGCCTGGATGCGGAGATTGTAGGTTCCAGCCGCTAATGCCGAGCCGCCAACCTTCAGCGCAGTTCCATCAATAGTGAAGGAGCTGTTGTTTGTATCGCCCGTGCCACTGACCAGCGTGAAGGTCAGCGTATCCGATTCAGGATCGGTGCCGGAGAGCGTCGCCACCGTTGCGCTGGCAATGGCAACAGACTCATTGATGGTGGTTACGGTCAAGGAAATATCGGTCGGAGCGTCGTTCACCGCCGCCGTAGCCACCACCACCTGTATTGCTGTCGTGGATTCAGTGCCACCATTATCTTTGGCAACAACGGTAAAGGCGTTCAAATTACCATTAGCGTTTCCAGCGGGTGTCCAATATGCATGATGCGTGCTGTCAACCACGGCATTCGTACTGGTATTCCACGCCGTCGCCGTATCTGCAGCAGTGCCGATTTTAAGAGTACCGGTCGAAACAACCTTCACCACAAAAGCATCTACCGTGCCGTCACTGTCTGCTTCGTCAGCCAAACCTGTCAATGCAGCAAAGGTGATCTCTTGCTGAGTATCTTCAGTACCGCCAGTGACGTTGCTGATGATGGTAAGGTTGGGCGTGCTGTTTTCCACCTCATTCAGCACCATAATCGTCACCGTTTCACTGCTCGACATATTCCCCGCAGCATCGACAGCCTTGATACCCAGACTGAAGGTATTCGGCGAAGTTTCGTAATCCACAGATGCGGCACCTGATGCGGCACCAGCCGAGGTCAACGTAATAACGCCATAACTGTCTATAGCAAAATATCCACTGACATCTCCGCTGTCAATCACGTACAGCGCCACGCCATTCGTATCCGATGCGTTCACCTGGCCAATCACAAAGCCGCTGCCCATGTTTTCAGGCAGGTTGAACGCCTGGCTGGCTGTGACCGACGGATTGATGGTATCAATGGTATACACATCGCCAGTGGTGAAACCGGCCACAATGGCATTGCCTGCTTGATCGGCTATACCGGTGCCGCTGCTCTTGAAATCAAGGGCAAGCGTACCGTTACCACTTATGGAAGTGACCGCAACGGTATAAACAGTGTCGGAGAGCTTTGTCACCGTGCCGATGCCAGCGCCGGAAGTCGCAGTACCAGAGAGCACAAAATCGCCGGCATCAACGCCCGTCACCGCTTCGCTGAAGCTCACGGTGAATGATGCGGAGCCACCGCTGATGATTGCAGCGTCGTTACGGTTGATCGCTGTGACCGTCGGTGCTGTGTTGTCTATGCTATAGAGTTGACCAGTCAATCCACCACTGATGGCATTGCCTGCAACATCAGTAATGCCGGTGCTGCTGCTGTTGAGATTGAGACCCAATGTGCCATCGCCAGTGATGGTATTAACCACGACGGTATAGACGCTGTCGGAGAGCTTCGTCACCGTGCCAATGCTGGCACCGGATGCTGCGGTGCCGGTCAGCGCAAAGTCAGCGGCATCCACACCGATGACCGCTTCGCTGAAAGCCGCAGTGAAGGTAACGCTGTCGGCTGTCGAGGGATTGGCGCTGGCACGCAGAAACACCACACCAGTTGGCGCTGTGCGATCAATTACAAAGGTATCACTTGCGCCTGCCGCCAGTGCATTGCCGGTGGTGTCGGTGATATTCGACGGACTCAGCGTCAGCACATAGGAGCCTTCCGTTGCCGTCACCGTTGAGAGGTCAAGCGTGTAGCTGCTTCCAGTGCCGCCAACGGTCAGCCCTGTCAAATTGACTGACTGAGGGCCGGAGCCGGTATCAGCGGTCAGCGTCAAGTCACTGATATCAACATTCAGCACCTGTTCGCTGAAGGTGATGTTCACCGTACCCGCGTTGGGCTGAACAGGATCGGTAACGTCAACAATGGTCGCTGTGGGCGCAATGGTATCGGTAGTGCCTGTGGTGAAATTCAGGGTTGTCGTATCAGCAAGCCCTGCATAATTCTGATTACTGCTATCCTTGATTGCGGTTGCTGCAATCTGAACAGCATATTGGTTGGTCGTTTGTAACGAATTCGTTGGATTAATAATCAGCGTAGCGCCGTTAACTTCCAATTGATTGTTATGGCTTGCTACATCAAGAGAAACAGAGTTGGCACCTGCACCTGTAATGTCGTATAAAACAATGTTGCCCGTTCCTAACGTAATATTCTCACTGAACGTCAGGACAATATTGTTCGTTACGGCAACACTGGCAGCACTGTCTGTTGGACTGGAAGATTGAAGCGTTGGTACTGCATCGGTTACGGTGATGGTAAATGCTTCCTCGTACGCAAGAGGAGTTGTGCCACCATCGGTAGCACAGAGACGAATGTTGTACGTACCAGCGCTCAGTGCAGCTCCACTGGCCACATGCAGTGAAGAACCATCAATGGTAAAAGCACTGTTGTTTGTAGCACCAGAACCCGTTACCAACGAATACGCTAGTGTTTTGTTTGGTGTACTGCCATCCGGATCAGCGCCAGAAATGGTGGTTAGTATTGCTCCTGCCGTTGTATGAGCATCATCAAAACTGGTTGTTGAAAGCGAAATATCGGAAGGCGCTTCATTAAGGTCGGTAACGTTCACCGTAATGGTGGCGGTACTGTCGGCTGTCGTGTCGGCATCCTCATCATCCACTGTTACCGTCAGGCTGTAGCTGCCGGTGGTTTCGTAATCCAGCGTGCCAGCCACCGTAATGGCACCGGTACTGCTGTCGATGGCAAAAACGTTGCCGGTGTTACCGCCGGTAATTGAGTAGATGAGGCCATTCGTGTCGCCGGTTGCGGTGACGGTGCCTGCCGAAGTGGCGTTGCTGGAGTTCTCATCCACCGAGTATGTGGTGGCCGAGATGGAGGGATTCACGTCGGTAACTGTCACCGTAATGGTCAGCGTATCGGTGCCGCTTTGGCCGTCGGAAACCTGTATCTGGAAGCTGTCCGTACCGCTGTAGTTGCTTGCAGGCGTATACGTGACACCCGCCGGGGTAACTCCTGTGCCACTGGTTGCTGTTGGATTGGTGCTGAAACCGCTCAATGTGCCATGACTTGGCCCTTGACCGGAAACCACCGACCAGGTCAAGGTTTGGCCACTGTTGGTATCGGTGACACCAAGCAAGCTCGCAATGCTTGTGGCACCAGCATTTTCATTCACACTCAAGCCGGTGTCGTGCGTACCATCAGCCGGAGTGGTATCACCGATGAAGGCAGGAGCAGCATTGCTCGGCACATTGAGGAAAAACAGCGTATCACCAGCTTTATTTCCTACAAAGGCATCAAGATCACCATCTCCGTCAATATCAACGAACGTCGGGCTGGCATTCGATCCCACATCGGATAAGCCAAACGAAGAGCTTGATGCTGCAGAAAACGCCGGGCTGCTGGCACTACCCGTATTGCGGAAAAACAGCGTATCGCCATTACTATTGCCAACAAAAGCATCAAAATCACCATCCCCGTCAATATCAACAAAGGTCGGACTGGCACTATTACCAACATTACTCAAACCAAATGGAGTGCTTGATACTAACACAAACGCGGCGCTGCTCGCACTGCCTGTATTGCGGAAAAACAGCGTCACACCATAGGAATCGCTAACAAACGCATCAAGATCACCATCGTGATCAATATCGACAAACGCCGGGTTGGCACGCAGACTCGCTTTGGTCAAGCCAAACGGATTATACGGAGCACTTGGTAGCGCCAACGAAAACGCTGCGCTGCTTGCACTACCATTATTCCGGTAGAAATACGTAAACCCACTATAATTACCAATAAAGGCATCAAGGTCACCATCCCCATCAATATCAACGAACGTCGGACTTGCATTAGATCCCACATCGGATAAGCCAAACGAATTGTAAGGAGAAGTGGTTGGTGCTGCCGAAAACGCCGGGCTGCTGGCGCTACCCGTATTGCGCAAAAATAGCGTATTACCATCACTTCTACCAATAAAGGCATCAAGATCGCCATCGCCGTCAATATCAACTAACGTCGGGTTGGCAGAAGTACCCACATCGCTCAAGCCAAACCGGTTGCTTAGCGCTGCCTGGAATGTGGGATCTCCGGCGGGCGCTGGCGTAAAAATACCCGTATAATTGTCCAAAATCAAGGCATGGGCATCAACCACTCCCGCATTCGCCTCCAGCGCCCAGTCACCGCCAAGCCAGCTCGATCCGGTAAGGTCATCCGAAGCGGCAACATCAGCACTGGTGGCCGTTGCCAATGCTTCAATAAAGTGCTGGCCAGTTTCACCTGCGCCGACGTTACAGCCATACAGCAGGACATCACCCGTGTCGGAGAGAGCATGACCCCATCCGGAGAGCGTTGCCGACTGACTGGCAAGTGTGCTGGCTGAAAGAGTCTCCGAACCAAGATAGATCTCGCCCGCCGAGCCGTGGGAAAGAAGATGTACGGCATTCAAATTGTGGTACTGGCCAAGAATCGAGCTGATCTGGCCGAGAGCACTGGAACCAGCGTCGAGCAGCCACACATCGGTGCCTGCATGGACACCATTCATAAGGCTTGCCAGACCCGGCAGGCGGCTGTCGAGAATCACCACCTCGCTGGCCGTGCCCGCAGCATCCACCAGATGCAGCATGCCACTGTGGTTCGCGCCCGTAAGGGTATCCAGCCCCGCCTGGTCAATAGCACCTTCGTTCAGCAGCAGGCCACCAATGGTGTAGGTCTGACCGGTTGTAAATTGAGCGCTGCCCGTCTGGTTCAGCACATCATTGGCACTGCCGGTAAAGCTGATGCCAAGCGTCTTTCCAACGGTATCATTAACGTTGGCGACCGTCACCTGGAACACCTTGCCATCAGCGCTGCTGACGCTCACTGCTCCATGCAATGCGTTACCGGTAACGGTAAAGTCCTCCGCTGCAACACCCGTAACGGCTTCGCTGAACACCACCGTAAACACCGCATTCGTGGCCGTGCTGGCGGCAATCTGGTTCACGCTGGCGCGGCTGATGGCGGTAACCACAGGCGCTGTATTATCAACAGTGTAACTCTCATTGCGACCTGGCAAAGAGCCGCTGAAGGTGTTGCCACCAGCATCGCTGATGTTCTGCGCTGCTGCATAGCTCAACCCGAGAGCACCATCGCCCGCCACGCTGTTGACCGTAACGGTGTAAGCACTACCTGAACCGGTGACTGAAGCGATTGTGCCTGTGGCAGCGCCAGTCACCACTAAATCATCAGCAGAGACATTCTGGACGCTTTCACTGAAAACCACGTCGAAGGTGATGCTGCCATCGGTAGTAAGCTCCGCCGCATTGCGCAAAATCGACACGGCAGTCGGTGCGCTGTTATCGATCATGTAGCTCTCGGCTACCGAGCTGGTTGGAGTAATGTTGGTAAGGCTGTTGCCAATGGCATCGGTAATGGTTGGCGATAATGCAAGAGCCACGCCAAGGGTACCATCACCACTGACGCTGCCCACCGTGACGGTGATCACCGGCGACCCATTGCCGCTGATGCCGGTAATCGTTGCGCCAGCCGTAGCTGTACCTGTCAAGGCAAAATCCCCTGCTTCAATGCCGCTCACCGGCTCGCTGAACACCGCAAGGAACTGAACAGAATCCGCGTTTGTTGTGCCATCACCGGCAGTGAGGCGATTGAGAGAGAGCAGTGTTGGCAAGGTACGGTCAACAATGTACACCTCGTTATCGGCAGGGTTGCCATCGGGAAGCGCATTGCCCGCAATGTCGGTAATACCGTGGCCGGTGTTCAGGCTCAAGCCAATCTTGCCGGTGCCACTTACCGTCTCGACCGTCACCGTGCGGGTATTGCCGGTGCCGGTAACACTCGTGATGCTGCCCGTTGCAGTGTCGGTTGTGCTGACCGCAAAGTCGCTGGTATCAACATTAGTAACGGCTTCGTTAAAGAGAAGAGTATAGGTAAGCGTAGTGGCGTTCGTCGCTTCGGCTGCCGTGCGCTGGATGGCGAGTAACACCGGTGCAACGCTGTCGGTCACACCGGTGGTGAAGTTGAGAGTGGTGGTGTCGGCAATACCGGCATAACTGTTGCCCGTAGTATCGGCAATGGCAGTCGCGGCAATCTGCACCGCGTATTGAGTGGCCTCGGCCAGGTTGATGCCGGGGTTGATAATTAGCGTGCTGCCGGATATCGATGCATTGCCACCCTGATCACCATTGGTACCATCGCTAACAGCAATGTTGAACGTTTCAACCGTAGCACCAGTCGTGACATTGACAAGAGTGATATTACCCGTGCCAGCCGCAATATTTTCGTCGAACACCAGCGCAATGTTCGCGACTGGAGCAATTGCGTTCGCATTGTCGGCGGGCGTGGAGCTGGAGAGCGTTGGCGCAACATCGTCGGCAACGGTAATGGTCACAGCCTCATCGTATGTCAGATTGCCCGTCCCGTTATCGGTTGCCTGGATGCGGAGATTGTAGGTTCCAGCCGCTAATGCCGAGCCGCCAACCTTCAGCGCAGTTCCATCAATAGTGAAGGAGCTGTTGTTTGTATCGCCCGTGCCACTGACCAGCGTGAAGGTCAGCGTATCCGATTCAGGATCGGTGCCGGAGAGCGTCGCCACCGTTGCGCTGGCAATGGCAACAGACTCATTGATGGTGGTTACGGTCAAGGAAATATCGGTCGGAGCGTCGTTCACCGCCGCCGTAGCCACCACCACCTGTATTGCTGTCGTGGATTCAGTGCCACCATTATCTTTGGCAACAACGGTAAAGGCGTTCAAATTACCATTAGCGTTTCCAGCGGGTGTCCAATATGCATGATGCGTGCTGTCAACCACGGCATTCGTACTGGTATTCCACGCCGTCGCCGTATCTGCAGCAGTGCCGATTTTAAGAGTACCGGTCGAAACCGCCTTGACGACAAAGGCAGTTACTGTTCCGTCGCTGTCGGCTGCATTTGCCCAGCCCGTCAATGCTGTAAAGGTGATCTCTTGCTGAGTATCTTCAGTAGCACCGGTGACGTTGCTGATAGAGGTAAGGGTAGGTGCGATGTTGTTATTGCCATTATTGCCTGACACCGTGATGCTGTTACCGGTGAGGTCGGCGACAGTCACGACGGCGGCGGCACCAGCAGCCCAATCATCTGCAGCGGCGAGGTTGTAGAGCACGCTGTTAGCTGAGCTGGTACCGTTGCTGGTCAGAATTGCATTGACCGCAGCTTTATCAGTATTTCCCAGTGTAACCGTGAAGCTGGTGGCATCAGTGATCTCGACTTTTGAGGTACTTGCCAGGGTGAGGGTGTAAGAGCCATCGCCAACCAGCGACAGCTTGCTCACGTCAATATCATTGGCGGCTCCGGTGAGTTCGACAAAGTTGGTGCCGGTCACCGCCAGTACGCCAGTTGTAACATCGTAAGTGGCGCTGGTGATGAAGGGTGCATTCATGGTGAACTGAACTGGCGATGAAATGCCACCATCACCATCGGCAAGTGTTAACTGAAATTTTTTTATGCCTGGCGTTGGGGAGGAGTAGCCGAGTAGTTGCAGCAATATTGAAACATTTGCAGCAGTCGCTTCTGCATTTGGTGGAGAATAAGTGCTTGGGAACAAATTAATTTTTAAATCATGCCCCTTTCGACCATTTAATAATCCTGGAAAATTTGTTTCAACACCAGCAACACCCGATGTTGACCAATTCGTATCCGGCATATATTCAACCCTACCAATTTGAGCGTTGTTAACCGTAACAAGGTCAGAGCACCCTGGCCAAGAATCGCTGCTAAAGAGTAGCGCGTTGTCTTTCCCCCAAAAAATACCATCGCCAATAAGCTGCTCAATCAGCAAATAGCCACCTGCAAAATCTGGGGAATCAACATCCGTAACAGTAGCTGCTACTCCCGTATCAAGGTTCCCTGGAACATTAACTCCAGGAGAATTTGAATCACCCTCAAGATTGTTAATGACAGGAGCAGTGCTTGCCAAAGAATGCCCGGTCTGCTGCATCCCCTGCGCCATAAAGGGAGTTGCTGACTCAATCGAGCCTGTGGTATACTCCAGATCCCAATCCCCATGCAAAGTCAATGGTCCCGTGAGGTCGGTTGAGGCTGCAATATCAACCCCGTTCAACCCCGCAGAAAGCGCCGTCACAAACGCCTCTCCCTGAACCCCGGCAGCCACCGAGCAGCCATAAAGCAAGAGATCGGAATCAGCGGTAAAATGGCTTGCCAACGACGCAAGCGCATCACCACCTGCCGCCAACGTTGCGCTCTTGAGTTGCCCATCGCCCAGCGACAGAAAGCCGCTCCCGCCATGGCTCACCAAATGCAGCACATCAAGCTGACCATAAGGAGCCAGTGCCTCGGCCAATGCCGCCAGGCCATCAACTCTGGCAGGCAACAAGAGCACCGGTAACGCGGGACTTAACCCGGCAGTCAAAACTTTCCAATCCGTTACACCGCTGTCAATGACAATAATTTCACGAGCCGCAAAAGGATTGTTGATGAGCATATCATAAGAAAGTGTCATGGGAAAAATAGCTATAAGTTGCACAGTGAAATATTGCGTTGCATCAGAACAACAAAGCGAGTCCGCGATTTATTTGTCTGCGTTCATTTTTTGCGCTCATCCTTTGGTTTCCACAAAGGCGAATCTTCTGGCGGAAGCGGCGCAACCGGCCAATGAGTTTCGGGTAACTGGAGACGCCAACGACGCTGGGCCTCATCACGGAAGCCCGGCGTATAGGGACGGCGGATATCAGGCAAAAAAGCAACATCATAGAGTTCTGTCACCTGCCCTTCAATGGTCAGCCACTGCTCCAGCGAGCCGCTTGCAAGGTTAAACACCAACAGACCACAGTGCTGGTAATTGCCCAACGAATCCAGACGTTCCCGAAGGTTAATTTGCCCCACCAGGCCATTTTTTGCGGGTCGCAAACGCGAAAGCGCCACCACGGCATAATCAATACCGGCAACACTCACAAAGGCAATGCCACGAGCAAAACCCTGGCACATTGCTACCGGCACAAAACGGCGAGTAGCAAAATCTACATAGCCAAGTTGCGCTTCACCCGAATTAATTAACCAAAGTTTGCCCTTATGCCAGCGAGGCGAGTGCGGCATCGAAAGCCCTACGCACACCACATCGTTGGTGCGAACATCAACCGCAAAGCCACCAAAGCTTTTTACATCTTTCCATCCTAAATTGGTATCGTAAGGGCCGCAAATGGTCACATAAGCCAACTCACCATCTTCAGCGCACAAACCATTTAAATGGCAGCGATCTTCCGGTGCCAGTTCCGAGATAAAATCGGGAACCCACACCGGCCGAAAGGAGTAATGCTCATCAACGGCAGCAATACAGCTAAACTGTGTATTGGCGTAGAGAAAAGGATAGTGCTTACCCTGAAATGTGGCATCGGCAAGCACATCGTGCGTGTTGCTGTTGCCAACTAAATAGCCCGTGCGGGGCATATAGATCGCATCGTACGCTTCACCATCAATGCGGTCAGCACCGGTGTTGGAAAAACGCCAGATTTGGTCGCGGCTGCCAACCCAGAGCTTCTCATGATCAATGGCCAGGCCCATTGCCATACCCACAACCCGCTCAACAACATCAAGTGTTCCATCAGGTCGACTACCCAAAAAAAAGAGACGACCGGATTGATAGGTTGAAAACACGAGCGATCCACCCGATGCTGCAAGCCATCCCGCCAATCCGGGCGAAGGGGTGAGCTGCGGCTTTCCCGACTCGTGACGAAGTAAAGGCGACGTGCCACCCTTTTCATTAAAGCCGCTCCGCTGATAATCAGCAGGTGTCCATTCATTAAGACTACCCCTGTTTATTCCTGCATGTTCCATGTTTATAAACGACGATAGTGTTATAGCCAAGTGTTCCGCCACTGAATTGACTATTTTTGTTGAATACTCAAAATTCAAGTCACCACCTTGATTGACACCACCTGTTTTATCATTCAATGCGGCAACATCAGCGTCCTCAACCTGACCAATTGACTCAATTCAGGCCTGACCATCAATGCCCTGTGCCACATCGCAACCATAAAAGCATTCCCCGAATCCTGTAAACTGATTAGTGCTTGAGCGAAAAGCTCTATAACATTATAATATTATATATTAATATTTTATATCTTTTTTTTCCGGTTAAGGATTTTTTATCAATAAGCTCCAGGAGCGGAATAACACTCAATTATAGACATTTTTGTCAAGGAAAGGTGTAGTAAGATGCCGTAAAAGTAACAATTGCCTCCACATTTCGATTTCTGAAATCCTTTATGCGTAGCGTCATCTTCCTTTGCCTGTTGGCTTATTATGTTGTGGCATATGCGTCAAGCTCTTGCTCCTTTGCTTTTCGATGATGAGGAACTTTCTCAGAACAGGAAAGAGCGTGATGCTGTTAAGCCAGCAGTCTCATCAAAATCGGCAAAAAAGAAAAAAGTACAAAAACCAACAAAGAGGGATTACCTGTTCACAGTTTCCGCTCGCTTATCATAGAGTTGGGAACTCGCACTCGGAACCGGTGCAGGATGAAATCCGCACCAAAAAGCCCTGTGATTTCTCAAGACACTGAACCAACAACACTTCAGGCCCGTGCAATGGAATTGATTCGTTTGTACCCAGTAGATGGAAGTTGACTTTCCTGCCTTTTGATTGTGCCATAATAAGTTATCTTTTTTTTATACGGGGAACTTCGGTTTAAAAGTTCCAAGGGTAGAACAACAACTCCAAGAAAGGTTTGTTTCAACCCGAAATCAGCGTTGACCGCCTGAATCAACGCAAAGATTATGGCAGGATGTGGCTTGGCACACCATGACTGCATAACGTCACGGTGTGGCTGAATAATTATAATCCTGACACTATTTTTCGGAAGGGCATTATTTTGGCATCATCACAAGAAACCGCTCGATATCACCAATCTCTTCAGCACTGAGCCTGAACTCCACAGCGCCAACAACTCCTTCAACCTGTGCCGCATTGCGACCACCAACGATAGCCCCGGTAACTGCGGGATGGCGCAAGGTCCATGCAATGGCAACTTCCCCGGCGGAACATCCGTGCGGCGCACCAATCCGTTTGAGTAACTCGACCAGTTCGAGATTGGCAGAAAGACGAGGCTCCTGAAACTCCCTGTTATTTCTCCGCCAGTCATCTGCTGAAAAATTGGCGGCACGTTCCCGCGTCATTGATCCGCTCAACATTCCGGAGAGCATTGGAGAATAGACAAGAACACCGATGTTCTGCTCCATGCAGAAAGGCAGAAGCTTCTGCTCAATCGCCGGGCGAAGCATGGAGTAGGGTGGCTGAAGAGTGGCAACCGGCGCAATCGGGATAATCCGTCGCAGTTGATCAACACTGAAATTGGAGACCCCGATATGGCGTACCAGCCCTTCCTCCTTGAGACGGGCCATCTCCTGCCAACCCTCTTCAAGGTCAGCTTCCGGGTTTGGCCAGTGAATCTGATAAAGATCGATGGCATCAACGTTGAGGCGCTTCAGGCTCGCCTCGCACTCACGCCTTATTGAATCAGCCTTGAGACTATTGCCCATCTGGCGACGGTCATTCCATACCATCGAACACTTGGTAAAAATATAGGGCTTCACCTTCAGACCAGCCACAGCCTTCCCCACCAGCTCCTCCGAGTGGCCAAGCCCATACACCGCAGCCGTATCTATCCAGTTTATGCCAAGCTCAACAGCCCGCTCAATGGCGGCAATCGCATCACCGTCATCCTGCGCTCCCCAGCCAAATTGCCAGTTATCACCACCAATCGCCCAGCTTCCAAAACCGACAGGGGTAATTTGCATACCCGTATTTCCAAGCTCTCGTTTCTGCATTATCGTTCCTTGTGTTTACTATTATCTTTCAGGGTTGCACTATTTCTAATACCGTAAATTACAGGTTATTCGGTAAGGATGTATCGAAATCTTTGAGCTTATGCCCGGGAACGCCGAGATCCTGCTCTGCTTTGTATAATCTTTTCTGCCGAGCTGGAGCCCGGCGTTCCCAGGACGCTTTTGCCCGGATAGACAGAAATCAGTACTCAAGATTTATGGTGATCATCCTGATCGCATTGTTGAATTACGCCGCCACTGTTTTTTCATAAAATGGAGAGGGAATTTTCGGGTAGACGCGGTAGACGTGGCGGAAAATCTTCTCCGACCTCCCCTTCACCTCCTCTTCGGTATAGCTCTCAACCGGCAGACCTGTAGCCTCACTCCAGAGAAAATCGTGGATTGCCGTACGCACCGCATCACGGGTTGACTCCTTCTCCTGCCAGTGGTCGATCCTGAGCTTTTCACCCTTCAGGGTTTCAAGCAGCCCCTTTGCCACCTTTTTGATGCGGCCTCTCTCCTGCGGGGTCAGCTCCTGCTTCTTCAGAAGGTCAAAAATAGCAAGCGACTCCTCGTCAAGCCCTTCACGCACGGCCCGGCTCTCCTCCTCATCAAGCTCCTGCACCAGACGCACCAGCTCTTCAAAGGTTTTCTCAATTGAGGGACGATCTTTTTCCCGGTTGTAAGCCTCAACAATCTCCTCATAATGGCGCTGAAAGTTGGTACGAAGCGGGTTCCGCTCCATCAGTCGCCGCAGCTTGTTGTCAATCGCCTGACTGAGATTCTGGACGGCAGTGCGTTTGACCCTGCTCCGCTCAAACTCCAGACGAAGCCGCTCGAAATCAATCTTGCTGATATCGAACGGCTCCGATGCTTCTGAAAGCTGTGAGGGTATCACCTCAATGGCCGCATCAACAAGATGGTGGAACTGCCGAATGATGTCGGTGATATCGGCCTGCTCCCGATCCTCCTGCAGGCTCCTGTAGATCATCGTGATGGCATGGTAATCGGCCCGCACTCCATTGATCCCCTCAATATTGATACAAGTCTTGAACTTTTTGAACAGCTCCCGGCACATCACCTCAAAACGCTTGCGGCTCTCATCGTTCTCGTTCGCCGCCTCCTTGGCTGCAAGAATCGCAGCGTTACGTTCGAAACCGCTTTTGCCGATAACATCATCAAGAGAGGCGCCGCGCCCGACAAGGAACGAGCGGATAACCGTCAACGTTGCAACAAGATCAGCGAGCAGCTCCTCATTCGGTCTGGCAGGATCGTTCTCGCCATCGCCTTCATGGCCATCATCGCCCACTCCGGCAAAGGTGGCCAGCGCCTTGCGCAAGTGGCGGAGAATGCCGCAATAGTCGACAATCAGGCCGTTGTTCTTTCCCGCATTGACCCGGTTGGCCCGCGCAATGGCCTGCATCAGCGTATGCGCCTTGAGCGGCTTGTCGAGATAGATGGTCGCCAGGCTCGGCACATCAAAACCGGTGAGCCACATCGCACAGACAAAGACGATGCGAAAAGGGTGCTCCTCCTCCTTGAAGGCATCGTCGAGAGCCATCCGCTGCATGTTTCGGAAACGGGGCTTCGTCTTCATGGAGTCCGGCAGCTCCATTCCCTCCTTGATGAGCCGCCGATGAGGCAGAATATCGAGATCCCACTTGCGGAGCTTCTCCACCTCGCCCTGCTCCTCACTCACCACAACTGCCATGAGGGTTTCGCGCATCCAGGCAATCTTCCGTTGCCGCTGAACCTCCTCCTGCTCGTCGGCAAGCGCGGGCAACTCTCGCCCCAGCTCCCCGATCCGCTCCTGCCAGTAGAACTCAATCAGCAGATACATGCGGACACAGGTGATCTTGTCGATACAGACCATCATCGCCTTGCCCGACTCCCAGCCGTTGGAGTAGTGGTGAACAAAGTCACGCGCAATCTGGTTGAGGCGCTTTTCAGCCGTGATGATGTGATAATCGCGCCGAAGAGCTTGCTCAAGCCGCTCGGTAACATTGATATCCTCAATCTCAAGGCTCTCAACCTTCTCGGCAATGCGCTCATTCAGGTCACCCAGCGCAATGCCAAGCTTCTCTCCACGGGCATCATAGTAGATCGGCACCGTCGCCTTGTCGTCGACCGCCCGCTGAAAATCGTAGGTCGAAACATAGTCGCCAAAGACACGACGGGTAATCTCCTCATCCTTGAAGAGCGGCGTGCCGGTAAAGCCGATAAAACTGGCATTCGGCAGCGCATTGCGCATATTGAGCGCCAGCATCCCGTATTGCGTCCGATGCGCCTCATCGGTGATGACAATAATATCGTCACGGCTGGTATAGCTCTCCGCAGGCTTCACCTCTACATTGAACTTCTGGATCAGCGAAAAAACATACTTCTTGTGCTGCCCGAGCAAGTCGCAAAGGTGCTGGCCGCTTGATGCCCTGCACGGGTCACGGTCATTATCCACCACACAGCAACCGGCAAAGCTCTTGTAAATCTGCGTATCGAGATCGTCGCGGTCGGTGAGAATCAGGAAGGTGAAGTTGCCGCCAAGCTTGCGATGCACCTTGCGCGTAAAAAAGAGCATCGAATAGCTCTTCCCCGACCCTTGGGTGTGCCAGAAGACGCCAAGCTTCCCCTTGCGCTCTCTGCGCTCCACAACCGCCTCAAGGGCACGGTTCACCCCGAGAAACTGGTGGTTACGGGCAACAATCTTTTTCGTCTCACCCGAAGAGTCATCAAAGGCGATAAAGTTCTCAAAGAGATCCATAAAATTGCCCTTCTGGCACAACCCCCTGAGCAGCGTCTCCATCTCGACCACACCCGGCTCACGCTCGGCAAGCCGCTTCCACTCATGAAAATGCTCCCAGCGGCTGGTAATGGAGCCAAGCTTCGCCTTGTGACCATTGCCAAAAATGAGCACGGCGTTATAGTGAAAAATATGCGGGATGGTATCGGTATAGTCTTTGAAATTCTTCTCGTAGCCCGAACGAATATCCTTGCCGATATTCTTGAACTCCATAAAGAGAAGCGGCAAGCCGTTGACAAAGCCCACAATATCAGGACGCCGCCGGTAGAGGTCGCCCCGAATCCAGAGCTCCCGCACACAGAGAAAATGGTTGTTCAACGGTTCATCAAAGTCAAACACCCGCAACCGGTGTTTCAGCCGCTCCCCCTTTTCATTCTGGAAGGTGACCAGCACCCCGTCGCGGAAGAGCGTGTACTTCTCCCGGTTTGTCGCCAGCAGCGTCTGCGTCGCCGTCGTCGTCACAACCTGCCGCAGCGCATCGTCATAAGCCGTATCGGGCAGCCCCGGATTCAGCTCAATCAGCTTCGCCCTGAGCATGCGCGTCAGCACCACCTCCCGGTCATCCCGGCACCCCAGAAGACTGTCGGGGCCAAAGTCCTCACGGTTGTGGGCATAGATTGACTCCCAACCCAGTTGCTGCTCCAGATAGTCCGCCGTCGTTTGCTGAACAAGGGAGTCTTCAGTGTAGGGCGATGGGGTCATAGGCTCTGCGGTTTCAATGTCGCCACCGTTTCAGTGACTATTATTTGCCGGGATGTGTGCCTCGAAATTAACGTATCTGACCGAATAAAGCATCATACATTTTTCGGTTACACCGGGATTTGCCCAATTCATCATGCACTGAAAAAGAATAAAACACCTTTTGTCCTTTAAGAAAAAAACAATTATCCTTTAAGAAAACAATTTTCATCAAGGATAGCGCATGAATAAGAAAGAACGGGGCGAGAACATAAGGCACCAAATCGTCAGGGATGTCAGGCACCATCCTGCTGATATTGGTAAACATATTGCCCAAATATTCTCGATAACCCCTCAAGCGGTACATAACCATATAAAACTCCTGGAAAAAGAGGGGCACTTGAACTCTGACGGTACAGGGAAGGGAAAAAGATATTTTTTGGGAGATGTAAGGGAGTACAAGTCACTGTTTCAACTCAAAGATAAATTTACAGAAGATGACATCTGGAGAGATCACTATTCATTTATTGTTGAAGGGTTGCCTGACAACATTGTCGACATAAGCCAATATGGATTTACCGAAATGGTCAACAACGCCATTGATCATTCTGGCGGGCAACATGTTTTTATCTCCGCCATAAGAGATAATGAAAAAATCATCATCATGGTGGCTGATGATGGAGAGGGCATTTTCGGGAGAATTAAGAGATTATGCAATCTGAACGATGAGCGCCAGGCTCTCTTTGAATTATCTAAAGGAAAATTGACGACAGATCCGGATAACCATACAGGAGAAGGGATATTCTTTACTTCGCGGGTATTTGATGAGTTCCGAATCGATTCAAAAGGGGTGAGTTTTCGTCATGATGACCAATCAGCATTTGATTTTATTCTGGAGACCGAGTTTTCTGAAAATGAATCTGGTACTGCGGTCTATATGCTTGTCAAGCGAGATTCGACGCGTGATATCCAGACGGTTTTTGATGATTATACCGGGCCGGATGAATATCAGTTTAACAAAACCGTTATTCCGGTTCGGTTAGCGCAATATGAAAATGAGAAACTTGTCTCTCGATCCCAGGCGAAAAGGCTGTTGGCTCGCATAGAGAGGTTCAACCACGTCATTTTTGACTTTGACGGGGTGTCGGCTATAGGCCAGTCATTTGCCGACGAAATCTTTCGTGTTTATGCCAAAACTCATCCTGACATTGAGTTGTTGACGGCAAATATGGAAACGAATGTAGAGAAAATGGTGAAGAGGGCTCTTGCATCGAGGGTAGCGAAAGAGAACGGATGACGAGGTATTGGCCATTGAAAATCAAACTGTGTTTATCCCGTCTCTTCTGCCTTTTTTTGTTGGGCGAATCATTGATATTGATAGTTTTCCTTCATTGTATTTATGAATCAGCATTGAGATAAACGATTGATATGGAATACCTTCTTCGACCGCCTTGGCACGAATTTTCATTAAATCGCGCTCACTCATTGTTATGTTGATTTGTTTTTGTGTGTTCAGGCTAAAGAGGGCATTTTTTTTATATTGATTTTTCTCTTTCGTGTCGAGATCGGAAATCCAGTTCTCCTTTTCAAGTGATTCCGCTAATTCTTGCTCATCTTTATCAAAGTAGATCGTCTTTTTTTTCATTTTTTTCTCCAAAAAATCTCTTTGTTGCTTTGCTGTTTGGTATTATCGTTTTTAAAAATATTTTTTCTTCATCTTCGACGTACGGTACTGAATAGACATAATCTTCAAGCTCTACCAGAAAAACTTTTTGGTTTGGATATTTTTCTTGGTTTGGATGTCTTACGCGGTCGAGCAGTTTTCCGGAAGCTATTGCCAGTTCAACCTGCTCAAAGGAGACCCCCCGCTCTTTTTTGAGTAAATCGTTTTTATCATCATTCCAATCAAAATATTTCATCAGCGGATGCCTGTTGTTTTCAATTTTAATGATAGCAACAGCTTATGATTTCTGTCAAACAGATTCTCTATTTTATTATCAATAAGACAAAGTAACACGATTATAGTGAAATAATAGCAATACATCAAAAAACCGGCTAAAAATACATCAGAACATCAGGCATAAACCTTGTGAGAACATTCTGACGATTGCGATTATAGGTTTGCCGCTGACTCAGGTTGTCCGGAAACTTCACCGGGCAGAATAAGATCATCAAGTTGCTCTTTCTTTATCCGTTTCAGGCTTTATGACAAGGTATTGCCCGTCTATTGACAATTCTATTGACATTTTGACAAACAACGTCAATACTATAAAATAATTTAAAGAAATATCTTATAGATTTATCCCAAAAGTTATGGACGTAACACCCTTTATTCGGGTCAATTGTGTCAATAGAATATTGTTCTAATCTCATACCACCACCTCCCCGCTCATCAGGCGCGGGAGTAGAATGTCGCGGGCTTTGCTGAGATTCCGATTTTCAAAGCTGAGTGTTTTCAGTTGCTGAAGAATTGGGTCAATAATGCTGTTGAACACAACCAGCACTCCTTCGGGAGGCAGTGGCACAACGTACTGCTGCATCTGTTTCCAGTCGGCACGCGGCATTTTAGAACCCTCCTTCATTGTCTGCGCTGTTACGGCAACAAATCCATCACTTGAAACTGTCATCAATACAAATACTCGCAACTCGTCACGGAAGGGACGAATGACAATGGCATCCGACGAAGCAACGCCATCGACAAAGGCAATGCCTACTTTGTGAAAATAGGGACGAATCTTGCCAAAGAGAATTTCGCCTTCCCTGAAACGATGCTTGCTGCTTGTCACCTGATCGGCTGTGCCCCACTCATTCAGGGCAATTGATCGACGCGGAATGTGTTCAAGGCCAATATAAGGAGTGTCTGGCTCAACTAAATCTGGCGAAACAGACTCCCGGATCTCCTCGCACAAACCTCCGAGTGTTTTTCTCTCCCACCCCTCCGGCACGCCGTTGGTAATCTTGACATGTTCGTGACCGGGAAAACGGAGGCTGACGAACCACTCCTTGTAGAGCAGCCGTGCGGATTGTTCAAGCAGTTGAATCCGCCTGTGGTTGTTTTCGATCAGGTCGTCGTAGCTCTTGAGCAAATCGACAATATGCTGTTGAGTATCCAAATCAGGACAGGGAGCCTCAAGAGACTCAATCATCGCTTTCGTAAGCGCATTCCTGGTTCCACCACTTCCTGCACGTGAAAGTAGATACTTTTGCATAAGTGGCGAAACAAAATAGTAGCAAAGAAACTCTGGCAAGAGTTGGCTTTGGTCTGGCCGAATAATCGCTACATGCTGATTAACCCTTGCTGGCAAAAGTGAATCTGGTACTTGGCAGCATCTTGCGACAGAATCGCCAGTGATATTGAGAAGCACATCACGCGATTCAACAGCAACTCCACTCAATTGCTCCGCGTGTGTCTCTGTTATATGAGCAAGACCGGATTCTGAAAATTTACCATTATAAACATTTTGACTCCGAATGAGAGCAGTGCCTATATCGACATAAACGCTGTCACCTCCTCGCGGAGTAGCACCACTTCCAATTTTAGTACAAACTGAAGCAAGCTGTACATGCGACCATTGTTTGAGAAATCTCATATCCCCAACTCCTCAAAATTCTTCTTGATCGCAGCGGCAAGCGTCACCGCCTCGCTGTTCAGATCGTCAATCTCGACATGAATCTCGCGGAGGCTCTCTTCGAAGTCGAACTCTTCGTCCTCCTCTTCGGGTGTGACACCGACGTAGCGCCCCGGAGTCAGTGACCAGTCGTTGGCTTCGATTTCCTTGATATCGACAAGCTTCACCAGCCCTTCGACGTCGCAGAGGGTACCGTCGGGGAAGCGCTCGGTCAGCCAGTGCGCCTGTTTCCAGAAGTAGCGCACCTGCTTGAGCTGCTCGACCGCCTGCGCCCGCATCTCGTCGGCGGCCTTGCGGGCGCGAGTGACATCGCGGCTCTGCCAGAGGTCGCTGTTTTTTGCTTCGCTCCCCCTTTCGCACTGCTCGATAAGGCGGAGGGCAAGCTTGTAACAGAGGTCGCTCTGCCTCACCAGATCACGGCTACTCTCGGCCAAGGGGGCAAGCCGCCGAACCGCATCTCTCAATGCAGCGTTACCGTAGCTCTCTTCACTCCATACCACCTGCTCACCGGCAACGGTTGTGCTGAAGCTTTCAGCATCGGCCCTGAAGGCGGTGATCGCCTCCTCAAGCTCCTGACGCAGCTCACTGTGGGCGCCATCGGTATTGAGAGTATCGAGGAAAGGGTGAAGCGCTTCGTTCAAGGAGTGGAGCGCCGCAAGGAACCCTGGGAGCGGCCCGACATCCTCGCCGTTGGTGATGCATGCCGCGCCGTCGGCAACCATCCTCCGGCAATAGCCAGCCACAAGGTTGAGGTAGCGCTCCTGCTCTCCGCGATAGAGCCAGACGATGGCATGGATGTTCTGCTCCTGCTCGGGGCTGAAGTCGAAAATCTTGCGCGTCACCTTGCGGTAGATGGATCGGGCATCAATCATCAGCACCTTCTGGCGATGGTCGGGCTGACGGGCACGGTTGAGGAACCAAAGTTCGCAGGGCACCGTGCGGGTATAAAAAAAGTTGGAGCGGATGGCAACCATCATCTCAACGTCGCCGGTCTCAATCAGTTTTCGGCGCACTTTGGCTTCATCGCGCCCGGCACTGGAGGCCTGCGAGGACATCACAAAACCGGCGCGGCCACGCTCGTTGAGGTAGCTGTAGAAATAACTTATCCAGACGTAGTTGCCGTTGCTCACCTTCTCTTTCTTGTTCACGCCGGGAAGGCCGAAGGGCAGACGCGGATCGTTGACGACCTGAGCGGCATCAATCTCGTCAACGTTGAAGGGTGGATTGGCCATCACATAATCGGCCTTGCCAAGCAGCTCGTGCGGATCTTCGTAGTAGGTGATCGCCTTCTTGATGTTCCCCTCAAGGCCGTGAACGGCAAGGTTCATCTTGGCCAGCCGGATGGTGATGGCGTTCTTCTCCAGCCCGTAAAAGGTGAGCTTTTCGGCAGGGTTTTCGTGCCGGTGCTCAACCACGCGGGCGCTCTGCACAAACATACCGCCGGAACCGGAGGCTGGATCGAGCACAATGCCCCGGTCAGGCTCCAGCACATGGGCAATGAGCGAAACCAGCGATATCGGCGTAAAGAATTCGCCGCCGTCATGGGCGTTCTGGGCAGCAAAGCGGGTCAAAAAGTATTCGTAGATGCGCCCAAAGACATCGCCCGAGACCGTTTTCAGCTCATCCCAGTTGAGCGAGCGCAATAAGTGGCCAAGCACCGGTTCATCCAGTTCATAATACTCTTCTTTGGGAAGTACGCCACGCAGGTTGGTGTAGTCGGCCTCAATGGAGTTCATGGCGGCAATAATGGCCTGGGCCCTACTCTCACCCTCCTTCAGCGATGCCAGATAATCAAACTGCGCTTCCGGTTTCAGGTAGATGGCGCTCTTGCCGGAAAAATCCTCCTTGGAGAGCGGACGGGTTTTGCCCCCGCGTGTAGGCAGAGCCGCTTCGAGCCCCTCCCTCACCGCCAGAAAGCGGCTATAGGCATGGCGCAAAAAAATCAGCCCCATAACCGGCAAAAAGTACTCGTTACTCGCATAGTTCGAGTTCGCCCGCAGGGTATCCGCAGCGTTCCAGAGGCGCTTTTCTATAGCTTCGATGTGTTCAAGTTGCGACAAGTGGAGTTCCTCTCTTCATATCCGTTTAAAATTGCTTAAAAATGAAGCTCAAGGTATAAAAGAATCTGTTGAGAAGTGAAAGCCTATTCACCCTCACCCATCTGCTGCGACAACTGCTCCCAGCCATCGAGGCCACCCGGCAAGCCGATTTGAGGGGCAAGGGACTCGAGTGCCTGTAGTGCCTGTGCAAGATTCATCGGTTTGGCCATTCTGTAAACAGTTACCCATGATGACAACGCATTGTTCGGATCATCGTATTGCCAATAGATATGCCCCATATTAAATTTTGTGCTACACAATCCCGCAAGATCACCGATTTCCCGCTGAATAACCAGCGACCTTTTCAGGTAATCCATTGCCATCTCATAGTCGCCCTGGACTTTAAATATCTGCGAAATATTATTTAACGTCGTCCCTTCACCTTGCCTGTCTCCGATTTCCTTCCTTATCGCCAGCGATATTTTCAAATACTCCAACGCCGTATCATAGTCACCTCGAGCATCATAAATCTGTGAGATATTATTCAGCGTCGTCCCTTCACCTGACTTGTCTCCGATTTCCTGACTTATGGCGAGTGACATTTTCAGATACTCCAACGCCGTGTCATAGTCGCCTTGAGCGTCATAAATCAGCGAGATATTATTCAGCGCCTTGCCTTCGCCTGACTTGTCTCCAATTTCCTGCATTATCTGGAGTGACCGTTGCAGATACTCCTGCGCACTCTCATAGTCACCTCGAGCGTCATAAATCTGCGAAATATTATTCAACGTCTTTCCTTCGCCTGACTTGTCTCCAATTTCCTGCATTATCTGGAGTGACCGTTGTAGGTACTCATGTGCAGTCTCATATTCGCATAACGCATAATAGAGTGTCGAAATATTATTCAACGTCGCCCCTTCGCTTGATTTATCCCCTATTCCCTGATGAATCGCCAGCGACCACTGCAGATACTCTAACGCGGTCTCATAGTCTCCTTGAACTTCATAAATCTGCGAGATATTATTCAGCGTCGCGCCTTCTCCTGACTTATCTCCAATTTTCTGTCTTATCACCAACGCTCTTTTTAAATAGTCAAACGCAGTCTCATAACTACCTTGTGCGTAATATATCTGCGACATATTATTTAGTGCCATCCCTTCGCCTGTCTTGTCACCAATTTCCAGCATTATTTGCAGTGACTTTTGAAGGTACTCAAGCGCCGTTTTATAGTCACCTTGAGCATGATAGATTGTCGATATATTATTCAGCGTCCTACCTTCACCCGACTTATCTCCAATTTCCTGCCTTATCGCCAGCGACCTTTGCAAGTACTCAAGCGCCATCGTATAGTCACCTCGAACGTTATAAATCTGCGAGATATTATTCAACGTTGTCCCTTCACCTGACTTGTCCCCAATTTCCTGCCTTATCGCCAACGACATTTTCAGGTAATCCAAAGCAACACCATAATCACTTCTGGCATCATAAATCTGTGAAATATTATTCAGCGTCGCCCCTTCACCAGACCTATCTCCGATTTCCTGCTGAATCACTCGAGACCTTTTCAGATACTTCAACGCAGCATCATAGTCGCCTTGTGCGTCATAAATCTGTGAAATATTATTCAGCATGGTTCCTTCGCATGACTTATCGCCGATTTCCTGCACTATCAGGAGCGACCTTTTCAGGTACTCCAGTGCCATCTCGTAATCACCTCGGGCACTAAATACCTGCGAGATATTACTGAGCGTCACGCTTTCACTAGATTTGTCCCCTATTTCCTGACTAATGGCCAGCGACCTGTTCAAGTATTCCTGCGCATTATCATATTGCGCTATATTCAGATACTGCTTTCCAACATGATTTAGCCCATCAGCCTGAATTTGAAGATTAGAAGAAGTGCAAACCGGAATAAGCCATGTATTGAGAAGTGTCTGGTAGAGTCCTGCTATATTCATTGGCCCAACAATCCAGTCAAGTGTTATGCGATGAGCCTCTTCATCCATTTCAGCGGCACTAAACGCTGAATGGGTTATAATTGCCTGGTTAAAACTTCTCCGTTTGTCATCCAGAAGATGCTTATGGTACCCGGCAGCGCATTTCAATAATTCCCGAGATACGCCCTCACCATCCTTCTTATGCAACCAATCACGCACCAACGGAGAAACCAAAAACTCTTCAACTTGCCATTCGAGGTTCTCATACCGTTCAACCAGCGAAACTGAGAGCAACGCATCAAGCGCCTCATTAAGATTATATAAAACCTTTTTATTAATAGCTTTAACACCATCCAGTGCTACAGGAACCCGGTAAGCTGTCATGCAACAAAGCAGTTCCTGTTCTGCCGCTGCTCTATGCTCAAATACCTTATCAAGCAATAAGTCTGCCTGAGTCTCCTCTGCTGCTTGCCTCAAGGCCGCCAGAAAGTCTTGCTCTTCTGTGGCACTCAGCTCCTGCAAGGCAGCAGAAAAAAACTCAAGTGCTCGGTAGTTGCCTCCAAGCACCTCATAAGCTCTGCGCAAGCGGTTGTACTCTCGAAAAAAAGTTCCAGGAAGTCTCTGCTGCTGGGCCACAGCAAGGAAATCGCGGTAGACGGGTTGTGCGAGCAGATATGTTGGTTCGTTCCACTCCGGTAGTACCCAGCGCGAAGTCAGCACTACCCGCAAACCACCAGGTTTCTGGCGCAAAGCAGCATCAATCCAGAACTGCAGGCCAAGATCGGTCAGCGCCCCTGTAGTTGCATCCTGCACCGATTCAAGGTTATCGAAGAAGAGCACTACTTTTGAACCAAACTGCTCAAGAAGCAATTTCAGAAGTGCATCGGCACGTTTTGCTGTATCAGCATCACGTCGCTGTATTTCGGTATAACGCTCAGCGCGACAATTGGTTAGTGTCTGCTCCATTTGACCTACTGTATCCCGCCAATTGTGTTCAGGCCGAGCAGAAAATCCGAAAATCTCATAACCATCATCTTTCAGACTCTTGACCAGTTTACCGGCAAGAGCGGTTTTACCCATTCCTCCAGCTCCTGTCAGCAGAAGCACCTGTGTTTCACCGGCCCTGAATGCCCTCTGCCATTTGCGCAGTGCAACACGACGCCCGATAAACTGAACAGGCAGTGAAATATTATTGAGACTCTCGTTGAAGAGATTCGCCTGGCGTAGCGGTTGAGGAGTAAATGGAGCGTTGATGAGCGGCCGGTCATGCTGACGACAAAGCAGCATAGGCAGGCACCACTGCCCCAGCGAGATAGAAGCAAGCCGAGAGTTTTTAAAATCCTCATCGTCCTTCAGCGGAAGCATGATAGCAATGCGTGCCTGCTGCAGCGCAGCCGCAATCCCCTGCTCCTGCATCAGCGCGGCAAAAAACGCTCGGGCAAACTGTATACCTGCCCGATCAAGAATGGATTCCCGCATCCCGATAACGTGAGGAATACCGTGCTGTGCCAGACAATAGATGATTCCGTTGTTCAAATTAGCCGAAGAGGCTTTCCCGGACTGACAGGCCGAGAGAATAACCGCCTGCACCGATGTACCAGCTAACACCTTTGCCAGTTGCTTTTCATCAACACGATGGCCATCCCCATGCTCTCCCTCAAAAAGGAAATATCCCATGTCGTCATGGTTCAAAAAATCCTTTTCAAAAACGCCGTGACCACTGAGATAGACCAAATGAGGTTTGAACTCTTTCAGCAACCTCTCGAATTCGCTGAAACGGCCATCATCGGGCATTTCAAGCACTATATGACCACTCTGCCGCCACTCACCAAGCGCCTCAAGTACCTGCCCTTGCTCCTCCTCAATCCGAAGCTGCTCATGTTCCTGAAGATTATCAGGCAGAGAGGAAAAAAGCAGAATTCGAAATGGGCCTTGTTGTATCTCCGGCAATGCACCGTTGGCAGAGGGAATCTTGCGGGAGAGGGTAAACCGCTCATCACGGCCAAGAAAACCGTACTCCGGGTGATAGAGAGTTTCCCAGGGCAGGTGCAAAATTGCAGGCTCATCACTGGCGATCACGATATGCAGAATATGCTGAGCAGCCTTCCGTTTAGCCTGTTGGAATGCTTCGTCAGCATTGAGCGACCACCACAGTGCGCTCCCGATGTCTTGCAAAGCTTTATCAAGAACGTAGACGTTACCTTCAGCATAGATATCAGAAAGTTTGGCAGTTTGCCGGGCAAGAGACTTATCATTCTTCAGGAGAACCGCATCCGGAACAAGAATCAATGGATCAACCATGGTTATTGCTGATTTGATTATTGTGATGCGAGGGCTGACGACCCGAGAATCTCCGGCAGATCATAGGTCTTAATTCCTGGCATTTGCGATTGCATGGAGTTTGATAGTGCGTTTCTATATATGAACGTCTCTTGTCTCTGGAATGGAGCAAGATTGATGACAAACGATGCTCGACAAAAGGGACACGTCAAAATAAGTGTCGGTTCTCCAGCCATATCAATGTCATGTGATGAAATCTTATTGCATTTCCAGCAACAGATTTTCTGACTTTGCTTTTTATTCTGCATGGTATTATGGGGTTTTTGTTGTACTGAAAAGTGTAAGGCAAGCAAAGCATATTCCAACAAAGCATAAGAGGCTGGCAGTAATCAAAAGAAGCCGTTTGTAGCGAGCACTTGCCCGAAAAAATTCCTCGATGCTCAAAGAGTCCCCTTTTCTGACCTCTACGTTTCTTCGTAGTATGCTTGGATTGACCTTCCATTTTCGCGGAATAAGGCTGACAAGGCTCAACGCCAGAGCAACGAACCAGCAGAAAAATGCTCCACCAATCATGACGGCTGAGTTCACCACCGCATCATCACCGCCAATCAGCTTCAACGCTGTGGCATACAGACCGGGAATGGCAAGATTCAGCGTCACCAGTTGTTTGGCCAGCTCGTCAAGCAGCTTCGGTTGCTCAATAATCGCCGTTACAAAGCCTTTTTCAAGCTCTTCGTCACTTTTTGACGGCGGCGCGGAGTAGATAATATCATCATCCATGATCGGGCTCTTGTTGCTGGTTGGGGGATGCCGGGGTAATGTCGCAATTTACTTTTTATTTCACTTTTTTGGGGAGTTTACTGATATTATCTGAAACAGTCGATACCTTTGAAAAGGAGCAGCTTGAGTGCTACGCAGAGCCTCTATTACATAACGTTGACGAGCAAATATCTTTATTGTAACCCGTGACAGGAATATCATATTCTTATGATAAATAAGGGATTACGAGCATGAGTGACATTGAGGAAATAAAGCTGCTGGTTCAGAATTTATCCACAGAGGAGTTTGCGACATTTCGGGATTGGTTTCTTGAACTTGATAACGAATCCTGGGACAAGCAGATTGCAACTGATTTTCGTGCAGGAAAATTTGAACGTTTGATTCGTAGGGCAAAAGATTAATTTGCTGAAGGTTGAAACGAATTGACAAGCTATGGTCAGTGCGCCCAGGCAAACGTTATCGTGCAATTGGAATTGATGCTCCTGGCGAGATTCAGTGGATCTGGATAGGCTCTCATGCTGACTATGACAAAATCATTGCCTGACTCAACCGCTATGAACACTGCTGTCAATAATGAACCAAGGATCAGTACGGTTGCAATCACTGACGAGGTGATTTCTGCAACTCTTGATGACGGACGAACAATCAGTGTCCCCTTGACATGGTCATGGCGTTTAACCGAAAGCTCCGTGGAGCAGAGAAACAACTTTGTGATCATTGGTAACGGTATCGGCATCCACTGGCCTGATATCGACGAGGATATCAGTGCAGAGGGGATGCTCTATGGAGTCCCCGCACAACGATCAAGAAGAAGACAATCGGCGTAACAAAAACCACTCTGAAGCCAACGTAGTTGTGGCTGCTGACGAGAAATTTGTTGTAGCGGGAGAGTGACCGACAAAGCCTGTTTTTACGAATACTGCGGGAAAAGCCCCGTTAAAAAACTTACAAGCACTTGTTTTATGAAGGAGGGAAAAAAGGCATGGATGAACTACAAGCATTTATTGACGAACAAAAAGCTCTGGATCCAGAGTTTGCAGAGTCGTTTAATGAAGGATATGAAGCGTTCAGGAGAGGGGTGCTCCTTCGTCAGGCATGCGAGAGTCGGGTTAACACAAGAAAAGATTGCCGGTTAAAAGAAGACCAAAAACTCACTCGCAGGATGTAAGACTGACAATTACAATGAACAAGCCCAGCAAGTTATGTACTCGTACATGGCAGAAACAAAACCGCGCTTTGACGTAAAAATATCTCCACATAAACTGTATTATGATAACCTATAAAACCGGTAACATACTTGATGCGAGGGTTTCTGCGCTGGTTAATACGGTCAATACCGTAGGGGTAATGGGTAAAGGAATCGCGTTACAGTTTAAACACGCATTTCCTCAGCGCTTCCGAGTCTACACCGACGCTGTAAAACGTCATGAAATCAAGACGGGAGAGGTTCAGGTTGTTCCGGTTTCATCCATGAACGGCGTTCAGTACATCATTAATTTTCCGACCAGAAACCATTGGTGAAATCCCTCTGAAATCTGCTGGATTACTGACGGACTGCGTGACTTGCAGAAAAAAATTATTGACAGGCATATTGAATCCATTGCAATCCCCCCATTGAGTTGTGGCAATGGAGGGCTGGAATGGAGTGTCGTTAAATCTGAAATTGAAACCGCGCTGCATGATCTTCCCATTGACTATTCAGGTCTATGAACCTTGTGCGAATGTAAAAGAGTTGCTGGCAAAACAGGAGAGGCCCGCTGCTGCCCGTTTAACACCGGTCAGAGCCATGCTGCTGCTCCTCCTCTATCAATACCGGGCAATGGGAGAACATGCGAGTGAATTTGCTGCTGAAAAACTCAGCTACTTCCTTCAAAAAGCCGGAGAAACACAGTTAAAACTTGAATTTACCAAAGGGTATTACGGGCCGTACTCTGGAAAAGTTCGTCATGTTCTTTATGCGCTGAATGGCCATTATCTGAAAGGGTTTGAACAGAAAAGCGCAAAACCGTTTGAACCGCTCGAAGTTGTTGTGGAGCGTAGCGAAGAGGTGATGGAGTACATCCGCACAACATTAAACTCCAACGAAAAATCACATCTGGATAAAGTACTGAATCTGATAAAAGGTTTTGAATCGCCCTACGGTCTCGAACTTCTTGCAACCGTTGACTTTCTCATAAACGAAACCGGAAACAGCGATCCCCACTCACTTGCAGCCTGATTTCCCGTGAGAAATATAACGATGAAAGAAATATCGTTATAAAATAAAATACGTTACCATATATTTATCCCTGATTTTCAAGAGAATACAAGTTTGTAATTATAACTATGTTCCCGAGCACAAGCATTCCGGGAACGCCGAGCTCCAGCTCGGCAAAGGGAGTATATAATGCCGAGCTGGAGCTCGGCGTTCCCGGGTATAAGCTCAAAGATTGCAATACATCCTTACCGAATAACCTATA
>CAJEXI010000032.1 GCA_903994455.1 uncultured Chlorobiaceae bacterium | reverse complement strand
GACCGTGCCAACAATGGCTTCGTCAAAGGTGACTGCGAAGGTTATTGCATCTTTCGTGACAATGGCCGTTGTTGTGTCGGTTACCGTGCTCACACTCGGCACCAACGTATCTATGCTCTGACTGTCCTTGACACTCAGGTCGGCTGAAACAACCGCATTGCCGATCGCATCGGTCAAGCCGGTGCCAACAAGACTCAGCGCAACATTCCCGTTGGCTACTCCCGTTGTAGGGGTAACCACAACGGTATAAGCGTTGCTGCCTGCTGAGGTCACACTGCTCACGGTGCCATTGGTTGCGGTGAAATTGCCTGTGCCGACCGCGCCAACAACTGCTTCGCTAAAAGTTACCGTAAAGCTTATTGCATCTTTCGTAACGCTGGCCGCTGTCGAGTCGGTTACCGTACTCACACTCGGGGCCAACGTATCAATGCCCTGGCTATCCTTACCACTCAAGTCGGCTGACACAACCGTATTTCCTGCTGCATCACTCAATCCGGTGCCCACAAGGCTTAGCGCTACATTCCCGCTGGCTACTCCCGCTGTCGGGGTCACAGCCACGGTATAGACGTTGCCACCTGCGGGGGTAACGCTGCTCACCGTACCGTTTGTTGCGGTGAAACTACTGGTGCTGACCGTGCCGACAACGGCTTCGTCAAAGGTTACGGAGAAGGTTATCGCATCTTTCGTGACAATAGCCTCCGTCGTGTCGGTCACGGTGCTCACACTTGGAGCCAGCGTATCGATAACCTGGCTGTCCTTGCCACTCAGGTCAGTTGACAATACCGCATTGCCCGCCACATCGTATAAACCGGTGCCAACGAGGCTCAGCGCCACATTCCCGCTGGCAACTCCTGCTGTCGGGGTCACCACAACGGTATAGGCATTGCCTCCTGCTGAGGTCACACTGCTTACGGTGCCGTTTGTTGCGGTGAAATTACCTGTGCCAACTGTACCAACAACGGCTTCGTCAAAGGTTACGGTGAAGCTTATTGGATCTTTCGTGACAATGGTCGCTGTCGTGTCGGTAACCGTGCTCACACTTGGCGCCAACGTATCAACTCCCTGGCTGTCCATGCCACTCAGGTCGGCTGACGCAACCACATTGCCTGCTGCATCGGTCAGGCCGGTGCCAACAAGGCTTAGTGCAACATTTCCGCTGGCCAATCCCGCTGTCGGGGTAACCACCACGGTATAAGCGTTGCTGCCTGCTGAGGTCACACTGCTCACGGTGCCGTTCGTTGCGGTAAAACTGCTAATGCCGACCGTGCCAACAACGGCTTCGTCAAAGGTGACTGCAAAGGTTATTGCCTCATTCGTGACGCTGGCCGCAGTCGTGTCGGTCACCGTGCTCACACTTGGCACCAGCGTATCGATTCCCTGGGTGTCCATGCCACTCAGGTCTGTTGGCACTACTACCGCATTGCCCGCTGCATCAATCAAACCGGTGCCAACAAGGCTCAAGGCAACATTTCCGCTGGCAACTCCTGCTGTCGGGGTCACCACAACGGTATAGGCATTGCCTCCTGCTGAGGTCACACTGCTTACTGTGCCGTTTGTCGCGGTGAAGGTGTTCGTGCCAACGGTGCCTATAACTGCTTCGCTAAAGGTGACGGTGAAGGTTATCGCATCTTTCGTGACGCTGGCCTCTGTCGCATCCGTTACCGTGCTCACGCTCGGCGCTGTGGTATCAAGCACGTACGCCTGAGTGGCCGCTGTGCCTGCATTGCCGGCAACATCCCGCACCTCCAGCTTGATAGTGTTGCTGCCCGAGAGTGTTGCTCCATTCCAGCTTATGGCAGTACCATTCACTTTAGCCGTGATATCCGTCCATGTTGTGCCATTGTCCAATGTGCCAAACAACGCTTCACCGGCACCAAGCGCAACGCTCAGCGTACCGGTAATCGTCTGCGCTGCTGTGCTGGTAATAAAGTCTGTGTTGCTTGTGCCGGTATCTGCAATGAGCAGCAACGCGCTTATGGTTGTTGCGGGAGCCAGTGTATCAATCGTGACAGCCGTTGCAGCCCTGCTCTCCAAACCGCTGGTGCCTCCCGCAGCAGTCAACTGGGCAACCAGTGCATGAGAACCGTCGGATAACGCAGTAGCAAGCACAATGTCGAGTGTGGCAAGCCCGCTCAGCGCGTCCGTTGCCGTCACCGTGTAGCTGCCAACCACAGCATTGGCATGGTTACTGTCAACAATCTCGATCATCTCACCGGCCAAAACCTCCTTGCCACTCAAATCAACCGTTACCGTCGGTTTCGTGCTCTTGGTAAGCTTATCGTTGTTCAGCGTACCACTGTCACTGCTGCTCTTGAGCACAACGACGACATCAGCCATGCTTGTCGGCGCATTGGCTACTGCTGCAGTTGCAGCGCTGCTGGCACTCTCGATCTTTCCAAGCCCGTCGGTGTAACTGGCGCTCACCGTGATTGCCTTGCCGATTTCTGAGCGTGTCAGAGTGTGGGTGCCATTGACAGCTCCATTAATCTCATTGCCATCAGCATACCACTGATAGGTTATGGTCAAAACATCTGGACCATCAACATCCGTCAGCGAGTTATTTGCTGTCAGCACTTCACCTGGCTCAGCGATACCCGCAATGGTAACGACACCCAATGGAAGATGGTTTACCGTTACCTTCAAAACATTATCCTGTTGCTGAGCGGTGTTCGCGTCAAGAGTCGCCTTGTCGGAAATAACACCACTGGTGTCATCATCTGTTACAGCACTGTTCGCCTGGGATGCCGTTTGCTGGCCAACAAGCTGAGAGCTCACGATACTCTTGAGACTCTCCTTTACATCAATAGTTGCAGTCGTTTGTGAGTCAAATGCTGCCGCAGTTGATACTGACTCAATATTGGCATTAACCACTGAAGCAGCAGTAGATATCACTCCAATGGTGTTATTGATTTTGGCTAAATCTTCAGGGGCAGTCACAACGGTCTCGGCAGCAGAGGTAATCGTACTGGATATAACAGAACTGTCAGCAAGATTAACTGTTCCTGAATTGGCCGCTGCGTTAACCATTAAGGCGTTAGCCACACTATCAGCAATCCCCGTTCCTGTGGTATCGCCACCAGCACCACTGGTGACACCCATAGCAATATCGATGATATTGGCAATCTGTATCGTGGCACTCTGTACCTTTAGAGCGATTGCCTGAGTATCACTGCTTGCCGACAAGTTGGAAGCTGCTGCCACTGGGTCATAAGTGGCCAAATTCAGGGAAGCATCAAGACCAAGCGCAGTTTTAACCAAAGCAGCAGCGTCATTGTCGCCTCCTGCCGCAACGATAAGCGTTGTCAGTGGTGTTACAACAGTATATCCTGAAGGGGCGGAATAACTTCCGGTAAAATCTTTGCCGGTGGAGATATCTTTCGTTGCATAATGCGTGGGATTTGTCGGGCTATCTAATGGATTCGCAGTAATACGAATTGTGCCACTCCCCACCAGGCCGGTAAACTGTCCTGTTTCATCTGTAAGCGTCCAGGACTCAGTAGCAAGCTCTCCGGCATTCCAGAGGTTATCGCCATTGGTATCATTCCAGTTCAGCTTGCCATCTCCGTTGGTGTCAACCCAAACAAGAGCACGATCAAGGTAGCCATCCATAATGGTACCACTAACCAAACTTTCAACCTCGGCCGTCTGGGCACTGCTCATACTCTCGAGAGTTCCATGACCATCCATGTAGCTTGCTGTCACCGAGAATTTCTTGCCTGCGTCATCATTGGTAAGGGTATAGGTGTCGTTGGTAGCTCCGCTAACAGCATTATTGTCTGCATACCACTGCCAGGTGATCTGGCCAAGTCCATCGGCATCCGCAAGAGTGTTCACCGCCGTCAACGTCTGATCCTCAATCGCCTGGCCTGTAATCGTCACACTACCGGTCAGAGCATCGTTGACGTTGACTACAGCAGAGGTTGCTGCGCTGTTCACGCTGGCAACATTACTCAAGGCATCAGTATACGTTGCAACAACAGTAATTTTATCACCGACATGAGCCTCGCCCAAAACCAGGGATGTGCCCGTTGCACCGGCAATATCCACCCCTCCAGTCTGCCACTGGTAGCTTACGTTCAAGGTGGCAGGTCCATCCGGATCAGCAAGGGTGTGACTGACTGTCAGTGTCTCGCCCTGGGTCGAAGTGCCACCAATCGTCACACTGCCCGTCGGGGCATCATTCATGTTGTTTACCTGCACAACCACTGCCTGGGTTGCATTGTGGGCCGCATCACCGTCATTGGCTATAACATCAAAGGTGTAGCTTGGCTTCGCTTCGAAGTTTGCTGAGGCTTTCAGCGTTACCACGCCTGCTGAGGTAATATCCAGCAAGGCTGAATCTGTTCCACTGAGGCTGTAGGTGCGTGCGGCAAGATTATCCGCATCAGTCGTCGCTGCTGTGTAGATCACGCTGCTCGTTGCAGCATTCTCGTCTACTGAACCGGTGCCGCCTGAAGTGAACACCGGCGCATTGTCGTTCAGATTGTTCACCTGTACAACCACTGCCTGGGTTGCGTTGTGAGCCGCATCACCGTCATTGGCTATCACATCGAAACTGTAGCTCTTCTGGGCTGACTCATAGTCCGCTGCTGTTTTCAGGGTTACCTCCCCGGTTGTCGCATTTATGTTCAGCGCCGCAGCATCAGTGCCACCGAGCGTATAGGTTCGTGCGGCAAGATTATCCGCATCTGTCGTCGCTGCTGTATAGATTACCGCTGCAGCGTTCTCATTAACAGAGCCTGTAGCGCCGGAGGTGAACACCGGTGCGTTATCGTTCAGGTTGTTGACCGACACAACCACTGCCTGCGTGACAGCATGGTCTGAGGCATCTGAGGCGATCGGATCGTGGGCGACAACACTGAAACTGTAGCTTGTCTTCGCTTCATAGTCCGCTGACGTTTTCAGCGTCACAGCCCCTGTGCCGGCATTGATGTTAAGCAAGCCGGAATCACCGCCAGCAAGGAGAGTGTAGATTCTCGCCCCTCCATCAGCATCCGTCGTCGCTGCCGTGTAGAGCACCGTACTTGTTGCAGCATTCTCGTCAACGGAACCTGTCGCGCCAGAGGTGAACACCGGGGCATTGTCGTTCAGGTTGTTTACCGAAACGACCAGTGGCTGCTTCGTCACAAGAGCTGTTGAGGAATCAGTGGCTGTAATGTTAAAACTATAACTTGCTTTGTTCTCGTAGTCTGCTGGGGTTTTCAGCGTTACAGCTCCTGTGACGTTGTTGATGTTGAGTAAACTGACATCCGTTCCATCAAGAGTGTAGGTTACGGTAGCCGGACTGAGTGAGGTCGTCGCGGGTGTATAGATCACCTGGCCTACAGGTGCATTCTCGTCAACTGAGCCTGTACCGCCAGAGGTGAACTCCAGGCCTCCTTCGTAGAGGTTGTTGACAGCAATGACCACGGCCTTCGTGGTGCTGTTGACTCCATCATTGGCAATAACATCAAAACTGTAGCTTGCTTTTGCCTCAAAGTTGGCTGACGTATTCAGCCTCACCTCACCGGTTCCTGCATCAATATTCAATGCTCCGGCATCAGTTCCACCCAGCGTATAGGTACGTGCAGCAAGGTTGTCAGCGTCAGTTGTTACGGCTGTGTAAATCACCGTGCTCGTTGCAGCATTCTCATTAACCGCACCGGTAGCTCCGGAGATAAACACCGGCGAATTATCGTTCAGATTGTTAACCGACACGACGACTGCCTGTGAGACCGCATGGTCGGAGGCATCAGTGGCAAGAGGATCATGAGCGATAACATTGAAGCTGTAGCTGGTTTTGCCAGACTCATAGTCGGCCATAGCTTTCAGCGTTACCACACCTGCTGAGGTAACGTTGAGCAAACCGGCATCGGTTCCACTAAGTGTGTAGGTTCTCGCTCCTCCATCAGCATCCGTCGTCACTGCAGTATAGATTGCGGTGCTGGCGGGAGCATTTTCATTGATTGACCCTGTTGCCCCTGAGGTAAACTCGGGCGCATTGTCGTTCATGTTCACGACAGCGACATCAACATGCTGCGTGGTGGTAAAGGTTCCGTCACTGGCCTCAACGTCAAAACTGTAGCTGCTCCTGGCTTCGTATTCGGCTGAGGCTCTCAGGGTTACCACTCCTGTGGTAGCATTGATGTTGAGCAAGCCTGCATCAACACCACGAAGGTAATAGGTTGGGGCACCAAAGTTATCGGCATCCGTTGTTACTGCGGTGTAGATCACCGGACCACTCTGGGGATTTTCAATCACCGTTCCCGTGGCACCAGAGGTAAAGACCGGTGCATTGTCGTTCAGGTTGTTGATCGAGACAACCACTGCCTGTGTTACATTGTGGGTAGCGTCACCATCATTGGCGACAACATTGAAGCTGTAGCTGGCCTTGGCTTCATAGTTTGGTGAGGCTTTCAGGCTGACAACTCCTCCTGCTGAAATATCGAGCAAGGCTGAATCGACTCCACCAAGGGTATAGGTTGGTTGTGCAACCGGGTTATCGGCATCTGTCGTCACAGCAGTGTAGATCACAGAACCTGGTGCCACATTTTCATCAAGAACGCCAGCGCCGCCGGAGGTGAACACTGGTTTATTGTCGTTCAGATTGTTTACCGACACCTCCACTGCCTGCAAGACCGCATGGTCAGTGGCATCAGTGGCAAGCGCATCGTGAGCGATAACATTGAAACTGTAACTGGTTTTTCCTGATTCAAAATCGGCTGAAGTTTTCAGCGTCACCACACCGGCATCGGTGATGTTGAGCAACCCGGCATCGGCTCCACTAAGGGTGTAGGTTCTTGCTCCTCCATCAGCATCCGTCGTCACTGCCGCATAGATTACTGTACTCGTCGAAGCGTTTTCATTGACTGATCCTGTTGAGCCTGAAGTAAAGAGCGACGCAGATTCATTCAGGTTGTTTACCGAAACAACGACTTGCTGCGTTGCGTTATGGGCAACATCACCGTCACTGGCAATAACATCAAAACTATAGCTTGTTTTCGCTTCGTAGTTCGCTAAAGCTTTCAATGTTACAACACCCTCAGAGGTAATGTTGAGCAAACCAGCATCGGTTCCACCCAGGGTATAGGTTCTCGTACCTCCGTCAGCATCCCTCGTCGCTGCCGTGTAGATCGCCGTGTTTGTCGCCGAATTCTCGTTGACTGAGCCTGTTGTACCCGAAGTAAAGACTGGCGCGTTGTCGTTCAGGTTGTTGACCGTGACAACGATTGCCTTCGTGGCATTGTGGGCAAAATCACCGTCATTGGCGATCACATTGAATTTATAGGAGGTTTTAACTTCGTAGTCGGCTGTCGCTTTCAGGGTTACCTCTCCTGCTGAGGTAATTTTGAGCATCCCTGCATCAGCACCACTAAGACTATAGGTGCGTGCGTCAAGATTATCGGCATCCGTCGTCGCAGCCGTATAGATCACCGTGCCTATCGCCTCGTGCTCGTTAACAGACCCTGTACTGCCAGTAGTAAACACCGGTGAATTGTCGTTCAGATTGTTTACCGACACCACCACTACCTGCAAGACCGCATGGTCAGTGGCATCAGTAGCAAGCGCATCGTGAGCGATAACATTGAAACTGTAACTGGCTTTACCTGACTCAAAATCGGCTGAATTTTTCAGTGTTACCACACCATCGGGGGTAATGTTGAGTAAACCTGCATCGGTGCCGCTAATCGTGTAGGTTCTCGCTCCTCCATCAGCATCAGCCGTTACTGCAGTATAGATCGCCGTGCTGATCGGAGCGTTTTCGTTGACTGAACCGGTACCGCCCGAGGTAAATTCAGGATTATTGTCGTTCAGGTTGTTTACAGAAACAACCAGTGGCTGCGTCGCATCAAGGTTTGTTGAGGAGTCACTGGCTGTAATGTTAAAACTGTAGCTTGCTTTAGTCTCATAGTCTGCTGGCGTTTTCAGAGTGACAGCACCGGTGAGGTCATTGATGTTGAGTAAACTGGCATCAGCTCCATCAAGCGTATAGGTAACAGAAGCCGGGCTGAGCGAAGTCGTCATCGGGGTATAGATCACCTCAACTGCAACAGCATTCTCGTCAACCGAACCAACGCCGCCAGAGGTGAACTCCAGGCCGCCTTCGTTGAGGTTGTTCACTGAAACAACAACAGCCTGTGTTGTCGTGTTGGCTCCGTCATTAGCTACCACATTAAACGAGTAGCTGCTCTTGGCTTCGTAGTTCGCTGATGCTTGCAACGTCACCACTCCTGCACTCGTCATGCTGAGCAAGTTGGCATCCGTTCCACCAAGAGTATAGGTCCGTACAGCAAGGTTATCTGCATCTGTCGTCACTGCTGTGTAAACCACGGTACTTGTTGCTGCGTTCTCGTCAACAGAACCAAGTGCGCCAGAGGTGAAAACAGGCGCATTATCGTTCAGGTTATTAACAATGAGCGACACCACCTGCTCCTTTGTGTTCGCGCCATCACTGGCGACAACGTTGAAACTGTAACTCGCCCTGGCTTCGTAATCCGCTGATGCCTTCAACGTCACCACACCTGCACTTGTGATGTTAAAGAAACTGGCATCAGTTCCGCCCAGAGTGTAGGTCCGTGCGGCAAGGTTATCTGCATCTGTCGTCACTGCCGTATAAACTACAGTACTCGCTGCAACAGAGTTTTCGTCAACAGTAACAGTGCTGCCAGAGGTAAATACCGGCAGGTTGTCGTTCAGATTTTTTACCGACACCACCACTGCCTGCGTTGCATTGTGGGCAGCATCCCCGTCATTGGCTATAACATTGAAACTATAGCTCTTCTGTGAAGATTCGTAGTCGGCTGAGGCCTTCAGCGTCACAACACCTGCTGTTGTGATGTTGAGCAAGCTGGCATCGGTTCCACTGAGTGTATAGGTTCTTGTGCCTCCATCAGCATCATTGGTAGCTGCCGTGTAGATCACCGTGCTGACCATAGCATTCTCGTTGACCAATCCGGTTGTCCCCGAAGTAAAGACCGGCGCATTGTCGTTGAGGTTGTTTACCGACACCACCACTCCCTGCGAAGTAGAGTTAGCGCCATCATTGGCAAAAACGTTAAACCTGTAGCTGGCCTTGGCCTCAAAATTGGCTGACGTATTCAGCCTCACCTCACCAGTGGTTGCATTAATGTTAAACGCTCCAGCATCTGTTCCGCCAAGCGTGTAGGTTGGTGCTCCTGGATTATCGGCATCAGTTGTGGCTGCCGTGTAGATGACGAAGCTTGTCGCCTTATTTTCGTCAACGGAGACGGATCCGCCTGAGGTAAACTTCGGAGCGTTGTCGTTCAGATTGTTTACCGAAATCACCACTGCCTGCGTCCTGTTATTTGCGCCATCATTAGCAATAACGTCAAAACTATAGCTCTTCCGGGTTGACTCGTAGTCGGCAGAGGCTTTCAGTGTTACCAACCCTGCAGAGGTAATATCAAGCAAAGCAGCATCGGTTCCGCCGAGGGTGTAGGTGCGTGCTGCAAGATTATCTGCATCCGTCGTCACTGCCGTATAGATTACGGTGCTGATCGCTGCGTTCTCGTTAACGGAGCCTGTTGTCCCTGAAGTAAATACCGGGCTGTTGTCGTTCAGATTCACAACCTGCACCACCACTGCCTGTGTCCTTGTATTTGCGCCATCATTGGCGATTACGTCAAAACTATAGCTGGTTTTGCCCGACTCATAGTCCGCACTGGCTTTCAGTGTTACCACACCTGCTGAGGTAATGTTGAGCATCCCTGCATCGGCTCCACTGACGGTGTAGGTGCGTGCCGCAAGATTATCGGCATCGGTCGTCGCCGCTGTGTAAATTGCTGTGCCGGGCAGCGCATTCTCATTGATTGAACCTGTCGCCCCTGAGCTGAACACTGGAGTATTGTCGTTGAGGTTGTTCACCGTAACGACCACTCCCTGCGTTGTGTTATGGGTAACATCGCCGTCGCTGGCGATAACATTGAAACTGTAATTTGCCTTCGCTTCGTAGTCCGCTGACGCTTTCAGTGTTACGGCACCGGTGGCTGCATTGATATTCAGCAAACCAGCATCATCTCCATTGAGCGTGTAAGTTCTGGTATCTCCATCCAGATCACTCGTCGCTGCCGTGTAAATTACCGTGTTCAGCGCTACGTTCTCGTTGACGGTTCCGGTACCTCCCGAGGTAAATACAGGGTTATTATCGTTCAGGTTGTTTACCGAGACAACCACTGCCTGCGATATGTTATGGTTAACATCACCATCATTAGCGGTAACACTAAAGCTGTAGCTTTTCTTGATTGACTCATAATCCGCTGAGGCTTTCAGCGTCACGACACCTGCACTGGTTATGGTGAGCAAGCTGGCATCAGTACCACCCAGGGTATAGGTCCGCGCAGCAAGGTTATCAGCATCGGTCGTCGCTGCCGTATAGAGCACGGTACTTATTGCAGCATTCTCATTAACGGAACCTGTCGCGCCAGAGGTGAACACCGGGGCATTATCGTTCAGGTTGTTGACTGCGACAGTAACAGGCCGTACCGAAGTGTTACCGGATTGATCAGTAGCTCTAATACTAAAATTGTAACTTTTCACCGATTCGTAGTCGGCTGTGACGTTCAGTTTTACTTTACGGGTCGCAGAATCAAGGATAAACGAGCTGGCATCTGTACCCTCAAGCGAATACGTTACCGTTTCTCCACTATTAGGAGAGGTCGCTATTGCAGTGTATACCTCCGGTTTTGCTGCATCATTCTCGTTAACGGCAATACCTGCGCTACCAGAGGTGAATTCCACGTTACCTGCTTCGGGAAGATTATTGACTGCAACAACCACCGCCTGCGTTGTGTTATGGGTAACATCACCATCACTGGCAATAACATTGAAACTATAGCTTGGCTTTTCCTCAAAGTTGGCGGATGTCTTCAGCCTCACCTCACCGGTTCCTGCATCAATATTCAATGCTCCGGCATCAGTTCCTCCCAGAGTATAAGTACGTGCAGCAAGGTTGTCTGCATCTGTCGTTACGGCAGTATAGATGACCGTGGTTATCACGGCATTCTCGTCAACTGCACCTGTAGCGCCGGAGGTAAACACAGGCGTGTTGTCGTTGACATTGTTCACGCCTGTCGTAAAGATCTGGGTATTGGTTGAACCGTCTGAACTCGTCGCCTGAACCGTCACACTGTGGCTCGTCGCCGTCTCGTAATCCAGCGATCCGGCTACGGTAATAACGCCTGATGCACTGCCAATGGCAAACTTTCCGCCTGCATTGTCCAACAGGCTGTAGCTTATCGTTGTGCCAGCATCGCCATCGGTCGCTGATGCAGTAACACCAACGACTGTTCCAACAACCGCATTTTCGTCGACTCTGTTATCGGCAGCATTGCTATCGGCAATAGTGGATACAGGATTGTCGTTGATATTCTTCACCCCGATCGTGAAGCTCTGGGTATTGGTAGAACCATCAGTACTTGTCGCCAAAACCGTCACACTGTGGCTCGTCGCCGTCTCGTAATCCAGCGATCCGGCTACGGTGATGACACCTGTTGCACTGTCGATGGCGAATTTTCCACCGGCATTATCAGTCAGGCTGTAGCTTGTCGTTGTGCCTGTGTCGCCATCTGCCGCAAAGGCTGTAAGGCCAACAACTGTTCCCACACTTGCGTTTTCTGCAACACTGTTGGCCGCCGCATTGCTGTCTGTAATCGTGGTGACTGAATTGTCGTTCAGATTGTTTACCGAAACAACAACGCCCTTTGGAGTGGTATTTGCGGCATCATTGGCGATAACATCAAAACTGTAACTGGTCTTGCCCGACTCATAGTCCGCAGAGGCCTTGAGTGTTACCACACCTGCCGAAGTGATATTCAGCAAAGCCGCATCCGCTCCTCCGAGGCTGTAGGTGCGTGCAGCAAGGTTATCGGTATCCGTTGTCGCTGCCGTATAGATCGCCTTGTCTGGTGCAGCATTCTCATCAACTGCACCTGTTGAACCTGAGGTAAATACCGGCGCATTATCGTTCAGGTTCACGACCGAAACGACCACTGCCTGCGCTCTGTTATGGGTAACGTCACCGTCATTGGCAATAACATTGAAGCTATAGCTTGTCTTTGCTTCGTAGTCTGCTGAAACTTTCAGTGTTACGGCACCGGTTGTCGTGTTGATGTTCAGTGCACTGGCATCGGTTCCACTGAGCGAGTAGGCCAGTGCTGCAAGATTATCTACATCAGTCGCCGCCGCCGTGTAGATCACTGTGCCTGGAGCAGCATTCTCATTAACCGAACCGGTCGCTCCTGACGTAAACACCGGTGCTTCGTCGTTCACATTGTTTACCGTTACAACAACGGGCTGCGTTTTGGTGTTCGAGCCATCATTGGCGATGACATTGAAGGTGTAACTGCTCTTGGCTTCAAATTCCGCCGGGTTTTTCAGGGTGACGACACCCGTTGTCGGATTGATGATCAGCGCACCGGCATCAATACCGCTGAGCGAGTAGGTTCGTGCAGCAAGATTATCGGCATCAGTCGTTACTGCCGTATAGACAGGTATGCTCGTCGAAACATTCTCATCAACCGAGCCCGTTGAGCCTGAGGTAAATACCGGCGCGTTATCGTTCAGGTTAACGACCGAAACGAGCACTGCCTGCGTTGTGTTATGGGTGACATCACCGTCACTGGCAGTAACACTGATGTTATAACTACTCTTCGTTTCAAAGTCTGCTGAAACTTTCAGGGTCACCACTCCTGTAGCACTGATATCAAACGAAGCCGCATCGGTTCCGCTGAGGCTATAGGTTCGTGCAGCAAGATTGTCCTTGTCGGTCGTCGTTGCTCTATAGACTATGGAGCTTGGGGAGGCGTTTTCGTTGACTGAGCCAAGAACGCCCGAGGTAAACACCGGAGCGTTATCGTTCAGATTGATTACCTTCACAACCACTGCCTGCGTTGTATTGTTGGCTCCGTCATTTCCAATAACTGTAAAGCTGTAACTCTCTTTGGTTTCGTAGTCTGCCGGGGCTTTGAGCGTTACCACTCCGGCGGATGTCATGGAAAGCAAGTTTTGATCAGCACCGCCGAGAGTATAGGTTAGCGGTTCAAGATTGTCAACATCAGTCGTCGCAGCCATATAGATAACGGTGCTGATCGCCTCGTTTTCGTTGACTGAGCCAGTATCGCCAGAGGCAAACACGGGTGCATTGTCGTTCAAATTCTTCACAGACACGACAACCGCTTGTGAAACACTATGGTCTGAGGTATCGTTGGCAAGGGGATCGTGAGCTACAATATTGAAACTGTAGCTCTTCTTGTTTGATTCGTAGTCTGCTGATGAATTCAGCGTTACGGCCCCTGTGGTGGCATTGATATTGAGCAAAGCAGCATCACTTCCATTCAGTGTGTACGTCCTCGAGCCACCATCAGCATCCGTCGTCGCTGCCGTGTAGATCGCAGCACTGACTGGCGCATTCTCGTCAATCGATCCTGTTGTGAGTGACGTGAAGACCGATGGATTGTCGTTCAGGTTGACAACCGAAATAACAACAGGCAGTGTTGCACTGTTCGTTCCGTCACTGGCAGTAACGGTGAAATTGTAGCTCTTCTGGGTCGATTCGTAGTCTACTGTCGCTGCCGTGGATTTCAGCGTCACCGCTCCAGTAACAGCATTGATGTCAAGCAAGCTGGCATCAGTGCCTCCAACCGCATAGGTTGGAGCTGAATAACCAGAGGCTGCCGGGGCCACAGCCGTGTAAATAACGGTCGCTGTCGGCACATTTTCATTAACCGAGCCTGTGCTGGATGAAGTAAAATTTAAAGGAGTATCGGAAACATTGTTCACCGATACAACAACGGCCTGCCTCGTGATGTTTGTACCGTTAGCAGCAATAACATCAAAACTGTAGCTCTTCTGGGCTGACTCATAGTCGGCGGAAGCTTTCAGGGTCACCACTCCGTTACTGATGTTGAGCAAGCCAGCATCTGAGCCTTCAAGGGTGTAGATTCGTGCAACAGCCAGGTTGTCGTCAACTGTGGTTGTGGCTGTGTAAATCGGTGTCGTGATGACAGCATTCTCATCAACAGAACCTGTACTGCCAGAGGTAAACACCGGCGCTGTGTCGTTGAGGTTGGTCACATCAATTCTGAAAATCCCGGTCGTATTGGGCGACCCGTCTGAACTTGCAGCCGAAACGATCACATTGTGACTGAACGCTTTCTCATAGTCAAGGGCTCCATTGGAGGAGACCGTAATCACTCCTGTAACACTGTCAATAGCAAATTTTCCACCGGCATTATCCAGCAAGCTGTAACTGACCACAGCACCACTGTCAAGATCAGTCGCCAGTGCTGTCACACCAACAACAGTTCCTGCTGTAGCGTTTTCAACCACACTGTTAAGTGCTGCATTCGAATCCGTTACGGCACTGAGCGGGTTATCGTTCAGGTTGTTTATGGCAAGCGTCACCGCCTTCTCTGTCGGTGTATTCACTCCGTCACTTGCCAAAACGGTAAAGCTGTAGCTCAACTTCACCTCATAATTCGGATTCGCCGTCAGCGTCACCGCTCCCGTATTCGGATTGATAGTGAGCACGGCGGCATCACCAACCCCCGATTTCAGGCTGTAGGTCACTCCCGCGCTGATATCTCCCGTGTCTGTTGAGCTCGTTGTGTACACTACCTGACCTGCACCGCTGTTCTCGTTTATCGCTGTCGCCGTAGGGCCTGACGTGATTATTGGCGCTACCTCGTCAAGATTGATGACCGAAACAACAACATCCCTGGTCGCATTGTGAGCTGCTACACCATCACTGGCGGTAACACTAAAGCTGTAGCTGGGGTTCGTTTCGTAATTAACTGCGACTTTCAGCTTAACTTCCCCGGTGGTGCTGATGGTAAGCAAGGCCGCATCGGTACCACCAAGCGTATACGTGTGATAAGCAAAAGTATCCGTATCCGTGGTTACTGCTGTGTATATGGGGGTAGCAATTGCCGCGTTCTCATTGATCGAAGCACTTGAAAGGGAAATAAAGACTGGCGATGCGTTGTTACTCTGAACCAGCTGGGAAAGGACCAGCCACACGTCCTGCAGGGCAGGGTTGGTTTGTGCGTTGGCATAGCCCTGCAAAAAGGTTGAAAGCTGCGGGAACCGGTTTGTTGGATAGATACTTCTTATTTGATCAGCACGGACACTTGCAGATGCAATATTATCGGCGGTAACTCCTTGACCGCTGACCATTGTGCCAACAGGTATGGCTTGAACGGAGGCGCTCATGGCTTCGAAGTGAGCCAGTGTCAAATTTCCGGCTTTAGCTGCTTTAAAACCATTATCTGCGGCAATACGAAGGTCTGCCAGCGGCTGCAACTCACCCCACAGCTCCGTTATGGTGCCATAATAAGGAACCGGGGTGGCCTCATGTGCCCAGTTGCTGACTAAATCATATTTAAGCGCCGTAAAGCGATTTGGATCAAGAGTAGTTAATGACGTAGCGAGTGCCAGCGCCTGAACCCTGTATAACGACGCATTATCCGCCCCAACAGCAGTAAGTAATGAGATGAACGTGGTGGACGTGGTGAGCGGGATAAAGGGTTGAGCATTGACTGCATTTATCAAGGCTTGCTCCGAAGTGGTCTCCAACGTATAGGCATAGGCATAAGCGTTCCCGAACGGCAACCCTACCGATAAGCCCTCCTGCGAAAAGACATCAGGCAACCAACTGCCACCTTTGCTGCGAGCACCTGCAAGACCACTGAAAGCACTCACCACTGAACCAAAAGCGTTCGCAATACCATCAACAAAAGCATGTCCTTTTACCCCCGCGCCAGTCAGGCAAGACCAGAAGTGCAGGGATGGTGCGTGAGCAGACCCCTTTGCCAACGCTGTAAAATCGTCAACCTCAAGCCTCTTTCCTCCAAGCGTAATGGTGCCAGATTGACCATGTCCCAAAAAATGAAGCTGATCATAACCACTTGAGAAAGCTTTTTCAAGCATTCCCCCGACATCGGTGTCCGAATCTATGCGCCAGAGATCAATCTCCGGGTCAAGCTGGCCAAGCAAAACATCGGCCTCTTGTAAAGCAGCATCAGCAAGAACCAATCCACGTCCGGCAGAAATCATCGTACGATTATTAATCTTATTGGAAAAATCAGTGACCAGAAGATCAGTGGCATCCTGACTCATCTTGCTGGAAGTAGCAACGTACTCAATATCCATAAATCACCTCTTTTGGTTTATCATTTCATTTATATATAAAGACATGATATCATCTGATCCTGCCAGCAGTGCTGCAGTCAGCCAATACCTCTCAAAAAACCATCCTGAAACCTGTTTAACAAAAAAAAATCACAAAATGTCACAAATCCTGAACAACTTATTATTTAAATCTCTAACCGTAGTGAAGCAAATGTCAGGACAACCAAAGGCCTCGCCCCTGATAAAGCGTAAGTATAGCGTATAGTGCATAACACCAAGCCTTGCAATCATGCTAAATTATAATCAAAAAAAGTGTTTTTCTATAGAAGTGCATGAAAAGTAATGAAAAGAAATTCCTGTCTCCAAACTATTCCCCAGATGTTTGTAACTTGACCAAGGCGCTTTTTTGCTCCTTAAAATCAATCAATCAGTCCCGAGATACCTAAAAGATTATTAAGCACACTAACCAGCCCATAATATTCCTGGTCTCCAATCATAGCGATCAGTGGCGACGAGATGAAAACTGAACCGTAAAATGTAGCCCTGTTGATCAAAATTTAAACCCTGTGGCTCGAGGCCAAATACTGCGGCAAAGTCAGTAGGAGAAAATGCTCTGATTTACACCCTCGGCAAGTTATATATTGTTCTTCAGAATGAAACCATGAAATGAAACTTTAAAATAACCGATAATGATATTATTTGATTTTTGCTTTTATTGTGCAAGTTTCAACAATGATTAGCCTGGATAATTCATTACACCCGCAAAGGAAGGTCGGATAACTATCTGCAACTTACTTTATCAGTGAAAGTTGCAGCTCTTCAAAAGGCATCGGAATCAATGTCCTCCTCTCAGCAGAAGATTGTCCTCTCAGGAGAGTAATTTGCAAAAATTATTTATTAATAAATGCCTTGCGTGGACCGATGAATTTCAGGTTAACTCGAAACAGGTATATCCCTGTCAACGGTAAACGGAGTTAAAATGAGCTGGTTGACCAAAATCTTTGTGCACAAAAAAGGGAGCAGTGCTGCAGAATCGCCTGGACAGCATGAAGAGAATTTTTCAGCGGCTAATGGCAGAGCTACCTCTCTGGCACCTTCTGCATCTTCCCCTGTCGTAAAACAGGTCTCTCAAGAGCCGCCAATGATGGAGTGCTCCCCGTTTCATGGTAATGCATCCTGTACTGATAATGAATGTCACTGCTCCTATGCAACAATGCCTCCTGCAAAGGGGTATCTGTGGATCAAGCCTGATGTTGCCAGCACGCGAACGAGCTCTTTGTCGCTGACTGCTCTGCATGGTTATCTGAAGACCACAGGCATCTCCAGCATTGACGAAATCATGACGCGTTGCCTTCCCATGGTCGTATGCGAGCAGGCTGCGAAACGACACCATCTCGACCTGGTGGTTGCATCTTCGGACTTCGACTCATGGGTAAAAACAGGTAAAGTGCTCTGCCGTGCAACACCTCTTGTTTCGAGTTCGGCTGTAACTGCTCTCAAAATCGGCGATGCCTTTGGCGGGGGTATTATTTTTTCAGTCGATACTATCGGACGGCGTTATCTGATTACTGCCAAAAATGATTTGCCTCACCCGGCATTGATTCTTGATGAGGATTGTTTTTCATGGTATGATGCTAAAACTGCCAGCAATAATCTGGTAAGCAATGGTTACAGCGACTGGTTTTTACCCGACAAGGAGCAGTTGAATCAGCTCTATCTCCAACGGGATGCTGTTGGCGGTTTTGCTGACGACATCTACTGGAGTGCTACTGAGTATGATGCAAATTACGCATGGACAAAAGGCTTTGACGATGGCGACCAGAAAGGCTATAGCAAGGACTTCAGTGGACGTGTTCGAGCGGTACGGGCTATGAAGTATTGACCGAAAAGATAAAGCCCGTTTACTTCTTGAGATAAACGGGCTTGCATTGGGGGCTCGCGTGGTCGGTCAGCTCCTGAAGAAATCTCAATGAAGCGTTATTCCGAACATGGATGATGAATATTGTGCAAAATCAGAAAGGGGGGCAAAAAAGAGGCCGAAATAGATGGTCAGGATCATCAAAAGAGCCATAAGAATCTGCGCTGTCATTCCGGTAGACATCTCCTTTTCATCATGCTGCATCGATTCGCGGAGGTACATGTTGAGAGGGATGAGCATATAATAGTAAAGAGAAATAACGCTGGTCATAACGCCAATAAGGGCAAGCCAGATATAGATGGAACCTTTGGCAAGCAGGGCAGAAAAGATCATCAGTTTACCGATAAAACCGAATGTCGGGGGTAGGCCAACAAGCGAGATCAAAAAAACGGTTAACGCTGCACCCGCCAGAGGCATTTTTTTACCAAGTCCACGGTAATCGTCAAGATTTTCACTGCCGGTTTTGTTGGCAATAAGAATGACGACATAGAAGGCACCGAAATTCATCAGAAAATAGGAGAGCAGGTAAAGGAGGGTCGCCTGGGTTCCGAACTTGTCCATGACAATAATGCCGAGAAGGATATAGCCTGCATGGGCAATCGATGAATAGGCAAGTAACCGCTTGACGTTTTTCTGCCACAATGCGACGACGTTACCATAGATCATGGATGAGACGGAAATGAGAATAAGCAGTGAAAGCCAGTCGATACCCATAATATCTTCGTATGAGTGGCCACCGTGGGGAACTGCTATGTAGAAAAAGCGCATGAGAAGAGCAACACCGGCAGCCTTTGAAGCTACGGAAAGATAGGCCGTGATTGGGGTCGGCGCACCTTCGTAGACATCGGGTGACCAGAAGTGAAATGGTACAGCTCCAATTTTGTAACCAAACCCTGCCAGTATAAGGAGTGTTGAGAAGATCATCACCATCGGGTCATAGCCATGAGTAGCCAACTCCGCGCTGATTTTCAGAAGGTTGGTCTGTGCGGTAAGGCCGTAAATGAGTGAAAATCCATAGACCATAAGCCCTGATGAAACGGCACCGTAGACAAGATATTTCAATGCTGCCTCAGAGGAACGGGCATTGCGCTTGAAATAACCAGTGAGAATGTAGGCGGTGAAGCTTACCAACTCCATGGAGAGGAAGATCATCAGAAGGTCTGAAGAAGAGGCCATCATGATCATACCGATGACCATCGAGACGATAAGCGCGTAGTATTCGCCAATACTTTTTACTTCACGATCAAACTGCTCGTCAGCCATGGTAACGACAACCGCGAGCATTCCGGAAAAGACAAAAAAGTATTTGAAGAAGAGGGCAAACTCGTCAAGGACATACATTCCGAAAAAGAACTCTCCGGCAGGCATGGAGTGCTGCTGGTAGATAAAAAAGAGGCTGCCAGCAAGCCCGACAAGGGTTGTTACTGAAAGCAGATTGTTTTTCCTGCCTTTTGCCACCAGATCGATAACGATGAGGAGCATAAAAAGCAAGGAGAGATAAATTTCAGGTATAAAAAATCCAACGCTTGCTTTTAGACTGGCAATGATACCTTGAATTTCAGCACCTGATGGCAGCTCGAACATAATTCTCTTCGTTTATTCTTTCAGTCAATTTAAGTAACTCACATCTGTGACAGCACAACGGGAGACAGCACCTGAACCAGTTTGTTAATGCTTGCCGTGAGCATGCCGAGCACAGGCATCGGATAGATACCAAGGAAAATGGTAATCAGCACAAGTGGCACAAGCATGGCAAGTTCACGACCATCAAGGTCAAGCTTTCCCTTCCAGTCATGGAAGTGGATATGTTCGTGTCCGTCCTCGCCAACAACAACATCGTAGGCCGCATCAGCCCTTCTTTGCCCGAGGAACATCCGCTGCAGCGACCAAAGCAGGTAGGCGGCACCGAAAACGATACCAAGCACCGAAACCATGGCCAGATAGCGGGTTGTTACGGAACTGAAGGCACCGACAAAGACAAGAGCCTCGGAGATAAAGCCGCTGAGGCCCGGAAGACCAAGGGAAGCGAACCATGCGACGGTAACAACCGCAGCATAGACTGGCATGTAGGAGGCAAGACCACCGAATTTTTCAATCTGGCGAGTGTGCGCACGATCATAAATTACACCGACGAGAAGGAAGAGCATCGCGGTAATGGTGCCGTGGTTGAACATCTGGTAGAGTGCTCCAACCATCCCTTCGCTATTTCCGGCAGAGAGACCAAGCAGCACGTAACCCATGTGACTGATGGATGAATAGGCAACCATCTTTTTCAGATCTTTCTGAGCCAGTGCACAGAAGGCACCGTAGATAATATTAATGGCACCGAAAACGCCGATGACGTACATCCCTGCATGAAATACTTCGGGGAAAAGGGGGAAGTTGATACGAATCATGCCATAAGTACCAAGCTTAAGAAGCACGCCTGCAAGAATAACCGAGATCGGGGTTGGTGCCTGAACGTGTGCATCCGGCAACCAGGTGTGGAAGGGGAACATCGGAACTTTGATGGCAAAGCCGATAAAGAGAACAATAAAGGCTACGTAGCGCCAGAAAACATTATCAGGGCCAAGAATGGCATCCTTGATGTAGTTGCTCTGGGTGGCCATGGCAACAAGGCTGAAGGTGTGGTTGCCGGTAACGGGGTCAAGAACACTGAAGTAGAGCCCGATCATGACAAGCAGCATAAAGACTGAACCAAACAGGGTGTAGAGGAAAAACTTGATGGCCGCATATTCGCGATTTGGCCCACCCCAGATACCAATAAGGAAGTACATCGGAAGCAGCATAACTTCCCAGAAGACATAGAAAAGGAAGAAATCAAGGGCTACAAAACAACCCATCATGGCTGATGCAAGGAGGTTGTAGAGAATAAAGTATCCCTTTACCTGTTTCTGTATGGTCCAGCTCGACAGAACACCGATTGCCGAAATCAGCGCCGTAAGGATAACCATGGTAATTGATATACCGTCAACACCGAGGAAGTACTCGATGTTCAGAGAGCCGAATCCACCGAGATTCAGACTGATCCATGGGATCTTTTCGACAAACTGAAAAGAGCCAAGGGGGCTGCCAGTGGGCCCTGCAGTGATTCCCGGCAATGCAGGATCATAACCTCTCCAGATCAGAACCGCCAGCACTCCCTGGGCAAGAGCCGCAAGCAGTGAAACAATTCTGATTATCTGCTTTTGCGATGAAGGCACGGCAAGAATAACCAGACCGGCGATAATAGGCAGAAAAACAATTAAACTCAGCATGTTCCGTATCTGTAAGTTTTCTGATTAAAAGTACATCAGTCGTGTTAAATAAAAAACAAAATAACCAAAAACAGCAAGAAGCAGCATAACGACGTAGGTCTGAACCTTTCCTGTCTGGAATTTTCTCAGCATCGCTCCTGTGGTGTTGACGGTAAAAGCGGTAAAGTTTACAAATCCATCAACAACATTTCGGTCAAATTTGTCGTTGAGCAAGGCAAAGTTTCTGGTCAACGTTGCAACACCGTTGACAATACCGTCAACAATGTTCGTGTCGAACCAGAAGAGTGCGTGTGCCAAAAGCATTGACCCCTTGATGAAGGTTGCATCGTAGATTTCGTCCCAATACCACTTGTTGAGAGAGAAGAGATAGAGGGGCCTGATGGCAATGGCTGTCTTTTCGGGATCGATAATATTGAAAACGTAGACGACAAAGGCCATACTGATACCCAGCAAAACCATAATACTTGAAATATAGATGGCCGTATAGTGGGCGGCATGACCGGAATGGACAATCTCTGCCTGGCGCTTGTCTGCGTACGTATGGCCACCTTTCGCTGCACTGCCGTGTTTACCCGCTTCGGCAGCAGGTGCTTCGACGGTGTGCACAACGCCAGCAAGGGCTGGTGCTGCCAGAGGTGCACGAAGATCTCCAATCTGGTGGTTGGCTTCACCCACAACGGTCGCCGGTGTCTGAATCATCTTCATAAACCACCCTTTTCCTCCATCAAGCGGATCGGGTGAATAGACAAAGAAGACTGAAAGTGCTGCCAGGATAACGAGAGGCGCTCTCATGTTCCATGATACTTCGTGAACCCCATGCTCTTCATGGTGTTCATCGGTGTGAGCATCGTGCGAGTCATGTGCATGATGAGCCTGATGGTGAGGATCGGCAGGCTTCAGGTGCGTGCGACTCTCTCCGAAAAAGACCAGCCAAATTTGACGCCCCATATAGAAGGCCGTGAGCATGGCAGAAAAGAATCCGAGAACCGGAATGAGATAGTAGATGCCGCCTCCTTCTACGTTTGCAAAACCAATGGCACCGGCAAGAATGGCATCTTTGCTCATGAAGCCGCTGGTCAGGGGCAGACCGGCAAGGGCAAGCGTTGCAAGAGTAAAGGTTGTAAAGGTCCAGGGCATCTTTTTGCGAAGGTCTCCCATCCAGCGCATATCCTGCTCGTGGTGCATGGCGTGGATGATAGCGCCTGAACCGAGAAAGAGACAAGCCTTGAAGAAGGCATGGGTGACAAGATGGAAAAGAGCTGCTGAATAGGCACCGACACCAAGACCGAGCACCATGTAGCCGAGCTGCGAGACAGTTGAGTAGGCCAGAACTCTTTTGATATCGTTCTGGGTAATGGCGATGGTTGCTGCCATGAAGGCGGTGCATGCGCCGGTGAAGGCGATGACATGCAAGGCATCGGGTGTCAGGATCACAAAAATACGGGCAACAAAGTAAACACCTGCGGCAACCATAGTGGCTGCATGAATGAGTGCCGAAACCGGTGTCGGACCTTCCATGGCATCCGGCAGCCAGACATGGAGGGGGAACTGTGCCGATTTGCCGACACAACCCATAAAGAGCAGGATACCGGCAGCGGTGAGCCAGCCATGGGAAAGACCGAACTTCCCTGCTGCAAGGTTGGCGTAGATCTGCTCGAAGCTGAAGGTATGGAACTGTGAATAGAGAATCAGGATACCAAGCCACATGCCGATGTCGCCGACACGGTTGGCCAAGAAGGCTTTTTTCTGTGCATCGGCTGCGCTCTGTTTTTCAAAGAAAAAGCCTATGAGCAGGTACGACGAGAGTCCGACAAGTTCCCAGAAGATATAGATGGCGAAGAGGTTATCGGAGAGGACAATACCGAGCATGGAGAAGGTGAAGATCCCCAGAAAGGCAAAATATCTTCCGTAATTCTTGTCTCCGGCCATATAACCGGTTGAGTAGAGGTGAACCAGAAGGCTGATAAGTGTTACCATAGCCAGCATGATGGCAGTGAGGTTGTCGATGACGACACCCATCTTGATCTGGAGCGGACCAACGCCGGGGACGTTGCCGAGATCAATCCAGGTAAAGTCCCACGCAATTCTGAATGCTGGATCGTAAGTCTGCACAATAACCGACCAGAAGATGTAGGCCGATATCGCAAATGCTGAGCCAAGTATGCCCACTCCTATAAAATCGCCCCGGCGCGGCAGGCGGCGATTAAAAAAAATAAGAATGACAAACGAGAGCAGCGGCAGCAGCAGTACGACTATTGATAACTGAATTAAACTGTGCATGTTCCAGGTGATGTTTTCAGGAATAAATTAAAATTACTCTTTCAGGGTGTCTATACTCGACACATCCACACTCTTGAATATCTTGTATATATTAATCACGATAGCCAAGGCAATCGCGGCTTCGGCAGCGGCAATGACAATAACGAAGAGAGAAAACATCACCCCTTCCATGCCGCCGTTGTACTTTGAGAATGCCAGAAAATTGATGTTTGCAGCATTCAGTATCAATTCAACACCCATCAAAATAACGATCGCATTTTTCCTGGTCATGACGGCAAAAAGCCCGAAGCCCAGAAGAAAGGCTGATATGGTGAGGTAGTGATTGAGCCCTATGGTTGTCAACTGTTCCATTATATAGTATAGTTCGTTATTTGCTCTTGTCGAAACGTGCGAGAAATGCTGCTCCAATCAGGGCGGCAAGCAGCAGAATGGAGACCATTTCAAAGGGCAGGACATATCGCGACATGGTTTCAAAACCAATCCGTTCGACGATGCTGCCCTGAAGCATTGTGGCTGAGGGCATCCAGCCGTTTGTTGTATAAAAGGTGTAGAGCATTGCGCCAATCAAACCGATGAGAAGAAGCATCCCGGGAAAAAGATGAAAAAATTCTGTTTTCTGCTTGACCTGCATGATGCTGTTGGTGAACATGACACCGAAGAGAAGCAGGACGAGGATACCGCCGACATAGACCACCACCTGGGTCACCGCAATAAAATCGGCACTGAGAAAGACATAGAGAGCTGCTACCCCAAAAAAGGTAAAGAGCAGAGAAAAGGCGGAATAGATCACGTTCCGGGTAAAGACCACAAAGGCCGCTGAACAGACCGTAATGGCTGCAAAGAGATAAAAGATGACCGTATACGTTGTGTTACTCATGGTAATTGGAGCACATTAGTTGATTCGCTTATTCTCCGTCTTTCTCTTACGGCCTGGCTTCTGCCGCCTTTTTTTCTTTTTCCGCCTGGGCCTTTGCCTGTATTTCAGCATGTTTGCGTCGCTTGGCCTCTGCTTCAAGACGACTCAGATTTCCAAAATGGTAGAGCATATTGCTGCGGTCAAACTCTGAAAAGTCGGCGACCGGAGTATGGTAAAGGCACTCTGTAGGGCAGACTGTTGTGCATATTCCGCAGGTCATACACTTTGCTACGTCAATATCGAAAACTGGTATCCAGAATTTTTTCTGCTGCCCGTCCGATGTTTTTCCGCACTGGGCAAAATCATCGGGTGCAACCTTGATGGTCTCCATTGCGATACAGGAGATTGGACACGCCCTGACACACTGCCCGCACCCGATACAGTCATCCGTATTATTATAAAGCCGATAGCGAGCGTTCGCAGGAGTAGGAATCACCTCCCGGGGGTACTGCAAAGTGCAGAGACCATCGACCTGACGAAAATAGTCCACATCATCAAGACCGGCATCGCCTTTGCGATGGATGGCATTGAAAAAATGCTTCAGGGTGATTCCCATACCGGTTGCAATCGTGACTGCGCCGGTTTTTATATTGCCGAAATACTCACTCATAATTCTTCTGCGTCATTACTTGTAACTGCATTGACTGTTGAACTTCTCTTAAGGGCGATAGACTTCCCAGATTGCGGTCAGCACAAAACTGATGAAGGCAAACGGTGTCAAAACTTTCCAGCAGAGGTACATCAACTGATCGACCCTTAAACGGGGAAGCGTCCAGCGAAGCCACATCTGTACAAAAATAAAGAAGAACCCTTTTGCTATAATCCAGAATACTCCCCATACCGGCCCGTTAGTCCACTCGTTCAGGGTAAATGAACCAAGATTGGGCAGCGGCGAGTTCCATCCACCAAGAAAGACGATGGAGATAATGGCGGAGACCATAAACATGCTGCCGTATTCAGCAAGGAATATAACGGCAAACTTCATGCCGGTGTATTCGGTAAAGTACCCGGCGACCAGCTCGGATTCTGCTTCAGGAATATCGAAAGGTGCGCGATTCACTTCAGCCAGTGAGGCAATAAAGTAGATAAGAAAAGGCAACCACGCAATGGGTGATTGAAAGAGAAAGAAATGTGCAAAACCGTAAGCGCCTGACTGGAGCATGGTGATTTTCTGCATGTCGAGCGTGCCTGCCATCATGGCACCGCAAAGCAGGGCGATGGCAGCGGGAATCTCGTAACTGACAATCTGGGCGACGCTGCGGACAGCGCCATAGAGTGACCATTTGTTGTTGGAACCCCATCCTGCCGCCAGGATACCAACCACTTCAATGGCAACAATGCCGATAGCAAAAAAGAGACCAACGTTCAGGTTGGCACCGATAAAGGCGGAGCTGAACGGGAGTACAGCAAAGGCAAGGAAGGAGCCAACAAAGAGAATTCCAGGACCAACGACAAAAAGGAATTTGTCGGCCGATGTCGGAACAATATCCTCTTTCTGGAGGAGTTTCAGGATGTCAGCAATGGTCTGGAGGATTCCCCATGGACCAACTTCCATAGGACCGAGCCTGTCCTGCATGAATGCTGAAATTTTGCGTTCACCGTACACGCCGTAGGTAAGCGAGTAAAGGGCGATAAAGACCAGCGGAATAGCGGCGAGAATCACCATGCCGAGCGGCATACCCAGAAGGGAGAACCCGGCAAGTGCATCTGACCAGGCATTAAGAGTGTTGCCCATAAGGAGAGGGATACTAAATTGCGATAAGGCCATGGTACTCATCGGTCAACCTCCCCAAGAACGATATCGATGCTGCCGATAATGGCGACAAGATCGGGTATGAGCTGGCCCTTTGAAAGATCTTTCATGGCTGAAAGGTTGACAAAACAGGATGAACGGGCTTTGCAGCGAACCGGTTTGGTCGATTTTCCGTCGCTCTCAAGGTAAAAGCCGAGCTCCCCACGGGGATTCTCTGCCCTGCCATACACTTCACCGGCTTTGGGACGAATCCGCTTTGGAATGGCTGAACGTGGATTGAACCCCTCGGATGAAGGCATTTTGTCGATGCACTGCTCTATAATTTTGAGACTTTCGACCATCTCCCAGGCACGAACAAGGTGGCGTGAGAGGCAGTCGCCAATAACGGAGTCTTTACCATCGGGTACGGGAACTTTAAAGTCGAGTTCGGGATAAATTGAGTAGGGGTCGTTTCTTCTCAAGTCCCACTTCACTCCGGAACCGCGAAGCATGGGGCCTGACCAGCCGTAGTTGATGGCAACGTCGGCAGGCATAATGCCAATGCCCCACGTTCTCTTGACAAATATCTCGTTTTCGGTCAGAAGCTCGGAAAGTTCTACGGCTTTTGGCCTGAAATAGGTGACAAACTCCTTGACTCTCTTGAGAAAATCGGCTGGCACATCGCAGGCAAGGCCACCGATCCAAATATAATTATAGAGCATTCGCGCACCCGATGCCCATTCAAGAAGTCCAAGAATAATTTCGCGGTCACGAAAACAGAAGAGGAAGGGAGTAAAGGCACCAAGGTCAATTCCATAGGTTCCAATAGCGACAAGATGCGATGCAATCCTGTTCAGTTCGGCAACAATAACCCTGATAAATTCAACCCTGCGGGGAATCTCTATATCGAGAAGCTTTTCGACGGTGATGGCGTAGGCAAATTCGCTATTCATGCCCGCCAGATAGTCCAGCCGGTCGGTATAGGGAACAACTGCCGGGTAATCAACATTTTCGCAACATTTTTCAAAGCACCGATGAAGGTAGCCAAGGTAGGGCACGGCTTCGGTAATAACCTCTCCATCGGTAAGACACTCCAGCTTGAGCACCCCGTGCGTTGACGGATGCTGAGGCCCCATGGCGAGAACCATCTGTTCGGTGGCAAGGTCTTTTTCGAGAATGACCACCGTGTCGCTTTGTCGGGTAACCCTGACTGAACCCAGTCCGGCTGTATCTAATTCCTGCATACGTGAGCTGCGTTTACTATTTAAAACACTGTTTAGTACGGCACCTTGATTCCGTGATACTGATCCTGCACCTTGTAATCCTTGCGGAGCGGGTATCCCACCCAGTCGTCAGGGCAGAGAATTCTTTTCAGCTCCGGGTGACCGGTAAAAAGTATGCCGAACATGTCATAGGCCTCTCTTTCGTGCCAGTTGGCGGTGTGCCAGACAAGGGCAACACTTTGGAGAGATCCTCCGTCGCGGGCACACTTCACCTTGACGGCCAATTTATGATGAAAATGAGTAAGTGATTCAAAATTACAGACAATACCAAGCTTCCCTTCGGCAGGATAGTCCACACCGGAAAGACAGGCCATGTAGTTGAATTTGAGCCTGGGATGGTCGCGCATGAAGAGGGCAATCTCTGTCCAGCGCGAGGTATCGACAACCTCAAAAAATGGCATCGTCCCGTTGGCGTCAAAGTCCGAAATGGCGGAGCCGAACTTTTCGTGGATAATTGAGTATGCAGCAGCGCTCTCCTGTACCAACTGCGATATAACCTTTCCTTCTTCCATCTTGACAGTAAGCCTTATAAGTTAGTTATGCTCCGACAGCCTTGCGCTCACGCTCAATAATAAACTGGGGATCGACACTTTTTTCAGACAGTTTCTTCAGTGCATCGGCCCTTGATATTCCAATCTGCTCCATTCGTATCAACTCCTGAATTTTCATCAGCCCACCAATAAGCGATTCGGGCCTTGGCGGACATCCTGGCACATAAACATCGACAGGAATAATACGGTCTACTCCCTTGAGGACATGGTAGCCGTGCTCCCAGTAAGGACCTCCGCAATTGGAACAACTTCCCATGGAGAGGACATATCGGGGTTCCGGCATCTGCTCGTAAAGGCGAATAACCCTTTCTGCCATTTTCATCGTCACTGTTCCGGCAACAATCATAAGATCGGACTGACGGGGGGATGAACGGGGAAAAATACCGAAACGCTCAAGATCGTAATTGGAGGCGTTGGTGGCCATCATTTCGATAGCGCAGCAGGCAAGTCCGAAACCCATCGGCCAGAGTGATGACAAACGAGCCCAGTTCAGAACATTGTCAACCGATGTTATCAGCATGTTATGCTTTGTTATCCCGGCATCAAGTAAACCCATAACGATCGAATGAATGGTGAATAGTATCTGTTAACCTCTCAATGTAGATTTCGCCGTCGGCAATTTCGGCATTTCAGGCATTTTTGGAATATTTGGAACAGGCCTGACCCAATCCAGATCTCCTTTAACCCACGCATAAGCAAGACCCAGAATCAGGATTCCTGCAAAAACAAGGGCCTCAACCAGTGCAAATTCTCCAAGCTGGCGGAAGATGGTTGCCCATGGAAAAAGAAAGACAACCTCAACGTCAAAAATAATAAAGATAAGAGCGACAACGTAAAACCTGATGTTGAACTTGACCCACGCACTTCCCACGGCTTCCTCACCGCATTCGTAGGTTGAATTTTTAGCGGGGTTCGGTCTGCTTGGACGTAAAAGACGGGCAGTCAAATAGCCGCCAGCAACAAAAACAACGCCAAGGGCAAGGAATGCAAAAACGTTGCCAAAATTACTCAGTGTCTGATCCATGTAACGCTATTTTGAGTTCATTCGGGTCTGACAGGAAAAAAATTCACACTCTTGTTTCACTATCTTTTTTACAAGGTGCGCAAATATATAAAAAAAAAATCTTTGGCCACAGAAAAAAGTGCCCTTTAATGACCTTCGTTGTTAAATTTTCGGCCTATACGCACAAAAAACTTTATAAATAAGGATGTTACCAGCAAAACAATAATAATTATGGCACTCAGCGAGACCGGCCAGGATCCGGTAAGGGCGAACAGCGAGGGCCCTACTGCCCACAAAACCATCATCCATATAATCGGAGTCCATGCCATACCGAAAATTACAGGAAGGGCTGTTTTCATAAACCGCTTCCTCGTCTCAACATCAGGAAAAAGTTTCATGGCGCTTCAAAAAATAGGGTTCCAATTTGCCCGGCCAATGCGGCATCGAGTGTTTTTAATATTTCGTACTCTCTTTTCAGCCCTTTCATATCGCCTCTTGAGAGGTAGTACATGGCGATCTTGCTGTGGGGTTCAGGGTTGTCCGGTTCGAGGTCAAGCGCTTTATCAAAGGCCTCTTTGGCTTTGTCATACTCTCCAAGATCAAGATAGGCATCGCCAAGAACACAGTAAATATCGGCATAGTCCGGGTCGATGGCAATTCCTTTCTGGAGCGTTTTCAGGGCAGCCTCCTCTTTTCCAAGCATGAACTGCACAAAACCAAGGTGTTTGTAGGCTTGCAGAAAACCGGGATCGAGCACAATGGTTTTCATCAAATCGCAAGCGGATTTCCGGTAGGCACCCAAGGCAAGGTTGGTGACTGCTCGCGCATAGAGGGCCGCAGGGTCACGACGCTGTGCCTCAATGCACCAGTCAAGCAGTTCAAGCGCCTCACTGTTCTGCTGCATGTCAAGACAGCTCAGCGCCAGGTCATACTGTTTCAGGTAATGATCGGGATCCTGCAGCAGTGCAGTCGCCCGTTGCTCTTTCTCTTGTTCAGCGTTCAAGGGTAATAAATTTTACTGGTTATGTTCAAGACGTTCCAGGGCTGTCTGAAGGTTGTAGAGTGCTTGCAGCTTCTCGAGTACCTTTTCAGCCAGCCATAGGCCAAAAGGGGCGGAATCGTTAATGCATCGGATATACTGGACGAGGGGAAACCCTGCTTGTTCAAGAATCTTGCGCGCATCATATTCGGTTTCGCTGTTATCGGCAAAAAAACCGTAGGGAAACATGACCACTCCTGCATATCCCTCTCGCCTGAAATCCAGAAGCGCTTTTTCAATGGTCTCGGCAGTCCACTCCCCTCCTCGGGAATGGTTCAGGCAGCCCTGCCGAACATCGCTGAAAATATTGTGCGGATGGGCCATAATTTTTTGTTTCATCACCTCAAAAAATGCGGCAGTCTCTTCCAGCCCGGTAAAGATGGTCGGCTGATTTCCGGCACGATCCCTCACCAGGGTGCCATGAATGACCAGCACTAGTCCAATTTTCCCCCGTTTTTGAAGTCGCAGGGAGGGGGTCAGCTCCTCAAAAAGATGCTCGCTATACAGACGGTGAAGAGCATCCTCTTGCCAGAGTTTGCTGATCACACCGACCTGACTGAAGGCAGTGTCGCCATAGAGATCGACAACCATCTGGCAAGCCAGCCCGCAGGAAAATGCCGATTCAACCGGAAACATCGGGACTAGGACAATTCCATCATACTTCTGCCGCAATTGCTGAAGAAGGTCATCGAGATAGGGCGGCACGAAATAGCATGCATCGAAAACATTGATATCGACTTCTGACAGCAGAGGGTTGCCGCTCGAGGAAATGCAGGCGGCCACACTGTTTTTTTGGGCTCGGTTGATGGCAAGAAGCAACGAGCTGTAATGGTTGAGTTTCCAGTCGATATAGTGCTTTGTTGAACGGTAATCAGCAATAAAATTGATCAGGGGGGTCGGAATTTTTGCAATTTGACGCGTCACGACCTTGAGAATTCTACGCGAACTTGGCCACAGGTTCTTTATGGTAACCTTTTCAACCTCTCCGTAGGTAGTGACAACCACAGCGTATGTTTTTCTGGTCACAATGCTGTCCACCATTGTAATTCGACCATCATGACGGTAAAACCAACCAGCCCACCGACAAGAGTCTGCATAAAATTATGGGCTTTGAGGTAAATTCTTGACCACATAAGCAGTGGCACAAGAAGCAGCAGCCATAAAGCAACCATGCCGAACTGCATAAAGAGCAAGGCGACCGAGGAGGAGAAGGTGAAGAGATGGATGCTGATCTTCCACTGGAGCGTGATCAGCAGAATAAAGATGGTGTTGACGGCATTGAACAGCAAGATACCGGTGAGAAGCCTCGGTGGATGAAGCTGCTTCATAAACTCATAACCGAGGGCATTGACGGCAACAAGAACCAGCAACGGCAAAAAACGCTGCTCGCGGAACGTGATGTTGTAATCAGAAATCCTTCCTGTTTTTTTCAGGCCGGAAATCAAAAGGACCGGGGCAAGGGTGCTTGCAAAAAAAAGCACCATCAAGTATGACATACTCTTCACATCCTTGCCGTATCCGAGCATCACAATCGCCGTATAGACTGCTGGCGCAACCACAACCGGACTGACCACCCATGAAACAATGTTTGCAACTCGGTATAATTTAGACGGCATAGGCTCAAAACAATAGAAACCGGAACAAAATTATTTTTAGCGTCATCCGCCGTAAAACTATCTTCAAAGATAGTTTTTATTCGACAAAAAACCACGTATATTGTAGAACTGTGCTGCGAGAGTGGTGAAATTGGTATACACGCTAGTCTTAGGAACTAGTGCCGTGAGGCGTGAGGGTTCGATTCCCTTCTCTCGCACCGCTCAAAAACAGGCCAAAGTGGCGGAACTGGTAGACGCGCTGGACTCAAAATCCAGTGAGTGAATAACTCGTGTGGGTTCGATTCCCATCTTTGGTACAAGAAGGCAACAAACAAACAACGTCGTGGAGAACGCTCGACATGAACAGAATGTACTCGCCCTGGCGTGAAGTTTACATGCAGTCTTTCAAGGATGACAAGCCTGCCGATGAAGACGGGAAGTCGGTTTTTGCTGATATTCCACCCGAGGAGGACGAGAAGCGGTTTGTCCTTTACCGGGGAACACGTTGCTTCATCATCATGAACCTCTATCCCTACAATTGCGGGCACCTCATGGTGATTCCCTACATGCAGACGGCCGACTTTTCGGAGCTTGACCAGGAGACGAAACTGGAGGTGATGGAGCTGACGGATCTCTCCATCAAGGCGCTGAAGCTGACCTTGCGTCCACAGGGCTTCAATGTTGGCGCTAATCTGGGACGGGTTGCCGGTGGAAGCGTAGACAACCATATTCATTTCCATATTGTGCCTCGCTGGGAAGGTGACACGAATTTCATGCCCATCCTTGCCGATGCCAAGGTTTTGAGCAACGATATGACCTCCACCTACAAAAATCTGAGGCAAGCCTTTCTTGACCTTTCCCAGGCAGAGGAGCAATAGCCTCTTTTGCCGCAATGGAAACCGTTCCCTGCCCCATAAGCAACTCCATGGAGTTCTCGCCGTGGCTTCAGGTGCCAGACCGCTTCGACTCTACAGGAATAATGAGCTGGCAGATTGTTCAGTCGTGTGCTTCCGGGCTTCTTATGCTTAATCCCCGTCCCGACAGCTTTGAGTCAACTTCGCATTACCGCAACGGCCCCTACGAGCCCTACCTGCAGAAGAGCAGCAACAGTTCCCTGGGTGAAAGGGTCTATCTTGCAGCACGGTCACTGCTGCTTCGCTACAGGGCTTCTCTTATCCTGAATGAAGCTGTCAAGCCGTTCGAGAGGCTTTCGATCCTTGAAATCGGCTGTGCAACGGGTGAACTGCTGAACTTTTTTCACCGCAGCAAGGCAATACCGCTCCGCAATCTGGCGGGCGTGGAGCCTGATGCTGCATCAGCCGGTTATGCACAAAAGGTTTTTGGGCTGCGTGTCTCCCCTTTTCTGCAGGTTGGGTATCCCGACACGTTTGACCGTATTGTGTTGTGGCATACGCTTGAACATCTGCACAAGCTGCATGAAACGCTTGATGGTGTTGCCTCACTGCTTGAACCGGACGGCGTGCTCGTTATTGCACTCCCCAATCCTGCGAGTTACGGCGCAAACTATTATCGTGAGAACTGGGTCGCCTGGGATGCACCGCGCCATCTCTTTCATTTTATGCCTGAAACTCTTGAAAAGCTTCTTGAAGTGCATCATCTGCACCTCTTCAAGCGCCTGCCATATCTGCCGGATGCGTTGTACAACACTTTTTACAGCGAAAAACTTCGTTGCAAAAGGGCGGGCCTGCGGTTTCATCTTCTGCAACGTGCTATAGCGCTTGGTGCTGCCACAATTTCACTTGGCAAGGAGACTCTATGGCCAAAGGAGGCTTCAAGTTTTATCTATTTTGCCAGAAAAACCGGGCATAAAAAGGAGCACCAGGAGTAACCAGGCCATTTCGGGAACCCACGATTCGATAGCCAGCTTCATAACCCTGCGACACAATGATCGCCCCGGGTTGTTCGAAATGGCACGAAACCGATATCCTTGCTTCAAAGACCAACTCTCAGACCCACAGTCACATTATTCAATCCAATACTGTATTTCTGGCCATCCAGTATCGGATTGGCTGTACCAGCATGACGATACTGGAGATCAAGAGTTGTACCAGGAAAAACATGAACCCCCGCACCAGCACCAACCTGCCAGGCGACTACACGGTCACGGCCACTACCTCCATAAATATTGGCAACACCAACTCCGACAGTGAGAAAGGGGACAACAGAAACAACCGGAACGGCTATATCCAGATAGCAATTCGCCATATAGGTAGTCATCGACAACTCTTTCAAAATATTTTTGTTTCCATTGTTCTGATACCCAATTTCAGCCTCAACACGATAGGGCGCACCATCAATCCCGACAGCTCCATCAAGATGATAACCTGTATCGTAAGAGCTTGCCGTGTATTTGGAATCTTCCATTGAGGCAAGACCTACGGAGCCTTTCACATAAGGCATTGCAACAGTAACAGATGGAACGAAACTCAACAAAACAATGACTCCGGTAACAAAACCCGCAACTCTTTTTTTCATTACTGACTTTATTTTCTCTGCGTTTGTAAAAAAAACTAATAACGACCAACTCCGCGCTCTTTGCTTTCATGAAACCGCCTCCCGCATCACCTCCCGGAGGACGTTGCAGCTTTTTTTGATGTGCTCCGCCTCAAGGGTGGGATGCACAAGAAACATCAAGCTCCTCTCGCCAAGCTCCTTTGCAACCGGCAATCGCTCCAACGGGCTCCAGCCACTCTGCTCAAAGGCTTTTTCAAGGTAGATTTCAGAACAAGAGCCGGAGTAACAGGGGACTCCCCTGTTTGTTATTTCTGCCATAATCCGATCACGACTCCAGCCATCCTTTAACGCATCCGGCTCAACAAACAGAGTGCATTTATATGCTGCATGACAGGCCCAATCAGGACAATACGGCACACGCAGCCCCGATATCTCCCTTGCGGCCCTGCGTATTTGCCTGGCATTCGTCTGCCGTTTTTGGGTCCAGTCTACCATGCGCTGTAACTGAATCCTGCCTATAACTGCCTGTATTTCAATCATGCGATAGTTTGATCCAAATGACTCATGGAGCCATCTAAATCCGGGAGGGTGTTTTTTTTCATACACTGCCTCCCAGGATTTACCATGATCCTTATAAGCCCACATCTTTAACCACAAGGCCCGATCGTTGGTTGCGACCATTCCACCTTCACCTCCTGTGGTGATAATCTTGTCCTGACAGAATGACCATGCACCGATATGGCCAAGTGACCCAACAGGCCTCCCCTTATAGAGTGCCCCATGAGCTTGGGCACAATCCTCAATGACAACAAGCCCATGCTTTTGAGCAAGCTCCATAATGGGATCCATATCGCACGGCATCCCTCCAAGATGCACGCAAAGAAGCGCTTTGGTTCGCTTTGTCAGAACTTGTCCAATAGTTTCAGCAGTAATATTCTGTGAGTCGCGATCAATATCGGCAAACACCGGTGTCGCTCCCAGAGCAACAATACAGGAGGCAGATGCAATAAAGGTTCGGGGTGTCACCACAACCTCATCACCCGCCCCGATTTCCAGCACTCTAAGTGCAACTTCCAATGCCAGGGTACCATTGGCAAGAGCTACTGCATATCGGCACCGGACCCATGCGGCAAACTCTTTTTCAAATTCCCTGCACTCAGAGCCGGTCCAGTAATTGACTTTGTTCGACAACAGCACAGAGTTGATGGCATCGGCCTCTTCCCGAGTATATGATGGCCAAGGGGGAAATAGAGTATCAAGCATGTATAAAGGAGTTCTGGTGATAGTGACAGTAATTTGACTTCCAATACCATTTTTTTCTGAATCTGCAAAGTTTATGACGCAAACGGGCTGCCCGATTTTCAAGCCACTGCTTGAAAGGCTCCACTTTTGGCGACAGTATCGATTGAACGAGACGCAACAGTTGCTCAGTATCGACAACATCGGTCACACGCAGTTTACCATCCGCCGCAACCATCTTCAAAGCGTGACAATTTGTCACGGTTTCATTACCCTCAGCTTTCAAGCGTTGTTTGAGTTTGCGCCAGTAAGAGGCAGAGTCATTACTATCCGTACGGCATAGCAGCACGATCTCGCACTTTTTTACCACACCGCAAAATATAAAACTTTTTGTCAGGAAAACAGAGCAACAGAGGAGAGAGAACAAACAGAGCTTTTCAACTATTCCCAGGAAGAAACAAATCAGCCGGAGGTTCTGAAATCCATAAAACGTTCGGGCCAATGTCCGAGTAGGCACTCACAACGGCTGACGGATGCATAATCGTGGCAATTGGAACACTTGCCTGCTCAAGCAGAGACTGTTTTTCAAGTCGTCTCGCATTGCTGCCAATCGCGATCGAGCACTGTCCGGCAAAAGAGTACCGGCAGCATCCCTCGCATTGGTCATTGTCCGAAACTTCAACATGCGGAACGGTTTGCCGTTCTGACCGGGCCTCACCTGCGAGAAGAAGAGTGGAGTGCCGTGCAATATTCTGACGAGGAGAGCAAGCAGCAGCAAAAAAGGGAGGAGCAGATCGAAAAGACGTTTCATGCGCCCATAATCCTTTCCAGAAAATCGACAAAGCGATTCACGTGTTGTCAACGACCAAACTCCAGCACTTCAAAATGAAGGACGTTCACACCCATCTATTTACCAACTCAGGATGGTCAGTCATTTTCTCCAGCACCAAGGCAAAAGCGTTGGGACTATCCGGTTCTACGGCAATGCCACACCTGTTTTGTGTCATCATCTCAGCCTGCCACTTCAATCGTTGATTTGGTTATCTCAGTTATTTCCCGGAAAAACTACGAAACGCGAAAACGGATAAGCTTTGGGTTGCCTGCCTGGCACTGAATTATTGAACGAACATCAGTACGTATTGAAAACTGCCTCCAGTGTCGGCGCAGTCAAAACAGCCACACCCCAAGCGTCAAGCTCCTGTTCAGAAGCTCCACTTAATGCCCCCAACGCCCACTCGGGCAACACGCCAAAGCGATGTTCCAACAGCCTTCTTAATAATCCTGCACTGCCTATGACCACACCTTTTTCCATGCCTATGACCTCGCCTATGACCACACCTTTTTCCACACCTATGACCTCGCCCCGGGCCATGCCGATTCTCTCTACGCTGGTGATGTATTGCACTTTTTTTCCCTCCTCAATTGTTTCTATTTGATCCAAAATCTGGCGGTTCAACCATTCAGGCAGTTGCATGAGCCAGTCCAAAATAGCAAATAATTTGATGACCCGCTCTTTATCCCAGTGGCGATCATACAATATGCGCACTAAACGGCGTTTGGCTTCATACCGTTCCTTTTCATGCTTGCGGGTTTGCTGAGTCAGAATATGCGCCGCCGTTATCAGTCCGAAGGCGTTCTCTGAGGCCAACAGTTCTTCGAGTTTGTCTTCGTAATCGGTCAGCTTGGCTACCGGAAACTCCAGGGTATGCTTGCTCCCCAGCAAGGCAAAACCATAGGTGGATGGCTTCCAACTCTTATGCTCATCAGCCAGAACAGCAAAACTTGCTACCGGCCTTTTGTAACGGTCGTAAATCCGGTAGTTGTAAACAAACATCCGTTGGGCAAATTCAGCCTGCCTGGTGCCTTGTACTTCAAGGTGAATGTAGATCCAGCTTGCATCACCATTGAGCAGCTCCACCCCCACCAGCTTGTCAACAAAGCGGGTTCCCAACTCGGCATCCTGCACCACCGCCCGCAGCTCCTTATCCAGAAAAACATAATCCTTTGCCCAATCTATTTCTGCAGAGGCATCGGGGAAATAGAAGGCCATAAACTCCGGCAAATAGTGTTCAACTGCCTCTTTCCAGGGGCTGTCATACTGATCGTTCGGGGCCTCAGTACTCTCTTTGGGATCGGCATCATACTCTACCATCAGGACTCCAGTCTGAATGTTTTACTCCTTTCGATGATCTTCATCTCCAGTTGAACATCACCATATCATCAAA
>CAJEXI010000031.1 GCA_903994455.1 uncultured Chlorobiaceae bacterium | reverse complement strand
GGCTTGCTTGTGATAATTCATAACCATAAATAAAAAAAGGCCTCACAGATTAAGGAACCCGTGAGGCCTAAGCAAAAGACTTAACCTGGTACGCTGTTCTTACGGGAAGCGTGATAAGTACTATTGTCTGCATTATAAAAAAATAAACTTGATTCCATAAATATTTTCACAGATATATTCGCCAACTCCAGGAAATTACTCACCTGCAAATATTCTGTTACGCTTCTATTATGTCTCAAAATCACTACATAAAATACGCCATTAATGCGTGATCACCAAGCAATTTCATTACCATCTTTACAGGGAAGCCTTATCGGAACCCATGAAAAAGCACACACAGACCATGTGAGCACATCCGGGGTATTCACCAAATTCTGATCTCCGACAAAAAGCGTATCGGACAAGTGCACGAATGCTCATGAACGCTCTTGCCAATCCGTTACCCAAGGCGGCAACAATGCCAGTTACTCAAAGCGAGGTATCTCGTTATAAATTTTGATAATATCGTTTAATCTTCTGCGCCATCAACACTCTGCGAGCCCCAAGAAAATCCTCTTAATCTTGTAACGTCATCTGATAGATTGTACCGGGAATGCAGTTAGCCTCAAGGTTTGCTTCAAAATCCGGAAGAGTATCAATCCCGCCAAAAGCGAGCTTCCCTACCTTGATGTTAATCTCCTGCTGAACATAGACATAGTTCGCTACCTGATTATACTGGCTCTGGCTGAAACCATTCTCTTTCAAATACTGCCGAGGAAAAATATGATGGATATCCCCCCGGTGTTCAATCATCTCCTTGACACTTATGTCTCGCGACAGGAACCCTTTATCATTGAATTTTGCCTGAAGCCCGCCCCCCTTTGTCCACTTGAGTCTGGAACGACTATAGAGCAGGTGGTGACGGTATCCAGACCGTTCTGCATAACTCCGAACTGGATGCTGACAATAAACATTGGAGCGTAAAATATCTGGATTATTTTGTATCAAGTGAGATTATTGATATTATTACAGTGTTTACATACTAATTATTACGCGTCGCTGCGCATACACTCTCTGCGCAATGAACGTTACTGGAACACAACCTATGGATACGCCAAATGATAAGTATGACAGCCCGTGGAAAAGGGCCGTTGAGAACTACCTTCAAGAGTTCATGGAATTCTACTTGCCGCTGGTTCATGCTGAAATAGATTGGGCAAAGGAGCATGTTTTTCTGGATCAGGAGCTGCGGGCCATAGTTCAGGATGCCAAGTTGGGGAAGCGTTTTGTTGACAAGTTGGTCAGGGTGAATGTGTTGAATGGTGACGAGAAGTGGATATACATTCACGTTGAAGTACAGGGCACACAGCAGGCTGGATTTGCCGAACGAATGTTTGTTTACAATTACCGTATTTTTGACCGATACAGGCGACCTGTTGCCAGCCTGGCAGTACTGGCGGATACACACAAACAGTGGAAACCCACCTCTTACAGCTTGACAGTGCTGGGGTGTAGTCATACCTTCAATTTTCTGATGGCCAAGCTGACCGATTACGAAGAACGACTTGATGAGCTGCTGGAATCAGATAACGTTTTTGGATGGATTACCGCAGCTCATATCCTGACCCAAAAAACCAAAAAGCAGGATCAGGAACGCTACGCAGCAAAAATCCGTTTATTGCGAATCCTCTATCAGCATCAATGGGATAAACAACGTATCATTGATTTATTTTATATTTTAGACTGGTTGATGCAACTGCCCGAATGGTTGAACAGCCAGGTCTGGCAAGAACTTGAAACCATTGAGGAGAATGAAAACATGGAATACATTACAAGTGTAGAACGAATTGGCATGGTCAGGGGCCAATACACCTTACTGAAAAGTCAGCTTGAGTGCCGCTTTGGCCTATTGCCCGAATGGGCTTCAGTGCAGTTGAAAAGTGCCAAAAGAAAGGAGCTTGAAGCTTGGGGTAAAGCAGTTCTCACAGCTCCGACTCTGGAAGCTGTTTTCAATAAATCGGATGTGTCATAAAACGAGCTGAGATTCACGCCAGGCTCTGGCGGTCGCTGCTCTTTGCCCTTCATAGGACAACCGCCGGGAAGATTGTTCGCTTTCAATGGCTTCGGGGTTCTTCTCCTGATAATTTCGTACAAACTGGAGCGTTGAAAACTCAGGCCTGATGATTTCGGCAATATCATTAACCCATCCGAAAGGTACTTTTTTTCTCAAAATCACAGAACACTCTTTTCAGCTCAACGAAGTAAAAAGAGGGATACAAGGTTCAGAAGGTGCGAACGTATTCGCTGGCCGAAGCAGGTAATTGAGCACGATAGTGATCCGGCCATAAAGGTTTGGCGAAATCAGCGCGGACGTGAGGAAAGAATTTGTTTATGGCTTGTGCCGGAGAATTATCTTGGTTGTCCTTGCACGAGCGTGGTGACTACATCCTTCCATGGACAGCTTATCTGGTTGAGCAGCCGCGTCAGCAAAGGAAATTACAGAAGGAATATGAAGAATATCAGCGGAAAAAGGGCTGAAAAAAGCTGAAGCCGCCCCGAAGGACGGCCTCGTTACTCCTTCCACATATAGTAGATGAGCTATTTTAATATCGTTCATTACAAACAAAAAGTCAAGAGGTGACGATCAGAAAAGAAAAATAAAGGTATGGTTTCTCACTCTATCCAACATCAAAATTGCCGTTCATCCTGTCGAAGAGCGCTTTGAGGTGCTCAATCCGGTAATCCTGAAAGTCAAGGCATGGCGATCTAAAAAGTACCTCTATAACCCTGAAAGGGAGGCTTTTGTCTGAAGATGAGGATGCTTGGGAAGAATCTACAGGCGGCTTATTGATTACAGAATACCTTCCGCTGTAAAAAACGAAACCCGGCAGTTTGAATTGCTTCAGGGACTACCGGGAATAAGATCCCATCAATTTAGCACTTGATATAGAGTTATGCAAGTAGAAATCAAGAAATGAGGTACACCGATTTTGAAAATATCATGACTCAGGCCCGGATGGGGCGCTATTTGACAGCTTGCGGAGGCAATACTCGTAAGGCTATGACGATGTATCGCAAGAACTTGCAGCTATCCCAAGAGCTTTTTACCGTCATCAGTTGTTTTGAAATCGCCCTCCGAAATGCCATTGATCAGCATTACGCGGGCACCTTCGGCAACGATTGGCTACGTAATGCCGCTGCTCCCGGTGGGATTGTCGATAACTCGCAATGCAGGATGACTAAAACCACTATCAACGATGCAATCCAAAAGCTGAACCACTCTTACACTCACTATAAACTGGTTGCTGAATTGGGTTTTGGAGGTAAACATCAGAAATCGAATCGCCCATCATGAACCTATTTGCTTTCTCCCTGGTAATCCTCTAAAAAATACCACTTACGCTCGACAGCATTACAACCTCATCCTGCAATTTTTTCATTGGATGAGCATTGATGAAGCAGCATTACTCTACGGACTTGATCATATCAATACAGTTTGCAACGAAATTGATGCCATATAAAATCTGGCATCATACAATGTCATCATGACGCAAGAGCTTCATAATTCAATCAGAACCATGACACAGTCCGAAATGAATATGGGCCTTAGCAGTAAGGCTGGATAAAGAATGTCTCCTAATCCCCTTCGAATCCACGGAATGAACCGACTTTTGATTATATCTGAAACCACGTTTATTTATCCCTGATTTATTTCGCCGTAATACTATATTTACTGCAAGTAACCAACAGTCTCAAACAACTCATCACCCCGTAGCCTTTTACCAGAACACTCCATGAACCAGCACACACACGACCCGCGTGAGCACATCCGGGGTATTCACCAAATTCTGATCTCCGACAAAAAGCGTATCGGATTTCTTTTTGGTGCAGGCTCCTCTTTTGCAACAGGAGTAAAGGGGGTTAATGTTCCGGCGATTGACGACATGACGAAGGTCATTGTTGATGAAATTGAGGCTCAATCTCCAGAGTTTGCGGCTGCCGTCAAAGAAATTCAAGCTGAAACAGAAGGCAACGACCTTGCATTCACGATTGAATCACTCCTATCGACCATTGAAGCAAAACGTGCGGTTATCGGTGCTGGAACGCTGAATGGCCTTGATTCCATAGGCTTTGGTGATTTAGCCAATCTCGTCAAAACCAATGTTGTAACACTTGTCTCTGTTCACGACCATTTGCCACCAGAAGAGCGGGCAAAACTGGCCCATGCGCAACTCGCAAGCTGGATTTCAAAGGCGAGGCGTCGTTTCCCTTCCGAGATTTTCACAACGAACTACGATTACCTTTTTGAAATTGCCCTCGAAGACTCTGGCATACCCTATTTTGATGGCTTTTCTGGAAGTTATGAGCCATTTTTTTGCCCTGAAGCAGTAGAAGATGTTGAGTCATACCCTCAACTGGTAAAGCTTTGGAAAATGCACGGTTCACTGGGATGGACCTATCGCGAGAGAGACCAAGCCGTCATTCGCGACAGAAGTGCAACCGCAGAATCAATTTTGATTTACCCATCGCACCTGAAATATAGCACCACCAAAAAGCAGCCTTATGTCGGCCTCATCGACCGGCTTTGTGCCTTCCTTCAGCAGGACGATGCTGTTCTCTTCACCTGCGGCTACTCATTCGGTGACAATCACATCAATGAGCGCATTGTAACATCGCTCCGAAGAGGTGGAAACTCACATATTATCGCGATGTATTTCGACGAATTACAGAACAGCACCTGCGCACTTGCCGATGAAACGAACAAAGTTCGCAATCTGGCCACCCGCGACACTGGCGGAAAGATGTCGGTGTACGGGCGACGCCATGCCGTAATAGGTGGGAAATTCGGAGAGTGGCAACTGAAAGGTGAACCAAATTCTGCCGAGACCATTCGAGTGAACCAATATTTTGATGAAGATGCTGCCATGCCTGCCCAGGAATCAGGAAAAGGCAAAGGAGATGAACGTTGGACTGGAAAAGGTCGTTTTCTTCTTCCCGACTTTCAGAAGCTCACTGAATTTCTGAACGACTTGTCATCTTCTGATGGCCCTGTCACTACGCCATTACCATCATGAAGCACAATCCAACCCATATTGGCCAGGTTGAAAGCGTCAGTGGAAACTCGGTAACCATCAAAATGGTGAGTAATTATCCTTCGAACATGCCGATTGTCGATGGAACCGTGTACAGAATTGGGCAGATTGGATCATTTCTGAAAATCCCGCTTGGGTATGCCAACCTGTATGGATTGATTACACAAGCCGGAGTTCTGGCAATGCCCGACTCTCTGCTGGCAGCATACAAGGAGAACCCGGCAATTACCGATGGTCACCGCTGGTTGCGCATGATATTGGTCGGCGAGCAGATCGGTTCATTTTTCGAGAGAGGTGTGCTCCAATCACCCACTTCAGGAGATCAGGTGCATCTCGTGACCAATGAAGACCTCCGCATCGTCTACGGAGGATACAACGAACAATCGTCGATTGTCATCGGCAATCAAAGCGCATCGGAAGGGCTTGCCGCGCAACTTGACATGGATAAACTCATCTCAAGGCATTGCGCTATTCTTGGCGCCACCGGCAGTGGGAAATCGAACGCCGTCAGCATTGTCGTCAAAGCAATTGCCGACAAAAAATTCCCCAGTGCACGGGTGCTCATGATCGACCCGCACGGAGAATATGCTAGTTCATTGGCCGGGAGATGTCAAGTATTCAGAGTTGGGGCAAACAGTGCAACTGATGAACAGGAACTGTGCGTTGCCTTCTGGGCATTACCGTTCAAAGAGTTGATGGCAATATTTCCGGGCAAGCTCTCCGACCAGAATGAAGACTATATCCGGGGCAAAGTACTTGAACTGAAGCGAATTTCAGCGGTGGCTATCGGCGGACTTCGCGAAGAAGCCATCACGGCAGACAGCCCGATCCCGTTTTCGATTCATAAACTGTGGTTTGAGCTTGACGATTATGAGCGTATGACGTTCAAGGCTGACCGAACAACACCTGAAACCCTTCTTGCCAAGGGTGATCCAATAACCCTTACCTCTAACCACTACCCGACGGCTGGTTTGGGAAGCAGCGCACCCTTTTTAAACAACAAAGCAAAGGGAATACTCGGATTTCTTGAAGGGATGCGCTCCCGACTGCTCGATCAAAGCTATAATTTCTTGTTCAGGCCTGACGGGTATTCCCCTTCATTGAATGGCTCGACACCAAATGACCTGCCAAACCTCTTCTCAACCTGGTTTGGCCATGACTTTCCAGTCTCTATTTTAGACCTGTCAGCAATTCCGTCGAACATCATGCAGACCATTTCAGGCTGCATTCTGAAAATTATATACGATGCGCTCTACTGGGGGCAAAACACGCTCGTTGGCGGAAAAAAACAACCCTTGCTTATTGTTCTTGATGAAGCTCATGCTTACCTTAAAGCAGGCGAAGAGTCTATTTCGTCACGAACCGTTCAGGCGATTGCAAAAGAGGGCAGAAAATATGGCGTGGGATTGCTGCTTGTGACCCAGCGGCCATCAGAATTGGATGAAACCGTCTTGAGCCAATGCGGAACCATGATGGCCCTCAGAATGACAAACACCCGGGATAAAGGGCATGTTTCATCAGCAATGCAGGATGAGTTACGAGAAATGACTGAGGTACTGTCGAGCCTTCGAACCGGTGAAGCCATTGTCAGCGGAGAGGCTGTTCGGATTCCGTCGCGGATCAAATTTTATCAGGCAGACAATGCAGTAAAGAGTTCTGATCCAATTGCCTCAAAACTTTGGGCCAACGCCAGCCCGAATGTTGCAGAGTACGAAACGAGTGTACGCAATTGGAGAAACCAATCATTTACCCAAGGAGGCGACAATGCCAATTCCTGAAAACATGCAACCGGTGGCATCGACAAACATCACGGCCGTTGGTTACGACGCCGAAAATTTAACCGTATATATTCAATTTCTTGACGGTTCAGCATACGCCTACAAAGGTGTTCAGGAGCACGAGTTTGAGAATTTGAAAACCGCTCCGTCAGTGGGCTCCTACTTTAACAGGAACTATAAAAACGTTTATCCTTACGAGCGGGCTTAGGCCATGCGTCGGAGAATGCTTTGCTTTTATGGTATCAATTGTTGTATCATCGAAGAGAACATTCAACGCAGTCAGAAGCAAATTTACAAAGCGCCTGTTCAAATGAAAAGAAAAACAGGATATAATCCCAAGCGTCGTTTTGATACTGATCCTGGTTCAGCGTTGCTGGAACAAATTGCCCAGAGCGTTCGTTACGGCGGAAACCCGGAACACAAACGCAATCCCGGTGACTTTGGGTTAACACCACCAGCACAACCAAGGCCGGATAAATCACTCTGTGATGATCTTGGAATCTTTTCAAAAGCCAAAGCAGAACGATTGTTACAAGAGGGGGCCAGAAAAGGGATGGTCAGTGAAGCACGTCGTGAAGGTTTTCCCCAGAATATCTGGGCGGTCACTTTGGACGGTTTTCCAGTTGAGGCACAACTTGAAAACGCCAGTTCAGGAATTTATCATGGATACCTTATGCCCGATACCGATCCCTTCGCAAGGCAAGTTCTTTTGAAATGGAGAAGCATCAATGAGTAAAGCATTTGCAATTGATTTTGAATGGCTTGAGCGCTACACGCCTGATGAAGCGGAGCGCTTTACCTTTGCTGATATTAAAATAACCGTTGGCGGAGTGGTCATTACGGAACTTGAAGATATCAATGCCAAAACTATCCGACCTGCCGCACGTCTCTCGGCTTATGCAATGGCGCTGTGGTTACTTGGAAATTGGTGGCGCCTTGTCCGTGAGCCAGAGCGTAACTTATCAGAATCCTGGGAGATGAGTCATCGGCTTGGCGCTATCGGTCAGGGGTTTCTCTGGCCCGACTTGAGCTTCAACAGTGATGGCTCCGCACTGCTGGTCAGGATGAATGCAACTCCCCCAGCCAGCCGACAAATGGTGCGATACCTGAATGGAGTGTGCGAGTTTGTTTCGCTGGCGGCCTTCGAAGCCACAGTACTCTCTTTTGCTGATGCCGTGATTGACCGATTGCATTCCATGGGCTGCAAAACGAGCCTCCTGCAAGAGCTCCGGGAGAATATCGTTGAAGAGCGCAGCAACCCATCATCCGTACGGTGGCGAGAGATGGAGGCATTATTGGGTTATGACCCCGACGAAGCGCCTGAAGAGCTTATGGCTGCGCTGCTTGCCCAAGGCAAACTATCAGGATACGACGCAGTGGCTGAGGTGCTGGCTCAAAGCACAACCGATTCACCAGAAATTCTTGATGCACTTTTCAGGAACGTTCAGGGCCATACCGAACGAATGTTTGTGCCCGATACCAAAGCATTGAAAACAGAGACTGCCTGCATAGATTTTTCCTTGTTGCCATGGGAAAGAGCGGCTGTCGCTGCCCGCGCAGCAAGAAAGTATTGGGTGCTGCCGAATGGACCCGCGAGCAACAAACAGTTGATAGACCTTTTTTCACTCTCAAGCGATTTTTTCACCAACAATCATAGGGAAAAAAGCCCCATGACGGTTGGTTTTCGTAATGGAGCGCCGGATCATCTTGATGTCTGCCTCAACACCTCATATCCCACCAATCACCGATTTGCCCTTTTACGTTTGGTTGGTGATCGGCTCTATTCACCAGATACAGACAAGTTTCTGCCAGTTACCACCGTTAAAACTGCCCGGCAGAAGTTTCAGCGAGCTTTCGCCCAGGAGTTTCTCTGTCCATCCGATGCCTTGAAGGATTTCGTTGGTAAAGACTTCGGAGAAGAAAAGCTGGATGAAGCGGCACACTACTTCAACATTTCAACAAGAGTGATAGAGACGACCTTGGTGAACAAAGGCTTCATAGATCGAGGTAATCTGTTCGATTGAGTGCAGTATGCAGTAAAACATTTAAAATTTCGATCGATCATACTATTCTATTAATAGGAAAATATTACAATTGGAACCATGGAAGAATTAAAATTATTATCATTTGCCTCCATGATATCAAGCTAACAGAAATTGATGTGGATATGTCGATACTGTCGTTGATTTAGTTATATAATAAGCCATTGAATGCCAAGAATGATAGAATTGAAAAGCATATATAAATCATTTGGTAAACAGCAAGTACTGAACGGATTAAATCTTCTTCTAGAACCTGGTAAGATATATTCATTAGTCGGAGGAAATGGCGCAGGTAAGACCACATTATTTAATGTAATAACTGGTTTTATGAAGTTGGATAAAGGAGAGATAAAGCTAAAAGACATTCGCATTGATAGACTATCACCTATAACAATCAATAAAATGGGTGTGACTCGTACCTTTCAGGATTTGCGAATTATAACCAAACTAAGTGTAAAGGAAAATATTTTATTGTCTTTTAAAGGAAATCCAGGGGAAAATATATTTAATTCTATTTTACCTAGCGGTTTGTTTAAAAAAAAGTATATGGAATTAAATGAAAGAGCTGACATAATTCTTCATAAGATCCATCTAAAAAGTGTAGAAAATAGCTTGGCAGGTGATATATCTTATGGTCAACAAAAACTTCTGACATTTGGATGCTGCTTTGCCAATGATGCTCAACTTCTGCTATTGGATGAACCTGTAGCAGGAATAGACAACGATAACTATAATCGAATAGTTAATCTTGTTATGGGTATTAAGGCTGAGGGGCGAACTGTATTTCAGATTGAACATAACAGAGAGTATATTAATCAGGTAAGTGACCATATTTTTCATTTACATGATGGTATTTTGCTATCATCTAACAACTAAATTTTTTGTGTCTATAAATATAAAAAACATATCTGCCGGATACGGTAAAAAAATGGTGCTTTCCCAGATTTCCTTCGAGGTCTCTTCTGGTGAAACAGTACTACTTACAGGTGGCAATGGATCCGGAAAAAGTACGGTGCTAAAATGTATTTATAGTCTTCTACCCTTGTGGAATGGGGAGATTCTCTTCGAAAACAAAAGAATTGATACTTTAAATCCATCAGACCTTATACGCCTTGGTATTGTGTATATACCACAAAAGAATTTTAATTTCGAAAACCTTAGCGTGGAGGAGAATTTAAAAATTGCAGGAAATATCTACTCAAAAAATGAGCGATGCGATCGAATAGAAGACGTTTATCAACAACTTGGACTAAAAGCTTTAAAAAAACGAAAACCTTTTAACTTAAGCGGTGGTGAAAAAAAATTACTTGCTTTTGGAATGGGTCTTATCCATAAGCCCAAATTGATACTTTTTGACGAGCCACTTGCTGGTATTGACAATAATAATACCGACAAAATTCTTGCAATATTTAATTCTATCATTAACGATCCGTGTTTGGCTATGATTATTGTTGAGCATAAGGATGCCGTAAGAGACATTTTTAATAGGAAAATTAAAATTGAGCTTGGTAGAATTGTAAATTAAATTACCACAATGAATTCTGAGGACATTAAGCAGGTATATCCTAATATATCGGAAATATTAGATAATGATTCAATACTTGGGCTTAAATTTTGCAGTAAGGGGACATTTAAACTCAATAATGAATTAAATTCTTTAAAAGGTTTAAAATATTATTACTCGGACCAACATACAAAAGAAATTATTACGCATAATTTAAAATGGGCATTGAGCAAAGAAAAAAAACCAAAATTTCAATTTATATATATCTTATTACCTACAAATTGTAATCAGAAATGCTATGGTTGTTTTACAGGAAAAGATCTCGAAACATTCCCAGTAAAATCATCAGATACATTTTATTCTAAAAAAGAGTTAGATAATATATTGGAGTTTGCATTAGAGCACGATGTTAAGGCAGTTGTATATGGAGGGAGTGGGGAATTATTTACATGGCATGGTTCAATAGATTATATAAAAAATATCCACAAAAGAGGATTAAAATCAGTAATTTTTACAAATGGCTCGCTATTAGATGAAAATAAATTAAAAATACTAAATGATTTAGAGGCGGCACTTATTATTTCTATCAGAGATACTAATGAACATAATCATAACTTACTTGTAGGAGTTAATAACTTCAAAACAGTTCTTAAAAATATCGATACTGCAATTAGTTTAGGGTTTTCCGAAAACAATCGGTTAGCAATTGAAATACCTGCAACAACAGATAATGAAAGCAGAATAATTAATGATTTATTGCCCTGTTTGCGTCACAAAAATGTGATACCAATGATTGAAGAGTTTTTACAGCCTAAAAATTGTGACAAAACATACAGTGCGCATAACTTCACTGAATCGCGAACCTTTTTCAATAATTTAGTATGTATGGATAATACTCTTGGATATAAATGGCTTCCTGAGCTTGGTACCAGAGTTTTAGGCCAGCCAAAATGCGAACGCCCATTATTTTCATTTACAGTATTGCCGAATCGAGATATAGCTGATTGTCCTGCGGGATTTAAGGTTTTTGGAAACATTAAAGATGAAGCTATTCAAAATATAATTTACTCAAGTAAGTATAAAAGTCAAATCACTGATTTTAAGTTTTGTGCCTGTTCTGTTTTTTATTCTGATAACGACAAAGATATTCCGGTTGAACAAAAAGCTATATACACTTAATTAATTTAAATCTCGAAACAATGAAAAAAACAGTGTATTATCTAGTTTTTTTGATGCTTATTACTTTTGCTGGGTGCAATAACAATACCTCAACAACAATTAAAATCGGAGCATCACTTCCTTTAACTGGTGATTTTGCATCTTACGGTAAAAGGGCGCGAAATGGTATTGACTTAGCTGTTTCAGAAATAAATATTTCAAAAAAGTATACTGATAAAATAGAAATAGTTTATCAAGACAATAAGGGAGGTCCTAAAGAATCTGTAAATATTATGAATATGTTTGCCACCATCAATAAATATCCGATAGTTATTGGTGGCGCTTCAAGTATGGAAACCTTGGCAATGTTGCCTATCGCTAATGTTAATGATGTTGTCTTAATATCTCCTATTTCTTCTTCTCCTGATCTTTCAATGAATGACAACTTTTTCCGTGTTTGTCCTTCAGATGCTTATCAAGCTGTTATGATGGCAAATTGGCTTAAAGAGCTGAAATTGTCAAATGTAGCTTTACTCTATGTCAATAGCAACTGGGGAGTAAGTTTGAAAAATCAGTATATCAAGAATTTTGAAGCTAATGGAGGCAAAATAAGTATTATTGAAAGTATGAATGAAGGGGAAAGAGATTTCAAAACTCAAATATCAAAAATAATAAAAGCAAATCCTGAAGCGATATATTGTGTTTCTTATGGTGCCGAGGGTGGAATTATTCTTAAGCAGCTAAAAGAGTTTGGCTATAAAAAGCAAATATTTGGTGCGGATGTATGGAGTTCTCCTGAACTTCTGAAAAGTGCCGGAGATGCTGCAGAAGGTGTGTATTTGATAAAACCCGCAGAATATACGGGAAATAGATTCGTTGAATTTGAAAAAAAATATAAGGCCAAGTATAAAGAGAATCCTGATGTATATGCCGCATATTCATACGATGTGGCTTATATAATAGCAGAGGCATTGAGTAATACAGATGGATCAGGAAAAGAAGTAAAAAGGTATCTTTTGAAAATGAATGGATTTGACGGTGCTACTGGAATCACCAAGTTTGATGCACTTGGAGATTGTAATACAAAACAGTTTGTAAGGTTACAGATTAGAAATGGGATATACAAAAAATTATAAAATATGAAATTTATTGAGCTTTTAAAAAAAATAACTGATCCAATAAAAGATGGTGTGATTAGGGTATTTTATTCTTTCTTTGCGATATACTTATTATCAATTCCATTTTATTATATTCCATTTCAAGAAATATATAAAATTTATTTTGTTCAAATAATTTTAGTTGGTCTTTTGTATAGCCTTACTTTATTGAGTAATAAAAGCGAGTGGGCTAAAATATTTCAGTCCCCATTAAAAAATATAAATATATTTTTTAATATTATAAGAATTATTTCAGTTAGTCTTTTTATTTTTGTCAATTATTGTTTTTTTAAGACACAAATATATGAATTATTAAATACCTTATCATCTAATTTATTATTTGCCGTTACAGGTTTTTTGATTGGCATAATTGCGTATTATTGTGCGCTAATTTTTTTCAGAAAATCATTTTATTGGGTAAGTGATAACGATAGAATTGAATGGTTTTTTGATCAGTTATTTGGTCATAGAAGATATAAATTAGTTCACGATTTTAAATCATATTGCAAAAATGGTGAGCAAATGATTTTGCGAGCAAAAATACAGGTAATTAATGAGCCGGAAACAGTAATAAGAGCTATCCAAGTTGATTCTGCAATTCTGTTAGAGCCTATTTATAACAAATATTATCAAAATTATATTAGGACAATATATGAAATTATTTTTAGCACAAAGTGGACATATAAGCGTTTGGTGTATTTACGTTTTGATGATGATTTAAAGTTTATATATTCATTTGCTACTTCTTATACATTTGTAAGAACGTTACTTCTTGAATATTTCCTTTCTTCGGTTATTTATAAAAACACATCAGAGCTAAATCTTCCTGCTGGTTATAATTTTGGAGTAGGATATGATTTACAGAAAAATCAAGGCATTAATATCCTTGATGGATTACAACATACTTCTATTGCTTATACATCTATTTCAAATGATTTAATATACTTGTCAGATAAAATCGATCTTCATTTACCTCCCGGAGATGAATTTAGTCTTGCAGTTACAAATTCAGGTTCTTTTATGGGTTTTATTCGGGTTTCTAATCAAAACAAGCAAAATCATAATATTAGTGGAGAAGATTTAAAGCAATATTTTGAAAATTTATTTGAAACTCAATTCTCTAAAAAAAATTCTCAACGAGTTGTTTTTCTTATTGATATTATCGGCAAAATTAATAAAATAACTGATAAGAGATTTTACAATAATGATATATTAAATCCCCCAAGCCTTGTATATCAATACTGGAATGAATATGATATTGATAAACACATTTACAATTATCTTTTTGACGAAATGATTTTGAGAATAGAGAACGAAAACATTATGCCGCAGAACAAGATAGCTGAATTAAAAGAATCATCGTGGTCATATATCGCTGAGAAAATGTATTCATAGACTATGAAATATTTACAAGTTGAGTTACCAAGTTTACATCTTGATTGGGATAGAGGTAATCATGGTAGTAATATTAGTTCTGTTATTAGGACAAATTATGCAAAACCAAGCCTTTTTACTATCCCTTCAATAATCAAACAAGTACCTGATTTTGACCTTGAAGCTGTTGATATGAAAATTCGTCAACAAGATTCGATCATTCCATATAAAGAGTTTAAATATGGAGATGGGGTTATGGTTGCTTCTCGTATGGGAATTCCTTTTGAAAAGATTCATGAAAAAATATGTAAAGCTGATTTTATTGGTGTCAGTATCAACCCTACATCATGGTCTGATATTGCATTGGATTTTTTCAGGTTTGCAAAAAAAGTCAACCCTCTGGTTAAAATAATTGCGGGAGGAGCTGATGTGATTTTCAGGAATGAGTATTACTTGAGAAGTGGTTTCGTTGATTTTGTAATAAGAGGTGAGGCCGAATATGCTCTTATTGAATTATTGAATGCATTTAAAACAAAAAACGACTTTTCTAAAGTTAGTGGTATTTCATTTTTAGCGTCAGAAAAAATTATCAAAAATCGGAAATGCCCAAATGCAAATATAAATGATCAGCCATTAGAAGCTTTCGATTTATTGAAAAATGACATTCCTCTCTGGACTGAACCTATTGAATATTTTCCATTGCCTGATAAGGTTAGTAAACCTATAGGAATTATCTTTCTCACACGGGGTTGTAGTGAAGCTTGTGATTTTTGTACAACACCTCAAAAAATGGGAAGATTCCGCTTTTTGAGTATAGAAAAAATACAAGAAAAAATAAGTAATTATAAAAAATATGGCATACATACCTTAAATATTTGGGATGATAGTCTTAGTTCAGTGTTGAAATTGCATCCTGATGGCTATGCCGCTGGTCGGCAATATTTAAAAAAAGTTATTGAATTACTATGGTATAATAAAATTGCTTTCGAGTTTTCACAAGGATTTGTGATTAAGCATCTTTGGGATTATGAAAGAAACGAACCTGATTATGATTTGATCAATACCTTGTTTTCTAATTCTATTATTGATGGTCAATTTGTTGGTTGTTATGCTGAGTATTTTCCAACAGAGTGCTTACAAGAAGATGAGCGATATGACAAATTAATGTCTTTTGAAAAAGAAAAAGCGGTTTTAAAAGAAATTCTTGCCTCAGGTACAAAAACAATAAGTTTCTCTTCTATTATGGGATCATTAGAGGATAATCAGTCATCCTTTTCAATTGCTACACAAAGGTTGTTTGAGTTAAAAAATATTATTGAAGATGCAGGAGGAAAAGCTCTTCCTACACCCTTTATATTTTCAATATTTCCTGGTACAAAAGTCTGGAATAAATACAAGAAATATATACAGTATGATATTCAAAAATATCCCGAACTCTATCAATTGAATACAGCAGTACATCGAACTGAATATTTTAATGCCCATCAAATAACCTTAGAAAAGAAAAAGATGGAGGAATATCTTTTTACAGGCAAGCAATATAATAGCTGGAATAAGACTGGCAGATATCAATGGTCTTAAAATATTATTATGCAAATTTTAATCAATATATTGCAGACATGTTCATTATATTTGATTGTTGCAATTTCTTATGCAATTATTTATTTTGTAGCTAAATTCTTTCATATAGCTCATGCAGCAGTAATTACAATCGCACCTTACTTTGTTTTTCTTTTTTCACAGCAATGTGGATTATCTCTATTTGTCGCATTACCTCTTGCCATTCTTTTTGCTGTTCTTTTGGGACTGATAACTGAGCAGTTTGTTTATAAACCTCTTCGTAAATACAATGTACAACCATTCACTATCTTGATTGCTTCGCTTGGGCTGTACGTAGTATTACAAAACATAATTTCAATGGTTTGGGGTGATGCTACGCTTAGCATTCGAGTTAGCGAAGTTAAAATTGGGCTTAATATATTTGGAGCTTATATAACTGCAATTCAAATCATTACAATCGCTGTTAGTGCTACGACTTTTATCTCAAGTATTATATTTTTTTCGTATACTAATCTTGGTATGAATATGAGGGCTGTTTCCTCAAATACTGAGCTTGCTAATATTTTTGGAATTAGTTCCAATCAAATAATATTCTGGGCATTTGCGCTTGGATCTGCTTTTGCAGCCATAGCAGGTATACTTGTGGCTTTTGATACTGATATGCGTCCTACTATTGGTTTTAGCCTCTTTCTGTATGGTGTGGTAGCAATAATTATTGGTGGGATCGGTAGCCATTGGGGCTTGCTGTTCGCCTCATTGCTTCTTGCTACAGCACAGCATCTTGGGGCATACTATATTGACAGTAAATGGATGGATGCGATTGCGTATCTAATTCTTATAATCTTTCTGATTTTTAAACCATTCGGTTTTAGTGGGCAACGGTTAAAAAAAATTGAGCTTTGATGGAGTATTTGTTTCACATACTTATAATGATACTCATCTACGTCATGCTTTCACAAAGCCTTACGTTAGCAGCTGGGTATTCTGGGTTGATATCTCTTGCTCATGCAGGTTTTTATGGTATTGGTGCTTATACCTCTACAATTCTTACTGTTTATTACGGGTTTCCTTTTCTTTTTGTGCTTCCAATAGCTATTCTGTTGACTGGCATAATTGCTATTATTGTTTCTTTGATTTCATTACGAACCGTTGATGACTATTTTATCATCATAACATTAGGAATACAAGTAGTTGCTTTTTCAATTATGAATAACTGGATGCATTTAACTAATGGTCCACTTGGCATTTCTGGCATTCCCTTCATTTCAATACTTGGTTTTGCAATAAAAAGCAAAATCTCCTTTTTATTCCTTACCTTATTCCTCGCAGTACTTATATATATGATATTGCGAAATGTTACCAATTCCCCTTTTGGAAGAATTTTAATCGCATTAAGTGAAGACGAAATATTTGTAAAAAGCCTTGGTAAAAATGTTTATCAAGCTAAAGTTATCAGTTTTACACTTGGAGGTATGTTTGCAGCGATTCCTGGTGTCTTATATGCTCATTACATTAGTTATATTGACCCAACGAGCTTTACTGTAGATGAATCAATATTTATTTTGTCTATTGTAATTATTGGAGGAATGCGTAGTCTTTGGGGTTCAGCCTTGGCTGCGGCAATTCTTGTAATTCTTCCTGAAGCATTACGATTTATAGGAATGCCTAGCAATATGGCTGCAAATATGCGTCAAATAATTTATGGTATTGCTTTAATTTTTATGATGTTTAAATATCGTAATGGATTTATGTTATCTTAGTAAATCAATTCAATAATTCACATTTTTAGAAGTTTTTATTTATTTGGGGGCAATTGAACGGAATAGAGCATGTCTGAAATTGTGAGAATTACAAACATTTAGTTTGACCATTTGGTAACTATATCTTTTGACTATTATGAATCCTCAAAGACATTGTGAAAATATTCAACAAATTGAACAGCGCCAGAAAAGGTTGATCCAAGAAAAATAATAGCTTTTAAAGCATAGCTACTTATATCAAATAACTCAAAAAAGTCTTTCCAAAGAAATATATTTTCAACTCCACCTCCAAAAATAATGGCATAAATAAGAGCCGAAACATTAAAGCCAGACAATATGGGCCCACTGATAGCAAAAAATCCACCTGCAATAATAAAAATTGAACATATTATTAGTGAAGAAACAACTCCATTATAACCGTTACCAATCAATATCTCTGAAAATAAAACACCTGCAAATAAAGACCCTATCAGATACATCAACCAAACACCATCATACTCTAAAGATCTATTTTCATAGTAATCATAAAGAATCCAACACAAAAACAACAAAACTCCAAGAATCCCTTTTTTTGACAATATATTACTTGGTGGATTAACGTAATATAAAAACGAATACCCTATACCAACAGCCGCAAAAGCTATAATTGTAATAACAAATGTTTTCCAATATTCCGTACTACCATATGTCTTTTTGCGAGTCACAAAGCCCATAATGACAGGAATACCTATCAAAAAAAGAAGTATGGTTTTCAACGCATCATTCATAGTAAGAAATTATAATGGAAAAATATTTATTATGTGAACAACAAATTCTGGAGAACGTAAATCACTTTATATTCCTAACCCGATTTGTCCATTTTCTTCTAATTTACTGTTTGTTGCTTTTTCTGTCTTCTTCACCTTCTTATCCCAAAGCCCATCAGCAACCTCTCGCTGGTGAATCTCATGATTCAACTCAAGCAGCCGCTTCAAGATTTCCCGACGTGCGTCAGGATGGATGGTATAGCGAACACGATCATTTTCAGGGAGGGTTTCGATTTCGTATAAGTCATGTGCAAGGTTGATATCACTCCAAGTATAAGTGGCAAGGACGGCCTCGTCAAGCTCTCGATGGAGTTTGCGTAGTTCAAGGATGCCTGCGTATCCTGATTCTGCTTCATCTGGTTTGCCACTGACTTTGGCTACAATTGCTGGTGTGAGGTCGCGGTTGTGAAAAAGGTTGTAAATATCGGTCAAACCAAGCCAGAGACGGAGCATAAGCGAACGTCGGTATTCGTGATAGTGGTCGCCGGTTGTCGCCAAAATCTGGTTAGGTACTTGCCAGAGGCCTTCAGGAAAGGCATATGTCTCAAAACAATCGGTTGGTGAATATCTTAAATCTTGTTTTAATGATCCGCTATGCTTACGGGCCCAAACTTCATGGATGGTTGATTGAACAATACTATAAAGATCATAGCGATCTGTGGTGAATACATAGAGTGTATTTAGAAAAACATAATTCGTTTTGATTGCTGAAAAATTTAGATATTTCGTTGTTGCTGCAGCCACAAAACAAAACTCAATTTTATATAATTTTGAATAGCACTCATAACTGTATCGATAATATCTCCACCAATATTTTTTCGCAGAAGCATTTTTTTGAATAAGGCGATCTGGATGTACTTTTGCCAAAACAAGCGAAAAGGGCTCTTTGTATTCAGAAGCTTCAGATTCCGTTCGATTAAGAAAGTTTATTACAAATCGTTCAGATCCTTGAGCTGGATTAGTATTAACTTCTTGACCATTAATAACAGGGAAAATAACATCTCGATTTTTGTGGTTTGATTTTAATAGATTTTTAGATATAGATGGTGTCAGCAAAAACCCAACACCAAGTAAAATTGAACCTTGATATATACGAGCTGTGTTTTCGATAATTAAAAACGGAATACCTGAGTCAATATTATCCTCAAAATATGCGCTTATAACAGGCACGACTTTGCCATCGAGAAAATAATCTTTCTTCCAAAGAGCCTTGTGTAGACCAACAAGAGAGACTACCAGATTTGCTCTACCAGGCCATTTGATACCTCGAACAGCAAAATTGATTGAACCTTTTAGAGCCAATACCTGCTCAAGCCCGTCCTTCCTTACATTGCCATCCGTAATCGAATTGGTAGTAATAAACGCTGTAAAGCCTCTTGGAGAAAGTAATGCGTAGATGCGACGGATGAAGAAAACAACCAATTCGCTTAATCCGGCAGGAGCATACTCCCATTTAACATACTCACAAAAATGAGCACCATAAGTGCCACTGAGCGCTTGACCACCGAGATATGGCGGATTCCCCAGAATACAATCAAACCCACCATTCTCAATGATTTCAGGGAACTCCAGAAACCAGTGAAAAAAGTTCTTCCTCTCTGCTATAGCCTGCACCATAGCTGTGGCCTGCTCATTGGGCGATTGCTGTCCGGAAAGGTATTGGCTATAATCATCGTCAGTGATAATCGATGACCGGTTCCCATAGGTTTTTTCAATGTAGAACTGGGCAATCGGGATCGAGGCGATCTGGCGCAGTAAACTGGAATCTTTGCCCGTGGCAAATTCCTGATAGCGGCGCTTTTTCTCTTCAATCTCTGATGGTGTTCGTTCAGGCAACGAGGCAATTTCATGCCATTGTTTCAGCGACAGGGAAAAACTCTGGTCGATTTCGGGAGTGAAGGCAAAACTTACCTGTTTTCCCTGACGAATGCGTTCGGCTTTATTCCTTTTGCGAAGTTCGGCAACAACCTCCTTGTCATCGCCCGGCATGGTAACAAAGGCTTCATCCGGCACGCCCTTTTGCATCTCTTCCCGATGTGCAAACCCGACAATGGCGTTGCCGCATTTGATGTGGTGGTCAAGAAAGTTCAGTGGCTGTCCGGGAATATGGGCCTCAAGCCAGAGAGCTACCTTGCACAGCTCAACCGCCAAGGGGTTGAGGTCAACGCCGTAGATGCAGTTGCGAATGACATCTCGGATAGCCGACCGGAATGCGCTTGGGGAGGGCTGTTCCTCACCGGTACGAACAATGGCAAGTTCAGTGGCTATTCGTCGGGCTGCAGCCAGTAAAATGTGACCTGAACCGCAGGATATATCTGCTACTCTGAGTGAAAGAAGCGCCTCTTCAGGGTTGGTAGTTTTCAGCTTGTCGGCAATGAGATAATCAAGTGAGTGTTTGATCAGGGGCTGAACCAGATCGTCAGGGGTGTAATGGGAGCCTGTGGCAGCTCGCTGCTTACCTCTGGCAAAGGCAAATTCGATTGCGTTGTCGTTATGAAGAAAAACCGGTTCGTATTCGAGAAGTCCTTCGTAGACTGAGCCGAACTCCTCCACATTGAGCGCAGCATAGTTGACCCTGATGAGCTGCCCGGTTTTCTGGTTTTCATAGAGGCTCAATGAACGAAGGCAGTGCAGGAGCGTCTCATTATCAAGGGAGCATTGGTTCAATGGCCCGATGGCATCAGCTCTGAAGAGGTCGCCAGCAAGCGGAGCAATACCAAGATTGCCTCCGGGGCCGCCATCTTCAAAGAGATGAAAGGTGGCCATAAGCGCCAGCCAGTGATCGTGATGGCGGCGGTCTGCCAGATAGCGCTTTTCGGATAACCGGCGCAAGCGCATGAGGCTGTAGTAGGTGTCGTAGATATCCCGTTTGGGCGCAACTGGTGACTGGGGATAGACCAGATTTCGCTCTTCGATGACCATCAAAAAGAGAATCCGGTAGATCAAACGCAGGAGATAATGATAATACTCTGCTGGTTTTATCTGGCCGGAGGTAATGGCTGCCAGCAATGCGGCATTGTCTGAATTTGAGAGAAACCCGTTGGCAAAGGAGAGGATGGTCTTTTCGACGGCACTGCTCAGCCCTTCGCGAATACGTGCACCGGAATCGAGGGAATCCTGATGGTATTTTTCAATGAGGCTCTCTTCAGGGGCTTCGCAAGAGGCTGGCAAGCGCGACACATGCAGCAGCCGGTAGAGCACGGCAAAGTCGGCAAAGAGGCCGTCGGTAAAGATACGGTCGAGGTCAAACTCCAGATAGGTGAGCTTGACCAGGCGGGAGCTGTCGCGCAGGAGCCGCAGCACCCGGCCATTGGTGACGATGCCGTAGAGTTGCTCGGTGAGGTTCAGGTACTCCTGCAACATGGCGTGGGCCGACATTCGCAGTGCCGCTTTTTCGGGCTTTCGGTCGAGACCGGCGGGCTCGTTGCTGCCGGTAATGTGGATGGCGGCTCCGCCACGGTTGGCGATGCGGTGGGAGATCGGGTAGAGCTTTGCGTTGAGTTCGATGCTCTTCGCCTCAAATTCCAGTTGGTAGCCAAGGAGCCCGAGCAGCGGCACCACCCAGAGGTTTCGGGTTTCGGTGGTGGCTGGTGACTCCTTTTTCAGCGTTTCAAGCTTGCGATTGAAGAGGCGCCAGTAGTCCTGGGCATCGGCCCACGCTCTTGCAATTTCCTCCTTGACCTTGACTGATGGCTCCAGACCAAAATCGACCGGGCGCTGGCCGGGTATATCCTCAAGCTTTTCGAGAATATCGGGTGAGAGTATCGCTCCCTCGATGCGGATGGATGGGTAGATCATGCGGCACCTCCCGCAGTTTCACCTTCTGGCAGAAGAATATAGACACCGAGCAAATCCATCGGTAGTACCGGGTGCACCACCTGAAAACGCTTGCCATCCATCAACGAACTGAAGCGTTCATGGGCTTCGACTAATTTTTTTGATTGTTGTTCAGCCACGCGGTCAAATTCAGGTTCAAACGATTTGAGCAGTTTCAATTCATTCTCCAAAAACCCTGTTCTGGCAGGGAGCGACATATCGGAGCTGGCACGAATAGAGGCGAGGAGCGCTTTTGCCTCTGCCTGATCGAGGAACTCCTTCTCCTGAGGAGTCCCTTTCCAGCCCCAGAGAATCATCTCTTCGGCCACAATCTGCTGACTCCCTCTCCGGTCTTCGATGACGTTGCGGCAGCGGAAGAGGAGAATGGTTGTTTTGATGGTCACCTGCAGGGTGCGAATGACGGCGGAACGGGCGGCCCGTTTGCCGGAACGGTTGACGGTGTTGGCCATGAGAAGCTGGCAGAGTTGTTCCACAAAGCGCTTGTTGCGCCCAAGGTAGTGATAGCCTTCAGGCGTTGGTGAGAGAAAGCTGATCTGGACGATATCGCCAACGGGCAGGATGCCGCGCAACTGGTCGGGGAGGTTGGCGGTAATGAGGCGATAGCACCCCTTTTTCTGTTGAGCAATAACCTGTACGCCAAAGAGGTTGTTGAGGGTGGTGGTCACGAACTGTTCAACGGCAAAGGAGTCACCAATAGCCTCATCCACCTCCCGGAGGTCGGCCTCTATCTCGGAGGCCTTGATGGCGTTCTGGGCAAAGATGGTACGGGTCGCTTTTTCGCGCTCGGCGGCCTCCTCTATTTTGCGGGAGATGGTGGCCTTGGCTGAGAGAGCCTCATCAAACTCGCTGAAGTCGAAGGCCAACTGCTGCTTTCCTTCACGCCGCCGGGTGATTTTGCGGTCGGGATTGAGCAAAAGTGCCTGGGTGATGGTGTCGATAATGCTCTGTGAATCTTCCGGAAAGGGGACGTTGATTCCGGTTGAGCGTTTGATTTCGCGAACCTTGCGCAGCAAAACATCAAGCACAATGCCGTCGATGGGATTATCGGCGCCATAGAGAAGGCAGGTTTTGACTTCCGGCGCTGGCTGGCCGAAACGGTCTACCCGTCCTTCGCGCTGTTCGAGGCGGTTGGGATTCCAGGGGAGATCGTAATGCAGCACCGCCGTAAACTGCTGCTGGAGGTTGATCCCTTCGCTGAGGCAGTCGGTCGCAATCAGGAGCCGTTGCCTGGCCTTGCCCATCTCATCAATCTTCTGCTTGCGGAGTTCGTCAGGCAGTTCGCTGGTGATAACCTGAATGTCGAGCTTTGGATATTTTTTGCGGAGGGCTGAATCCAGCAACTTCCCGACGTAGTTGGCCGTTGCGATGTAGCGGCAAAAGACAACGGGGTTGAAGCCCGCCGAGAGCCAATCATCAAGAATGGCCTCTGCCGTGCCGCATTTCTGGTCGTGCTTCAAGTCAGAGAGAGTCGCCAGTTGGTCAGAGAATCCACGCAGTTGTTGCCGCTGGTAGTTTGACCAGTCGGTTTGCTCAAGCAGTGAGGTCGGGGTGTTGTCGCCCTCATAACCAAACTCACTATCCTGCACAGGGTTCTCACTGTTTTCGGCCATCCCTTCGTCAAGGGCAACGTGGGCAAGGTTTGAGAGCCGGGTGTTGAGCATTTCAATACCGGCTGCCGGGCTCGACATCACTCCACGCAGCAGGGCAAGCGCTGTCCAGTACTGCACCCGTCGGGGGCCCTTTTTTGAAGCGTCCGGGGCAATCAGTTTTTTTGCAAATTCGAGTATCTGCTCAAAAAAGAGGGCATAGAGCAGAGAGAGATCATACGCCCATTCAAAAGATTCCCGTTTTGGAAAAGGAGTCTCTTCACCCATCCACTTTTCAACATCACCCCGTTTGCGTTGCACAAAATGACGGGCCAGTTCCTTGCGCTGCGGCTGTGATGCCGTCGGCAAATCAACCCCTTCAAACTCCGGTTTGAGTAAGCCAAGCAGGGAGTGAAACTCTTCCGGCTTGCCGGAGTGAGGAGTGGCTGTGAGAAGAATGAGCTGCTGCTCTGGCTTGCCTGCCAGACGACTCAGCAGATGGTAACGCTGTTGCTGGCTTTTTGAGGCTCCGGCCGGGCGGGCGCAGGTGTGGGCTTCGTCAACAATGAGCAGTTCGGGGCACTGCTGCACAAAAACATCACGACGATTGTCGGATTTTATGAAATCAATACTGATAACCTGGTAAGGGTAGTAATCATACACGCTGGTATCGCCCTGAATCTGCCGGTCAAGGCGTGCCTGAGTGTTGGAACGGATGATAACGGCCTCAATATCAAGTTTGTCGCGAATCTCCTGCTGCCACTGTTCGCAGAGGTGAGGGAGGCAGACAACCGCGAAGCGCTGGATTTTGCGGCGCTCCAGCATCTCTTTGGCAATGAGGAGCGCTTCGATGGTTTTGCCAACCCCAACATCATCAGCAATCAAGAGGCGAATGGATTCCTGCCGAAGCGCCATCACCAGGGGAACCATCTGGTAGGAGCGCGGACGAAAAGAGAGCTTGGCCAGTGCACGAAAGGGGCCTGCACCATTACGGAATGCGAGCCGGGCTGAATCGTAAAGCAGTCGGGCGGTACTGATATCGCCGAGGTCACTGCCGGTTGGTTGGCCAAACTCGGTCTCCTGTGGCTCATCACGGGGAATGGCCAGAGGGAGATAAATGCCTGCAATCTCATCATCAGAGCCGCCAAGGGGCTTGACGACCAGAAGATCGGGGTCATCGGAGGGCATGACAATCCAATTGCGCCCTCGAAGGGAGAGCAGTTTTCCTGGTTGAAAGGTTATGCTCATTTTACTTTCCTGAAAATGTCGGGATGCCCGGCCACTTTTTCGGCCAGATTATCCCTGTAATAATATACCCAGACTTCGTCCCCTCGGGCAATGATGGCCTGACGAATGGCCTCATCTTTTTCCTGCACAACTGACTTGTCGTGGGGTGTGCCGTCGCAAAATACCCAAAAACGTGGTTCATAATAAAAATCAGGCTGAGCATAGAGCCCATCAACGCGTTTTTGGGCCGCATCGGGAAGGCGAAGGCCGTTGTTGTAGAGATAATCAAGAAACTTACGTTCAGTGCTTGAGTTCGGGTCAATTCCCCGCAGCAAGGCCTGATAGTGCTCCTCATAGCTCATGAAGTTCTTGTTGGTCTGAATCTCGATAGTGCAGAGCATCAGCTTTTTCAGTGCATCCTTGATCAAATATCGATTAATAATTTTGTGATCTCGCTGATTGTAATAACTCAGCAAGTCATCGTACGATGCTGGCCCTTTATAGGCTGGGTCATCATAACGACATAACGAAATGGCTTGCGATACGACCCTATGGAAGGCGTTGATCTCCTTATTTTCGACAAACTGGGAGAGGATGCCAAGGCTCCCTTCTGCCGCTTCATAAAGCAGAATATTGGGTGCTTCCGGGTTGCCGACTGTTACCACACCAATTTCACTTGGTTCAACCTGAAACACCAGCTCAATGGCCCTTTTTAAAGCATGTTGAAGCGTAATCACTCCATCCGGTGTTAACCCAAGCGGTTGAATCGGCTCGATATACAAAGAATCAGCGAGGTTTGAGGTCATCAATTTTACTCGCCGAAATTGCTCATTGCTCTGGGCCTCCTGCTCAGGAAGAGAGCTGCGCCAGTCGCCCGAAACCATGCCCATGGGAAATCCTTCCGCCTCCTGGGCCTTCCACTTGAAGTTGATATGGACAAGCCGGGCAGCCGGTATATAACGCACATTAAGCAGTGTGTTCTCACTGCCGGAGACAATTGCTTGACGCACCCTATCAATTTGGCCACCATCAACGGTAAAAAATGTGCGGATATCAAAGCCCTTTGAGAGCCGCTCCTCCTCTTCACAGGAGATGCGATCAATCTCTTCAGCGCGAGACTCCGACATTTCCAGCAAATCATGGATATGCATCTTGTTGGCATTGTCGCCCAGATTCAGTCCCGAAAAAGGGCAAATTTCCAGATCTTTTTGGTCGACCGGGAGAAAGTATCCTGAGCGGGTACTGATTCTCGCTTCGGTAAGGGAGGATTCGATGTCCTGAATAATCAACTGGCACACCCTGAACTTTCGGCCACTGTGGTAGATGATGTTCTGTGGACCAAACTCACGCAGAGCCAGGGAGCGGGGGCGGGAGATAAAGACTCCTGCAGAATCGCCCGTAGGTAAAAAAACACGAAGGGGCAGGCGTGTAAAGTTATAACCAGGCAGAAACCCTTCGGAAGCAAGATAACGCCAGGGGTAGAATTCGGAGAGTTCCGATGCCTTGCCGGAAAGATTGTTGCGAAGCAGGTCCAGTTGACGGGTGGCCTGATCCTGATGTCGTTTGTATTTGCGATACTCTTCGCTGCCAAGGCTCAGCGTGCCACTCTCGATCTTCTGGGTAGCTCTTGTCAGAATTGCCCTTGCCGAACGGTAGATGAGCCGCCATCTTTCGAGTGATCTATCAAGGTTTTCAACAATCTGCGAAAGGTTTTGTTCGATCCATTGATCAGAATACCATGATGATGCTTTTTCCTCAAGCTCCCCTTCAAAGTCGCGAATAACCCTCCTGAAATTGGCTTTAATGCCATCAAACTGAGCTGCATTAAGCTGAAGACCGGCTTTTATACTCTCATCAAGAGGCATCTTGTTATTATCATCGGTCACGAGCCGCATAATTGAGGGTCTTGAGCCGGTACCCTCATCAAGGCCAGGAATGCCAACCTCTGAGGCAACCAGAGCGTGCAAATGGGCAAGCAGCAACTCCCGATTACACAAATCAAGGCGCGGCGCCATAACCGTACCCGCAACCAGTTCACGCTGGTTATTGAAGTAGTGGCGATCATGGGGGGCATAACTGGAGCAGTAGGTAAAGATGAGTGCTCCCTGACCGCTTCGGCCTGCTCTGCCTGAACGCTGGGCATAGTTGGAGGGGTTTGGAGGAGCGTTGCGCATGTGGACAACATTAAGTGAACCGATATCAACGCCAAGTTCCATGGTTGGGGAGCAGAAGAGAACACTGATGGATTCGGCTCTTATCTTCTGCTGGTCAGGCACCCGCTTGCCTTCGTCGGTGTACCAATCGGCCCGAAAACGCTCTTCTCGTTCCAGCCGAGTATCATTATTCAACTGCCCGGTATGGTCTTCACTCCGAAGCCGTTTCATGGTTGAAAAATCACGACGATAGATCGTTTTGAAAAAGAGATTGGGCTCGGGTGTCTGCTTTTTATAGGTGCGTCGTTTGATAAAGTCTGCCTTGACCGTCACTCCATCACCTGCTTTCCAGATAACCTTTTCCAGCCGTAAACGATAGATGCTTATCTCTTCATTTTGTTCACTCCGGGCAGGAAAGGACTTCAGATAGTCAGCTTGCTCCAACAGCTCCATTGTCTGCAAAATCAGGTTTTTGTAACCCTCTTTTTTGAGGTCAATCTCAAGGTTTTGCCGTTTGACAAAATCCTTGATGAACTTCCCCAGAGAGCTGGCAGACCCCATGCTTTTGGTGTAGAGCTTGGCCGTTTTGCTGAGTTTCTGATACCGGATGTACCAGGGTTCCTGAAGCTTCTCCCTGCTGTCGAGAGTCCAGGGCTGTTTTAATGACTCACGGAACAGTCGCTCGGATTCCTGTATGCGTGACTGGGTAAGAAAGTTTTCACTGTGTATGGCATATTCCAGACGGAAAAAGTCGAGAATGGTGGTGACCAACTCTTTACGATCTGAATGATTCAGCGTTCCAAAGAGAGGCGATACCTCCCAGAATGCATCAGTAGCAATAATCTCATCAAGATCCTCATACTCAATGGCCAGAAGGGCACATTGTTCGAGGTTCGGCAACACCACTCTCCAGCTCCGCCGAAGATCAGCCATGGAACGATACAGCAGGAAATCCTGAAGCGCCTGCTCATATTTTCGCCGGATTGGAGCTAACATCGACTCCTCGCTTCTGTTGGCATACTCAAGAAATGGAAGTCCAAGCGCCTTGAAAACGGCTTCGCCAAGAGTGGCAAAGGTGAGCATGCCCAGTGGTGCCTCCTGCAATGCCTTGTGAATACCCGCACGAAGGCGAATGACCTGAACAAAGTCATTGAAATGTCCGGCCTGCAATGCCGCATCCTGACGATTATCGGTAAAACTGAGCAGCTTCTGCTCTTTAATGCCATACCCGGCATCACTGAGCCGGTTGAGAATGGAGAAGGCGGTTATAGTGGTGGAGGTGCTGCGACCTTCGCTGCCCAGCTTGGTCAGTTTGGTGCCTTCACTGGTTCTGGTATCAAAAAAACCGCCTGATGTGGGGTCAAAGAGCAAGGGAGCTTTCATAAACCATCCCCACCATTTTTTTTCAACGCTGGTGGAGCAGTTCCCGAATTCGTCAAACCAAAGCTTGAGGGGGAAGTATCCCTTTTTCTTGCTCTCCGGTGCGGCGCCCGATTTTGTTCTGCGAAACCAGGATTCAGGGAGCATTTCAACATCTTCATCGAGATTCCAGATATCGTCGCCAATAATCAGGTAACCATCATTGCTCTCCTCATCTTCGGTCATTTCACGAAATTCGCGTGGCTCCAACCGGTTACCAACAAGGGAGACGCAGATAAACGGATGTCCGCTACCGCGACTGAAGACATTGGGAAAAATCGGCTTTTTATCGGCTTCATCAATTTTATAAACCCCGGGCTCAAGCGAGATATCCCGCTTCTCATCCTGATCAAGGGTTGTGTAGACAGAACCGGTTTGCGAAATAAACTGATGCAGCTTGTAGGGCAGAACGGTATACCGCTCTCCCGACTCTTGCTGCCGAACATTGGACGCGCTGATCCAGAGGAGTAGATCCACCAGATAAAGACGGCACCTCTCTTCGGGCATACCAGCATCAGTCGCCAATTCAGCCGCAATCTCTCTCAGCCGTTTTGGTTTGCCCCTCACGAGATCATCTCCCCGCTCTTCAAGTGCAATTTTGTTCTCCAGCCAGATGGCGATCGGATTCTTTTTGAGCGCTTCAATATCGCCCTCCTGATGAATGGCTGACTCAATGGCCGCTGCAAGAAAATGTTTTGCAGGAATTGTGCCATTGGGGGAAAGTGAACGGGCAAGCTTTTCGTTGATCACCTGCTCAGAGGTGAAGGGGCATCCAAACAGTTTTGTGGCAACCTTGGCAACCGCTGCTTTCTGATGCTCAATAGTGCCAACACTATCGGAAACCATGGTGGCAGAGGTGCCGATACTCACGATCTGCTGGACGCAATTGGCTCGAATCCGGCGAATCAGCATGGAGACATCCGCACCCTGACGACCTCGATAGGTGTGCAGTTCATCAAAGACCAGAAACCGGAGATTCAGGTAAATGCTCTCTCGAATGTTACGTTCGCGCACGCGGGTCAGCAACAGTTCAAGCATCATGTAGTTGGTCAACAGAATATGCGGCGGGTTCTTCCGCATTTTTTCCCGTGCATCCTCCCCCTCCTGACCTGTATACTGGCCGAAAATGATCGGAAACTCTTTTCCCGTGGCATCCTCATAATTCTTTTTGTATCGGCTGAACTCCTCGAATTGCGAGTTAATGAGGGCATTCATGGGATAGACGACAAGCGCTGTTACCCCTTTTGCTGCCGGGTTGGAGAGCAGATGGTGAAAAATAGAGCCGATATAGGTCAACGACTTGCCGGAGCCGGTGCCGGAGGTAACAATAAAATCTTTGCCGCTGGTGCCTAATTGTATTGCCTCAACCTGATGGCGATAGAGTTTGTAGCCTTTGAAGATGTCACCAATGGCCTCATGCAAAGTTTTCGATTCGATCAGCTTTTCGAGCCCCCCAAACATCTCAAACGAAGGGTTAAACTGCAAGAGTGGTTCTGGCCAAAGCTTGCCTGTACTTAATGCGCGATCAACAACCTGGCGGATGTCGGGGTCAGCAATGGAGATGAAACTGCGGATGTAGGAGGAATAATCCTCTATAATGCTGGCATGGGTGTGGAAAACATTCATTCTGCGAAACTTCCCCCTCTCAGATTATTGTCGTGAGCAAAATGATGGTAACTTTAACGCATGCTGCAATATAGAAAAGGATTCTATGAGCGGGAAGTTTTATGTGGCATCATGCCTCTGCTCGTACAAGCTGAATCAGCATGGAAAAGGCCAACTCTTGGGTTCGCACAGAATTCTCAGCCGGAGAATCCTGTTTGGTTCTTGCCCTTTGCCTGTCCAGGTAAGCTTTATTTTTGATTTGTCTTCATTACTTTGTGATTCAACCCTTCAGCCTGGCAACTTTATACATTTTTTTATCAGTTACCATCTCTACGACCACAACGACTCTTCGCGCTCTAAGAACAGAGCTTCAATTAACTTACAATCCCTTGCCAAAGATAGAGGAAATAGCAAAAGAGTAGATTATTTATTATCTAAAGGAGCAGGATAAGAGGTCAAAATGACCCGGACATCAACAAATTCTAAAATAATCAGATGGAAACCTTTATCCTGCAAAAAATATCTTACTGAAAAAAGATTGTGATGAAACGCAAAGTTTACATTGAAACATCCGTTATCAGCTACCTGACTGCTCGTTCAAGCAAAACGATTCTCGGAGCAGCTCACCAACAGCTTACGCAGTCATGGTGGGAAAAGCGCTTTGAATACGATCTTTGTGTTTCTCAATCCGTATGGCAAGAGTGCGCTGCAGGCAATCCTGATGCTGCGGAAAGACGACTGGCAGCACTTGCTATTGCCACCTTGCACCATGTTGATTTTTTGCTCACATGGAATTGTCGGCATATAGCCAATCCGGTGATTCAGGAAGGAATTGCAGAATATCTTGAACAGCAGACATTATTTTTACCGATTATCTGTACACCAGAAGAACTTATAGGAGGAAATAACGATGAGTGATGAAATTATTGATGAAGTACGAGCTATCAAAGAGGCAATCGGCGCAAAGTTCAATTACGACCTTCGCGCACTCTTTGTAGAGATCAAGCGTGGTGAAGCAGAATGCCGGGCCAAAGGAATGAATTTGGTTCCACCATCAACCAATGCTGCGAGTTTATCGAACTCGGCATTACAGCGGGGAAAAGTACGGAGGCTCAGTGAACGTTACCACACCCCGGTTTGATGAGTCTGTTGTGTTTTTAATGTTCCGTTGAACATCTCTTTTTCCTTCTTTTTGAACTACCGGGGAATACTCGGGTTCTTCGCAGGCATTGAGGATCGATTGGGCAAGTGGGTTGTTCGATTTTTAATGCCTGCATGATGCGGGATTATATGTTTAAGAAGAGACCATTTTTGCCTCGTTCTGCACTCCTGATGACTCTGAAAAAATATCTCTCTTCACGGCTTAACTGTTCATTGATATCTCAATTGTCTTCAGTTCCTGAATAGCGGTATCAAATTTTTTTTGACTGTCGTAATGATTTTGAAAAAATTTGCCATCTTTATATCCGTACACGATAAGATTAGATTGCACTGAATGAAAGAAAAATTCATTATATCCTTTCACGAGCATTCGGAAATATCCTGTTAGATATCCGATAAGATAATTAGTTACATAGGTAATTTCGCTTTCTTGAAATTCATCAAATGGGCGGTAAAGAATACCTCTTTCAATCGTTTTATCGTCTGCATGAATTAATTTTGCCATATTAAATTCTATTGCCGACCTGACGTTATAAATGTTCATTACATATTCATATCCTTTTTCTCCTTTTTGAAAAGAGATTAAAAATGGAAAAGAAAACGATCCTTTATAATCGTCATAATAACTTCCACTTTCTCCGAAAATATCTTTCAATGTAATATACATCTTCGGAAAACTTGAATAAATATTATCTTTATCCCTGAAGAGAGACATTAAATGTCCATAATCTTCAAATAGTGTAACACTGTTTTTTCGGAGTAAATAAAATTGTTCATCATTAAGACGTATAAGCTTATACGTCATTACATCTGTTTCAATATCAATAAAGATATTCTTTACAGGGGAATTATCATCCTTTTTTCTATACTTGTTAATTACAGAAGAAACAAGTGCACTATCTTCGCTATGATTTAACATTTTAAATTACCTCCAAAAAGAGAGTTATAGTAATGTTATATTAATGTCTTCCATGTGTAAATTTATCAGAAAAAAACTTCCACTATACAACTGCTGGTCAACAGGAGAACAAATGGCACAAATATATAGCATGGCTCTCCATTCAATTAATTTTCTATGATTTCAAACAATGAAACGTTTTCAACAGTTCTTATCCATTTTCCTAGAAGCAGTCTGCCTTTAACTTTGATTAACCCGCCACTTTTGCCATGAGCTTTGTAGGCTCTTTCGTAATTATCCGCATTCAAATTGACTCTTGCCCTGACAATTTCAGACTCACTGTAAAGAGAAAGAATAACTTCTCCGGCCCTTCTTTTATCAACACCTTCATTCCCGTTTAAACTTTCGACTGTTCCAAAAAAACATCTTCACTCTCTTGATCTTCAGGCCTGAAATAATTTTTCAACTCTTCAAGTTTTGACTTGAAAGAGTAAGGAAAATTTACAGAAGAGATCATATCCGTTGATGGCAACTTCTGCAAATAAGCCCTGCTCCAGAAAAAGTTCAGCTCAAAAGGAAGTTCCCTTTCGTCATCAAACAAATTTACAAGCGATTCGCAAAAATTATAGGAGATTACAGGCTTTTCAGATGCTTCTTGTTCCTTCAGCAAGCTGGCAAAAGAATCTTCCTCTATCGATTTCAATACTTTTAGCGACGAGTAATTAATAACCTCAAAGGCCTGGCGACTGATTGGCTTTTGAAGAGTATCATATTCACAATCAACATGATTTGGTGAAAGATCCAACTGAACCGGGCATGATATTTTTAACACAAAACTACCCTCAGCAGTATGCCTGAATCGTGTTTTTTTCAGGATCTCCAACGCCTCACTACGTGCCAATCTTTTATGATAGAGATTTGGGTTTATAACAGTACATCCCGCAGCTAAAATCATTTGCTTTGTCGATTCGATAGACTCCAATGCCTCCTGAAAAGATAATGAGTTAATGATTTTATTATCCGAATAATATCGAAGCGCAATGACATCATCATTCACCTCCCTTATCTCTTCCATAACAGAAAAAAACGGTTTTTGACAATACTCTGCCATTTCAGGATAATCTGATGTAGACGGATCCACAGGAAATATCAACTGTTTAAAATCGTTTTTTGGACTATTCAAAACAAAAAGAGCATCTTTGAGAGCCTCTTTAACCAGTGACCACCCATAACTTATGGCATAGTCTCTTATTTCTATGGGTGATACATCAATCAGCATCATTACCGTGAAGTTCAATATTGATAAATATTCCCCTTGCCAATATTCTGGCAAAGCGTCATCAGACTTTCAGGAGTCAATAAATTTACTTTTGGAAGATAAATTGTTTTTCCACTTGAATTACCGGTTTCCTCTGCACCATACAAACAAACCCAATAAGCAGAATGTCTGATGATTAACTCTTCAGATGAACAAGTCAGCCATTCGTCCTGACGTTCAGGCAAAAATAAAATAACCAAAATCCTGTATTCGCCACCACGATAAATCCTTAATCTATTATATTGATCAACTCCCTTAAAGGCATAGCTTGTGTGTATAGAAATTTCCCAAAAAAGCCTTTTGGTGAGGGATCGAGCGTGATGACGCTGTTCAGGAAATTGGAATACTGGTCACATCACCTCCCCGCCTAATATAACGTATTACTTCGTCAACAAGCAAAATCTTCTCCGTGCTGGCAAGCCGATATAGCCAGTCTTCTCTGCTTTCTTTTTCGCACTATAAAAATGGGTATCAGTCCCGGTATTGGGATCGCCATAACTGTATTCCGGCTGTTCAATGAGAACTCACGGTTCAAGCTTCGGCTCTTCACCCTTCCCTGTATAGATCAACACTCTTTTCGGGGGAGAGGATCATGGTCAGGCAGAAAAATGATACGATGGTTTGGTGTGAGGTCAATCGCCAATTCCCCCTGCCGGTTTTCTGTCAATTCATGGCAACGGGCAGAAGAAAATGAGCGCATAGCCTCAAGATTTACAACCGAAGCAAGATCATCCAAGCGAAGCGACAGCTTTTTTGCCCTGTCACCATAATTTTTCTTGATGGCGGACGGGCCTTCAACGCTTGTTTTATGCTTGCGGGTTTGGTAGCGAATGTTCGTTCGTAAGGTAACAAAATGTATCAGCGCATAAAGATTTACTAACCTGATAATACTCAGATACTTAAAACGTAAACCATTGAATTGAAATAAGATACCATCTTCCATCAGCTCAAGGAGATTGAGGCCTCAGAAAAAAATTGACGAACTGCTCTCCGAAGGGTACGATCCAAAACTCGACGACGGGGTCGGCAAGAACATCGCTCCCTTGCAGAAGAGGGGTATCATCGCTTATGACGTGCTGAATCCGGGACAGCTCAAAAAGTATCTGAACGCAGAGTGGTAAATCGCAGCTCAGTTGAAGCTCAAGGGCTGTTCAGAACGAATCCTCGCGCTCTGCTGTAAATTCTAACTCACCTCTTCCGGAATTTTGCAGACAGTGCCTGCAAAATCTGAAAGCAGGCAGAATGAGTTCCAAAAGATTGGTCCGGCAGCGCCTGTTACCTCTTTTGATGCCACTCTCAATGCTCCAAAAATGGCTCAGGAACTGCCCTTCCAACGATGCTTCATGGGCGATTTCTCATTTGAGTATCTCCTGATTTTGTTTAATTTAAAACAAAAATACATGATAGCCGTGTTAACATGATACAGTCCTTCAAGAGTCAGGCAACTGAGGATATTTTTAACGGAAATCCGACAAAAAAGGCGGCAAAAATCTGCCCTTCAGTATTATGGAAACAGGCATCAAGAAAACTTGATCAGCTTGATTCTGTTCTTACCCTTGACGAGTTACGCATTCCTCCGGGAAACCGTCTTGAATCCTTGTCCGGCGATCGTAAAGGACAATTCAGTATTCGGTTAAATGACCAATACAGAATCTGCTTTCAATGGTCTTCCATTGGGCTTGGGGATGTTGAAATTGCTGATTACCATTAAAAGCCAACAAAAAGCGACTATGATACGCATACCAACACATCGGGCACCGACTCATCCGGGAGAAATGCTGCTGGAGGAATTTTTGAACCCTATGGAAATCACTCAGCGTCAGTTAGCCGACGCTATCCATGTTCCTTATCAGCGGGTCAATGAAATTATTAATGGCCGACGGGGTGTAACACCGGCAACAGCCTTACGGTTAGCCAAATTTTTTGGCATGTCGGCTGATTACTGGATGAATATCCAACAACGATGGGATCTCTATCATGCTAAAAAATCGGAGGATAAACTCTTAAACACGATTAAGCCTGTAACACCAAAGATGGCATCTGTAGTTTAAAGATCAGTGCTCATGAACTATCAACAGTTACTTGCCCTCTTCAAAGAGACCCACCTTGAGTTGCAGCAAAGAGCCGCCCGCTCGGTCGATACCTCTCTCGTGATCCGGAACTGGCTTTTCGGGTGGTACATTGTCGAGTTTGAGCAGGGCAGTGCCGAACGTGCGGAACTCTATGGCAAACGTCTTATCGACAAGCTTTCCAGAGAGCTCAAAACCCTTGGATTGAAAGGTATCTCGTCGACCAGCCTCAGGCAGTGCCGTACCTTTTATCTGGCTTACAAAAAGATTGGTCCGGCAGTGCCTGCCCAATCTTCTGATGCTCGAATTGCTTTGCCGGAGATTCAACAGGCACTGCCTGTTATATCTTTTGATGCCACTGCCATTGCTCCCAAAATGCTTCAGGAACTCTCCGCAAAACTGGCAGGTTACTTTTCTCTCGGCTGGACGCATTACGTTGCTTTGCTGACTATCATAAACGCTGATGAACGCCGCTTCTACGAAATTGAAGCCAGCGTTGGGGTGCCAGAGAGCTTGAGCGACAGATATCGGTCTCGCTCTATGAACGGCTGGCTCTCAGTCGTGACAAGGAGGGAATCCGGCAGCTCTCAGAGAAGGGGCTGATTATTGAAAAACCGACGGATGTGATCAAAAACCCCTTTGTGCTTAAGTTTCTGGATCTGGAAGAAAAAAGTGCTTATTCGGAACATGCACTTGAAACGGCCATTATCGACCACCTCGAACACTTCCTGCTTGAACTGGGCAAAGGGTTTCTCTTTGAGGCTCGCCAGAAACGGTTCACCTTCGATAACGACCACTTCTATGTTGATCTGGTTTTTTATAATCGGCTCTTGCGCTGCTATGTGCTCATTGACCTCAAGCGCGACAAGCTGACGCATCAGGATCTTGGGCAGATGCAGATGTATGTGAACTACTTTGACCGCTATGTTAAAACGGAGGCTGAACTGCCGACCATTGGCATTCTGTTGTGCCATCGCAAGCATGATGCCCTGGTTGAACTGACACTTCCCAAGGATTCAAATATCTTCGCCTCAAAGTATCAGCTCTATCTGCCCATCAAAAGATGAGCTGAAAAGGCAACTGGAAGAGGCTGCAGGCTTTACCGGGCACTGTGACAATCCCGATCAGGAGGGTATGAACGATGTTCGATAAATGGATCAATCAGGATATCGGGAAGGTTCTTTAACGCTGCTGTAGATGGTTAACGTTTTGAACTGTGACCTCTTAGCTCTGATGTTGTTTACGCTAACCCAGGGTGATTCTTATCTCCCGTTTTTGGCTTATTCTTGTTTTCCGTTCACACCGATCTTTATCGTCGGAAACGATCTCTCTTTTTTCTACCCCCCGGATAATCACATGATGCAACGTGCCCCGCGAATCGAGTCTTGGAGCCTCTCGGCAGGCCTCTACTGGTTGGTTTGTATCGTAGAAAATTAACTCTGCATTGTGGTCATTGCAAGTTCATGATTTCATCCTCCTCTAATTGCACTTAACGTAAAGGTATATGCGTAGTTTTAAAATTTGGTTTGTGTTGCGCCTCCGGCAAACCAAATTTTAAAATTATCGCATATACCATGTTAAGTTTATATATTTATTTTCAAATCTGCATAAATTGCTTCAACAATGTCTTTTTGTCTATTTTGAAAAAAAAGTTCATCAATAACTAAATTATCAACAGTTAATTTTTGCGTAACCCAAAGTGTGGTATCTTTGTACTTTTCTTTTTTAATGCTAAAACCATTATTTTTTGCAGAAGAATTCAATCTTCTTGTTAATAGTGTCATATTACCAAGTTTATAAGTCGTTTCCTTTCTAAAAACTTCGGAAAAATCATTTCGCCAATTAGTTCCCAATGCAGGATTTTGTGGTAAAATATGTTCTAATGTAGCTTTATCGAAATCTAACCTATGAGAAATAACATCATCAATATTACTGTCTTTGTACCAAATGTATTTTGAAATAAATAATTTTGCTGTGGTATTATCTTTAAAATCACTATTAATAAGCTGTCTTAATTCTTCTGTCTCTTCATCTGTAATTACAAATTCAGATTTTGCTTTTACAACATCGTTATTATTAAGTGCAACGATTGCATTATAGATTGAACTACTTGTGAAACGTTGATTTTTAGACAAGAGCGTATGTGTAAAATATTGTTCATATGTGGTTATGAAATCTAAGATATCTACATTATCATAGCCGGTATATTTGCAACAACGAAAAAGAGCCAATAGTAAATTGATTGAATATCTAACATTCCCTGCATTTAAAAGAAAAATAATCTTATTTCGTATAAGTAAATCTGTTACTGTTTCATCAATAATTAAAGAATAATATCCTAAATCAGTCTTAACATCTTCGTAGATTTTCTCGACTTTTGACTTATCAATATCGTCAGTATATTTTTTTTCGAATAACTCTTTTAAATCGTTAAATGCAGAATACTTTTGTTGTCCGGCTTTTTTACTTTCGACCCAACGACCAATAAAGTCTTGTGTTAGCGAATAATTATTTTCTAATTCATTCCATTTTTCGCTTGGATTGATTTGAGCATACCTGTCTGGTTTTTCAACTTTAAGTTTTGAAAATTGTTGTATAATAAAATTTCTAAAAAGGTCTTTATTTGACAACGGTAATCCTCTGTTGTTTAAAATTTCAAATATTTGATAAGCAACATCAAAATCGGGTGCAATTATTCTAACGACAGAAAGTTTGTATTTTAGAAATTCTGTAAATTTATCAAGTGCAATCGCATTATTCTTTGTAAATTTTACTCCATCAAGGAAAGTATTTTCAATCTTTTTTATAAAAAAATCGCGATTAGAATAGTACCTTTTAGATACTTTTTCTTGTTCTTCATTTGCGGTATTTAAGTTTAATAATGCAGAACATTCCATTACACTTGTTAGTATTTTGTCATAATCAAATTCGGCATTTTTTTCAATTTTCACTTTCTTTTCGGCAATCAATCCAAGTGTTTTTTTGTTAAAAATAACATCATTAATTGTTTCAATTGCTTTTGGAAGAAATGAGTTTAACTCTTCTATTTCTGAACTACTCCCGTCTAACGGTATTTGATTGTCAGCTATCTTTTTTAAAAAACACTTTATTGAAACAAAGAGAATTACAAGGCTTGTTAGCCTTTGTTGTCCATCAATCACTTCGTAAAGCCGGCTTTCTTTTTCAATCATGACCATTGAGCCGAAAAAATATTCACCCGTATTATCGCTATGAAAGAATTCAATTATATCATCCCACATTACGTTTAATTGATTATTTTGTTCGCTTTTACCAATACAGTCCCAAGAGTACGGTCTCTGATATTCCGGTACGATATAACTAATATTGCTTCCAAATAAGTCAGCTATTGCAATATGGTCTGGTGTAAATGTAAATCTCATCTTATTTATAATTTATGGTTATTAGTATTTTTAGTTAAACTTAACGGATGGCGGTATGCAAAGTTGGGGAAAACGTGGAAGCGAAACTATCCGCCGACAAGAAACATGCCAGCGAGAGCTGTACTTGCCTAACCACTTAAACCCCAATTTTGTATGACCGCGTGTTGGGCGTTCGTTCTTTTTTTTATTTTCTTGTTGTTCATGTCGTTAATTTGTAATTATTGGCAATTTAATCGGCATTTTATAGAATCTTGAAAATCCATTTATTTTGTCAGATTTCAAATCGTCATCCAAGTTCTCAGAAGCATTTTGGTCAGGATATATTATTAAACAATCTACAGCAATATTCTGCTCTTCCTCACTAACAAAACCAAGGCGTTTTAAAATCTTTAAGTCTCGCGAGTAACCACTTAATTGCCTAATATCCTCTGGGAAATACTGCTCTTGCTGATACTTTCTTTTATATTTTGTATCAATTATTATTTTATCCGACTCGGTAACAAGTAAAAAATCAGGTTGTCCATAAGTCCCTTGAACTTGAAACAGTAAACTATTCTTGTATTTGTCTTTTAATAAGCCGAACACATATAATTCAAACAGCTTTGACATATCAATCCAAAATGGAGGAACTTTGATTGTATTATTTTTCAAACCTTCAATCTCTTTTATATTATAGCCAAATCGCTTTAAAATGAGATTTGATAAATAACTGTCTCTTATACACATCTCCGAGCCCACGAGACGCTACGCTATCTCGTATGCCGTCTTCTGCTTGAAAAAAAAAAAAA
>CAJEXI010000030.1:28492-39992 GCA_903994455.1 uncultured Chlorobiaceae bacterium | reverse complement strand
GCGAAAGAGCTGTTCGGCATACTCTTCGTCGGCGTTGATGGTGTCGTCGAGAAAGAAGAAAATCCGCTTGTCCTCTTTCAGAAAGGTTTCAACCTCCCTGAGAACGGCGGGGATGGTTCGGTGGCGCAGGCGGTGGCCGTTCATGACGTGGACGTTGCAGAAGTCGCAACTGAAGGGGCAGCCTCGGGTGGTCTGCACCACGTTGGTTGTGAAGTAGCTCTTGATGTCGAGCGCACTCTTTTCAACTACAACAACAGGCAATTGCGTTGATCCAAAACGGACTTCGATACGAATATGTGTTCTCAATCGCGAGTGTTTCGCAAAAGTTGAGCCATAATCTACTTCAATCGAAAAAAATCGGCTTTCATCATAAACTTTTGGGTCTGCAACAAGAACAAACCCTTCAGCGACAATGGCTGCGATAATTTTTTTACGAGCTTCCCGATAATACTTATGCCCAAAAGGGTGAATGGTAACTTTGAAATCTACATCCTCAGAAAAACGCTTGATAATGCCTGCCTTTGCCAACGACGTACCTCCACCAAAAGCAATCTGAAAATTATGCGTCTGCATATCGTTCAGCAATCGGAGCACTTGTACCACATACCAATCCTTTTCGATAAACGCTTCGTCGACGGTGACAAGCAGACCGGAAACCCGTTCAACCGCTGATTTTTTCGGCGGAAATGTTTTCATGTGGTACGCTGAAATATCAGGCTATAGCCATCAAACCCGATGACCCGACGAACTCGTTTACAAACACCAATAACTCTGCCAGCAGGAACCTGAGTTGTTCTGCCCTCGTTATAGCTGCGCTCCATACTCGTCGGCGCATTCGGTATATCAAGCCGTTTCAGAGCCTCCTCGGCAAGAGTATTGAGACTTTTTGGAAGTACCGGGCGATTATCGAAAGGAGAGACTACTGCGCGAACGTATATCCCCTGCCCTATTTTGACAAGAGTACCCTCTCTTACCAGAACAAGCAAACAACGACCAACCTGGTCATAATCACCCAGATCCTGAAAATCAGAACGTAAAATGACACTCCAACGTTTACGTCTGACACGCGTTCTTATTCTCGCCAGAAGTGTGTTCCGCTTCTTTTTCATAGTGTCAATATACGACAAATCGAAAAAAATAACAGCTCCTGCTCACGTCTATTCATCAGTGCTGAGATTAAACTGTACGTCGACTTTAATTCTCAACATGAACAACTTTGGCAAACAGGTTTTTGATGGTTATGTACAAGCAACAAGTGGGAAAAAATCGTTAAATTCCACTCGCTCAACAAGCACTCATCAACGATGAAACCCCTATGAACACTCTCACGACAGTCGATCTTCAACGCAGGGGTATAGCGGCTATAGAAGAGGCTCTTGCTTTCGGGCCGGTACATATCATGAAACACAACAACCCAGCGGCTGTTATTTTGCGAGAATCTGAGTATCAACATCTCATACAGACACAATCACGCAAGCAAAATCCCGGCGCTGCACACTGGATTATGAATTATAAGCCAGCAGGCTTGCGGTCAAAAGAGGAGATTGACCGGCAAATCGCCAATGAGCGGAACTCTTGGGATTTGGTATAACGATTTCTTTTCAACAGATAGCTTACAGATTGTTGATCTGTCAAGAAACGTACTTGAGATTGCAACCAGAATTCGTGCAACCTTCGGATTGAAAACCCCTGATGCCTTGCAGACCGTTTGTTGCCTGTCACTCGAATCGCAATATCTGTTTTTAACTGAAGACCGTGCTTTCAGTAAAATCGAGCAGCTTCGGGTGTGTAAAGTGCTGACTGAAAGCTGAGAGAAGGCACTGCTGGTTTGCTTTCTCATTGCAGTCTTCTGTAAAGTTGCAGGGTAACACACGACTAACCTTGCCATGTTGATCAGCATAACTCCACCAATAGCAACAAATCCTGTGGACACCCTGTCGGGCACCTCGATACGCGCTTTGCGCTACTCGGCGACCTTAATCCGTGCTGAGAAACGACACTCTTTTTTGAAACAGAGAGGGTCGCTCGTTACAAAAACATCGGTGTGCGACCCTGCATAACCGGTAGACTGAGTAGGCCGAAGGGCATTGAGCGTCTCTTCATAAATCTTTACAGCTTTTTTGGTTTTGGCATATTCTGAAAATGCCGATGAAGCATATCCGCACCTATATCAGATTGAATCTTCGTTCTACTATAAATGTCAGTGATCTCCTTCCAGTCGATGTCTTTTTCCTCTGCAAGGTGAGTCAAATTTATTCTCTTAACATGGCCCTGACGCATCCAGTCAATAACCTTTATTCCAACATCAATAATATCATTCTGAGTCTGCTCTTGACTATATCCTTGTTCACTTGAACCCATTCCGCTTTCGACCTTAACTTCAATAAACAAGATATTTTCCCCAGAATGGATCATGATATCGGGCTTGGCATTGCAAAGCCAACGACAACGAAATAGAGGCTTGTTTACAGTTCCTGTTACAATTTTAGCTTCGAGTTCTTCAATCTTGGTCTTCGACCATTTCCCTGGATACCACAGCTTGCTCCTACCAATTTCTCCTGTCCAAAATAGGTCGTATTCAGATACGAGTAACGGGTCAATATTCATCGCACTGAGAATTCCTTTCAACATATTCAATCTTTGAACATGGAGTGCTTCAGTATAATTTGTATGATCTCCTAAACTATTCCACTGATCTCGGAAAATGGCAACCTCAGCGTAGACATCAAATTCGTCAGCATCAAGGTGTAATTCAGAACGAGAGTTGAGGAGATCAAACAACTCCTTTCTGAACAGTGGATTTGAAACAATGGCTGTAAGGAATAGAAAACCGAAGTGCCTTTCTTCTCGATTAATCTGATAGTGCATCATAACAGGTTTTTGTAAAGGAAGTTCCGGGTTCTTTTGCATCATCATATTCCTCCTTTGCTTGGTTACTGAAAAAATAAAACGGTTCCTGCGCAAGTCACTCCTTTGCTCCGGTAGTACACAACCAACACTCACCCCATCCCCCGCAACTGCCGCAGCAAATCTTTCCGCGCCATCCCGTACATGTGCACGTAGAGCAGGTTAAACATCAGTACCGCCGACCGCAGCCGGGGCGCACGCATCGCCCGCTTCACAGCATTCTGCACCGTAAACACCCGGCTGGTGAGCGCCGTATAACTCGGAATGAACTCCTGCAGCGGAATGCGCAGAGGCTTGTAGAGCATCTCCTGCCCCCATGAAAACTTGAACGCATCGTGGTCATCCGGCGAATGGAGCAGTCGTCCTTCGAGTGCCAGCCGGTTGAAAACGCCGGTGCCGGGAATGGGGCGCAGCAAGTTAATGCCGGGTACATCAACGCCGGTCTCTTCGATAAAGGCTTCGAGTTGCGCGGGAAGTTCGAGCGTGTCTTCGTCGAGGCCGTAGATGAAGCTGCCATAAACGCATATCCCTGCCTGACGGATATGCTTGATGCACTCCACCTGACGGGCGGCGGGGTTGTGGAACTTCTTGTGGGCATGGTTGCTGCCGTCGGTGAGGCTCTCAATGCCGATCAGGAGGGCGCCGCAGCCGGAGCGGGCAAAGGCATCGAGCAGTCGGGGCTTTTCGCCAAGGGCGGTGGTGGCCTGGCCTACCCATTTGATCCTGAAGGGCTCCAGTTGGCGAAAGAGCTGTTCGGCATACTCTTCGTCGGCGTTGATGGTGTCGTCAAGAAAAAAGAAGATCCGTTTGTCCTCTTTCAGGAAGGTTTCAACCTCCCTGAGAACGGCGGGAATGCTTCGGTGGCGTAGACGGTGGCCGTTCATGACGTGGACGTTGCAGAAGTCGCAACTGAAGGGGCAGCCACGGGTAGTCTGCACCACATTGGTGGTGAAGTAGCTCTTGATGTCGAGCGCTCTCTTCTCTACAACACGCTCAATCGAGAGGTCAGGGAAGGCGGCAACCCGGTACTCCGGCTTGAGGGCTCCGGCAAGCAGATCCTCCTGCACCTCGCGCCAGATATCGTCGGCCTCGCCAATGACCAGAGCATCGGCATGATCGCGGCACTGGTCGGGGAAGATGGAAACGTAAGGGCCACCGAGCACCACTTTGATGCCTCTGGAACGGAGCGCACGGGCAAGCTCAAACGCTGGCCTGACGGCGCCGGTCTGCACGCTGATACCAGCCATGTCCCAGTGCTGGTCGAGCGGCAGCTTCTCGAAACGCAGGTCGCAGAAGGTCTGGCTCACTCCTGGAACCTTCTGGGAGCTGAGAATCATCAGCGCCAGCGGAGGAATGGCGAACTGTGCCCGCCGGATGATATTGCTCAGAGCGCTATCTTTCAATGAGCTGAAGAGGCTGCGCTTGGCTGAGGCGCTGTCGAGCGAAGCCGCGCCATCAACACCGCTGTCGGCCTGGATAAAAATCAGCAGCACCTTTTTCTCCCCTGCCACCGCCATCAATAGCCTCCCCCGTTCCGGGCCAGCTCCTGCAACTTCTTCAGCTCCAGCAGGGCATCGAGCGGAGTGAGCCTGTCGAGATCAAGCGACTCAACGGCTTTGCGAAGCTGGTTGTCGGCCTCTTCAAACAGGCTGATCTGCATACTTTTTATTTTGGGTGGACGGTTCGGAGGAATCTCAATGTCGCGCTTCTCCATCCCCGCAAGAATCTCTTTGGCGCGGGTAATCACCTCCACCGGCATTCCCGCCATTTTGGCCACCTCAATACCGTAGCTGTTGTCGGTAGAACCACGAACAATCTTGCGCAGAAAAATCACCCGGTCGGCAGTCTCAACAACGGTGGCGTTGTAGTTCACCACGCCCGGCAGGCGGCTCTCCAGTTCGGCAAGTTCATGGTAATGGGTGGCAAAGAGGGTCTTGGCGCCAATTGACCGACAGATATATTCGCTCATTGACCAAGCAATGGACATGCCGTCAAAGGTGCTGGTTCCCCGACCTATCTCGTCGAGCAGCAACAGGCTTCTGGAGGTGGCATTGTTGAGAATGCTGGCCGCCTCATTCATCTCAACAAGAAAGGTGCTCTCACCGGAGGCAAGGTTGTCGGAAGCGCCGACCCGGGTGAAGATGCGGTCAACCAGCCCAATCTCCGCCCGCTCCGCCGGAACAAAACTCCCCGCCTGTGCCAGCAGCACAATCAGCCCCACCTGGCGCAGAAAGGAGCTTTTACCCGCCATGTTGGGACCGGTAATCATCAGCATCTTCTGTTTTTCATCGAAGTGACAGTCATTTGGCACATAGGGTTCCTCCGCGCTCATCATTCTTTCAAGCACGGGATGACGACCACCAACAATAAAGAGCTTTTCATGCTCCATAATCTCCGGCTTACAGTAGCCGTATTCAACCGCAGAGAGCGCAAAAGAGCAGAGCGAATCAATTTCAGCGATGAGAGCGGCGTTTTCCTGTATTCCTGACGCTTGTTCGGCAATAAGAAAGCAGAGGTCGTGAAAGAGCTGCGCTTCGAGCACCAGACTCTTCTCTTCAGCGTTGAGAATCTTCTCCTCGTACTCTTTCAATGCGGGAATGGTGTAGCGCTCGGCGTTGACAAGGGTCTGTTTCTTTTCGTAATAGGCGGGAACCTTGTCACTGTTGGCGCGACTGATTTCGATGTAGTAGCCGAACACCTTGTTGAAACTCACCTTGAGCGACGAGATGGTGGTGGCGGCCCGCTCCTCCTGCTGAATCTGCAGGAGCCGGTCTTTGGCGGTCGAGGCAACCGAGCGGAGATCATCAAGTTCGGAATTGTAGCCTGCGCGGATGTAGCCGCCATCACGCATGGAGGCACCAGATTCGGGATCGATCGCCTCATCAATTCGCGTAGCAAGCTCCGGCAGCGGCTGCAACGTAAACGCCAGCGATCCCAGCCGGGCCGAACCAGCCTGATGCAGCAGCTCCTGAATCTTCGGAATGGCAGAGAGCGAGAGGCCAAGCTGGCGAACCTCCCGTGGAATGGTGCGAAACGTGGCAATTCGGGCAAGCGAGCGCTCAAGATCGTTGATGGCCGACATCTGCTCGCTGAGCCCCTCCCGCAACGCCCGGTTCTCGGTCAGCTCTCCAACCGCATCGAGGCGCAGCCTGATCTCCTCAACCTTTTTCAGTGGTCGCTGAAGCCAGCGGCGAATCAGCCTCGCGCCCATAGGGTTGCGCGTGCGATCCATCACCTGAAGCAGGCTCCCGTTCAGTGTGCCATCCTGCATCGAGGAGATAATCTCTAGATTGCGCTTGGTCTGCTGATCGAGCGTCATGTACTCGGCATTGTGCAGCTCACCGATGCGAGTAATGTAGTGCAGGCGATTCTGCCGCGTCTCCTCAAGATACTGGAGCACCACGCCCGCAGCCACCCTGCCTGCACGGTTGCCCTCAATGCCGAAACCCTTCAGCGAGTGGGTCTTGAACTGCCGCGCCAGCACCTCCTGCGCCTGCTCTTCACTGAACATCCACGACTCAACCTCCGTCACCAGCGTCTCGGGAGGCAGCGCTTTTTTCAAAAGTCCGGCACGTTCTCTCTCAGTGGAGGAGACAAGAATTTCCGAAGGGTGAAGTGACAGAAGAAAATCCTTGAGCTCTTCGGGGCGCAATGAGGCAATCTTGAATTCAGCCGTAGTGACATCAATAAAGGCCACCCCGGCCAGCAGCGTTCTCCCCTCTTTGACATAAGCAACCGCAGAGAGGTAGTTGTTGTGCCGATCGTCGAGCAGCTTGTCGCTGTAGGTGACACCCGGAGTAATGATATCGGTGATTTCGCGGCGGACAATCCCCTTTGCATCGGCGGGGTCTTCAACCTGGTCACAGACCGCCACCTTGAACCCTTTTTTCACCAGTTTGGCAATGTACCCTTCGCTGGCATGGTGGGGAAAGCCAGCCATGGGGATATCGACGGTGCGCTTGGTGAGCACAATGTTCAGTGCGGTTGCGACCGTGACGGCATCATCAAAAAAGGTTTCGTAAAAATCGCCAACCCTGAAGAGCAGCAGAAAATCGGGGTACCGCTCCTTAACTTCCAGATACTGCCGCATCATTGGGGAGTGCTCTTTCTGGGTGGTGCCCTCTGCTTTGCTCATAAGATCTTCAGCGACAATTAATCAGGTTTCAGCGACTAACAAATAGCCGCTTTTTGAAAAAGAAGCTACTTCAGCGCAGGTTAATAAACAAGCGCGAGGAATCGTGGGTTCTCTCTTGACAACCGCTGCAAGAAATGGTTATGTTGTCAAAAATTGTCCTGAACATCCATCATAAGTCGAAACTATGGAAATTCTTCATACCCTGCTGCGCTTTCTGCACATCACCTCTTTTGCTGCATGGTTCGGTTCAGTGCTTGCCTCAATCTATTTTCTTAAAACCATTGAAGACAAACTCACCGGTAACGCAGGCAATACCGCCGAATACAGCTCACTGCTCCAGCGGTACATCAAGCTTGAAACCAAAGTTGCCGACACCGGTTTCAAGATGGTCATTGTCACCGGCATCCTGCTGGCAGCACTCTATCACGGCTGGACGATCTGGGTGTTTGTAAAAATCGCCCTGATTGTGGTTCAGGTTGCCCTCACCCTTGGTTATATCACCCGATCCATACGCACACTCAGCTACCCATGTTCCATCGCTGATTACAAGCGCTGGTATCGCCTCTTCACCATTTCGCTCTCCATGTTTGCACTGGTACTGACGGTCAGCTTTTTCCTGCTTTGATGACGATTGTGTCGCAGATGCCTCGGCCTTGATTGTATGAACTTGGGCGTATGGAGGGCAAGGAGAAGAGTATTGAGATTGGAATTGATATGAGAAAACTTGATGTTGCCAAGCGGTTGGTGGAACATGGGATGCGCATAGGGATAGCTGTCAGCGACGCTCTCTTTCTGCTCTTTTTCTTTATATTTGTGACGTAACAATGCAACATATTGAACATCATGCAATTTGAGTTTGATCCTGAAAAAGCAGAGCACATAAAGCGAAACACGGCATTGACTTTGTTGAGGCTCAGCGGTTATGGGACGATAGTGCAACAGTTTATGAAAGCAGAAGAGTTTGACAAAGCATTTGATGAAAGTGGAGATATCACCCCCTGCCTTGATTTGAGCAAAGCAAGACGGATACAACAGGAACATAAACGGGTCAATGTTGATTTTCCAGTGTGGATGATTGACTCGCTTGATAAAGAGGCAACACGTCTTGGAGTATCTCGTCAGTCAGTGATAAAAGTGTGGCTTGGCGAACGCCTGCAACAGCAGAAGGTATAAATCCTGAGTGCTTTCTGAAATATAGAGTTACAGGTCAACAATCAGGACACCGCCTTAAAATCGGGATGCCTGAAGACCTGAGCAAATGGCCCACAGAAAAGCATTTCACTTTAGGGGCTGACTCTTGGAACAAGCCAAAGCGGCAAGCACTTCGGAAGTACAGCAACCCGCTCGTGACGGTTATACAGCATAAATACTTAAACAGATTGGTGTCATGGCAAAAACAATGGTCTTCATCGACAGTCGGGTCAACGATCTTGACTTGTTGGTTTCGCAATTTGCAGCAGGAACGGAGTATAAGGTACTTGATGCCAGTTATGACGGTTTGCTCCAGATGCAAGAGTCGCTTGCAGGCAAATACGACTACAGCTCGATACAAATTATATCGCACGGTGCTCCAGGTACGATTACTATTGGCAGTACGATGCTGGATGCTGGTACGCTGACGGCATATACTGAAACGCTGTCGCAGATTGGTTCATCGTTGTCGCCACCGGGCGATATTTTGCTGTACGGGTGCAATGTTGGTGCTGGTGATGAAGGGCGTGCATTTGTTGAGTCGGTTTCGCGGTTGACGCAGGCGGATGTGGCGGCTTCGGATGATGTTACCGGAGCGACTGCGCTTGGTGGTGACTGGGTGCTCGAGGTGGAGAGTGGAGGGGTTGAAGATATGCCTATGATATTTAATGGTATTGATTTCAACCAAACTCTTGGAACGACACAAAACCTCAATTTTACTGTTAATGATGCCAGCTTGTGGAATGACGGAGAAGGTTTTGTGTTTAGTCATACCTTTGACCAATTGGTGTTTGAACTTGACCCTATTCATGATGTTTCTGGTTCTCCGGAAGAAAGCATTGTCGGTAACACCATTGGTCTCGATTATTCTCTTGATATTAATAAGCTGAAATTTGGTATCCCGATCAAATTGGGGTTAAGTGCCGGTGTTTTTGATTTGAATTACCCTGTTAAAGCACAAATTGGTTTACCATCAACAGTTTTACACGGTAGTGACTTTATTGTAAAAACTTCACAAGGTGTTTCTATAAGTCCATCTATGGTTATTGATGGACCATCAATTGAATGTAGTGCGGACTTTATTTTTCAAGCTGATATTTCTGGCCATTTAGGATTTAACTATGATTTACTTGGGCTTGATCCAATGGCTACTGCAATATGGGGTACCCTTAATGAGGATAATACGTTTAATGATAGCACCCTAAACATTGATAATATTGTTAATCTTTATACTCTTGCTCTTAGCTCACCAAAAGCAGTGTTAAACCAAAACGTGAATTTTACAAAAACAGCAGAAATGGTAGAAGGTGAGCGAGCATTGTATCATAACCCTTACTTCACACTTGGATCAAAGATTGATCTCAATGGGCTTGATGGGACAGCAACTACTGTTCTTCTTGAAAATGAATCATTAGCTGATTTCAGCATTACCTTGCATCAAAAGAATCCGATGTTTTACATCGAATTGGATGTGGATGACACCATTGGGGCTCTTGTTTCAACATATGATCCTGTATATGGACCACTTATAAGCTTATTAGATGCTGAGTATAATGCAAAATTAAAAGAGCTCGGTGTTGATTTGAAAACAGATTACAAGATAGGCTTATTGAGCTTAAACATTATGGCCGGTTTATCTCCAGCATTAAAAGTAACCTTTAATGTAGAAGATATCGGTGTTACGCTTACTGCCAATACAGGTGAAAGTCATTCAGGGCATTTGGGAGATTCTTTTACATTTTCTTCGCCATCATCCGGCACTATGAATATCACTAGTAGTTATACCTTGGAAGGTAGTCTAACTATAACTCCGGGAATTTATTTTAGTGTTGGATACAATTATAAAATTCTTGGTGCAGAAGGATATGTTTTAGGATTACAAATCCCAAAGTTTTTTGATGATGGTAAAAGTGAATATCTATTTAAGAAACTAGAAAACTTTTATACGGCAGAGTTTTTTCCCGAAGTTTTGGCATTGAGCCATGATGTTGCATACAATGTAGAAGGCACTAATTCCTTCGTCAATTGGGGCAATACAACTACCTCTGCAACCATTTCTATTCCTGAAATACCAACCTATCTCTCTGTTTCGATTATAGGCGCTGATGGTGAAGAGCAAGATGGTATCAGCATTGTTAATGAGGGAAATAGCAATACTCGAACGGTTGTTGTCCATATTACCCGCTCAGGTACTATTTCAGGAATTACAACAGCTAATTATCAGTTCTCGTATGGTAAAGGTCTTGATGACGATGACTTTTCTGGCGAATTACCTTTGGACGGTAGTATTACATTTTCTGAAGGTGAAGCCCAAAAAGAAATACTATTAAATATCAATGGTGATATTCTTACTGAGGCTGATGAACGATTAACATTTACCTTAATATCAAATGTTAAGGTAAATACTCCTGTAACAACTATTGTAATTAAAAGTGACGATAAGGTTCTTATTCAAGGATGTGGTGAAATATATGGTACTATAGGGGATGATGTCATTTTAGGATGTCAGGATAGCGATAACATTTATGCTGGAGAAGGCAATGATACGGTCAATGTGGTTGCGGTTGGGGGGCACCACCAATCGGATACGATCTATGGAGGTAGCGGTACCGATACTCTGAATCTGGATTACTCATCAGAACAGGAAAACGCGACATATCTCTATGGTTACGAATATAAAATATATAACGATAACGCCACGAATACGCTCACAACTCTGAATAGTAGTTCGAGTCTGAGTGCTATTCAAACAGCATTGGCATCTGCCGTTAAAACAGTGTTTGACGGCTATTACACCGATGTGATTACCACCGGTTTTGAGATCATCAACCTCAAGGGTTCACAAGTCAATAACTTGCTGATCTATCAGTCGGGCAGTAGCTACGACGGTCAGGGTGGCACTGACATTTTCTATGCAGACTGGAGCGATAAAAATGCTGATGTAAATTTGATAAACAGCGGCACTGCATACATATACGATGGTATTACCGTTACGAGCGTGGAACGATTGCTCTTACAACTTGGTAATGGCACAAATGTTATTGATAATACTGCATATACTACCGATGATTATATAAGTACCGGTAGCGGTAATGATACGATAAGTTTAGGGAATGGTAGTGATTACATTGATGCCGGTGCAGGCAACGATACGGTCAATGTGGTTGCGGTTGGGGGGCACCACCAATCGGATACGATCTATGGAGGTAGCGGTACCGATACTCTGAATCTGGATTACTCATCAGAACAGGAAAACGCGACATATCT